>NZ_CP051130.1:1200000-1800000 GCF_013378055.1 Parasphingopyxis sp. CP4 | reverse complement strand
TCGAACGCAGCGGCGAGCGCTTCATTGGCTTCGCCTTCGGCAAGGAACACGCCGATCACGGCCAGTTCACCCGCTTCGCTGGCATGGACAAAGTGAATATCGCCGGCCGGCTGTTCGCCTTCGATCGTATATTCGCTCGGCATGTGCATATGTGCCTGGATGAAATCATAGCGCTCGCCTTCGAGCATGATGTAGCCGCCCTCGGGGGCCACGACATTGCTGTTATAGCCGGCGCCTTCGATCGTCATCGGGCCGCTCTGCCAGTTGATCTGCAGTGATACGTCTTCGCTGTCCGTCGCATCGGCGCGGACGAAATTGATCGGCGACTGGACGGTACCGGTGGCGCAGGTCGCATAATCTTCGTTGGCCGTGCCCCATTCTGCGGAATTGTCATAGGTCCAGGAGGCGTCGTCTACAGCGCCATCGACGCCTTCGTCGGGGCCGGTTTCACGTTCGGCGGGGCCGCTGCAGGCGGCGAGCGCGACGGCCGAGACCGCGAGCAAAACTGTCATTCGCATCGGAAACTCCAACTCATTATATGATCTGCCGTTCCCATAGGCTGTTTTGGCGGTGTACAGAATAGATTGTTTTCAACGATGATCATAGACACAGCCTATCAAAGACGCACCTCAACATCGAATCACCTATTGGCGCAGATAGCGGAAATACCAGACTTCATGGCCTTTTCCGCGGGCCTTGCGCTCATAGCGGGTTTCGGGCCAATCCTCAGGGCGATCCAGAAAATCGCGCGGGTTTTGCGCCTGCCAGGCGAACTCGGGTCGCTGGCCCATGATCATCATCGCCCAGCGGCAATAGATCGGATGATCGGTGCCCAGGCGGAACTCGGCGCCGGGTTTGAGCTTGGCGGCAATCATGTCGATCGGGCCGTGGTTCATCATCCGGCGCTTGGCATGTTTGGCTTTGGGCCAGGGATCGGGGTGGAGCAGATAGAGCCGGTCGAGCGAGCCATCGGGGAGCCGCTCAAGCGCGTCGAGCGCATCGCCCATATGGATGCGGATATTGGTGAGCCCGGCATCCTTGATATGGCCCAGCAGCCCGACGACGCCGTTGATGAAATGCTCGCAGCCGATAAAGTTGGTATCCGGCCGCGCGGCAGCCTGGGCGGCGAGATGCTCGCCCGAGCCAAAGCCGATCTCGAATTCGAGCGGGCTATCATTGCCGAAGATGGCGCGCGCATCGAGCGGACCGTCTTCGGGAATCGCGAGCTCGGGTAGCATCGTATCGAACATCGCCTGCTGGCCGACACGCAGCTTGTGCCCCTTGGAGCGGCCATAGAGGCGGCGGATGGTGGCGGGATCTACGGTCATGTGCTGGCAAATAACTCGCTATGGTCGTCGCGCAGCTTGGCTTTCTGCACCTTGCCCATCGCGTTGCGGGGCAGGGCATCGGCAAATAGGATTTTCCGCGGCTGCTTGAAGCGCGCGAGCCGATTTTCCAACACAGCGGATATCGCACTTTCATCGATAGTTTCGGTCTCGCGCACCACGATCCCGACCACCGCCTCACCAAGATCGGGATGCGGCACCCCGATCACCGCGCTCTCGCGCACCCCGTCAATCGCATCGATCGCAAGCTCTATTTCCTTGGGATAGATGTTGAGCCCGCCAGCGATAATCAGATCCTTCGCCCGGCCAACAATCGCGACGCGGCCTTCGGCGTCCATCGTCGCAATATCGCCGGTGATGAAATATCCATCGTCGCGCATCTCTTCGGCGGTCTTGTCGGCTTTCTTCCAATAACCCTGAAACAGATTTGGTCCGGTTATTTCGAGAACGCCGGGCGTCCCGCGTTCAACTTCATTGCCAAGCTCATCCGCCACGCGCGCTGAAACGCCCGGCAGCGCAAAGCCGACGGTGCCGGGAACCCGATTCCCCTCATAGGGATTGGAGGTGATCATGCCCGCCTCCGTCATTCCATAACGTTCGAGAATCGGCTGGCCGGTCTTGGCTTCGAACTCGGTAAAAGTGCTTTCGAGCAATGGCGCCGATCCGCTGATGAAGAGGCGCATGGCACTGCTGGCGTCGCGCGTGACGCCTGGATGATCGGCGAGGCGGACATAGAAGGTCGGCACGCCCATCAATACCGTCGACTGCGGCAGGTCCGCGATGATCGCGTCCGCGTCGAAGGCCTTGTGAAAACGGATCGTAGACCCGCCGAGCAGCGCGAGATGCAGCGCTACGAACAGGCCATGGACATGATAGATGGGCAGCGCATGGATCAGCACATCGTCTGACTGCCAGTGCCAGTAATCGAGCAAGACCCGCGCGTTGGAAGCGAGGTTGTCATGGCTCAACATCGCGCCCTTGGACACGCCGGTGGTTCCGGATGTGTAGAGGATCGCGGCGAGATCGTCTGCCGCGCGCGACGCGATTGGGGCGGCCTCTGTGCTGGCCTGCGAAACGCGTTCGGCCAGGCTGCCGCTGCCGGTGGCATCCAGGGTGACGAGCTTCGCATCTCCGGCAATACCGGCCACCGAGCCTTCCGCAGCCGGATCGCAGACAATGATCACCGGTTCCGCATCAGCAATGAAATAGTCGAGCTCAGCCGCGGTATAGGCGGTATTTAGCGGAACATAGACGAGGCCCAACCTCAGGCTCGCCAGATAGAGCAGGACATTCTCGATCGACTTACCGACCTGTACAACGATGCGGTCACCCGGCTGTCCGCCAAGGTCCGTCAGCGCATTCGCCCAGCGCGCGGTTTCCGCGTCGAGTGCATCATAACGCAGCCGGACGGTATCGCCCTCGACGATAAGCGGCTTGTTGCCTGCCTGTTCGGCGGCCGCAGCAATATGGGCGTAGAGATTAGCCGGATCGGTCATCGCAGCCGCTCATACTGTAGTCGGATTTGCTTGTCTGCCCGGTTGCCCGGCGTGGCTATTGCCCGACAGCAGCCTTGAGCGCATCGACCAGGTCTGTCTTTTCCCAGGTGAAGAAGTCGCCCTCGGCGGTCCGTCCGAAATGACCATAGGCCGCAGAGCGTTCATAGATCGGTCGATTGAGGCTCAGATGTTCGCGAATGCCGCGCGGTGTCAGGTTTACGAGATTCGGCAGCACTTCTTCGAGCACAGCTTCGTCCACCTGACCGGTGCCATGCAGATCGACATAGAAGGATAGCGGGTGCGACACGCCGATCGCATAGCTGACCTGGATCGTGCATTTCTTGGCAAGCCCGGCAGCCACGACATTCTTGGCGAGATAGCGAGTCACATAAGCGGCTGAACGATCGACCTTGGTCGGATCCTTGCCGCTGAATGCGCCGCCGCCATGCGGGCTGGCGCCGCCATAGGTGTCGACAATGATCTTGCGTCCGGTGAGCCCGGCATCGCCGTCGGGTCCGCCGATTTCGAAGTTGCCGGTCGGATTGACGTGGATTTCCGTTTCGTCGGTGATCCAGCCATCGGGCAGCACGTCATGAAAGACGCCGACCACATAATCGCGGATCGCGGCCTGGCCTTCATCGTTGGAGTGGCTGGCGGCATGCTGGGTCGAGACGACCAGCGCCGTTGCGGCAACCGGCTCGCCATCTACGTAGCGCAGCGAGACCTGGCTCTTGCTGTCGGGTTCGAGGAACGGGGCCGCACCGCTATGGCGATCATCGGCAAGACGCTCGAGTATCTTGTGCGAATAATAGAGCGTCGCCGGCATCAGGTCCGGCGTTTCGTCGCACGCATAGCCAAACATGATGCCCTGGTCGCCAGCGCCTTCATCCTTGTTGCCATCCGAATCGACGCCTTGCGCGATATCGCTCGATTGCGGGTGAAGATGGCAGGCATAGTCGAGCGTCTTCCAATGAAAACCCTCTTGTTCATAGCCGATCCGCTTCACCGCACTGCGCGCTGCCTGTTCGATAGCTTCGAGCGCGCCGGGTTCCCAATTTCCGTCCGTATCGATCATGCCGACACCGCGAACTTCTCCAGCCAGAACAATGCGATCGGTTGTCGTCAGCGTCTCACAAGCGACCCGCGCTTCGGGATCGCGCGACAGGAACAGATCGACGACGGCGTCCGAAATCTGGTCCGAAACCTTGTCCGGATGGCCTTCTGAGACGCTTTCGGACGTGAAGAGATAATTGCTGCGCATGCTGGTCCTCAATCCAATAAAGAAAGACCGGATAGGCCCTGCTGGCACGTCCGGTCTACATATAAAGAAATCCTTATGTCACTTAGCGAGGGCGGCGCATCAGTGCAAACGCCAATCCGCATAATAGGAGCGCAAACAGCAGGGGGATGAGATTGCCGTAGCGGGCGAACACAGTCGGGCTGGCTGCGGCAGGCAGCGCACTGCTGATCATTCCGGCTTCCTGATACGGGATATGATCGACAACATAGCCGCGCGCATCGATCACCGCGGAAATGCCGGTGGGCGTTGATCGGATTACCGGCAACCCTTCCTCAACCGCCCGAAGTCGCGCCTGGGCGAGATGCTGGGGCGGACCCCAGGCGCCAAACCAGGCGTCGTTCGACGGATTGAACAAAAAATCTGGCCGATCGTCCCGGTCCACGACCTGGCCGGAAAAGATAATCTCATAACAAATCTGTCCACCAACCCGACCAAAGCCCGGCAGGTCCAGCGTTGCAGGCCCAGGCCCCGGCCAGAAATCGAGATCGCCGGGTGCGAGGCGCGACATACCAACCGCTTCGAAAAAGCCGCGCAAAGGCAAATACTCACCGAAATGCACAAGATTGGCCTTGTCGTAGCGGGCGAGAATTTCGCCATCGCCATCCATTGCATACAGGCTGTTGCGCGCACCCACAGCGCGGCGGCGACCATCCTCGTCGGTCTCGACGATAAGCTTGGTTGCGCCCAGTAAGAGTATGTCATCCTCACCCAACAGGCTGGCGATGCGGAGGCGTGCGACCGGATCATCCTCGATAAATTCGGGTACCGCGGCTTCCGGCCAAAAGATAAGGCGCGGCTCATCTGACGGCTCGCCTGTCGTTGCAGCGAGGCGCTCGAAATTGTCCTGGGCAAAGGCCGGATCCCATTTCACCGCCTGATCGATATTGGGTTGGATCACCTGAATCATTTGACGATTGGCGTCTGCGGGAGCGGTCAGGGTCAGTGGCAGGTTCCACCAGCCGGCAATGCTCAGGACCAGCGGTATTCCGACCAACATGGCGAGCGCAGGCCAGCGCCGCTCGTGGAAGATCAGGAAGATCGCGCCTGCCAACAGGATGAGCAGCCCCGACAGGCCATAGGTACCGACGATCCGCACGGATGGTGCCAACAGTCCCTCGCTTCCCAATGTGCTGACAGTGATCGCGGCGAGGGGGTTCCAGGCAAAGTCGAACAGGATCGAGGCGCGCAGGAACTCGGTTGCGATCCAGGTCGCTGCAAACAACAGGACGAAGGTAACGGGCATCGCCTTGCCGATCCGCCAGGCCAATGCCGTGGCGAGTCCCGGAAACAGGGACAAATAGAGCGCAGCGATGATAACCGCGACCCAGCCCAGCCAGGCAGGCATTGCCGATTGATAGGCAAAGGAGCCCGCCATCCAGTTCAGCCCAACGATGAAATGCCCCAGACCAAATACATAGCCGGTCGCAAAAGCTGTGCGCATCCGGGCAACGTTGAGCGTCAATGCGATCAGCACCGCAAAGGCGGCGAGCGTCATCGGCCATAGCCCAAGCGGCGCAAAGCCGGTGGCGGACAAAGCGCCGGCACCCAAAGCGATTAGCATGTGTCTCACCCGACCATCGCTATTCCCTGAAGCACCGCATTTCAATGCAGAGCATCATTCCCGCCATCAACAGAATCGCCTAAGGACGGGCCATGACACATCTTCCACCTTTCCATCTCGCCTTCCAGGTCAATGATCTTGAGGCTGCGCGCCGCTTCTATGGCGAGATCATCGGCTGTACCGAAGGAAGATCGGACAGCCATTGGATCGATTTCGATTTTTTCGGGCATCAGATCGTCGCGCATCTCGATGATAATGCCGGTTCGAATGCTGTCAGCAACCCGGTCGATGGCCATGACGTGCCGGTTCCGCACTTCGGTGCAGTGCTCGAATGGGATGCGTTTCACGCATTGAAGGCCCGGCTAGAGGCAGCTGGCATCCAATGGGTACTCGAACCCTATCTCCGCTTCGAAGGCGAACCGGGCGAGCAAGCGACAATGTTTGTGCGCGACCCGAGCGGCAATGCGCTCGAATTCAAAGCCTTTCGCGATCCCGATCAGCTCTTCGCGACAGATTAGCTGTCGGCTTCGCCGTCCGCCGCATCTTCGTCACTAGCCGGCGGCGCGGACGGATTGCTGACCCGCCAGATCACGTCGCCGACATCATCGGCCACGAGCAAGGCACCGGTGGCATCGGTCATCACCCCGACCGGACGGCCAAGCGCGTTATCGCCATCAACGAAACCGGTCAGCACATCGACCATCTCGCCGACCGGTCGACCATTTTCAAATGGCACGAATACAACCTTGTAGCCTGAGCGCGGTCGGCGGTTCCAGGAACCATGTTGTCCGATAAAGGCACCGTTGCTGAACTGCGATCCAAGCCGCGCGCGATCTGCAAATTCGAGGCCGAGCGAGGCGGTATGCGGGCCCAGGGCGTAATCCGGAACCCGCGCATATTGAGCGAGACGCGGTGTCATCGGCTCGACCCGTTCGTCGAGATAGCGACCCCAATATACGCCCGGCCAGCCATAATGGGCACCGAACACCACTTCGCCCAGATAGTCAGGGGCAAGGTCGCCGCCCAGCATGTCGCGCTCATTCACGACCGTGTAGAGACGGTTGCGGGTCGGCTCCCAATCAAGGCCGACAGGGTTGCGCAGGCCAGCGGTGAAGATCCGGAAATCGCGCTCCTCGACATTCACTTCGAGGACCGCCGCACGATTTTCCTCAGCATCCATACCACGTTCGCCGATATTGCTGTTCGATCCGACAGCCACATAAAGCAGGTTCGGGTCATCGGGATGGGCGACGACATTCTTGGTCCAGTGGCTGTTGGGCGCATTGGCCGGGAGCTCAACAATGACTTCGCCCTGGCCTTCAATTTCGGTCTGGCCGGGTTCGAACGGATAGCGGATCAAGGCATCGGTATTGGCGATGTAGAGATAGCCCTCCGTCACCGCCATTCCGAACGGTGAGTTCATCCCATTGCTTTCGTCGAGCAGCGTCGTTCGCTGATCTGACGTCCCATCGCGATCGACATCGCGCAGCAGGGTAATGCGGTTTGCCGAGGCGCCCAGTGCGCCGGCGCGGGTCATCAGTCGTCGCTCAAACCAGCCCGTGACGCCGCTATATTCGCGCTCCGGCGCCCGGCTTTCAGCGACCAGCACATCGCCATTATCAAGCGTCAACATCCAGCGTGGGTGATCGAGATCATCGGCAAACAGATTGACCTCAAGCCCTTCGGCCGCAATTGGCATCTGGCCTTCGTTCCAGCCGGTTGCTTCGGCGACATTGATCGTCGGAAAGGTTTCGGCGCGCGGATCGGTGATCTGCGGGGTCTGTCCGCTGACCGCTTCAACGCTGAGCCGAGCCGGATGCGGGCGGATCATCAGCCACACAACAACGCCCAGCACGAGCAGGGCGAAGGGGATCATGATCAGTCTTCTGCGGCTCATTTCTCATTCCTTCCGGATTCGTCATCAGCATTGTCACCCGGGGGGTGTAGTTTCAATCGCGTGACGCGCTTGCTGTCGCCCTCGGTAACTTCGAGCTGCCAGCCGCTCGGGTGGTCCAGCAGATCGCCTTCGACCGGGACCCGCCCGGCCAGGACAAAGGCGAGGCCGCCCAGCGTATCGACATCCTCGTCAATCTCGCCAAGCCGCTCGTCAATAATCTCGGCAACATCATCAAGCTCGGCGCGGGCTTCGGCTTCCCAATGGCCATTGGCCGTTTCGGTCAGCAGCTCGCTGGCTTCTTCGTCATGCTCGTCTTCGATTTCGCCGACAATTTCCTCGACAATATCTTCGATGGTCACAATGCCTTCGGTGCCTGAATATTCATCGAGCACGATCGCCATATGGGTGCGCGTCGTCTGCATCTCGGCGAGCAAATCAAGAACCCCCATCGATTCGGGGACATAGCGCGGCTCGCGGATAAAGCTCTCAATTGTCGCCGGCCGGGGTTCGTCCGATACCAGCGCGGCAAAGATATCGCGGATATGGACCATGCCGATCACCTCATCGAGGCTCTCGCGATAGACGGGGAGGCGGCTATGACCGGCTTCTGCAAACACCTTCACTATGGTGTCGAAGCTCTCTTTCTCCTCGATGGCTATAATGTCGGCGCGCGGCACGCAGACATCGTCGGCTGTTGTTTCACCGAAATGGAGCAGGCGCTTGAGCATCTGGCGCTCAACGGCGGATAAATCGCCATTATCATCGATTTCCGCATCATGTTCATCGATGGCTGCTTCCAGCTCATCGCGCAGCGTCGCTTCGCCATTCTCTCCGAAAATCAGGCCGCGAAGGCCTTTCCATAATCGCCCGCCGCTGTTTTCAGCGGGGGCGGTGCTACTCGATTCTTCTGGCATAAAATTGGTGTGCTATACCTCGTTCAAGTTCACAACGGGCTGATAAGGGTCAGCAATACCCAGAGCCGCTAGGGCCGCTTTCTCAAGGGCTTCCATCGCGTCGGCCTCGGCTTCGCCCGTTTCGTGATCATAGCCTAGCAAATGCAATGTACCATGGACAATAAGGTGCGTCGCATGGTCCGGGACAGAAATGAATTTCTCTTCGGCTTCGGCCCGGCAAACATCATGCGCCAAGACGATATCACCGAGCAGCACCTCGCCATCGTCGCTATTGGACAGCGTGGCGAGCATATCCGGCTGGACCATCGGGAAGGACAGGACATTGGTCGGCTTGTCCTTGTCGCGATAGGCGGCGTTGAGCTGTTGCATCTCCGCATTGTCGGTGAGTTTGACGGACACTTCGACGGCCCAGGGTTGGGAGGCGAGCTCGGCGTATGGTGTCTGGCGAATGGCTTGGTCGACCGCCTTTTGTGCCAGCTCTTCCCAATTTTCGCGGTCCGCCCAGTGGTCGCCGCGTTGTACCGCGACTGCGATCATCCCGCGCCCTCATAGGCTTCGACGATCCGGCCCACGACGGGGTGACGGACAACATCGCCAACGCCAAAGCGCACGGTGGCGATGCCCTTTACATTTTCGAGCCGGGATACCGCATCAGCAAGGCCGGACACGCCTTCGCCGGGAAGGTCGACCTGTTTCGGGTCGCCGCACACGACCATCCGGCTATTTTCGCCGAAGCGGGTCAGGAACATCTTCATCTGCGCCGGTGTGGTGTTCTGCGCCTCATCAAGGATCACAAAGGCATCGGCGAGTGTCCGTCCGCGCATAAAGGCGATCGGAGCAATCTCGATTTCACCGCTGGCGATCCGCCGCTCAACCTGGTCGCTGGGCAGCATGTCATAGAGCGCGTCGTAAAGCGGTCGCAGATAGGGATCGACCTTTTCGCGCATGTCGCCGGGCAGGAACCCCAGCCGTTCGCCGGCTTCCACAGCCGGGCGTGACAGGATGAGGCGATCAACCGAGCCGGTGATCAGCTGATGCACGGCCTGGGCGACCGCGAGATAGGTTTTGCCGGTCCCTGCAGGCCCAAGCGAAAAGATCACATCGTCGCGGGCCAGCGCTTCCATATAATGGGTCTGGGCAACCGAGCGGGGGACGATCGTTTTCTTGCGCGTGCGGATCATCACCTTGGGCGGTTCCGACACATCTTTGCGGACAACTCCGTCCAAGGTTGGCTCAGCCGACATGGCGATCACCGCGGATACGGCTCCGGCATCGATTTCCTGGCCCTTGGCCAGACGGTTATAAAGGCCGGTCAGCACATCGCGGGCGCGCTCGGCATTTTCTGCGTCGCCTTCAATCGTCAGCTGATTACCGCGCGCGGCGATGTAAACGCCCAGCCGATTTTCGATGGCGACGAGATTTTGGTCATATTCGCCAAACAGACCGCCAAGCAGGTCCTGCCGCTCAAACTCAAGATCGAGCCGGGTCCGGCCGGGTTCAGCCTTGGCTGTATTCTTTTTCGCCATCAGGCCGCTTCCTTTCGCGCCAGCGCGCCGCCGAGACTCTTCGGCCCGGCACTGACAATGTCGACATCTACCATAGTTCCAATTGCAGCGTCGGTTTCCAGGTGAACCGATTGGAGCCAGGGCGATTTGCCGATACGCTGGCCGGGCTTGCGTCCGTCGCGCTCGAGCAAGAGCCGGGTGCGCATGCCGACGGTCTGCTCATTAAACGCCATTTGCTGTTCGTTGAGCAGCGCCTGCAGCCGCTGGAGTCGTTCGTCAGCCAGTTCGGCCGGAATAAAATCGTCAGTCATTTCGGCGGCCGGGGTGCCTGGGCGCGCGCTATATTTGAACGAGAAGGCCTGCGAATAATTGGTCGCGCGGACGATATCGAGCGTCGCTTCGAAGTCACTATCGCTTTCGCCCGGGAAGCCGACGATGAAATCGCCGGAGATTGCTATGTCCGGCCGCGCAGCGCGCATCCGTTCGATGATTTTGAGATAGCTCTCGGCGCTATGACTGCGGTTCATGGCTTTCAGGATCGGATCGCTGCCGGATTGCACCGGAAGATGCAGATAGGGCATCAGCGTCTCGACCTCGGCATGCGCCGCGATCAACCCGTCGGTCATGTCGTTGGGATGGCTGGTTGTGTAGCGAATGCGCTCAAGACCGGTAATGCCGTCCAGTGCGCGGATCAGGCCATCCAGTCCTTGCATCGTCCCGGACGCGTCTTCGGCGGCCCAGGCATTCACATTCTGGCCGAGCAGGGTGATCTCCTTCGCCCCGGCATCGACCAGCGCCTTGGCTTCATCGACAATCGCCGCCCAGGGCCGCGATATTTCCGCGCCGCGCGTATAGGGAACGACGCAATAGGTGCAGAATTTGTCGCAGCCTTCCTGCACGGTGAGGAAGGCGCTGGGTGCCTGTTTGGCGCGCTTCGGCAGCGCACCGAATTTCGAATCCGCCGGCATGTCGGTGTCGAGCGCATTTTCGCCGCGCGCAGCCTTGGCAACGAGCTCGGGGAGATTGTGATAGGCTTGCGGGCCAACGACGATATCGACTTCGCGCGCCCGGCGCGGAATTTCTGCACCTTCGGCCTGGGCCACACAACCGGCGACAGCGATCATCGGCGTCGATCCATCATCGCGCCGCATGCGGCCAATATCGGAATAGACCTTCTCGGCTGCCTTCTCGCGAATGTGGCAGGTATTGAGCACGACGAGATCGGCCGCATCCGCGTCATCGGCGGGCGACAATCCCTTGGCGTCCAGCAGCTCGGCCATGCGCTCGCCATCATAGACGTTCATCTGGCAGCCAAAGCTTTTGACGAAATAGCTTTTCGGATCGGTTCGACTCATGGGGCGCGCCTATAGGACGGACTTGCCGCCAAGAGAAGCGGAGAGCGCGCGGCGTATCTGTTCGCGGGCTGTCTGGGCAATCTCCTTGCGGTCGTTGCAATGGGTCGGATCGAAGGGTGTCAAAAACACCATGCGGACCGGGATAACGTCCCGCCGACACATGATCCGCCAGGTATAATGGAGGGCGCCCTCGGTGCCGATCCAGCCCACTTCCTGACCCAGGCCATTGAAATCGAGCATGATTGGCTGGACGCGAATCCCGCGCGGCGGCGGAACCAATACTGCAAAGAGCGAGGGTTTGAACGGCAACAGGCTGGTACCGTCGGTGGTCGTCCCTTCGGGGAAGATTGTCACCGGCTGGTGTTCTTCGATCGCCGCTTTCAACTCTTCAATTTGTTTGGCAACGCCGAGCCGATCGCCCCGCGAAACGAAGACCGTATGGTTCATGGTCGCGAGCCAGCCGGTAATCGGCCATTTGCGAATCTCGGCCTTGGCGACAAAGGCTGACCGGGTGACGCCGCCGATAATCGGAATGTCGATCCAGCTCAGATGGTTGGCGACGTAGAACACGTCTTCTTTCAGCGGTACGCCTTCGGTGGCGATCCGAATGTTGAGGATCCAGGCGATGCCGTAGAGAAAACGCGCAGGCCAGGGCGAGGTCAGGCCAACCAGCCGATAGGCAACATGCACCACAAGGCACAGGCCCAACAGGACAAACATCGCGATGAGCCGGAGCAGGAACCGAACCGGTCCAAAAAATCCGATGGGCGGATAGCTTTCTGGGTCTTCCGTGCTCATTCCTGCGTTTGTTCGATCCTTTGTCCAAGCGCGCCTGCAATTGTCGTTCCGCATTGCTCGGCAATATCCTTGCGGTGCGAGTTTTCGTCGATTGGTATCGGTTCGAGCAAATGAATTGTTACATCCTCAACCCCGCGCCGTGCAAAAATCGATCGTGCGTTGGTCGCAGCATGTGTGCCCCGCTGCCAGATCAACTCCATGCGGTTGTCGCCATAATCAAGGGCGATCGGCTGCACGCTGATATGATCAACGGGGGGAATGACTGCGCCGAATAATGCCGGGCGGAATTGTTGGAGTGTGCCATTGTTGAGCCGGCCTTCCGGGAAGAATGCGACCGATTTGCCTTCGTGCAGCGCTTCGCGAATGCGTTCGGCCTGCGCGCCCGCGGCGCGGCGATCGCTATTGGCGATGTAAATTGTACCAACCATTGTCGCGAGCCAACCAGCGATGGGCCAGCGGCGCACCGTTTCCTTGGACACAAAGGAGGCGCCGGTCGCCCCGCCGATCAGCAGGATATCCATCCAGCTTTGATGGTTGGACGCGAACAATATGGTTCCGGGTGCCCGCTCGCCGACAATCGTCGCGCGCATTCCGCAAGCCCGCGCGCACCATCCCAAAAAGCGCTGGGGCCAGGGGGATCGCGCGCGAAACAGGCGCCACAAGAGGTGGAGCGGCACGCACAACAGGATCAATCCCGCCAGCCATGCCAAGCGAAACAGGAAGCGTATCAACCGGCTATCCTATTTGTCTCGATTGAGGGACACACCGTATAATTCCATACGGTGATCGACGAGCCGATAGCCCAGCTTCTCAGCGATCTGGCGCTGGAGCTCTTCCAACTCCTCATCGACAAACTCGATAACCTTGCCGGTCTCGACATCGATCAGGTGATCATGATGTTCATCGGCCGCCGCTTCGTAGCGGGCGCGCCCATCGCCAAAGTCATGCCGTTCGAGAATACCGGCTTCTTCGAACAGCCGAACCGTTCGATAAACGGTGGCGATAGAAATGCCGCTGTCCACGGCCGAAGCGCGTTCGTGCAGCGCCTCGACATCGGGATGATCATCGGCTTCCGACAACACGCGAGCAATCACGCGCCGCTGTTCGGTGATGCGCAAGCCTTTTTCGGCGCACAGGGCTTCAATGTCGATTTTGCGATGCATGACTTCGGTCTAGAGAAATTCCGTGCGGCTGAAAAGAGAAACGCGACGCTAATATTATGCGGCGCGATTTACGTCCCGCCAGCTTTGATTTTACTTGCGTTTGCGGCGGCTGCCGGGTTTACGCCCAAGGCCGATTTTTTTGGCCAGTTTGCGGCGCTGCTCTGCATAGTTGGGCGATACCATCGGATAGTCGGCCGGCAGGCCCCAGCGCTGGCGATACTCATCTGGTGTCATGCCATAGTGGGTCATCAGGTGGCGCTTCAGCATCTTCAGCTTCTTGCCGTCTTCAAGGCAGACAATGTAATCGGGCTTGATTGACGAGCGGATCGAAACAGCCGGTTCTGGCTTTTCTTCTTCGGCATTTGCCTCATCGAGATCGCTAAGCGCGCTGTGCACATTCTGGATCAGTAAGGGCAGGTCGGAAACTGCAACGCTATTATTGCTGACATGGGCCGATACAATATCGGCAGTCAAAGTAATGAGCGTTTCGGTCATATCGACAGTATCGGTCATGTAATTACGATCCCAAGTTGTTCGTTTTTTTGGTGTTATGCTGCGATGCAGACGGCGTCACCATGTCAATCCAAAATGGATAAAGCAACGCCATCGCGTTGATGGTCAGCCGGACACCGGATTTAGCTGCAATGCCAATGTAATAGCGTCGAAACGCTCACCGTCCTCGCCGCTATAATAGTCGCGCCGCTGGCCGATCTTTTCGAATCCGGCGGCTTGGTACAACTTCGCAGCGGCGTTGCCGTCTCGAACTTCCAGGTGCAGTCGCTTGGCACCCCGTTCGGCAGCAGCGTCCTGAACCTGGCGGAGAAGATCGCGTCCAATTCCGCGCCCGCGGAAAGCCGAGCGGACGGCTATCAGCAATAATTCAGCCTCGTCCACGATCATCCGCGCCATCGCGAAGCCCGCCGGTTCATCATCAAGCGTTACCAGAGTGATCCAGCTATGCGCGTCGCCCAGCATTCCATCGCATTGCGAGCGCGACCAGCCTTCGCCGAACCGCGGATCGAAGGCGTCCTCCATAATCGTCATGACATCGTCGAGCTCGCGGTTGGACCGGCGGCCTGTGCTGGTGGCACCGAAAGAAGCGATGACACTCATTGCGACGGCTTCGCGTCGGGTGCGCGTCCATAGATTGGGTGGGGGGCGAGGGAGCGGTAGCTTTCAGGCAGCAGCAGGACATCTGCGGCGCGGGGCCATAGATTGCGGGCCTCGCCCTTGCCGGCGAGGGCGACCAGCTCAGCGGCGCCATTCCCTATCATAAGATCTTCTTTGATTTCGACAATTGCGCGGTCGGGCGTCATCGACGCCAGAGGCGCGATCTCACGCAGACCGGTTCTTTCGAATCGCTGGACGAACATTTCGCCATGACCTCCGAGGATGGTGACGGCCAGTCTATCGACTGCTTCGTCATCCGAAAAGGCCATTGCAGCCATCAAAGGAAGCGCAGAGTAACCATAAACCTCTGCTTGCCAGGCAAAACCCAAGGCACGTGCCATGGCCAGCCCGACGCGAAGGCCGGTAAAGCTGCCCGGTCCGCAATCCACGATGATGGTGTCCGCCCGGCCTTTGTCCGGCAGTTCTGCGATCATCGGCGCGAGACGCTCGGCATGGCCACGGCCGATGATTTCATGCTGCGCCGCGACGACAGTGTCGCCATCGATCAGCGCGACCGAGCAGGCCTCGCTCGTTGTGTCGATGGCCAGGATCATGGTGTCAGAGGATCGTATTGAAGGTGGAGAATTCGGGCCGCGGGCTGCGCTCGAAGATTGTCTTCGGATCGCCATAGCCGAGCGTTGAAATGAAATTCGCCTTGAATTTGGTGCCGGCGAAGAAGGCTGCGTTCACCTTGTCATGATCAAAGCCGGACATCGGCCCGGTATCGAGCCCGATCGCCCGGGTTGCGATGAGGAAATAGGCACCCTGAAGCGAGCTGTTGCGAAAGGCATGGTCCTCACGCGCAACAGGATCGGCTTCGAACCAGCTTTTTGCGTCGGCGTGCGGGAACAGCCAGGGGAGCTGCTCGTGAAAGTCGGGATCCATGCCAATGACGACTGCGGCAGGCGCAGTACGGATCTTGTCGACATTGCCTACAGCGGCACAGTCGGCGAGCTTATCCTTGGCATCCTGGGTCAGACACCAGGCAAACCGCCCTGGTTGCTGATTGGCCGAAGTCGGCCCCATTTTCATAAGATCGTAGATCTGATGGACCTGCTCTTCGGTTACCGGCCTATCGACATAGCCATTATAGGTGCGCGCGGTGCGAAAGATGGTGTCCAGCGCGTCATCGGAAAGCGGCGTGCCCATATATGGTCCCCTTTGATCGGATTGTGTCGGCACGGCCAGCTTAAATGGCGCGCACCTCGGTCACTTCCGGCACATAATGTTTGAGCAGCTGTTCGATGCCCTGTTTGAGTGTCGCGGTTGATGAGGGGCAGCCCGAACAGGCGCCCTGCATCTGGAGGAACACCTTGCCCTGCTGGAATCCGCGATAGACGATATCGCCGCCATCGCGGGCCACGGTCGGGCGGACGCGCGTGTCGATCAGCTCGCGAATTTGCGCGACGATTTCGGCATCCTCGGGATTATCTTCGAAACTTTCTGCCGGAATCACGATCTCTGCGGCGCTGCCTTCCTTGAACAACGGTGCGCCGCTTGCAAAATGATCAAGCATCACACCCAGCACATCGGGCTTGAGACCGGCCCAGGGAACGCCCTGCGCAGCGGTCACCGAGACGAAATCACGGCCGAAGAATACACCCGTGACATCGCCAAGATTGAACAGCGCTTCGGCGAGCGGAGACACGTCGGCATCTTCGGGAGTCGCAAAATCGCGGGTGCCGGAGGCCATGACCTGTTCACCGGGCAGGAATTTGAGGGTCGCCGGATTCGGCGTGGTTTCGGTTTCTATCAGCATGGCCCCGACATGGCGTTTCCTTGCGATCGGATCAAGGCCGCGTTGGCGCCGGATTTGACAGGCGGGCGCTGCAGGAACAGTCTGGCGGCGGGGATTTTCAATAGGAGAGTAGCAATGATGGTATTGTTGGGTCGCATCCTGCTTGGCACTTTGTTCGTCTTGGCAGGCTTTAACAAGACACAGGGTATTGACGGTTTCGCCGCATTTCTGGCGACCGGACCGGTTCCCTCAATCATGGCCTGGCCCGCCACAATTTTCGAGATTGTCGCAGGCCTGATGATCATTGTCGGCTTCTACACACGCTACACTGCCATTGCGCTAGCGCTCTTCTGCGTTGCAACGGGCCTCTTCTACCACCCGGCTGAAGGCGGCGGCATCGATATGAGCGCATTGCTCAAAAATCTCGCAATCGCCGGTGGTTTCCTGGTGCTCTATGTCAACGGCCCTGGCGCGCTCAGCGTTGACGAACGGCGCGGCGGTGGCGGCGAATAAAGCCGAATACCAATGATCCCGAAAAGCACCTTCGATTTTCTGCGGGAGCTCGCCGGGAACAATGAGCGCGATTGGTTCAACGCGAACAAGGATCGATACAAGGCGGAGGTCGTTGAACCGGTCTCCGCCTTTATCGAGGCAATGGCGCCGCGCGTGCATGCGATCAGCGAGCATATCGTGGTTGATCCCCGGCCGCATGGCGGGTCGATGTTCCGCATCTATCGCGATACGCGCTTTTCGAAGGACAAGACGCCGTACAAGACACATGTCGGCTGTCAGTTTCGCCATGCCGCCGGAAAAGACGCGCACGCGCCCGGCTTCTATGTGCATTTCGAACCGGGCAAATGCTTTTTCGGCGGGGGTGTCTGGCACCCGCCGTCCGAACCGTTGCGGGCGATCCGCGATCGGATAGTCGACAAGCCCGAACGCTGGCGCGAAGCGGTCGCCGATATCGATATTCGCGGCGATCAGCTGAAGCGCGGTCCCAAAGGCTTTGATCCCGATCATCCGCTGATCGAGGATCTGAAGCGCAAGAGCTTTTTTGCGATGTTTGAAGGCAAGGAAACGCTCGCGCGCTCGAAAAAGCTGGAAGATGAGGTTGAGGCGCAGTTCCGCCGGGCCGAGCCATTGATGGGGTTTATAGCGGACTCGATCGGCGTTGCTTTTTAACCAAAGCGCGCAAGATACTTGCGTATTCGCGCAACATCACCCATATGTGCTGCAGCGCAGCATGAAACAGACACCCTGTTTCTCCTAACAATCGGCAGCGTGATCGTCCGCATCAACTGCGGGACCGGCCGATAACCAGCGCCAAATTTTTTGAGGCTTCCCTTTTCACGCGGGTCGTTTCGCAACCCGCGATATGCGGTTCGTGCGATCGATCGATGGTGCGCGCCTGCATGTTGCTTATGTGAGTATATTAAGTGACCAAATTTTCCGATCTCGGCCTCGCCGAACCTCTTCAACGCGCGCTTGCCGCCAAGGATTATGACACGCCGACACCGATCCAGGTGCAGGCGATCCCGCCCTTGCTGGAAGGCAAGGATCTGTGCGGCATTGCGCAGACCGGCACCGGCAAGACCGCAGCCTTCGCGCTTCCCTCGCTCGATTATCTGGCTGAGGAAGAAGTCAACCGGCGGCCAAAATCCTGCCGGATGCTGATCCTTTCGCCGACGCGCGAGCTGGCCAGCCAGATTGCCGACAATATGCGCGGCTATGCCAAATTCCTGCACATGCGGATCGACACCGTCTTTGGCGGCGTTCCGGTCAACAAGCAGAAGCGCAAACTGTCCGACGGTGTCGACGTGCTTGTCGCCACCCCGGGCCGGCTGCTCGACCTGATCGACCAGCGCGCCCTGACCCTCGACGAGGTCGAAATTTTCGTTCTCGACGAAGCGGACCAGATGCTCGATCTCGGTTTCATTCACGATCTGAAGCGGATCGAGCGACTGTTGCCCAAGCGCCGTCAGAGCCTTTTCTTCTCGGCCACCATGCCGAAGAATATCGCCAATCTCGCTGACAAATTTCTGTACCAGCCGGTCAAGGTCTCGGTTGCGCCGCAGGCGACGACCGCCGAGCGGGTTGAGCAATATGCGACCTTTGTTGGCCAGAAGGAAAAGCAGGCGCTGTTGACGATGACCTTGCGCGACCAGGATATCGAACGCGCGCTGATCTTCTCGCGCACCAAACATGGCGCAGACCGGATCGTGCGCTTTCTTGCGGGTGCAAAAATTGGTGCCGCTGCGATCCATGGCAATAAGAGCCAGCCGCAGCGCGAAGCCGCATTGCAGGCCTTTCGCAACGGCGAGATCAAATATCTCGTCGCGACCGATATCGCCGCACGCGGGATCGATATCCCGGCCGTCAGCCATGTCTTCAATTTCGACATGCCCAATGTGCCGGAACAATATGTCCACCGGATCGGGCGGACGGCTCGGGCCGGTGCGAGCGGCATCGCGATCTCCTTCGTCAATGACGAAGATGAGCGCAGCTATCTCAAGTCAATCGAACGCCTGACCGGTATTCGCCTGCAGAAGCAGCCATTGCCGGAAGATTTTCAAGCCAAGGCGGCGGAACTGCCCAAGGCCGTGTCACGCGGTGCGCAAAAACAGAATTCTGGTGGCGGACGTCCGCGTCATGCCAATAAGAAGCGGCGTCCACGCGACGGGGAACGGTCTGAAGGCCAGGGTCAGAAACGGCGTCGGCGGCGCAACAACCGCAATGGCGTTGGCCAGCACCGTAACTCGGTGAAGCGCCAGGGCGCGCGATAGAAATCCGATGGGCGCGCGCCGCGTGCGGTGCGCGCCCAGCCGGTAGTTTAATCCTTAAAGGGCGTCGACCGCAGCGACGATATCGGCCGGTTCCGGGCGAATGCGATAGTCGGTTTCGACCATCTTCGCTTGGACCACGCCGTCCGTGCCGATCACGAGAATGGCCGGCCGCGGCACGCCATTGGCGAAGCTTTCCGGGCCATATTGCGGATCGCGCAAGTCGAACGCGTCGATCATCACCGATCCTTCGTCCGACAGCATTTCATATTCGATATCTTCGCGCTGAGCGAAGTCGGCAAGCAGGTCCGGCGCGTCATAGCTCAGCGTTGCGAGCGTATAGCCGCGCTGCTCGAGATCGCCTTGAATCGCGCGCAGGTCGACCATCTGACCCTGGCAATAGCTGCACCAGTCCGCGGAGCGATTGAATACCAGTACCAGCCCGTTTTCACCGCTGAGATCGCCGAGGCTACGCTCAGCGCCGGATGTGTCACGGGTCAGGAAATTTGCGGGAATGGCCTCGCCAACCGCCGGGCCGGAATGGTCCATCGGTGCGGTTTCAACCTGTTCGACCGGCTCGGTCGGGGCTTCGCTTTCCTGCGTACAGGCGGCAATGCCAAGAGTGGCGGTCGCGGCGATAAGGGCAATGGTATAGGCGCGCATGGTCTGCTCCAAATTTGAAAGTCTGCCTTCTTATTCGCGATAAGGGGCGCGCAGGTTACGATCCAGATCACAGTTTTGTGTGATACCCAAGAATATCTATTGTCTGCCGCCGGAAGGCTTGCACCGCCATGCGTTGCTGTGAAATAGGGATGCAAAGGGGATTCCGATGAACAAGAATATCATCATCATTGCCGTTGCCGCGATCGCCGCCTTCATGGCCGTACTGCTGATACCGCGGCTTTTGGAGCGCGATGTCGTTGCCGAACCGCGTGAAGAACCAGAATCCAGCTCGACGGCAGAAACCGGCTCTGCCGGATCCCGACAGAGCGATGCCCCTCAACAGCAAAGTTCCGCGCCGACAACCCCGCAACAATCTGGCGCCAATCCGATCCTTGAAGCGCAGCTCGCTGACGCTGTGCGCCAGGTCAACGCAGCCGGTCCGATCGTGATCGATGAGATGACGACGATGACTGCCGCCCGGTCACAAGGCGTCCGGATTCAATATCGCTATGAGCTTTCGCGGGAACTGAATGCCAATCAGGTACGCAACTTTCAGAATATTGCGACGACACAAAATCAACGCACCATTTGCGCTCGCCCGGAAACGCGTGAGCTCATCGATCTCGGGGGTGAGATTGAATATGTCTATTACGGCCCGGGCGATCGCTACCTGTTCAGCACGCCGATTGTCGGCTGCTAGAGCACATATTTGCTGAGGTCCGTGTCGCGCGCCACTTCGGCGAGCTGCTTTTCGACATAAGCGGCATCGATCACCAGAGCGTCGGCATCGTCGTCGGGTTCTTCCGACCCGGCCGCGAAGCTGATCTCCTCGACCAGCTTTTCGAGCACTGTCTGTAGGCGCCGGGCGCCAATATTTTCGATCTGGCTGTTCACCTCGGCGGCAATCTTGGCCAGCGCCGCAATCGCATCCTCGGTGAACTCGATCTCCACGCCTTCGGTGGCGATGAGCGCCCGATACTGTTCGGGCAAATTGGCTTTGGTCTCGGTCAGGATGCGAACAAAATCTTCTTCGGTCAGTGCACGCAGCTCGACCCGGATCGGCAGTCGACCTTGCAGCTCGGGGAGCATATCGCTCGGTTTGGCGACATGAAATGCGCCGGACGCGATAAACAGGATATGATCGGTTTTCATCGGGCCATATTTGGTGGCCACGGT
Organism: Parasphingopyxis sp. CP4; assembly: GCF_013378055.1. Taxonomy (NCBI): domain Bacteria; kingdom Pseudomonadati; phylum Pseudomonadota; class Alphaproteobacteria; order Sphingomonadales; family Parasphingopyxidaceae; genus Parasphingopyxis; species Parasphingopyxis sp. CP4. Next base: position 1,779,138 of record NZ_CP051130.1, on the reverse strand, counting down.
CGTACCTTCGATCAGCGGCAGCAGGTCGCGCTGCACGCCTTCGCGGCTGACGGAACCGCCGCGAACATCTGAATCCGCGATCTTGTCGATCTCGTCCAGGAACACGATGCCATTGGCTTCGGCGTTGGCAAGCGCCACGCGGGCAACATCATCCTGGTCGAGCCGTTTTTCGGATTCTTCCTCGACCAGCTTGTCCCAGGCATCGGCGACGCGCATCTTGCGCTTCTTGCGCGCTTGCTGGCCGAATGCCTTACCCATCATGTCAGACAGATTGATCATGCCGACCTGGCCCGACATGCCGGGAATATCCATCGGCATATTGGGCGTATCCTCGACCTCAATCTCGACTTCGGTGTCATTCATATGATTGTCGATAATGCGCTGGCGGAAGCTTTCGCGCGTCGCATCGCTGGCGCCTTTGCCGGTTAGCGCATCGAGCAGGCGTTCCATGGCCGCCTTGGACGCGTCTTCGCGCACGGCTTCGCGGCGGCGATCCTTTTCCAGGCGCACGGCATCTTCAACCAGGTCCCGGGCAATCTGTTCGACGTCGCGGCCGACATAGCCGACTTCGGTGAACTTGGTCGCTTCGATCTTGACGAAGGGCGCGTCGGCAAGCTTGGCGAGCCGGCGGCTGATCTCGGTCTTGCCGCAACCCGTCGGCCCGATCATCAGGATGTTTTTCGGCGTGACTTCATTGCGCAACTCTTCGGACAGCCGCTGGCGGCGCCACCGATTGCGCAGGGCAACGGCCACCGCGCGCTTCGCATCGTTCTGACCGATAATATGCTCGTCGAGCGCAGCCACAATGGCTTTGGGGGTGAGGGCGTCGTTCATCAGGATACTGTCTTTCGAAAGGGAGTGACGATTAGCCGTTTTCGATCGTTTCGATCGTCAGCTGGTCATTGGTGTAAACACAGACTTCCGCCGCGATTGCCATTGCACGGCGGGCGATCTTTTCTGCATCTTCCTCATAATCTGTCAGCGCACGGGCGCCGGCGAGCGCATAATTGCCGCCAGATCCGATCGCCGCGATCCCGTCTACCGGTTCAAGCACATCGCCATTGCCGGTGAGGATCAGGGTGATGTCCTTGTCGGCAACAATCATCATCGCTTCCAGATTGCGGAGATATTTGTCGGTCCGCCAATCCTTGGCGAGCTCAACCGCGGCGCGCATCAGCTGGCCGTTATGGCGCTCCAGCTTTGCCTCAAGCCGTTCGAACAGGGTGAAGGCATCTGCCGTCGCGCCAGCAAAGCCGCCAATCACATTGCCATCGCCCAGGCGCCGCACCTTTTTGGCGTTGGGTTTCATGACTGTCTGGCCCATCGAAACCTGGCCATCGCCAGCGATTACGGCCTTGTTGGAATCTCGGACGGCAAGAATGGTGGTTCCATGCCACGGGGCAGTGCTGTGATTGTCGCTCATGATCGCCGATATATGGCCTGATCGGCGCGCCGCAAGATCGCGAACCCTTAAGTCGAAGGTAACCAATAGCCACTACCTCTGGCTGCGGGGATTTCGGGGATTAGTTGGCATGTCATCCAAAGACGATCCGCAGATTGCGGCATTACTCGGCGAAGCTGTTGATTCTGCGCTTTTTGCGCTGGATAGCGAGGGCCGGATTTCCAGCTGGAATAGCGGTGCAGAGCAGCTTTTCGGGCAATCTGCGGATACTGCGCTGTGGCAGCATTTTTCAATCTGTTTTACCAAAGAAGAACGCGCCAACGGCCTTGCCGACGCGATATTGGAGCAGGCGCGGGTCGCTGGCAGCTATCAGGAAAAGGCGCTGAAAATTTCGCGGGGCGACAAAGAGTGGCGCGCGAAATTCTATCTCCAGGCGGTCCATGATGAGCATGGCGAAGTCACCGGCTTTGGTGGAATCGCCCGAGATATTACCGCAGAATTTGCCGCCGAACAGCGGTTGATTGCGCAGCAACAGGCAGTGCATCAGCAAGAACGCCTCCGTGCGCTGGGCGTGTTGACGGGCGGCATTGCGCATGACTTCAACAATCTGCTGACCGTCGTTCGCGGTTCGGCCGAATTACTGCAGAGCGACACGCTTTCGCCTGAGCAGAAGGCAAAGCAGGTCGATGCGATTGTCGAGACTGCCGATCGCGCTGCCGAGCTCACCGGTCAGCTGCTCTCCTTTGCGCGGCAACAGCCGCTGCAGCCCGAGCGCATCGATCTCAACACTGTCGTCGCAGCCATTGCCGAGCGCCTGAAATCCGAACTCGGTGGCGGCATCAAGATTCTCAAGGCACCGGAATCCGCGCTCCACGATGTGCGCGTCGATCCCGCCCAGCTTGAAAATCTGGTGCTCAATGCTGCGACCAATGCCCGCGACGCCATGGACGGCGAGGGCACCATGACATTGGCGACGCGCAACGTAGAGGGCGCGAATGGTGAGGAAGTGTGTCTCTCGATCGCTGACACCGGTACCGGCATGACGCCAGATACGCTTCAACGTGCTTTCGATCCCTTCTTCACAACGAAGGATCCAGGTAAGGGAACGGGCCTTGGCCTGTCACAGGCCTATGGCTTTGCGGTCCAGTCCGGCGGTCGTCTCGATATCAGCAGCGAGCCTGGCCGCGGAACGACGCTCAGCCTTTACCTTCCGAAAGCCGATGTCGCTGTTCCCGGCGATAGTGCCGATATCGATCCGGCCCGCCATGATCTGCCGAATGGCACGCGGATCTTGTTGGTCGAAGACAGTCGAACAGTCGCGATTTTCGCGCAATCCCTGCTCGAAGATATGGGCTGCCATGTCGTCCACGCAGCCAATGCGGATGAGGCAATCTTGGCGCTCGAAGAGGAATCCGAAGAGTTCGACATCATCTTTTCCGATATCGTCATGCCGGGGCGGAGCGGGCTTGATCTCGCTGAAGAAGTGCGCAGCCAGAAGCCGGAACTGCCGATCCTGCTGGCCACCGGCTATAGCGAGGCGGCGGCGCGCGGCGAGGGCGGCGAATTCCCGATTCTGCCCAAACCCTATAAGCGGGACATGCTATCGGAGAAATTGTCGGAGACGATCAACGCGTTTCGAGCGGCAGCCTAGTCAGGCGATCGCCTCCAGGTCGAGCGGTCCGCTCGACAGGATTTCCAGCTTTCGATCATCAAGCGATTGGCCATGCAGCTTTTCATCGCGGGTGCGGATGAGGCCGGCAATCTGATCACGAAATACCGCAACCGCAGCGGTCAGCCAGCTGTTAACGAGCGGATCGCCAGGTGCATCGGTCACGTCGAACCGATCGAGCCGATCGATAATCGCGTTGCCTGCCATGAAATATTCGTTGGTGACCCAGCGATTGGTCGTGAACCAATGGGTCGGGATACCATCCAGATTGCAGGACAGCGCGACGAAATGGACGACCCTTGCCGGGGTCTTGCCCTCGGTTTTGGGTTTGGCTTCGGCTAGCGGTTCAATGCCGTCGAAATCGTCAAGCGGCAGGAACAGGTGGAAATGGCCATGTTCGCCGGGCTCGCGCTGTTCAGGCGGATGGGCATGATAGAACCAGCGCGATTTGGTCGCGGGGCTGACAGCGTCTTTTTCGGGATAATGCGTCCATTGCCGAAATTCGGCTTCCGGCGGAACGACGCGGGGTACCAGCGAAACGCCCTGCGACGCCATTTGCTCGGTAAGGGCAAATAGCGTCGCTTCGGGACTTTCGCCTAATAGGCTGCGCAACAGCCTTCGGCCGCCGCACAGCAGCCTTCCGCAGCAGCGGTTTCAGTGGCGGCGCAGCAGCCTTCAGCCGCCGCAGCGCAGCAACCTTCAGCCGCAGCACAGCAGCCTTCGCTGGCCGCATCGCAGCCATCATGGGCCGCGCAGCAGCCGCCTTCGGCTGCACAGCAACCTGCCGATCCTTCGGCCGCAGCGGCGCAGCATCGGGCTCCGCAGCTACAGGCTTGCAAGGCAGGCGCAGCCAGAGCCAGCCCGCCGGCGACGGCGAGCATGGAGGCGAGGCTACGTTTTTCAGTTTTTTCAGGCATGAGTATCTCCCAAGAGTTTAGTGGCCATCCGGGTTCGCCCTGAATCTGCAGCCGGTTACAAGAGACGGCAAGAAATTCGTCAACGGCCCAGCGCTGGGATGTGCGATACTATGTCCGCAAATGCCGACCTAGCGATCGACACCCTTTATCTTTCCCCATTGCCGGGCAGCGGTATAACCGAGATAGCCGGTGCCGAACAGCGCATATAGCGGCTCGGGGATTCCGGCGAGATAGGCGTTCATGCCGGCGGCGATATTCTGCGCCGCTTCAGGTCGAAAAGCGGCGAGCACGCCCATCGGCAGCGCCCAGAGCAGCAGAACATACATCACATAGAGAAAGCTTGGCCGCGCCCGGCTGGTCCAGGGGTCGGGCGATTGTGCTTCGGCAATGATTGCAGACAGCTGGGTCTGCAGCGTTTCCGCCGCCTGGCTGCCCTCCAGTTTGAGGAGCTCCAGCTTGGCGCGATCCCGTGCCTCGCGGTCCGGCAGGATACGATCGATGACGGTGCTGAGCGGGCCCAAAAGCCCGGAAATGATGGACATATCTATCTCCTTGGTAAAGTGATAGATACATAAATAACCTATTTGGATATCTGTAGGACAGCGCGGCGCGCACTGTGCGATACCCAATGATGCGATAAATCTGGGGACGAGATGGTCGGGGCGACTGGATTCGAACCAGCGACCTCCACACCCCCAGTATGATGCGCTACCTAGCTGCGCTACGCCCCGACCGAGGGGGCGCGCTGTAAATCCGATGACGGGGCAATGCAAGCGGTTCGCGAACCGCTATCGGCTCAATTGCCGAGAAAGGTCGTGAAACTCTCGATCGGCTCGCGATCCGTCCGGAAGCTGTTGATCGGCGCATCGGGATCATGATGGCCAAGGGCCAAGCCGCAATAGAGCATCTGTTCATCCGGTATGCCGAGCCAGGGCGCGACCGTGTCATGCAAGATTGCCCAGGCCTCCTGCGGGCAGGTGTCGAGGCCCTCTGCTTGCGCGGCGAGCATCAATGTCTGGATGAACATGCCGAGATGCGCCATCTGGCCATTGCCGACCGCAAGCGCGCGATCGATTGAAAAGAACATGCCAACCGGCGCATCGAAGAAGCGGAAGTTTGCCGCCATCTGTCCCATCCGGCCGGCCACATAGTCACGGGCAACGCCAGCTGCACCGAACATCTCTTCGGCATTGCGCAGGCGCCGCTCGGTATGCACGTCGCTCATTCCAGCCGGATAGATTTCAAACTCGGCCGCCCCAAGATCAACGCCATTGGCAATCGCCTTGAGCGCCACTGCCTTGAGTTCGTCCAGCTTGTCACCGGTCACGACATAGACGTTCCAGGGCTGCATATTGCTGCCCGAGGGTGAGCGGCTGGCCAGGGCCAATAACCGCTCAACTGTTTCGCGCGGAACCGGCGTGTCGAGAAAGGCGCGGCGGGACTGGCGCGCGTTGATCGCTTCGGATGCTGTCAGCTCGGCCATTATTCTAGTCGGCGCCCATCAGCGTCTTGCCGGCTTCGGCCGGATAGGCCTTGATACTGATGCCGAGAATTTTCGCGCTGCCCAGCGATTGGTTGAACGTCGCCATATGTGGGCTCTTGCCATGCGCATCGAGCGATGCCTGATCTTCCCAGACTTCGGCGATCCGCATGAGATTGGGATCTTCCATCGCCCGGCTGAAGGTATAGGCGATACACCCCTCTTCCTTGCGGGTTTCTTCCATCATCGTGATCGCGACATCATGCAGGCGATCCAGTTCGCCTTCATCCAAGCGAACCCATCCTTGAACGATAATCATAGCATCTCTCTCCATTTTTGATTTCGCGCTTGGTGCTAGCGCCCCGGAGCGCGGATGCAAATAAATTTGCCGCTGATGGATGGCAGTTGCGCAAAACGCACCTTAGATGATAGAGGCGCGCCACTTACTTGGAGCGTAACGATACGCTTCACCATCCAGCTTACAGGTCCGTACCATGTCCGCCACACCCGTTCTTGCCGCAGCCGCTCCATCTGGAGGCGCCGGCGCTTTCATCATTCAGCTCGTTCCACTCTTGCTGATCTTCGTGATCTTCTGGTTCCTGCTGATCCGTCCGCAACAAAAACGGATGAAGGATCATCGCGATATGATCACGGCCGTGAAAAAGGGCGATCGCGTGGTTACCGGCGGTGGCTTGCTCGGCAAGGTTACCAAGGTCAAAGATGATGAAGTCGAGATAGATCTCGGCGGCGGACAGAAAGTCACGGCATTGAAAGCCACCCTGTCCGATGTGCGCAATCCCGGCGCAGCCAACGATTAAGGCCATACGCACCCAATGAACGATTTCCCGACATGGAAGGTCTGGATGCTGACGGCATTGCTGGTCGTCGGCGTGCTGCTCGCTATTCCGAGCCTGTTGACCGATGCCCAGCGTGAGCAGATCCCCGATTTCCTCCCGCAACCCTCGATCAATCTCGGCCTCGATCTGTCGGGCGGCGTGCATATCCTGCTCGAAGCGCAGACCGAAGAATTTGAAGACCAGCGCCTCCAGACCATGTCGGATCGCATCGAAGATTCGATGGAAGATGATGGCCCGCTGATTGAAATTGGCAGCCTGTCCCGCAGTGGCGGTGAGGTCAGCTTCACGGTGCGCGACGAAGCGCAGCTCGACGATGCGATGGAGCGGGTTCGGGCGCTCACCCAGCCGGTTGGATTTACCGGTGAGCGCGATTTCAGTGTCGAGAATGAAGATTCGCTGCAGATCGTCGTGCGGCCAACCGAAACCGGCACCGCCGAAGCGGTCAATACAGCGGTGGAAACCGCAACCGAAGTTGTTCGGGCGCGTATCGATGAACTTGGCACCCGCGAACCAACGATCATTCGCCAGGGCAGCGAACGGATCGTGGTACAGGTCCCTGGCCTCGATAGTCCTGAATCGCTGATGAGCTTGCTTGGCCGAACGGCGTCGCTCGAATTTCGCATGGTGAACTATGATGCCGATCCGAATATGGCACTGGCCTGCCAGGCCCCGATCGGCAGTGAAGCCTTGCCCTATGCCAATCAGCAGGAAACGGCTGGCTGTGTGATCGTGCAACGCCGCGTGATGGTGTCCGGTGACCAGTTGGTGAATGCCCAGCAGGGTTTTGACCAGCGCACCGGCGAAGTGACGGTGAACCTCACCTTTGACGGACCGGGCGGCCGCGCCTTTGGCCGGGTGACGCAGGAAAATGTCGGTCGACCTTTTGCAATCATCCTTGATGGCGAAGTGCTGTCAGCACCGAATATCAACGAACCGATCCTCGGCGGTAATGCACAGATTACCGGCAGCTTCTCGGTCCAGTCGGCCAATGAGCTGGCGATTGCGTTGCGCTCGGGTCGCCTGCCGGTTGAACTGGCCGTGATCGAAGATCGCACCGTCGGCGCGGAAATCGGTGAAGAAGGTGTGCGGCTTGGCGGATTGGCCGGCATGATCGCGACGGTTGCCGTGATGACATTCATGTTCATCACCTATGGCCGCTTTGGCATCTATTCGAACATTGCCCTGGCGCTGAACCTGTTCCTCATCCTGGCAATCATGGCGATGCTGGATGCAACGCTAACGCTTCCAGGCATTGCCGGCTTTGTCCTGACGGTGGGTGCCGCAGTTGATGCGAACGTGCTGATCAATGAACGAATACGAGAAGAACAGAGACGCGGGCGCAAGATCATCGATGCGGTGCAGACTGGTTACAAGGAAGCCAGCCGTGCTATTTTCGATGCCAATATCACCAACTTTATCGGTGGCGCGCTGATGTTCTCATTCGGCTCCGGTCCGGTGCGCGGTTTCGCGGTCGTGCTGGTCGTCGGTATCATTACCTCGGTCTTTACCGCGGTTACCATCACCCGGATGATGGTATCGGTCTGGATCAAGAATAAGCGGCCCAAGGAGCTTGTGATCTGATGCGACTTCTCAAGCTTGTCCCCGACACGACGAACATCCAGTTCCTCAAATTTCGCAATATTGCGATTATCTTCTCGATCATCCTGACCGTGGCATCGATTACGCTGACCGCGACCCGCGGCCTGAATTTCGGCGTCGATTTCGCTGGCGGCCAGATGATCCAGGCCACCTTTGCCGACGATCTGGAGGCACCGGTTACAGAGCTGCGCGAAGATATTGCGGCGCTCGGCATCGAAGGTGCGTCGATCCAGCGGTTCGGTGATGAAAACCAGGTGTCCATCCGCATGCGCGTAACCGAGGGTGCGAATGACGATCCGGCGCTCGCCAATGAGGTGTCAACGCGCGTCACCCAGATGATGCAGGCCGAATATGAAGGGGTGCGGATCGATTCCGTCGATTCGGTATCGGGTAAAGTATCGGACGAGCTGTTCCGCGCCGGTGCACTGGCGCTGGGACTCGCGATGATCGCGATTGCGCTGTACATCTGGCTACGCTTTGAGTGGCAGTTCGGGGTGGGGGCGTTGTTCGCGCTGTTCCATGACGTCGCGCTGACCTTCGGTTTCTTTGCGCTCACCCAGCTGGAGTTCAATCTCAACATCGTCGCCGCGCTGCTGACAATCATCGGCTATTCGCTCAACGATACGATCGTTGTTTATGACCGGATCCGCGAAAATCTACGCAAATATCGCAAGATGGAGATTGTCCCGCTGCTCGATCTGTCGGTGAACGAAACGCTGGCCCGCACGGTGATGACGAGCTTGACCATGGCGATTGCACTGGTTGTGTTGATCTGGATTGGCCCGGATCTCCTGTTCGGCTTCACCACGGCGATGCTGTTGGGGATCTTCGTTGGTACCTATAGCTCGGTCTATATGGCGGCACCGATCCTCATCTGGCTCAAAGTCGGCCCGGATACGTTCGTGCCCGAAGAGACCGGTGGCGAGCAGAAGATCCATAAGGAGGGCTACGGCCGCTAATGGCCTCGCTTGAACGCGATACACCTGCTGCAGGGCCGGTGGTCACGGGATTCGCCGGCAATGCGTTCCGCCTCGATGAAGAGATAGTCGCGGGCGGCCTGTGGCTGACACCTGAATCGGCGCGGCCCTGGGATATTGCCGATATGGCCGATCTCAAGGTTGAGACGCTGGCGCCGTTGCTCGCCTTGGCGCCGAGCCCCGAATTTCTGCTGCTTGGCACCGGCGCGCGGCTCGAACGCCCATCACCTGCCTTTGTCAGCGCTGTGGAAGCGCTCGATATTGGTGTGGAGGCGATGGATAGCCGCGCCGCTGCGCGGGCCTGGGGGATGCTCCGCAGCGAAGATCGCTGGATTGTCGCAGCTCTCCTACCGATCGACTAGGGCGGAGAGATGGGCGAAGAGCTGTTCGCTATTCTGTTTCCATGAAAATTTGTCGACTGTGGCGCGCACGGCCTGTTGATCAGGGGGATCGGCGAGGATCGCGTTGATGGCGGTGGCGATGGCCGCTGGGTCGCTCGGGACAATCGCACCCGCTTCGGGCCGGTCCACCAGTTCCTTTGCGCCGCCGGCATCGCTGATCACGATCGGGGTACCGCAGGCCAGCGCCTCAACCCAGGCATTGGCCAGTCCTTCCGATACGGATGGGAGCGCCAGAACATCCGCCGTAGCCACCAGTTTTGCGACTTCGTCATGCGGCAGATTGCCCGGAAGATGGACGCGATCGGCGAGACCGAGTTGGTCCGCCAGGGTCGTCAGGCTGGAACGGTCCTCGCCTTCGCCGATGCACCATAGCTCAGCGTCCGGGATTTCTTTCAATGCGCGAATCACCAGGGACTGGCCTTTGCGCGGTATCAGCGCGCCGACCGTAACAATCATCGGGCCGGCAACATTGATTTCCTGTTTGGCCTTGCTCCTTTCGATCGGCTTGAATCGGTGCTTGTCGATGCCGGTATAATGGACGGCAATCTTCTCGCCCGGCATCCCAAGCGCCACCATGTCGGCCTTCAGCGCTTCGCTGACGGCCAGCAATCCGTTGGCCGCCTGACCGGCCGCCAGCACCTGTGAACCCGAACCCGGTCGAGCCCCCCAATAATGGATGTCTGCGCCGCGGGCCTTGACCGAGAAGGGCACATCGAACGCTTTGGCAATGCGCATGGCGGCGGGACCATCGGGGTAGAAAAATTCGGCATCGACAACGTCGAACGCAAAGCGTTCGCGGATCGTCTTGATCACCGGCCTTAGCGCCCTTGCGATTGCGGCAGGGGATCGCGATCCCCCGATTTTGGGGAGCACCCCAAAACGTGGCCGGTGGACAATGACATCCTTCCACAGCTCTTGCTCGGGAACATCGCGGAATTTTCGATAGCGCTCGTGCCGGCTAAGCGGCCAAATCGGGACCCCAATTGGGGCGACAACCTCCAGCTGGACATCATCCCGTGCCGCAAGCCCAAGCGTCTGACGCTCGACAAAACCGCCAAATGTCGGGCGCGCGGCGTCCGGGAACAGGGTGGCGAGGGTCAACACGCGAAGCATTGGCAAGCGCTATAGCCGAACATCGCGGGTTCGGAACCCTTTACAGCATCGTTGAATCTGTTCTCTTGGCGCGAGCGATCCGCTGCGCTAGAGGCTTGTCTCATGCGTATCCAGTCCCGCCCCGCGGCCATGTTGTTTGCCGCCATCGCTCTCGTCCCGCTTGCTTCATGTGCCGGTCCGAGCGCGCAAACCCGCGCCGACAACCAATATGTCGCCAGCGATGTGAACACCCTGTACAATCTCGCCAAGGACCGGCTCGACCGGAACCAATACGGGCTTGCAGCGGCGATCTTCTCCGAAGTCGAGCGCCAGCACCCCTATTCGCCCTGGGCGCGCCGTGCGCAGTTGATGGGGGCTTTCAGCAACTATCTTGATGGCGAATATCCCGAAGCGATTTCCGCGGCGCGACGCTTTCTCGCGATCCACCCAGGCAACCGGGATGCGCCTTACGCCTATTATCTGATTGCGATGAGCTATTATGAGCAGATCTCAGACGTCACCCGCGATCAATCGCTGACCCGCCAGGCGCAGGCTGCGCTGAACGAAGTCGTGCGGCGGTTCCCGGACAGCGTCTATGCGGCTGATGCCCGGCTGAAGCTGGACCTCGTTAACGATCATCTCGCCGGCAAGGAAATGGAAATCGGACGCTTTTACCAGCGCCGTCGGCAGTGGCTCGCGGCGACTGTCCGCTTCCGCAATGTCGTCGACAGTTTCGATACGACCACCCATGCACCCGAAGCGCTGATGCGTTTGACGGAAAGCTATCTGGCTCTGGGTATCGTTGAGGAGGCGCGCCGTGCCGCCGCCGTGCTCGGGAATAACTATCCTGAGTCGCGCTGGTACAACCGGGCCTATGAACTCATGCAACGCCATGGTGGCATTCCCGCTCCGGCAGCGGGCTAACACTTGGCGGCGATAGCCTCTGGCCTGATCAGCGAAAACCAGTAAGAGTCGGGTCATGCTGACCGGGCTTTCCATTCGCGATGTCGTGCTGATCGAAGCGCTGGACCTCAGCTTTTCGGACGGGCTTGGCGCGCTGACCGGTGAGACCGGGGCGGGTAAATCGATTCTCCTCGATGCGCTGGGACTAGCGCTCGGCGTGCGCGCGGATAGCGGGCTTGTGCGGCAAGGTGCTGAACGCGCGGTAGTCAGCGCCACCTTCGATATCCCGCCCAGCCACCCGGTTGGCGCATTGCTTACCGAGAGCGGCCTCGACGCTGAGCCTGGCGAACCGTTGATCGTGCGGCGGATCGTCAAGGCCGATGGCGGCAGCCGCGCCAGCGTCAATGATCAGCCCGTATCCGCTGCGCTCCTGCGGGAGATTGGCGGGTTGATGGTCGAGATTCACGGCCAGCATGACGATCGCGGGCTGCTCAATGCCAATGGCCATCGGGCGCTGCTCGACACGTTCGGTGGGATTGATCTTGCACCGCTTGCCGCCGCCTGGACTGATTGGCGCGCAGCCGAAGAGGCGCTGGCCGCCGCGCGCACGGAGGTCGAAGAGGCCGAGCGCGATCGTGAGTTTCTTGACTATGCCGTTGCTGAGCTGCGCCAATTGGCGCCGCAACCGGGTGAGGAGGCGGAGCTCGCCGAAAGCCGCGCGACCATGCAGAAGGGCGATCGGATTTCGGGCGATCTCTCTGAAATAGTCGAACTGCTCGACGGTTCGGAAGGCGGACTTGCCAAATTCCGCCAGGCCGCGCGTCGGGCCGATCGGATAGCCGGGGAGCATGAGGTGCTCGCTGAAGCACTGGCCGCCCTCGATCGCGCGCTGATCGAGGCGGACCTCGCCGAAGAGAAGCTCGCCGAAGCGGGACATATCCTCGCCTTTGATCCGGCCCGGCTCGATGAGGTGGAGAGACGCCTTTTCGACATCCGCGCACTCGCCCGCAAACACCGGGTGGAGCCTGATGCATTGTCGGAATTTGCCGTAGAAATGGCAGCGAAGCTCGAACGCATCGAAGCTGGCGGCGCGCATCTCGCGGCGCTGGAAACGGACGTTGCGGCAAAGAAGACGGCCTATGCGAAGGCTGCCAAATCCGTCCATGACAAGCGCACCAAGGCTGCCAAGGCGCTGGATACGGCCGTTGCCGCCGAACTTGCGCCGCTGAAGCTCGATGCCGCGCAACTGCGCACCGCGGTCGAACCACTCGACGAAGACCAATGGACGGCCCAAGGGCAGGATCGCGTGGCGTTCGAGATATCGACCAATCCGGGCGCGCCTTTTGGCCCGCTCGCCAAGATCGCCAGTGGCGGGGAGCTCTCCCGCTTCATCTTGGCGCTCAAGGTCGCGCTCGCCGAACAGGGCGGCGCGGCGACGATGATCTTCGACGAGATCGATCGCGGCGTTGGCGGGGCGGTTGCCAGCGCGATTGGCGAACGGCTGGCGCGTCTGGCCGAAGGCGCGCAATTGCTGGTGGTTACGCATAGCCCCCAGGTGGCCGCGCGCGCAGGCCATCAATGGCAAATCGCCAAAAGCTCCGACGGCCTCGTCACGCGTACGGGCGTGCAGCGTCTCGATGCGGAAGAACGCCGCGAGGAAATCGCCCGGATGCTGTCGGGGGCTGAGATTACCGATGAAGCCCGCGCACAGGCGGATCGGCTGCTCGAGGCGATGTGATGGTCAGATCGACAGTCATTAGCGCCTGTGGTTCGCCGCACCACCCCCTAACGTCCTCCCTTGAACGGGAGGGAGAATGATGGGGCAAGGTGCGATGGTCAGCGGATGCGGTATAGCCCCCTCCTCTTTAGAGGAGGGGGTTGGGGGTGGTGGCATGTCGCGAAAAACTCTGCTCGACCGAGCCGCCAAAATGCGTCGCGAGCCCACCGAACCAGAGCGCCGTCTCTGGATGGAGCTGCGCGGCAGCCGATTGCTCGGGCATAAATTCCGGCGCCAGGCAGTTATGGGAAACCGCATTGTCGACTTTTTCTGCCCGACCAAAGGACTCGCGGTTGAGATCGATGGCGATACGCATGATGCCGATCGAGACGCGGCAAGAGATGAGCGGTTGACCCGTGAAACCGGATTTCGCGTGGTCCGGTTCACAAATGCGGATGTCATGCGGAATATGGAAGGGGTCCTGATTGCGTTGAAGGCTGCGTTGCATGGGCAGGAAGATCGATGGACTGGGGAGCACCACCCCCTAACCCCCTCCTCTAAAGAGGAGGGGGGATGATGGACGAAGCCGATGTGGCGAATGAGCTGATGCGGTTGGCGAAAGAGATCGCCAAGCATAACCGGCTCTACCATGCCGAAGATTCGCCCGAGATATCGGATGCGGACTATGATGCGCTCATACGCCGCAATGCTGAGCTGGAAGAGCAGTTTCCGCATCTGGTGCGCGAGGATAGCCCGTCCAAGCTGGTCGGCGCGGTGATCGCCCATTCACCGCTCTCCAAAGTCCAGCATGAGCAGCGGCTCTATTCGCTCGACAATGGATTTTCCGACGAAGACATCGCCGAGTTCGCCGCGCGCGTGCGCCGCTATCTGAATCTGGCTGAAGACGAAGCCATTGCGATGACGGCCGAAGACAAGATTGACGGGCTGTCATTGTCGATCCGTTACGAGGATCGCAAGATGGCGCTGGCCGCGACCCGGGGCGATGGCCAGACCGGCGAGGATGTCACCGCCAATGCGCGGACAATCGCAGATATTCCGGACGAATTGCCCGAGGGCGCGCCCGATATCTTCGAGGTCCGCGGCGAGGTTTATATGTCGAAACAGGCCTTTGCCGATCTCAATGCGCGCCAGGCTGAACAAGACGCCAAACTCTATGCCAACCCGCGCAATGCGGCAGCCGGTTCGCTGCGCCAGCTCGATCCGGCGATCACTGAGAGCCGCAAGCTCAACTTTCTTGCCCATGGGTGGGGCGTTGCCAGTGCGGTTCCCGGCGAGACGCAGATGGCGGTGATGCAGGTGATTGCCGATTGGGGCATCCCGGTCTCGGACGACCTGAAACGCTGTGAGACGGTGGATGGCCTGTTGGGTCATTATCGGGCCATCGAAACCAAACGCGCTGACCTTGGCTATGATATCGATGGTGTCGTCTACAAGGTCGATCGGCTCGATTGGCAGCAGCGGCTCGGCTTTGTCGCCAAGGCGCCGCGCTGGGCGCTCGCGCATAAATTCCCGGCCGAGCGCGCCGAGACCGTGCTGGAGGATATCGATATCCAGGTCGGGCGCACCGGCAAGCTGACCCCGGTCGGGCGGTTGAAGCCGGTTACGGTCGGCGGTGTCGTGGTTTCCAATGTGACCCTGCACAATCGCGACGAGATTGAGCGGCTGGGTGTTCGTCCGGGCGACCGGGTGGTTGTCCAGCGTGCGGGCGATGTCATCCCGCAAGTTGTCGAAAACCTGACTCGCGACGAAAAGCGTGCGGCCTTTGATTTTCCCAATGCCTGTCCGGAATGTGCGTCCGAAGCGGTTGCCGAAGAGGGCGAGGTCGATGTGCGGTGCACGGGTGGGCTGATCTGTCCGGCCCAGCGCGTCCAGCGCCTGATCCATTTCGTCAGCCGGGTGGCGATGGATATCGACGGGTTGGGCGAGAAAAGCATTTCGGAATTTTATGATCTTGGCTGGCTCGACAAGGGCCCGGCCGATATTTTCCGCCTCCACACCAAACGCGAAGAACTGCTCGCGCGCGAAGGCTGGCAGGAAAAATCGGTCGATAATCTGTTCGCGGCGATCGAGGCGAAGCGCAATCCGGATGCGGCGCGGTTCCTGTTCGGCCTCGGCATTCGCCATATCGGCGCCGTGACCGCACGGGACCTGATGAAGGCCTTTGGGACGGTCGAGGCGTTGGAGGCGATCGCCATCCGCGCCCATGACGATGAAGAGGCTCAGGCAGAAATATCGGGCATTGATGGTATCGGGCCGACGGTTGTCCAGGCACTGACGGATTTCTTCCATGAGGCGCATAATCGGGATGCCTGGCACGATATGCTCGCGGAAATTTCGCCCGAGCCCTATGTTGTAGAAGTCACCGAGAGCGCGGTGTCGGGCAAGACGGTCGTATTCACCGGCAAGCTCGAAACGATGAGCCGCGACGAAGCCAAAGCCCAGGCAGAGCGGCTGGGCGCCAAGGCCTCCGGATCGGTCAGCGCCAAGACGGATTTGCTGGTGGCGGGTCCCGGAGCGGGATCTAAGCTCAAAAAGGCCGCCGATCTTGGCATTGAAGTCATCGACGAAGCCGGTTGGGCCGAGATTGTGGCACAGGCGGCAGACTAGGAGCGCGCGGTTCCGAAAACCCGGTCCTACAGGGCCGGTGCGTTGAACCAGCGCATGACGCCGGAGTTGAACGGCGTCCAGGCACCGATGCGTATGCCGGAGTCACGCAAGATCGCGCCGGTCCATTCGTTGCAGGTCCTGAAGGCCGTGTAGCGGCCATGGGCGGCATAAAAGGTATCGGCCGGGCCATAGGAACCCGCAGGTTGCGATGCGCCGCTCTCGTCAAGCGCGAATTGGGCGCGGATCGCGCCGGCAATCTCGCGATACTGGTCAGCGGTTACCCGGATTGCCCGGAGATCTTCGGCGGCATTGGGGGCTGCGATGTGATCGACATGGACCAGGCTGGCTTCACTGCCGAACAGCGCGGCGAACGCGGTTGAGAGGCGCAGATCACCCCAGGTCGGGGTCTCGAGATAGAATTGGCGATCGCCCCAGCCGAACAACAGGTGATCGCTTGCATAGCGGGGATCGCTCAGATGCTCTGGACGGATCAGATCACTCCAATCGGCGATTTCATTGCGGCGCGGCAGGACGAGACCAGTATGGATGCCATTGTCATGGACATAGAGGGTGATGCCGGTTTCCGGCTCGCGCCAATCATTATTGACCGGGATCAGCGATCCGCCAATGCCCGCTACCGGGTAGAACAGGGCGATCAGGGCGAGGATCGCCAGAAAACGTCCGATATTACGCAAAGCACGCTTCATCGCCCTCATCCTGCCGGTTTTGACCTCGATCATTCCTTCTTTTACGCCTTTGATGCTATACGGATCGCATGACAGCCGAAACACATGTTTTTGAACGCCCGCCAGAGGGCGCTGCCGAGGATTGGTCGATCCCGCAGGATTGGGACGCCTATACCACGGAAGATCACGAAACCTGGGATATCCTGTTCAAACGCCAGGTTCAGCAGCTACCGGGCCGCGCAAGCCAGGCCTTTCTGGACGGGATCGATGTGCTCAACCTCTCCAAGCCCGGCATTCCCGATTTTATCGAGCTGTCCGAGCGGTTGATGGACGCCACGGGCTGGAAGGTGATTGCCGTACCGGGGCTGGTTCCTGACGATGTTTTCTTTGACCATCTGGCCAATCGCCGCTTTGTCGCGGGGAATTTCATCCGGCGGCGCGAACAGCTCGATTATCTGCAGGAGCCCGATGTCTTTCATGACGTGTTTGGCCATGTGCCGATGCTCGCGAACCCGGTATTTGCTGATTATATGGCGGCCTATGGCCGGGGCGGCCTTCGGGCGCTCAAATATGACAGCCTGGATCATCTGGCCCGGCTCTATTGGTATACCGTCGAGTTCGGCCTGATCGAGGAAGCAGACGGACTGCGCATCTATGGTTCAGGGATCGTGTCCAGCCATGGCGAAAGCGTCTTCTCGCTCGACGATCCGAGCCCGAACCGGATTGGTTTCGACATGAAGCGAGTGATGCAGACCAATTACCGGATCGATGATTTCCAGCAGGTTTATTTTGTCATTCCGAGTTATGAGGAATTGCTGCGGGTAACGGTCGAGACGGATTTCGCACCGCTCTACAAGGAACTCGAGACAAGCTGCGATTACGCGCCCGACGATATTGCCGAAGGCGACCGGGTGATTACCCGCGGGACGCAGGCCTATGCCCGCGAACGCGCCGCCGCTTCTCCAGCCTGAGAATAGACCATTCGCCGCGCTCGAGCCGCTCGGCGAGCCGGAAATGCTGGCGTCGATAAGCGGCGATGACCGCATCGGCCTGGGTCTCAAGAAGGCCGGCAAGAATGAGCGTTCCACCGGGTGCAACCGCGCTGCCAAAGGGTGGTGCGAGATCAATGAGTGGTCCGGCGAGTATATTGGCGATCAGGAGGTCATAGGGCGCGCGGGCGCGCAAGCGGCGGTGAACAAGACCGGCTGCTGTGACCAACTCCAGTCGCCCCGGCCCATTGCCGAGTGCTATGTCGTTGATCGCTGCATTCTGCTCGGACACTTCAATCGCGAGCGGATCGATATCGGAGGCAATGGCGCGCGCCTGCGGCCAGATGGCGAGCGCTGCAAAGGCGAGGAGGCCTGTGCCGGTCCCGATATCGGCAAAGTTGCGATAGCGTCGACCGGTCGATTTCAATCGATCGAGCAGCGCAAGGCAGCCAGCGGTCGTTTCATGGTGGCCGGTGCCGAACGCCTGTCCCGCATCGATCTCGAACGTAGTCGCGCCCTCGGGCACTTCGTCGCGATGGATCGGGGTGTGGACGAAGAAGCGGCCCTCATGGATCGGCTCGAGACCAGCCTGGCTGAGGGCTACCCAATCTTCATCGCCGAGCCGGGTGATGACGGGTTCATGGCCGGCAGCACTGGGAACCAGATGGATGGCGGTCGCAATGGTGTCGGCGGCCGGTTCGTCTTCGAAATAGATATCGAGCTGCCATTCATCGGGTCGGGCGGGATCAATCTCGCTGGTCATCAGAACCGGCACCGGTTCCATAAGCGCGAAGGGCGCAATGTCTTCCTTGAGAATATCCGCTTCGGCGCGGGTGCAGGGCAGGGTCAGCTTCCAGCTATCGGACAAAGCTGGCCCCGTTAATGTCGAGCACTGCGCCGGTCATTGATGGCGGGGCGTCAAGCGCGCAAAAGCGAATCGTCTCGGCAACTTCTTCCGGGCTCGCCACGCGACCCAATGGAATGTCGCGTAGCAGCTGCTCACCGCCGCGGCTCTGGAGATAGTCTTCCGCCATGCCGGTCATGGTGAAACCCGGACAGATGGCAAAGGCGAGGATATTCTCAGCCGCATAGGCGCGGGCGATCGTCTTGGTCATCGCCACCATGCCGCCCTTGGACGCCGCATAGTGCCAATGGTTCGGGCTGTCGCCGCGATAGGCCGCGCGACTGGCAATATTGATGATCCGTCCGCCGCCATTTTCTTGGAAATGGCGCACAGCGAGGCGGCAGAGTTCGGCCGATGCGGTGAGGTTGATGCGCATCGTGCGCTCGAAGTCGCTCCGCCAGGCGTCATCGTCCTGGTCGATGGGCGAGGCTTCGAAAACGCCTGCATTGTTGATGAGGACATCGATCCGTCCATCGAGCAGGTCGAGCGCGTCCGACCATGCCCGGGACGCGGCACCGGGTTCGTCAAAATCCGCCGCGATCGTCACATGTTCGCCGGTCTGGGTCGCATGACAGGCAAGCTTGGTGTTGGGCGTGTCGAGCGCGGTGGCAGCGGCCTTGCCGATGCCTCGCCGTGCACCAGTGATCAGGATATGCGTATCGTTGTCCATCCGCCTTGGATAGGCGGACTGGCGGGTGAACGAAAGCGCTTAGCCGTCGGCCATTCGGCGGACGAATTCGCCAGCAGCGCCGGTCAGCTTTTGCAGGTGACCGTCCACACCGTGAAATCCGTCGGATACGCGCGTGATATCTGCCGAGACACTTTCACTATCCTCGCGGATCGCGGCGATCGTGCCCGACATGGAGTCAGCGGCAAGCGCTGTCTCGTCGACCGCGGCCGTGATCGTCGTGACCGTTTGGGCCTGTTGCTCCATCGCCGTCCGGATCCGGGTGGCAGAGGCCTGGACTTCGCTCACCGTGGCGCGGATCGATTCATTCGTCTCGACCGTCTGGGCCGTGGCGGACTGAATTGCGGCGATCTTGTTGGCGATATCGTCGGTTGCCTGGGCGGTTTGGTTGGCAAGCGTCTTCACCTCCTGGGCGACCACCGCAAAACCGCGACCGGCATCACCGGCGCGCGCCGCTTCAATCGTCGCATTGAGCGCCAGGAGGTTGGTCTGTCCGGCAACGTCGCGGATCAGGCCGAGAATGGATTCGATCGACACTGTGTGATCGGACAGGGCTTCGCTGACGCGCACGGCTTCCTGCGCTTGTTCAGAAGCCCGGGTCGCAACATCTGCGGATGTTTCGACTTCGCTGCGCGCTTCTTCGATCGCGCGGATAAGGCCGGCTGCGGTCTGTGCCGCTTCGCGCATGGCGAGCGCGGACTGTTCAGCCGCCGCAGCAACTTCGGAGGCCTTGCCAAGCATGCCATTCACCGATCGCGATGCATCGTTGGTGTTAGCGATCACCGACTGGCTGTCGGTGGTGGCGTCATTGACCGTCTTCTCGATCATTTCGCGGAAAAGCTCGGTGCTTTCCTGGCGTTTCGCTTCCTGTTCGGCGAACAGCAATTTGGTGATGAACGAGGATGTGATCTCGAGCTCCAGTGCGGAAAACTGGAAATGGGCCTTGGACAAAGCGAGCCGTTCATCGCGATCACCCTCGGTGGCGTCATCGATGATCTTGAGTACCGTCTGGTTGACCAGCGAAAGCGCCGCATAAAGCTCCTTGGGCGAGATACCGGCGGCAAGAATACGTTCGGCATGTTTGCGGGCAATTTCGGTCCAGCGAACGTCCATCGGCCGATTGAGCTTTTCGATGCTATATTCGGTGGAATAGATGATCGCTTTGTCGAGCTGCTCCGGGCTCATCGCCTTTAGCGAGGGGTTCAGTTCGATAAACCGGTCCCAAAACTCGGTCGCAAGCTGGCGTTCATGGCCATTGACCAGTTCGCCAATTCGCTTGACCTTATCTTCAAGGCTGCCGTCATGATCGAAAACGGCAATATGATCCTGGATACCCATTAAGCCTCCGCCCACGCTGTAAATCTGCGAGTTCAGGCCTAAAACAGATTGGTTAAGGCCACGTTAGCTTTGTGCATCCTGTTCGAAAGCGCAGCTTGCATGAAAAGGCCGTTCGTCTAAGAGGAAGACCACACAGGGAAAGCGCTAGAGACCATAATGTCACGCAATCATTCACGTCCATTATCGCCGCATCTTACCCATTGGAAATGGGGCGCCAATATGCTCGTTTCCATCCTGCACCGGATTACCGGCGTTGGCTTGGCTATTGTCGGCGGGATTATCTTTGCCGGCTGGCTATTGGCCGCTGCCAGTGGCGAAGCGAGCTATGCCTGGTTTCTTGATCTGCTGACCGTCGAGAGTGGCGCGATCAATATTGTCGGGGCAATTTTCGGCATCGGACTGACCTGGGCCTTCTTTACGCACCTGTTTAACGGAATGCGCCACTTCGTGCTCGATACTGGCGCGGGTTATGAGCTGCGCACCAATCGCTTCTGGTCGATCGCCGTAGTGGCCGGGGCCATCCTTGCAACAATCGCGCTATGGGCCTGGTTGTGCTGGCCGTTCATTGCCGCGCTCACCGGAGGAGATAGCTGATGAGTACGGGTCTCGGTCGCGTTCGCGGTCTCGGTTCAGCCAAGCAAGGCGCGCATCACTGGTGGACGCAGCGATTGACCGCGGCAGGCAATCTTCTGCTTGTCAGCTGGTTTGTAATTTCGCTGATCCGCTTGCCAAATCTCAGCTATGATGTCGTCACTGACTGGCTGTCTGCGCCACTCGTTGCGATCGCCATGATCCTGCTGTCGGCCAATGTCTTCTGGCATATTCGCCTCGGCCTTCAGGTCGTGGTCGAAGATTATGTTCAAAACGAAGCATCCAAATTGGGGATGATTGTGCTCATCAACTTCTTTGCGGTCGGCGCTGGTGCCATCGCCATTTTCTCCATCGCGAAAATCGCATTCGGGGGAGCTGCCTGATGTCGGACGCGTACAAGATTATCGATCACACCTATGACGCGGTGGTCGTCGGCGCCGGCGGATCCGGTCTTCGTGCAACAATGGGCAGCGCCGAGGCTGGCCTTAAAACGGCGTGTATTACCAAGGTTTTCCCAACCCGTTCGCATACCGTGGCAGCGCAAGGCGGTATTGCCGCTTCGCTCGGCAATAATACACCCGATCACTGGACCTGGCATATGTATGACACGGTCAAAGGGTCTGACTGGCTCGGCGACCAGGACGCGATCGAATATCTTGTCCGCGAAGCGCCGCAAGCGGTCTATGAGCTCGAACATGCGGGCGTGCCGTTCAGCCGTAATGATGATGGCACCATCTATCAGCGGCCCTTTGGCGGTCATATGCAGAATATGGGCGAAGGCCCGCCAGTCCAGCGAACCTGCGCTGCAGCTGATCGGACCGGCCATGCGATGCTTCATGCGCTATACCAGCAGAGCCTCAAATATGACGCGGATTTCTTCATCGAATATTTTGCGATCGATCTGATCATGGAAGATGGCGAGTGCCGCGGCGTGATCGCCATGTGCCTCGAAGATGGTTCGATCCATCGCTTCCGTTCGCAGGCCGTGGTTCTCGCGACTGGCGGCTATGGACGCGCCTATTTCAGCGCGACCAGTGCGCATAGCTGCACGGGCGATGGCGGCGGCATGGTGTTGCGCGCTGGCCTTCCGCTGCAGGACATGGAGTTCGTCCAGTTCCACCCAACCGGCATCTATGGCGCTGGCGTGTTGATCACCGAAGGCGCGCGAGGCGAAGGCGGTTATCTGACCAATTCCGAGGGCGAGCGCTTCATGGAACGCTATGCGCCGTCGGCGAAAGACCTGGCATCACGCGATGTTGTGTCGCGATGCATGGCCACCGAGATCCGCGAAGGGCGCGGGGTTGGATCGGACAAGGATCATATCTTCCTGCATCTGGATCATATTGACCCGACTGTGCTGGCCCAACGGCTGCCTGGTATTACTGAAACCGGCAAGATTTTTGCTGGCGTCGATCTGACGCGCCAGGCGCTGCCGGTCGTTCCAACGGTCCATTACAATATGGGCGGCATTCCCTGTAACTATTGGGGCGAGGTGGTGAATCCCACGGCTGACGATCCGGATGCTATCGTCAACGGTCTTTACGCGGTCGGCGAAGCGGCCTGCGTCTCCGTCCATGGCGCCAACCGTTTGGGCTCGAACTCGTTGATCGATCTTGTCGTGTTTGGTCGCGCAACCGGCCTGCGGCTCAAGGACAAGCTTGAAGGTGGCGCGAACCAGAAGCCGTTGCCAAGCGATAGCGCCGATCTCGCGCTCGAACGGCTTGATCATTTCCGCCATGCCGATGGCGAAACGCCGACAGCCGAGCTGAGGCTCGACATGCAAAAGAGCATGCAGGCCCATGCTGCCGTTTTCCGTGACACCAAGCTGCTCGACGAAGGCGTTGAGAAAATGACGGCGGTGAACACCAAACTGGCGGACGTGCAGGTAAGCGATCGGTCTTTGATCTGGAACACCGATCTCATCGAAACGCTTGAGCTCGATAATCTGATGAGCCAGGCGGTCGTGACCATGAATAGTGCCGCCAATCGGAAAGAAAGCCGTGGCGCGCATATGCATGAAGACTATCCGGATCGCGATGACGAGAACTGGATGAAACACACCGTCACCCGTTTCCCCGGCTGGGGCGGCAAGGATGGCAATGTGGCGATCGACTATCGCCCGGTCCACGATTTCACGCTGACCGATGACGCCGACTATATTGAACCGAAAGCGCGGGTGTATTGAGGATGGCTTGGCCGGCCTGGGTAATCTCCGCGCTGGCTCACCCCGAGGTTCGACGCGTGGGTATAGAGGCCGCTTCCAAAGCTGGCGGTTTATTGGCTGACCGATTGGGTAAGCGCAAAGGCCAGACGGAAATCCTCCCGCCGGCAGAGGGCGAACCGAGCGACGCCGAACTTTTGCGCGAGGCGCTGGAGAGTCTGCCGACCAAGCAGGAACTGGCCGAAGCGATCGCCGCCCTGGATGCTCAAAGCGAAGCGCGCGTTGCTCGCCTGCGCGGCACCATTATCATTATTGCGATCGTTCAGTTCACAGCATTGGGCATTGTGTTGGCCGTGTTACTTTGAATGCAGCGCAGATTGAGATGATAAGGAACTTTATGAAAAACAATGCTATTTCCGCGATATTTCTCGCCTGTGCTGCGGTGTTGGCAAGCCCGGCTGCTGCGGAATTGAGTGCCGCTGAGCAGCAAATCACCGCGACCGTCGATGCGGAATATGAGCGGCATATTGCGTTGCTCGAGCGCATGACAAACCAAAATAGCGGAACTCGCAATATTGAAGGCAATCGGGCGGTCATGGAGATGCTCCGGCCGGAATTTGAGGCGCTCGGCTTTACCGTCGAAATCATCGACCAAAGTGAGGTGGATCGCGCTGGCCATTTCTTTGCCCGGCACGAAGGCGATCCGGCCAATAAGCGGATATTGCTGATCGCCCATACCGATACGGTGTTTGAAGTCGATTCTGATTTTCAAACCTTTGTGCGCGACGGTGACCGCGCAACCGGCCCGGGCATCTATGATGACAAGGGCGGGATCATCATCATCTTGTCAGCGCTGCGGGCAATGCATGCGGCAGGCACGCTCGAAGGCGCCAACATCACCGTCGCAATTACCGGGGACGAAGAGGATTTTGGGGAACCCGCCAGCATCTCGCGGCGCGACCTGATCGCCGCTGGCCAATGGGCTGACGTGGCGCTCGGCTTTGAAAGTCTCTCCATCCAGGACGGCCAGGATATGGGCGTGGTCGCGCGGCGATCGTCCAATGCGTGGACGCTGCGGACTACCGGCAATGAAGGTCATAGCTCGGCCATCTTCAGTGAACGCATGGGTGACGGTGCGATTTATGAGCTGGCAAGAATTATCGCGCGATTCCGGACCGAGCTGCCCGAGCCGAGCCTCACCTTTAATGTAGGGCTGATCGCTGGCGGAACCACGGCGAGTTTCAGCGAAGACCTGCTGGCCGCAGAGGCGACCGGTAAAACCAACATTGTGCCGCCGATCGCCATGGCTCGCGGCGATTTCCGAACATTGACCCAGGAGCAGACGGACCGCGTTCGCGCTCGCATGGAAGCGATCGTGGCGGATCATTCGCCCGGCACCAGCGCCGCAATCACGTTCGATGAGGGCTATCCGCCTATGGCGCCCACCGAAGGCAATCGCGCACTTCTGGCACGGCTGAATGCCATCAATCAGGATCTCGGTCTGGATGCGCAACCCGAGCTCGATCCGCTGCGTCGCGGTGCAGCTGATATCTCATTTGTAGCGCCCTATACGGACGCACTTGCTGGCTTGGGGCCGTCAGGCGAAAGTGCGCATGCTCCTGGTGAGGCGATCCATTTGGACAGCATTCCGCGCCAGGCCCAGCGCGCTGCCATTTTGATGTCGCGCCTGGCCAGCGAAGCCCGGTAAGCGATTTGATGGCGGCTTGACTTCGCGCCTGTCGGACAAGACTGTTTAACGGGTCTGTCTAAGGGGGCTTGCATGCACATCATGTTTGAGCAGATTCGCGTGATTCTAATTGTGATGGCGTTGGTCTTGGGGATCACGGCCACGCCGAGCCTCGCCCAATCTCAGTCCGCGCCGGTGGTGACCCATACGCGACCGCTTCCCTCCTTCCTGTCTCGCGTCCAGCCGCATGAGGCTGTGCTTGGTGCCAATGCGGGTACCGAGATCGAATATGATCTGACCGCGCGCGCCGCGCTTGAGGATCATCAACGGCTTACAACCGCCTTGTCGGGCCTTGCTCCCCAACGGCCGGGGACCGTCGATTCCTATGTGGTGTCGATAGCATTGGACAGCGATCCGGTATTTGGACGCGAGGCGCGCGAAGCCGCGCGCGTTCTTGGCAGGCGATATGATGCGGAGGGACGAACCATCGTGCTCGCTGCGCCCGACGGCAATGGCGATGATAGTCTGCCGCGCGGATCGCTTACCTCATTGTCTATTGCGCTTGCGCGGGTTGCAGAGATTATGGATCCGGCCGAAGACGTGTTGGTATTGTTTGCGACAAGCCATGGGCTGCCTACGGGTATTGTCTATTATTATGGCGATCAGGGCTATGGATCGATGTCGCCGCTAAGGCTCTCCAATCTGCTAGGCGAGCTGCGCATCACCAATCGATTACTGATCATGAACTCCTGTTTTTCGGGGACTTTCTTGCGCAGCCTGTCTTCGCCAACCAGCGTTGTGATCAGCGCCGCCGCAGCGGATCGAACGTCCTTTGGCTGCACACCGAGCAATGATTGGACCTATTTTGGCGATGCCTTCATCAATAGGGCCCTGCGCCGTCCTCAGCCATTGAACGACGCCTTCGATCAAGCTCGGACCAAGATTGGCCAGTGGGAAGGAGATATCGGAATCACACCTTCGGAGCCGCAGATCTCAATTGGGATGCAAACGGCTGGCTGGCTCGGCGCTTTGGAAGGCCGCATGCCGCAATCTGCGACCGCGCCGGTGGGTCGACCCGCACCTGAAGGGACGCAAGCGGCGTCACGACGTTAGCGCCAGCGCAGATTGTCGCGACTGAGCTGATCCACGCTGGTGACGCCCATCAACTTCATGTCGCGTTCGATTTCGGCGCGTAAATTTCCGAGCGCCCGTTCGACGCCGGCCTGGCCAGCGGCGGCCAACGCGTAAAGATAGAGCCGTCCACCCGAACAGGCTTTGGCCCCAATACTAAGGGCTTTTAAAATATGGCTACCGCGGCGGATTCCACCATCGCAGATCACATCCAGCCGATCGCCCACGGCATCGACAATCTCGGCGAGCTGATCGAATGGAGCGCGGCTGCCGTCGAGCTGTCGGCCGCCATGATTGGAGATCATGATCGCGGTGGCCCCGATATCGGCTGCGCGTTTGGCGTCTTCGACGGACATGATGCCTTTCAGGCAAAACTCCCCACCCCATTCCGCACAGATCTGTTCAGCCGTGTCCCAGTCGAGCGATTGATCGAGCATGGTGGTGAAATAGTCGCCGATCGACAGCGCGACATTGCTGCCTTCGCCGATATGGCCGGACAGGTTTGGAAGCTCGAATTTCTCGCGGAGTAGATAGTTCAATCCCCAGGCCGGTTTGGCCGCATAGCTGAGGAAGGATCGCGGCGTGATGCGCGGTGGCGAGGTGAAGCCGGTATTGAGGCAGCGCTCGCGATTGCCTCCGACAATGGTATCGACCGTCAGGGTGAGGGCATCGAACTGCGCGGCTTTGCAGGCCTCGACCATGGCCCGGTTCAATCCTTTGTCCTTGTGAATATAGAGTTGGAACATTTTTGGGCTGGAGATGGTCTCTCCAATCTCCTCAATGCCAACCGTCGCGAGCGATGAGATGCCGAAATAGGTGCCGAATTTTTCCGCCGCCCGCCCAACCGCGCGCTCGCCCTGCCAGTGGAACAGCCGCTGCAGCGCTGTAGGAGACAGGAAGAGCGGCATGTCGATCTTCTGCCCCAACACGGTGGTCGACATGTCGATCTCCTCAACGCCCGCCAGGACGTTGGGAACGAGGTCACAACCTTCATAGGCACTGGTGTTGCGGCGCAGGGTCGCCTCATCATCTGCGCCCCCGTCAATATAGTGAAAAACAGGAGACGGGAGTCGGCGTCGCGCAAACCGCCGAAAATCATCGACATTATGGCATTTGTTCAATCGCATAGCGATGTCATCTAACCGACGCGGCGAGACTTGCCCAGCACGGCATCTGGCGGATTGCGTTTTATGTAGCTAGGGAGCGGAAAGGCACTGCAAGATATTGGGGGAGCACCGTGGCAGATTCACTTGAGCCGCTGAGAATTCCAGCGGAGGCCAGGGAACGGCTTCGCATCATGTACATGGCGAAACACGCGCTTTGGGGCGGCGGCATGCATCCTGAAGACGGCAATCATGCAATTTATCATCATGAAGTCCGAACAACGCTTGAGGGTCTTGATCTCAATCTGACGCTCGCCAACAGCTATGATGTGCTGTTTGAAAACCCGAACGTCGATTTCGTGTTCCCGCTTCTTAATCGCGGTGGCTTCGTCAACTCGGAAATGATGATCCCGTTGCTCTGCAACATGCATAGGATCGCTTATATTGGCGCGGGTCCTTTTATCCGTGGACTTGGTGATGACAAATCGGTGTCAAAACTCGTGTGCGCGCATGGCGGAGTGCCGACTGCACCTTGGTTCTGCTATCGACGCGGCGCGCCTGTCGAAGAGGCGGATTGTCCCAAAGCAGAGCGCTGGGTGATCAAGCCCAACGCATCATCAGCGAGTTGGGGCATATCGGATGCATTCGATTGGGCCGGCGTTGCCAATGCCGTTGCCGATATTCACGGCCAGGGTCATGACGCGATCGTCGAGCCATATCTCGACGGCTATGATGTCCAGGTCGCGTTCATTTCGATGGGTGACCCGGTGATGCTGCCAATGCTGATCTATGAACGGGAAGATACACAGAAGCTCTGGACTTATTATGAGAAACGCGATCTCGTCGCCAACGCCGAAAAGGCCTCACTCCAGCAATTCAATGATCCGGAATTCGCGCCCAAGGTTGCTGAGTATGCGCGCAAGGTCGCCCGAGAGTTCCGTCCATTCGACTATGGGCGGATCGAGTTCCGCTTGGATCGTAACACCGGCGATATCAACTTCATTGAAATCAATCTCAACTGTAACCTCTGGTCTGAAAAAGTAATGGCGAAAGCCGCCGCACTGGCGGGATTCAGTCATGCCGATCTGCTCGAGACAATTTTGGCAGACAGCTTGCGGCGCAATGGATTGATCGGAAACTGATTTCATTAAGCGGCGGTTCACACGCCTCCCTTCAACGCGGTCGACGAAACGGTAGTTATTGTCGATGAGTTGAGGGGAAAGAACATGAGTGAGACAGCCGATAGTCGGTCGCCAGGATTCAAACTGGCGCTTGTCCTGATCGTCGGTTTCTTGCTGTCGATACCGCTCTTCACGATCTGGCTGTTGGTCTATGATCGCGAACAACAATCCCAAACCGCCATGGCATCGATTGCCGAAGGCTGGGGCGGGCCGCAGATCATTTCTGGCCCTCAACTGATCATTCCCTATCAAGCAGAAACCAGCGAGACGACAGAAGAAGATGGACGTTCGGTGACGCGAACGCGCATGGTCTGGCGCGAACTGGCGCTAGCTCCTGAAACCTTGAATCTGGAAACGGAACTCGCACCGCAGCGACGCAATCGATCGATCTATGAGGCGGTTGTTTACGGAGCGACCACCAGCGGCTCCGCGCAGTTTGTTCTGCCAGCTGATCTTGCGCGTCTCGGTATTGAGCGATCGTCACTTGCCTATGAACGTGCCGAATTGCGGTTTGGACTGTCGGACATGCGTGCCATTCAAAGTGCCGATATCGAATTTGGTGGGAACGATGTCGAACTGCGGTCTGGCGGCGGTGTGGGGCCAGGCTTTTCTGCGTCCGTCGATGCATCGGCTCTGGCCGAGGAAAGCATTCCGGCGCGCTTCTCGATGGAGTTTCGCGGCAACCAGAGACTGTCATTGCAACCATTGGCTGGCGAGACGGAGTGGCGCGTTCGCTCGACTTGGCCGCACCCATCATTCGAGGGCGGCTTTAGCCCGCGCGAACGCGAAATCAGTGCGGACGGATTTGAGGCCTCCTATCGCGTTTCCAACCTTGCGCTTGGCCGATCGCTGGTCGCGGCTGGAGATGCTGCTAGTGCCATGGCGCCGCAAGACCAGATGGCGACCGGTCGCTATGCTTATGACGCGCCGGCTGGCGACTATGAAATCCGCGTGAACCTCATTCAGCCGGTGGACCTCTATTCGCGCGTCGATCGATCCGTGAAATATGGATTTCTGATCATCGGCTTCACGTTTCTTGCTTATCTGATGTTCGACGTGATTGCTGGCGTGCGGGTGTCTACGGTTGAATATCTTCTCGTTGGCGCCGCACTCATATTATTCTTTGTGTTGCTGCTCGCTTTTGCCGAGATAATTGGCTTCGGTTGGGCGTTTCTCACCGCCGCCGCCGCGATTGTCGGATTGAACACCAGCTATTCAGCCGCCGTTCTCAAGAGCTGGCGCAGGGCTGCCTATATCGGCGGATTATTGTCGGGCCTGTATGCGGTCATGTTCATGCTGCTTAATATGCAACGATACTCGCTACTCATTGGTTCGCTGATGCTTTTCGTTGCCCTGGCGGCCGTAATGTACACAACCCGTGGCATTGATTGGGGGCGGTCCGGGAGCGAAGCGCTGGACTAAGCGGGAATATTTTTGCCTAATGCCGGGATTCGCGGACTAAACCCCTTCCGCAGTGCGGAATGACGCGCTATCTCGCTCGCACACGGCAAGGAAATTGTACGCATCATGGCTGAATTCACGCTTCCGAAGAACAGCAAGATCACCAACAAGGGTGAAGTCCATAAATCCGATGGATCCCGTACGAAGACGTTCAAAGTCTATCGCTATGATCCTGATAGCGGCGAAAACCCGCATTATGATCGGTTCGAAGTTGATCTGGATGAGTGCGGTCCGATGGTACTTGATGCCCTGATCAAGATGAAGGGGGAGCAGGATAGTTCGCTGACATTCCGCCGGTCATGCCGCGAAGGTATTTGCGGGTCCTGTTCGATGAACATTGACGGCTCCAACGGCCTCGCCTGCACAACGGCGATCGAAGACTGCAAAAGCAAGGAAGTCACGATTACGCCGTTGCCGCATATGGATGTGATCAAGGATCTGGTTCCTGACTTCACCCATTTCTATGCCCAATATGCGTCGATCCAGCCCTGGCTGAAAACCGAAACACCCGAGCCTTCGGGCAAGGAGCGCCTGCAGTCTCCAGAAGAGCGCGCCAAGCTTGATGGGCTGTACGAGTGCATCCTGTGTGCCTGCTGTTCGACAAGCTGCCCCAGCTATTGGTGGAATTCGGACAAGTTCCTGGGTCCCGCCATTTTGCTTCAGGCCTATCGCTGGCTTGCTGATAGTCGCGATGAGCACACTGGTGAGCGTCTCGACCAGTTGGAAGACCCGTTCCGCCTGTATCGCTGCCACACGATCATGAACTGCGCGACGGTGTGTCCAAAGGGCCTGTCGCCGGCGCGAGCGATTGCCGAAACCAAGAAGATGATGCTCGAACGCTCGGTCTGAGCGGAGCGGATATCTTGTCGACATCGAAGTTCCGCCACGAACCCGATCCTGACAATCCGGGCTGGATGATCTGGGAGATATTGGAAGAGGATCGGTTCAACCGCTTCCTTGGTCCATTCCGGGTTCGCAAGGAGAGCGACACGATCGCCCGCTGCCGTATGTGGCCGCAAAGGGGGCATAGCAACCTTGCAGATTTCGTGCATGGCGGGGTTGTAATGAGCTTTATCGATGTTGCGCTGTTCGCCGGTTCGCGGACGCTGGGTATCGAGCATGCCGGCCGGTCGGTGACGCTTGATCTCACCTGTCAGTTCATGGCGCCCGGGAAAATGGACGAACCGCTTGATGCCGAAGTCGAGATATTGCGCGAGACCGGACGGCTCGTTTTCCTGCGCGGAATCGTTGTGCAGGACGAAGTGAAGGTATCGGCCTTTTCGGGCACCATCCGCAAGGTCAGCCCACCCAAATGACGGCGCTGGCCGCGCGCTACCAGGCCCTGGTTGAAGCAGGGGAGCTTCAGCCTGACCCGGACCAGCACGACGCGGTCGCGCATCTTGTTCGCTTGAGCGAGGAACTGGAGGCCGCGCCGCGTCGCGGCAGCGTGCTGTGGCGCGCGCTTGGCAAGAAGCCGGACAATGTGCGCGGTGTTTATCTGTGGGGCGGTGTCGGGCGCGGCAAGTCCATGCTGATGGACCTGTTCTTCGCCTGCCTCGACACTCCATCCAAACGCCGGGTCCATTTCCACGAGTTCATGCTCGACATCCATGATCGGCTGCGCGCCGAACGCGCCAAGGAGAAGGGCGATCCGGTGATCCCGGTCGCAGACGCCATTCGCAACGAAGCCCGATTGCTCGCGCTCGATGAAATGGTCGTCAATAATACGGCCGATGCGGCGATCCTGTCGCGGCTCTTCACCGCTCTGCTGGATAAGGGCGTGACCGTCGTCACCACATCCAACCGGCCGCCGATTGATCTTTACAAGGATGGCCAAAATCGCGAGCTTTTCCTGCCTTTTATCGACCTGGTCGAAGAGCAGCTGGAAGTGGTGCCCCTCAACGGTCCGACCGATTATCGGCTCGATCGGCTGGGCGGCATGCCAACCTGGTATGTGCCCAATGGCGATGAAGCCACGGCGAAACTCCGCGAGGCTTTCTTCCGGCTCACGGATTATTCGCCCGACGATGCCGACAATGTGCCGAGCGAAGAGATCGCCGTTCCAGGCGGGCGGACGATGCATGTTCCCAAATCGCTCAAAGGCGTCGCGGTATTCTCCTTCAAACGCCTATGCGGTGAAGCGCGGGGCGCCCCCGATTATCTGGCGATAGCGCGCAAATTCCATTCCGTGATTATCGTCGGGATCCCGCAAATGGGTCCGGCCCAGCGCAATGAGGCGGCACGGTTCAAGACGCTGATCGATGCGCTCTACGAGTATAAGGTGAAGCTGCTTGCGGCTGCCGATGCTGAGCCAACGGACCTTTACGCCAGTGGCGATGGGTCATTTGAGTTTGAGCGCACGGCATCGCGCCTCATCGAGATGCAGTCGCAAGACTATATGGCTGCCGGCCACGGCCCCAATGGCAGCTCGGAAACAGGATAGGGTAATACCCGACAACATTGCTTCCTTGCGTTGTCCGGGTAGATAGTCTGGCCAGCATTCCATTCATGAACTGAGGATATCGTTATGCGCCGAATTCTGAAGAATTGCGTCATATCATCAATGATTACAGCGATATGTGCGCTCGGTGCCGTGCCTGCTGCTGCCCAAGATAGGCTCGCCGAACGCGCCCTGTTGGAACAGATTGTCGAAATCCCGACCGTAGCGGGGCGTGGCGAGATGCCGAGACTGGTGGCGCTGTTGCGATCTGAGCTTGGCCAGGCAGGCTTTGATAGGTTCAACGTCCAACAGCATGACGATACCGAGACGTTGATCGCTCGACGATTGGCAGATCAACCGTCCGGCGAGGGGCCAATCCTGTTGATGGCGCATATGGATGTGGTCGATGCCGATCCGAATGATTGGCAAAACCCACCTTTCGATTTTCGTGAAGAAGAAGGCTATTATCTCGGTCGCGGCGTACGCGACAATAAGGCCGGCATCGCCGGCATGGTCCTGGCAATGCAGCGGCTCGAGGCATCGGGGTTCGCGTCGGATCGCGATCTGATTGTGCTGTTCACCGGGGATGAAGAAACGCTGCAAAATGGCGCGCGATTGGCCGCCAGCGAATGGCGCGAGCTAATCGAGGCGGATGTGGCCCTTAACAGCGATGGCGGTGGCGGAAGCGTTTTTCGCGACGGTCGCGTCGAAGGCTTTTTTGTCCAGATTGCCGAGAAAACCTATGCCGATTTCCAGTTTCGGGTGACGAACCGTGGCGGCCATAGCTCTCGACCGCGTCCGGATAACGCAATTTATCAGCTGGCCGCGGCTCTTACAGGTGTCGAAAGGCATCGCTTCCCACACCAGCTCAATGACGCCACGCGCATTTCCTATGAGATGCTCGCGGCCAATGATGATGGCTTTTACGGCCAACTCGTCCGCAGTTGGTTGGACGATCCCGACAATGGCGAGATTGCCGACCTGATCGAGTCCCTCGAACCTGGTCAGACACGCACACGCTGCGTCGCGACCGAGATTAGCGGGGGGCATGCTCCGAATGCCCTTCCGCAAAGCGCCCAAGCAACAGTGAATTGTCGGATTTTCCCGGGTACGCCGGTCGAAGACATTCAACGAACATTACAGATGATTGCCGGGCAGCATGTCGAGGTTAGCCTTATGGAAGGCAGCGGTGCATGGTCCGATCCGTCGCCAATCGATGAGGCGCTCTTCGCTGCTTATGGGAGTGCGCTGGCCGTTCGCTTTCCTGATGCGCCAATCATTCCGTTCATGTCCGCTGGAGCGACTGATGCTATCTTCACACGTGCGGCGGGCATCCCGACCTATGGTATTGGCGGGACTTGGGGCATATCTGGCGAAGCATCTGGCGCCCATGGGTTGGACGAGCGTGTATTGGTGGAAGGCTTCCATGGAAGCGTCGACATTTGGGAAGCGTTGTTGCGAGACCTTGCCGGCGCGGAATAATTGTTGCGCACCGCTTCGCCGCACGGCGTGGCTCCACCCGCAAAAATGCGTCAGTGGCTGTTGCCGACTCGCGGGTTAGGGTTTAAGCCCGCGCCCGTATTTCTGTTAGTTTTTCGCAAAATTCACGAAGGATAGACATGGCCCGCAACAAGATCGCGCTTATCGGCGCCGGAATGATTGGCGGCACGCTCGCCCATCTCGCCGGAATGAAGGAAATGGGGGACGTTGTCCTCTTCGACATCGCCGAAGGCATGCCGCAGGGAAAGGCGCTTGATCTTTCTCAGGCGGGGCCGGTCGAAGGTTTTGATAGCGCACTCAAGGGTACGCAGGATTATGCCGATATTGCTGGCGCTGACGTCTGCATCGTGACCGCGGGTGTTGCGCGTAAGCCGGGCATGAGCCGGGACGATCTGATTGAAATCAACCTCAAGGTGATGAAATCGGTTGGTGAGGGTATCAAGGCCCATGCACCCGACGCCTTCGTTATCTGCATCACCAACCCGCTCGACGCGATGGTTTGGGCGCTGCGCGAATTTTCTGGTCTTCCGCATTCCAAGGTGTGCGGCATGGCAGGCGTTTTAGACAGCGCACGCTTCCGTCACTTCCTCGCCGACGAATTCGGCGTATCGGTAGAAGATGTCACGGCATTCGTGCTGGGCGGCCATGGCGATACGATGGTTCCGGTTCCCGCTTATTCGACGGTGGCCGGTATTCCGATCCCCGATCTGATCAAGATGGGCTGGTCGACGCAAGACAAGATCGATGCAATTGTCGATCGCACGCGCAAGGGCGGTGGCGAGATTGTCGGTCTGCTCGGCAATGGCAGCGCCTATTATGCACCGGCGACCAGCGCGATCATGATGGCGGAAAGTTATCTGAA
The DNA here is from genome assembly GCF_013378055.1 of Parasphingopyxis sp. CP4. NCBI lineage: Bacteria > Pseudomonadati > Pseudomonadota > Alphaproteobacteria > Sphingomonadales > Parasphingopyxidaceae > Parasphingopyxis > Parasphingopyxis sp. CP4. The sequence continues at coordinate 1,744,774 of NZ_CP051130.1, read as the reverse complement.
GGATAAGAAGCGCGTACTTCCCGCGGCCGCGCACCTCACCGGCCAATATGGCGTCGACGACCTATATGTCGGCGTGCCGGTGATCATTGGCAAGGATGGCGTGGAACGGATTGTCGAGATCGAACTCGGCGATGAAGCGCGCGCCAATTTCAATGTGTCGGTCGATGCGGTGAAAGAACTGCTCGTAGCCTGTAAGGGCTTGGACAGTTCACTCGCATAGCGCCCCTCAAGCAACAGGATTTTTAGCACGATGAGCATACTCGTCGACAGCAACACCAAGGTCATCACCCAGGGCATGACCGGTGACACCGGCACATTCCACACCCAGCAAGGTTTGGATTACGGCACCAAGATGGTCGCCGGCGTTACGCCGGGCAAAGGTGGGACGGAGCATCTCGGCCTGCCCGTCTATGATACGGTTGTTGAAGCGCGCGATGCGACCGGCGCGGACGCCAGCGTGATTTACGTGCCGCCGAAATTTGCTGCGGCATCGATTATCGAGGCGATCGAAGCGGAGATCCCGCTGATCGTGACAATTACCGAAGGCATTCCCGTGCTCGATATGGTCACGGTCAAAGGCCATCTCGACAAGTCCAATTCGCGGCTGATCGGGCCGAACTGTCCCGGTGTCCTGACCCCGAATGAATGCAAGATCGGCATCATGCCCGGCAGCATTTTTTCCAAGGGTTCGGTGGGCGTTGTAAGTCGATCCGGCACGCTCACCTATGAAGCTGTCCATCAGACAACGGCTGTAGGTCTGGGCCAGTCGACGGCGGTTGGTATTGGCGGCGATCCGGTGAACGGTACCAACTTTATCGACGTGCTCGAGATGTTCCTCGCTGATGATGAGACAGAGTCGATCGTCATGATCGGCGAAATCGGTGGTAGCGCTGAAGAAGAAGCCGCCCAATTCCTTGCGGACGAAGCAAAGGCCGGCCGCTCTAAGCCCGTCGTTGGCTTCATTGCTGGTCGCACCGCGCCTCCAGGCCGCCGGATGGGCCATGCCGGTGCGATTGTATCGGGCGGCAAGGGCGGTGCAGATGACAAAATCGCGGCGATGGAAGCCGCTGGTATTGCGGTATCGCCCAGCCCGTCGGAACTCGGCACAACACTCGCGGAACTGCTCAAGGGTTGATAGAGAGACAGTCCAGCGCCAAATCGATGGTGTGGGACAGCTAGGGATCACATTTCATGGGCTATGAGGGCTTGGACTTCTCACAGCTGGAGGGCGTTAGCCCTTCCTTTGTAGAGGCCCTGTATCGCCAGTATCGCGCCGACCCGGATGCGGTTGACGCTAGCTGGCGCGGCTTTTTCGAAGGACTGGAAGAAACTGCGAGCGGGCCGAGCTGGCAGCGACCAAACTGGCCGATCCAACAAACCAATTCGATGACGGCCGGGCTCGACCCGACCCAGATGACGATTGTCGAGCCGAACACGGCGCCGTCAGCACCGTCTTACTCCCGCAAAGTGCCGCCAGCCGGCGAGATTGAACGGGCTGCGGGGAATTCCATCCGCGCGATGATGCTGATCCGCACCTATCGGGTGCGCGGCCATCTGGCCTCCAATCTCGATCCACTGAAACTGCATGAGCGCGAGCTGCCCGCCGATCTGACACCGGAATTTCACGGGTTTACGGAAGATGAGCTCGATAAGCCGGTTTATCTTGGCGGTGCGCTGGGGCTGGACACGGCGACGGTCAACGAGATCGTCACGATCCTCCGCGAGAATTATTGCGGGCCGGTTGGCCTGGAATATATGCACATCAATGACCTGGAAGAGCGGCGCTTCTTGCAGGAACGGATGGAAGGCAAGGAAGCCACCATCCAGTTCACCCCGGAAGGCAAACAGGCGATCCTACAGCGCGTGATCGAAGCCGAGCAATGGGAAGCCTTTCTCGGCAAGAAATATGTCGGCACCAAGCGGTTCGGGCTTGATGGCGGTGAATCCATGGTTCCGGCGCTCGAAGCGATCATCAAATATGGTGGCGCGGACGGGGTGCGCGAGATGGTCATTGGCATGGCCCATCGTGGTCGGCTGAACGTGCTCGCCAATGTGATGGCGAAACCCTATCGCGCGATCTTCCATGAATTTGCCGGCGGCGCTGCCAATCCGGAAGATGTTGGCGGGTCCGGCGATGTGAAATACCATCTCGGTACGTCCACCGATCGCGAGTTTGACGGGATCAGCGTGCATATGTCGCTGGTGCCTAATCCATCGCATCTCGAAGCGGTGAACCCGGTTGTTCTTGGCAAGACCCGCGCCACCCAGGTGATGCGCGAAGATCTGGCCGAACATAAAGAGGTTCTGCCCGTCCTGTTGCATGGTGACGCGGCCTTTGCAGGCCAGGGCATCGTCATGGAATGTTTCGGTTTTTCGGGCATTCGGGGCTATAATACCGGTGGTTGCATCCATTTTGTGATCAACAACCAGATCGGCTTTACGACCAGCCCGCAATTTGCTCGCTCCTCACCCTATCCGTCAGACGTTGCGAAGATGGTCCAGGCGCCGATCCTCCATGTAAATGGCGATGATCCCGAAGCTGTGACCTTTGCGTGCAAGCTGGCGATCGAGTTTCGCCAGACCTTCCGCCGCGATGTTGTGATCGACATGTGGTGCTATCGCCGCTTCGGGCACAATGAAGGCGATGAACCAAGCTTTACCCAGCCGCTGATGTACCGTGCGATCCGGTCGCATCCCAAGGTTTCGAAAATCTATGGCGAGCGCCTTCTCACCGAAGGTGTGATCGGTGAAGAATGGGCCGACAAGGTCACCGATGAATTCAATGCACTGCTCGAAGATGAGTTTGAGGCCGGGAAATCCTATCGCCCGAACAAGGCGGACTGGTTTGGCGGGCGCTGGGAAGGGCTGGCCGCTCCGGCCGATCCGGAGACCGCGCGTCGCGGCATCGTGTCCGGCATTGAGAAAGACAAGCTCCACGAAATCGGCGCGCTGCTGACGACCGTTCCCGAAGATGTGCAGATCCACAAGACGCTCGGCCGCATCCTCGATGCCAAACGCAAGATGTTTGAAACGGGCAGCGGTTTCGACTGGGCGACGGCCGAGGCACTGGCCTTTGGTACGCTGGTCGATGAAGGCTATAATGTCCGCCTGTCTGGGCAGGATTCAGGCCGCGGGACGTTCAGCCAGCGCCATGCCGAATGGATCAACCAGGAAACCGGTGCACGCTATACGCCGCTGGAAGAAGTGCCAGGCGGTGAGTTTGACGTTCTGAACAGCCCGCTCTCCGAATATGGCGTGCTCGGCTTTGAATATGGCTATGCGTTGACGGATCCCAAGACGCTGGTGCTGTGGGAAGCGCAATTTGGCGATTTCGCCAATGGCGCTCAAATCATGATCGACCAGTTCATAGCGTCGGGCGAAGCAAAATGGCTGCGCGCGAACGGCTTGGTGATGCTTCTGCCGCATGGTTATGAAGGGCAGGGACCGGAGCATAGCTCCGCGCGCCTCGAACGGTTCCTCCAACTATGCGCTGGCGATAATATGCAGGTCGCGAACATCACGACCCCGGCCAACTATTTCCACGTCCTTCGGCGTCAGATGCAGCGGCCATTCCGCAAGCCGTTGGTGATTATGACACCGAAATCGCTGCTGCGTCACAAGGCCGCGGTTTCGGATGTCGACGATTTCCTTGGCGAAAGCCATTTCATGCGGATCAATTCCGATCCAAATCCACCAAAAGATACCGATATCAAGCGGTTGGTCCTGTGTTCGGGCAAGGTTGCCTATGACCTGTTCGATGCGCGCGACGCCGCAGGGGATAAAAACACCTCGGTCGTGCGGATCGAGCAGCTCTATCCGTTCCCCGGCGAGCCACTCGTCGTCCGCTTGAAACGAATGAAAAACCTCGAAACTGTGGTTTGGGCCCAGGAAGAACCGAAGAATCAGGGTGCATGGATGTTCGCCCGTCACTATCTAGAAGAATGTCTCGACGAAGCAGGAATTGGCCCGGACAGGCCACATTATGCCGGTCGCGAGCCCAGTGCCTCGCCGGCAACCGGTCTCGCCAAACGCCATGCCGAGCAACAAGAAAAGCTGGTCGCTGAGGCGCTCGGCCATAGCCAAGGAAAGAAGTAAGATGGCAACCGATGTTGAAGTCCCGACGCTCGGGGAATCGATTACCGAAGCGACGCTTGGCGAATGGCTAAAACAGCCCGGCGATGCGGTTGGACGTGATGAACCCATTGCCAGTCTGGAAACTGACAAGGTGGCCGTCGAAGTCCCCTCACCGGTAGCGGGCACATTGTCCGAACAGCTGGTCGCCGTTGGCGATACGATTGAAGTAGGTGCGGTCATTGCGCGCATTGGTGATGGTGCTGCAGCACCATCACCCAAGGCCGAAGCGAAGGAAGCGGCGCCAGCAAAACAAGCGCCGGCACCGGCCGCTCCTACCCCCGCAGCCGATGAGGATAGCCAGCCGCTTACCCTGTCTCCGGCCGTGCGCCGTCTCGTGCTCGAGCATGGTGTTGATCCCTCGAAGATTGCCGGCACCGGTAAAGATGGCCGACTGACCAAGGACGATGTGCTGGCAGCGGCCAAGGCTGAGAAAGGCCAAGCAAGCGCGCCGAGCGCAGCGCCCGCACCTCCGCCAGCTGCCCCGGCTCCTGAGCCTGCTGTCGCTGGCGAGCGGCGCGAAGAACGGGTTCGGATGACACGTCTCCGCCAGACGATCGCCCGGCGTCTCAAAGATGCGCAGGACACAGCGGCATTGCTTACGACCTTCAACGATGTCGACATGACGGCGGTGATGGACGCGCGCAGCCAATATAAAGAACTATTTGAAAAGAAACATGGAATCCGGCTCGGGTTCATGGGCTTCTTCGTGAAAGCGGCCTGCCTCGCACTGCGCGATGTACCGTCCGTCAATGCCCAGATCGAAGGCGAAGAGATCGTTTATCGTGACTATGTCGATGTGTCGGTTGCGGTCTCCGCGCCCAATGGCCTGGTCGTGCCGGTGATCCGCAATGCCGAAAGCATGAGCTTTGCGGAAATCGAAACCACGATCGCCGATTTCGGCCAGCGCGCCAAAGACGGTACCCTGTCGATGGACGAGATGCGCGGTGGCACCTTCACCATTTCCAATGGCGGCGTGTTTGGCTCACTGCTCTCAACCCCGATCATCAATCCGCCGCAGTCCGCGGTGCTCGGCATGCATCGGATAGAAAAACGCCCGGTCGTATTGCCGGATGGTTCGATCGCAGCCCGTCCGATGATGTATCTGGCGCTCTCCTATGATCATCGCTTGATCGATGGTCGCGAAGCCGTAACCGCGCTTGTCCGGATGAAAGAAGCGCTCGAAGATCCGATGCGCTTGCTGATCGACCTTTAGGGACATGGCGATGAGATTGCTTAGCTGCTGCTTGGCAGCATCGATGATTTTCATTGGCGGTTGTACGTCCGATCGCGATGACGGCGGCGGCGAGGAGGTCACTGCCGAGGCGCCGGACGAATCGGCAGCTCGATATCAGCGAGACTTTGAGACAGCTTTTGTCGACGGCTTTCGCAGCCAGTTCATACCGGGATGCGCCACTGCCGTCGTCAGTCGGGGCGTTGACCAGGCAGATGCCGAAACGATGTGCGCTTGTGTTGCTGATGTAATGATCCGCGACTATGCCCCAATGGAAATTGCGGGCGCCACCGACGAACAATTTGCTGCCGCCGCAGCTGAATGCAGAGAAATCCCGGAGCAGTCTGATGGCTAACACCGAATTCGATTATGATGTCCTATTTATAGGGTCTGGGCCGGGCGGTTATGTCGCCGCGATCCGAGCAGCCCAACTCGGTCTCAAAACGGCGTGCGCGGAAAGTCGTGAGACGCTGGGCGGCACCTGCCTCAATGTCGGCTGTATTCCGTCCAAGGCGATGCTGCATGCGTCCGAACTGTACGAAGAAGCGCATGACGGCGCGCTCGAAAAATTTGGTATCAAGCTGACCGGCACGAAACTCGACCTGGATCAGATGCACGCCGAGAAATCCAAGGCGGTGGGCGAGCTGACCGGCGGGATTGAATTTCTGTTCAAAAAGAACAAGATCGACTGGCTAAAAGGACATGCGACCTTTACTGGCGAAAATACGGTTGAGGTGGATGGTAAGGCCGTCACAGCCAAGGATATTGTGATTGCGACGGGTTCGTCGGTTACCCCGCTTCCGGGCGTCGAGATCGACAATGACAAGCATATCGTGGTCGATTCCACTGGCGCGCTGACCTTGCCGAAGGTGCCGAAACATATGGTCGTGATTGGCGGCGGTGTGATCGGGCTTGAGCTTGGGTCCGTCTGGCGCCGGCTGGGTGCCGAAGTGACGGTGATTGAATTTCTCGACCAGATCTTGCCCGGTATGGATGGCGATATCCGCAAGGAAGCCGCCAAGATCTTCAAGAAACAGGGTTTCAAAATTCGCACCGGTACCAAGGTGACCGGAGTGGAAGCGCTGAAGACCAAGGCGAAGCTCACCGTTGAACCGGCAGCCGGTGGCGATGCCGAGCAGATCGACGCGGATTGCGTGTTGGTTTCAATTGGTCGGCGGCCGAACACAGACGGGCTTGGCCTGGATGCGATCGGGCTTGAGCTGAACGAGCGCGGCCAGATTCCGATCGATCATGAATTCCGCACCACGGTTCCGGGTGTCTGGGCGATCGGCGATGTCGTGCCCGGCCTGATGCTGGCCCATAAGGCTGAGGACGAAGGCATTGCGGTTGCCGAAAATATTGCCGGTGAGATCGGCATCGTGAACCATGATGTGATCCCGTCCGTGGTCTATACCATGCCGGAGATCGCCGGAGTTGGCCTGACAGCAGAAGAAGCCAAGGAAAAAGGCTATACGATCAAATCGGGTAAATTCCCGATGATGGCCAACAGCCGCGCCAAGACGAACCGCGATACGGATGGCTTTGTGAAGGTGATTGCGGACGCGGAATCCGATCGGGTTCTGGGGGTCCATATCATCGCATCACTAGCCGGTACGATGATCGCCCAGGCCGCGCAGGCGATGGAATTTGGCGCGACGAGCGAAGATATCGCCTATACCTGCCATGCCCATCCGACCCATGCCGAAGCGTTGAAAGAAGCCGCGATGGCCGTTCAAGGCAAGCCCATCCATATTTGACCATCGCGGCTGGCTCGGCGAGAGCTGACCGCCGGGGAAAGAATCGATGCGGCTTCGATTGATAAAATGGCATATCTGGCTGGGCTGGCTCGCCGGCGTCCCGCTTGTGTTGTGGACGCTGTCTGGCCTGTTCATGGTTGCACAACCGATCGAAACCGTACGCGGTGCCCATTTGCGTGCCGATGCACCGAATATTGCGACGCCTGAAAATCCGCCGGTTTTCCCGCGTATCGATAGCAGCGTTCGCGCGGTGAGCGGTGTCGAACTCGCGCAGCGACATGATGGCACGCAATGGATTATCCGTTATGCCGATGGTGGCGGGCGACGCGCATCGATCGAGACAGGGGCCTATTTGCCGCTTCGGCTGACCAGCGCGGAGGCAGCCGAGATTGCAGAAGCGGCCTATGCTGGCGATCAACCCTTGGCTCAGATGCAGCTGTTCGCGGCCGATGCCAATCCAATGGACTTGCGGCGCAATCGACCGGCTTGGCAGGCGCGCTTTGGTGATAGCCATCACGTCTATATCGATGCAGAAACCGGTGATGTACTTGCAGTTCGCACCCGACTGTGGCGCGCGTTCGATTTCATGTGGGGGCTCCACATCATGGATCTGGAGGAGCGGAGCGATACCAGCCATCCGCTGCTGATTGGCTTTGCCGTGCTCGCATTCCTGATGGTGGTATTCGGATTGATCGTCCTGCCATGGCGGTACCTCAGACGCCGCAAGGGTCGCGCATGAGCCCGATAGAGTTCCCGATCGGTCCAGTTCTTTCCGCCTTGGATCTTGCCGGCATCGGTCTGTTTGCGGCTACGGGTGCGGTTGCGGCGGCGCGGGCCAAACAGACGCTGGTGACCTTCGCCTTTTTTGCACTGGCGACCGGCGTGGGGGGCGGAACGGTCCGCGATCTCCTGATCGGTGCGCCAGTATTCTGGATCGCAGACGCGCGGCCGCTGATCGCCTGTCTTGTTATTGCGCTGCTGATCTGGATCACACCGGCCCGGCTATGGCGCGGAAAGGCGCTGGACTGGCTGGATGCGGTTGGCATGGCAGCCTATGCGGTATTTGGGGCGGCGAAGGCACTGAGCTTTGGCGTACCGCCATTGGCCGCCGTCATGATGGGGATCTTCACGGCCTGTCTGGGGGGCATCATCCGAGATGTAATGGCGGGCGAGCCGTCAATCATCCTGCGCCCGGAGCTATACGTGACGGCGGCTGCGCTCGCGGCTGCATTGTTCGTCGGGCTGAGCGCTGTAGGTGTCATGCTACCGGTGGCGGCAGGAATATCGGCACTAGCCGGCTTTGGCCTCCGCGCGCTCGCAATATGGAAGGGGCTGGCCCTACCGGTGTATCGCGGCGGTTAGCCGAGCCATTCCGCGACTATCACCCGCATCGTTGCTGCATCGGCCGCGCTGGTGCGCCCCGGAATGACGTCAACAGGGCATTCAAGGCACCGTAACTGCATGGCCGGACCGGTCATCAGCAGCTGCATCTCAGCCATCACGGTCGCGAGGATCGCACGCGGGTCGGGGGCCAGCATCGTCCAGATGTCACGGGGAGCAGCGGTTTGCTGGGCGTCATCCTCGTCGCGGGTCCAGTTGCGGATGAACTCGGTGAAGGGATCAGGCGGTTGCTCGATCCACAGGACGCGAACGTCATCGGCTTCAACCTCGGCGCGCGATGCCGCCTCGGCAATCGCCTCATCGAGATTGCCAAATGCATCGACCAAACCAAGCTGGCGCGCTGTTCCGCCAGCCCAGACGCGGCCTTCGGCAAGCTCAGCGATCCGTTCGACCGGCATGTCGCGGTTCTCGCTGACCAGCGACAGGAAGCGGCGATAGATATCTTCGGTCCCCGATTGGAGGAGCCGCTGTGCTTCGGGGGATATCCCGCCAAACACATCGGGCTCACCGGATAGCGGCGTCGTCGTTACGCCATCGGCACCGATATCGAGTTGGTCGAGAGTGCCTTCGAAACTCGGGATGATGCTGAATACGCCGATCGATCCGGTGATCGTTCCCGGCTCTGCCATGATATGATCGCCGGCTGTCGCGACCCAGTAGCCGCCCGATGCGGCGAGGTTACCCATTGAAACCACAACCGGAATATCGCCTTCGGTTTCTGCAAAGCTGAGCACAGCGCGCCGGATCCTCTCCGATGCCAAGGCCGATCCACCGGGCGAATCCACGCGCAGGACCAGCGCCGAGAAATCATAGTTTTCGGAGGCCTCGCGGAGCAGGTCGGCGATTGTCTCACCGCCTGCCGTGCCAGCAGGGGCTTCGCCATCAACTATAGTCCCGGCGACGGTGACGACGCCGATATTGCTGCTGCCGCCCGAGCGCGGATTGGCGGCAATCCAGTTGGCGAGGCGAATGGCCTGAAAGCCGTTTGAAACATCTTCGCCGGAAATCTCTGCGATCCGCGCCTGCCAGTCGAGCCGCGTGCCGATTTCATCAACCATACCTGCGTCGCGCGCTGCGGTCGCAAGATCGTTGTTTGCGGCTTCCACCAGGTCTGCGGGCGTGGCGATAATCGCATCGATATTCGCGTCCGGCCGGGCTCGAGCCACATCTTCGCGCCATGCTTCGAACAGGCTGTCGGCGAGCGCCTGGCTGGCTTCACGTGCCTCGGGCGATTGATCGGCGCGGCTGTAAGGTTCGACGGCCGATTTGAACTCGCCAGCGCGGAAAATATTGGCGGTCACGCCAAATCGCCTAAGCATATCGCCATAATAGAGCCGATTACCGCCCGGTCCGAGGATCAATGCGCCGCCCATCGGGTGGACCCAGATCTCGCTCGCATGCGCCGCGAGGGCATAGGCATCGTCGCCATAGCCGGTCGCAAAGGCGATTACCGGCTTATCGGCATCACGTACCGTCTGGATCGCATCGCCAACCCGGGCAATCGCGGTCTGTCCGCCACCGAAAAAGCCATCAAGATCGAGCGCAACCGCGGTTACCCGGTCATCGGTTGCGGCACTTTCAAGCGCCTGGACGATATCGCGCAGGCGATGCTGGCGGATCGTTTCGCCGCCGGTGAGCGCGTCAAAGGGGTTCGTCTCTTCGGGCTGCTCGACGATAATCCCCTCAAGGTTGAGATGGAGCGCGCCATTGCCGGGCACAACCGGGTTGGGACTGGCCGTTAGCAGCGCGTAGAGCACGCCGAAAAAGAGCAGCATGAGGAGCAGGACAAGCCCGTCCTTGATTCCGACCAATATCTTCCAGGCACCGCTCAACAACCGCATCTTATGCTCCTAACACGTCAGACATACGGTATTTAGGGATGCAAACCGCCGGAAACAAATGCCACTCGCCAAACAGCGGCCAGATTTCTGCGAAGGAAAGCGTCTACCAGCGCACGAGGCGCGGCACGAACAGGCGGCCAACGAGCGTCGTGACCCCGATCGCGATCGTATACCATAGCCCGATATAGACGAGATCATTGTGCGGGCAGTGCATGGAATAGGCGAGGGCACCGAGGCTCCCTGCCGCCAGCCCGGTTACAGTCCCTGCGCGTTCCGGCGAGGTCGGCGCGCCGCGCCGTAACCACCAGGTGAGAACAGCGCCCAGAACAAGCCCGATGCTGATCGAATAGGTCAGGCACTCCACGCCGTTAACCGGATGTAGCCGCTCGGCGACCGGTGTGCGGCTCACCAGCGCTGCAACCGCGGCCGCGATCGGCACGATCAGCGCGGCCATCGCCGCCCAGCGCCAGCCCGATCGATTGGTTCCTACCGCGGGACGCGCCATGCTGGTGGCAGCCGATAAACTTGCAGCTGCCAATACGACCAGCAGGCCGGAGCGGATGAGGAACATCGGATCGGTTGCTGTGGAGCCCAGGAATTGGTCCCGAAAACCGAGTGTCGACACCACGAAAACAGCGCCGATCACCGTCAGCAGCACCATGCTGCCGATTGCGCCATTGGCGTTGAGCGGTTTTACCGGCTCCAGCTCCTCAGCGAGGCGATCAAGATCAAACTCTTCAGACATTATCCGTCATTCTTCCTCAATCGCCGCGGCCATGCGCTTCATGCCGCGATGAATATTCACTTTGACCAATGATTCCGATTGGCCGGTTTTCTGCGATGCCTCTGCAATGGTCAGGCCTTCGATTTTTACAAGCTTGATTGCCAGGGCTTGTTTCTCGGGGATCAGCCCCATCAGCTTCTCGAGCCCGATTTTTGCCGCGACCGCCGGATCGGATGGATCGGCCGCCAGCTCTTCATTGAGCTCGACTTCCTTGGTCCTATAGCTTTTGCGCAAATGATCGATCCAGCGATAGCGCGCGATCGCCGCCAGCCAGGGCAGAAATGCGCGGGTTGGATCATAGGATGCACGCTTGCGGTGGAGGGAGATCAATGTGTCTTGCACGAGATCATCCAGGACATGCGGCCCGATCTTGCGGGCATAGTAGCGCTTGAGCCATGTCTCGCATTCGCCCAGCAGCGTGCGATAGGCCTGTTTGTCCCCGTCTTGGGATGCCGCCATGAGGCGTGCCAGGGTCTCGTCGTCCGCAACCATAGGGGCGGTTTAGCATGCAAATCGGCGCTGTGTAGTCCGGTCATCGACCCCAGCGCCAAATCTGCGGTGCAAGAGGGGGGTGGGGAGCCGTCTGGCATTTTGCGACCCTCATATTGAGGTCGCCAGCCAGCTCCCCGGCCCTCGTCCATCCGCATGCACTGGGAGGCATCGTTCGCGCACACGCACCCAACGGACCTGCTCGGGGGCAACCTGCAAGCCTCAAGGTGTATGGATCGAGGGGAAACGGACAAATTCATCACACAAACTCGGTTATTCACGAGCCGGTTCGTGGTCTTCGTCCCCTCGGTTACATCCCTGAAGCGGAATTTTTCGATACTTTGGGCATTTTTCACTTGAATGCGCGCTTTGGTCGCTTAAATGGCGGTTGTTAGCACTCATCGATTGAGAGTGCTAAAATCTGTTTTGCATTATGAGCGACTGATCGGACACTTCATTGGGAAGTGTTTGGCCAGCGCATCAGATTTGGGAATTGAGGAAAGGTATTACAATGGGATTTCGTCCACTGCACGATCGCGTGCTGGTGCGCCGCGTAGAAGCCGACACGAAAACGGCTGGCGGCATCATCATTCCGGATAGCGCTCAGGAAAAGCCGCAAGAAGGCGAAGTTGTCGCTGCCGGCACCGGCCTGAAGGCTGACGATGGCAAGGTTACGCCGCTCGACGTCAAAAAAGGCGATCGCATCCTGTTCGGCAAATGGTCCGGCACGGAAGTGAAGCTCGACGGCGAAGATCTGATCATCATGAAGGAAAGCGATATTCTCGGCGTCGTCGCCTGAGGAAATTCCGCTTCTCCATAACATCTGAAATATAGAGGTAAGCTATCATGGCAGGTAAAGACGTAAAATTCGGCCGCGACGCGCGTGAGCGCATCATGAGCGGTGTCGACATTCTCGCCGACGCAGTGAAGGTCACGCTCGGTCCCAAGGGCCGTAACGTTGTGCTCGACAAGAGCTTCGGCGCGCCACGGATCACCAAGGACGGCGTAACCGTCGCCAAGGACATCGAACTGAAAGACAAGTTCGAAAATATGGGCGCTCAGATGGTCAAGGAAGTTGCTTCCAAGACCAATGACGTTGCCGGTGACGGCACCACGACTGCAACGGTTCTCGCACAGGCGATTGTTCGCGAAGGCATGAAGTCGGTTGCTGCTGGCATGAACCCGATGGATCTCAAGCGCGGCATCGACCTTGCTGTCACTAACGTTGTCGCCGATGTCCAGAAGCGTTCCAAGAATGTGAAAAGCTCAGACGAAGTCGCCCAGGTTGGTGTTATCTCCGCCAATGGCGATATCGAAGTTGGCCAGAAAATCGCTGAAGCGATGGACCGTGTCGGCAAGGAAGGCGTGATCACGGTTGAAGAAGCCAAGGGTCTCGAATTCGAACTCGATGTTGTTGAAGGCATGCAGTTCGATCGCGGCTATCTCAGCCCCTATTTCGTCACCAATCCGGAAAAGATGAATGTCGAGCTCGAAAACCCGTACATCCTGATCCACGAAAAGAAGCTTTCGAGCCTGCAGGACATGCTGCCGATCCTCGAAGCCGTGGTTCAGTCGGGTCGTCCGCTGTTGATCATCGCTGAAGACATTGAAGGCGAAGCGCTGGCTACTCTGGTGGTCAACAAGCTGCGTGGCGGCCTGAAGGTTGCAGCGGTCAAGGCGCCTGGCTTCGGTGATCGTCGCAAGGCGATGCTCGAAGACATTGCGATCCTGACCAAGGGCGAAATGATCTCCGAAGATCTCGGCATCAAGCTGGACTCGGTTACGCTCGGTATGCTCGGCGAAGCCAAGCGCGTCACCATCGACAAGGACAACACGACCATCGTCGACGGTGCGGGCCAGAAAAAGGCAATTGCCGGTCGCGTAGAAGCGATCCGTCAACAGATCGAAAGCACGACCAGCGACTATGATCGCGAGAAGCTTCAAGAGCGTCTTGCTAAGCTTGCTGGCGGCGTTGCCGTGATCAAGGTTGGCGGTGCCACCGAGATCGAAGTGAAAGAGAAGAAGGACCGGGTTGACGATGCTCTGCACGCAACGCGCGCCGCTGTTGAAGAAGGTATCGTCCCTGGCGGCGGAACCGCGCTTCTCTATGCCACTAAATCTCTGAAGGGCCTTGAAGGCGCCAATGATGATCAGACGCGCGGCGTCGATATCGTCCGCAAGGCGCTCTACGCACCGGTTCGTCAGATTGCTGAAAATGCCGGCCATGATGGCGCGGTTGTTTCGGGCAAGCTGCTTGACGGCAAAGACGCAAAGCTCGGCTTTAATGCCCAGACCGATACCTATGAGGATTTGGTCAAGGCTGGTGTCATCGACCCGACCAAGGTTGTCCGTGCTGCTCTGCAGGACGCCGCCTCGGTTGCTGGTCTGCTGATCACCACCGAAGCCACGGTTGCTGAGCTTCCAGAAGACAATGCACCTGCTGCTCCGGCGATGCCGGACATGGGTGGCATGGGTGGCGGCATGGGCTTCTAAGCCCGACCGGCATTCGCCAAGAAACAAGGGCCGGAGGCGCAAGCTTCCGGCCCTTTTTCTATGGAGCTGCCGCTGCAACGCCAGATCATTGCCCAGCGCGAACTTGAGTCTATGCTGGGGAGGCCATGTCGGATGCCGCGGACGAACCTGAGGCCATTGCCTTACGCAGAAAAGTAAGCGGTACGCTGCTGGTCCTATATGGCGTCGGCACTATGATTGGCGCGGGGATTTATGCGCTGATCGGAGAAGTAACGGCTGCAGCCGGCTGGTTCGCACCGCTCGCCTTTTTGCTGGCCTCGGTAATCGCTGGATTAACGGCGGCCAGTTTTGCGGAACTCTCGTCGCGCTATCCCCAATCAGCTGGAGAGGCTGCTTATGTTTCCGCCGCCTTTGCCAAGCCGCGCCTGGCTGTGCTGGTCGGCTTGCTGATTGTCGCTTCTGGTATCGTCTCCTCCGGCGTTATGTTTCGGGGGTTCGCTGGCTATGCATCGGGATTGGCGGTCTTCGAGCCATGGCATGCCTATCTTGCGCTCGCGCTCGTGATTGGTGCCCTGGCTAGCTGGGGTATCGGGCAGTCGGTACTTGCGATCGCGGTGATTACGCTGATTGAGGCGGGAGCTGTGCTCTTGGTCATCGCGCTCGGGGCGTTCCAGGGTATCGAAACCCCGGCTTCGATCCCGGTTTTCGGGTCGACAGAGGCGGTTGCCGTGGTCGCTGGCGCCGTGCTCGCCTTCTATGCGTTTATCGGTTTTGAAGACATGGTGAACATAGCCGAGGAGGTCAAAAATCCGCGGCGAACCATGCCGAGAGCCATCTTTGTCGCTCTGGCGGCAACGGCCCTGATTTATGTGGCGCTTTCGATCATCGCGATCTCCAGCGGCCCGATCGATATGCTGGCTAAGAGCAGTGAACCCATGACGCTTATCTTCTCCCGGCTGAGCGATTGGCCCAGCCAGTGGATGAGCTATGTCGCCATATTGGCCGTGCTGAACGGCGCCCTTGTCCAGATCTTGATGGCATCTCGTGTGCTGTACGGCCTGTCGCGCCAGGCGTTGATTGGGCCCTGGCTGGGACAGCTCAATGCCAGAACTCAGACACCGGTTTTGGCGACCATCCTCGTTGTTTTGCTCGTCTTTGTGAGTGCAACGCTATTGCCGTTGACCACTCTGGCACAGTTCACGTCATTGTTTTTGCTGATCGTGTTTGCTCTGGTGAACGTCGCGCTGATCCGAGTGAAAGCGCAAGGCGCAGGCCCTGAGGGATATTTCGCGATCCCGCGGATCATTCCCTATTTCGGAGCGATTTCGGCCGCGCTGTTCGCTTTGGCGAGTGCTTGGCAAATTGTGTCGTAACGCCCGTCAGCGACGAGATTTGCCGGTGTCAGGGGGTGTTGGCGAATACGGGCTCTCCGTCTTTGAGAGTCAACTCGATATTGATGTTGAGCAGTTCGTCCGTCGCTACGCTGGTCGGATCGGCTGACAGCACCACAATATCCGCGCGCATTCCCGGTACGAGCTGGCCCTTGCTGTCTTCCTCGCCAATTTGCCAGGCGGCGTTGCTCGTAATCATCGTCAACGCATCATAGGGGGACACACGCTGAGTCGGGCCCAATATGTCGCCGGATCGGGTGCGGCGGGTGACCGACGTCCAGACAAGCCGCATCATATCGGGCGGGATGATCGGTGCATCATTGTGAATCGTCGGCATGAGACCGAGATCGAGCGCTGTGCGCTGCGGTGATATGAAGTCTGCGCGAACCGGGCCAAGCGCGACATCGCGATGCCAGTCACCCCAGAAAAAAGTATGGGCGACGAAGAAGGATGGGTGAATTCCGAGCGCTCTTTGGCGCGCAAGCTGATCGGCCGTCACGACCTGGTTGTGGATCGCAACAGTGCGGGCATCTGCTGATATTCCGGAGGCCGCGACCTGGTCGATCAGCTGCTGGGCGGCAGCGTCGCCGTTGACATGGGCGAACACCTGCCAGCCATTTTCCGCCGCGGCGCTGAGATAACCGGCAAGCGTTTCGTCGGTCAGAATGGGATAGCCACTATAGCCTGCTACCTGGCCATCTGGCGGAACCGGAACCGGGTCGTGCAGCCATGCGGTCCGGCCTTGCGGCGATCCATCGAGCACCAGCTTGAGACCGGCGATCCGAAAGCGGTTTTCATAATCACCGCCAATTGGCAGCGCGGTCATATCTCCCCAATCATCGCCCATTCCCAGCAATGCGCCGACATCGATCTGGAGCAGATTATTCTGTTGGGCGGCCTGCATCAGTTGCAGCTGGCCGGGCGAGATCCGGCCGTCCTGTGCGGTGGTAATGCCGTTCGATACGTATATTTCCTGTGCGCGCTGCAGGGCCGCCATAAGCTCTGCGGGATCCGTCGATGTGGCCAATCCCATATGCGCGAAATAGGCGGTCTCCTCGAGCACCCCATTGGGCGTACGGCCATCGGCCTCGCGGCGAATGATGCCACCTTCCGGATCTGGGGTATCGGCATCGATACCGGCGATCGCCAGCGCAGCGCTGTTCATAACCGCGAGGTGGCCGGATGTATGGGTGGTGATAATCGGATGGTCGGTCGATATCGCATCAAGATCATGGCGGGTTGGGTGGCGGTTCTCCGCCAGCAAGGAGTCATCATAGCCGAAGCCGACAACCCATTCGCCCGGAGCGATCTGATTGGCTGCCAGATAATCGCGCATGCTCTGCTGGACTGCGGCAATATCGGACGCGCCACCGACCGGGGGCGGGGAGAGATTGGCGATACCCGCAATCACGCCGACGCCCAGAAAATGGCCATGCGCATCGATAAAACCGGGCAGGAAAGTTTGCCCTTGAAGATCGACGACTTCGCTATCGGCTCCGCGATGGGCCATGACGCTTTCGTCCGATCCGACGGCGATGATGATCCCGTCGTCTACGGCAATCGCTTCGGCCCGATCATTCACTCCAGTCATCGGAATACCGATGCCGTTGTGAAGGATGAGGTCCGCTTCGATCGTTTGCGCAGGCGCAGATACCGCGCTGAGCGCTAGCGTTAATGCTAGGAAGTGATGCCTTTTCATGGCTGCCCCTCTTGCCACCGCCGTGCTGTTTTGCACGATCGGCGGCAATAGTGGCTCAGCACCCGGGCCGAGTAAAGAAGCCGCGGCGTGCGGGCCTCGCGACTAGGCCATGTTGAGGAAGTAAATCAGATAGCCAGCGAGGAAGAGTCCCGAAGCAAAGGTACCGAACGCGCCAATCACGCGGGCAAGCACGAATAGCTTGCTGCCTGATTCTCCGTGCGACCCGGTAAGCGAGCTAAAGGCAATGGCATGGGACGCGCGGGCCACGACAAAGGCCATCCCGACCCAGCACAGAATGACCGGCGATCCGCCAACCAGTTCGGCGAGCGCCAGGACGACCAGGAATATCGCTGCATTCTCGGCAAGATTACCGTGGCGCCGGATTTTCCGTTCCAGGTCCGGATCATCGCCGACCCCGATATTGGTTTGCGATTTTACTCGGTGGAGGCCGACGGTGATCATCAAAATGAGCTGCAAGGCGAGGATGACGGCAGCGACGGTGGCGGAAATGACAGGAACGGGCATGATTATTCTCCATCATGGAGTTTGGGGGTGACACGGCTGCTGTAGCGGTGCAAAATAGCATCGTCTAAGTCCAAAAAAGCACCATAGCGGTGCATTTATGCGACATAAGCTATCAAGGGAATCTCCATATGCTTCGCCACCCGGATCCCGACTGGGAAGATATCAAGACATTCAATGCGGTAATGGATGCGGGTACCGTACGGAGCGCGGCCCAAAAGCTGGGTGTTCATCATTCCACGGTCAGCCGTCGGATCGAATCACTGGAACGGACGTTGCAGGTGCGGCTCTTTGATCGGCGTCCGGAAGGCTATGCGCCGACCCAGGCAGGCGAAGAGCTTGCCAGCATTGCTGATGAATTCGGGGCTGAGCTAACGACGATATCGCGGCGTATAGCAGGTCGTGACGATATGCTGCCGGGCAAGCTGACCGTGACGATGGCCGAACCCCTGGCAGTAGGCATTTTTGCGCCAAAGCTCTCTGAATTCTGCGAAGCTTATCCGGGTCTCGAGCTCGATATTCGCGTCACATATGAGGAGCTCGACGTGGCGCGGCGAGAGGCGGATATTGCTGTCAGGATGAACAATAATCCGCCGGATACATTAGTCGGCAAACGCTTCTTTCCCTATCATATGAGCATCTATGCTTCGCCCGACTATTTGAAGTCACATGACTTGGTGAATGATCCCAAATCTGCGCGTTGGCTGGGGTGGGGGGATGATGACGAAGAATATCCCGAATGGACCCAATCGACGGAATATGCGCGGGTTCCGGTTTGGGGAGCTTTTGATCGCCCGACGGTCCAAATTGGCGCTGTGCAGGCCGGGCTTGGGATTGCCATGCTGCCATGTATGATGGGTGATGTGGCGCCAGGATTGGTTCGCGCTACGGATCGCAAACCAACACCGGCGCGTGACATATGGGTGCTCACCCATAATGATCTTCGTCGCACCGCACGTGTTCGCGCATTTATGGATTTTGCAGAATCAGTGATTCGAGCGAATAAACCGCTGCTTGTCGGCGATCTTGTTGCAAATGGTTAGGGCTATTCTTCGTTCTGCGCGGTGGTTTGCTCGTCGGTTTGGGCCGACTGTATGGCGCTCTCATAGTCTTGTTGCGCTTCGTCCAACGCCGCCGCTGCTTCATCAAGCTGCCGATCTTCAGCGCTGGTAAGGCCTTGCTCGTCGCTTCCACCGCTACAGGCAACCAGAATGACAAGAGAGGCGATTGCAATAGATCGCATCATTGATTTCTCCCCCAAGTACCGGATCGCAGATAATGTTTCCGGCCATAAAAACTAAAAAAGGCCGCGCTCGGGATACGGGCGCGGCCTTTCTTAATCGTTGAAGCGCAGTGCCTTACTCGGCAGCGGCTTCTTCTTCGCCTTCGTCGCCCATGGCGTCGTCAGCAGCGGCTTCCATATCGGAAGCCATTTCGTCCATTTCAGCCATCGCGTCGTCAGCAGCAGCTTCCATATCGGCAGCAGCTTCGTCAGCAGCAGCTTCTACGTCAGCAGCAGCATCTTCAACTGCGTCCGCAGCGTCGCTGGCTGCGTCATCGGCAGCTGCGCATGCAGCGAGGCCAAGTGAGGCCGCAAGGGCCAAAGGCAATGCAATAGTCTTAGTCATGGGTGCTCTCCCAGTAGTTAGCGAATTCACGTTAAACGACATGGGCCCCCGAGGGTCGACCCCCGAAACCAGTCACGAAATTTCTAGCCGGGCTGGATCCGTAAAGCAATATTGCTTCAAATTGGGTCTATTGAGGCTCAGCTACCGTTGGATCATCTTCCACCGTCGGCGCGTCAAAATCGTCCATCTCGTCCAGGTCTTCAAGCGCGGCTTCGAACGCAGCATCCTCGCTATTCTCAAGATCGCCATCACCGGCATTCATACCGGACATGTCATAGTTCAAAATCTGAGCTTCGCGGGTTTGGAAATAGGCGGAACGGGCCGCAGCATAAGGATCCGCGCTGCTATCTAGGAACGCGTCAACGCCAGTGTCCATCAAATCTGAACGTACGCTGATGATGCCGCCCGCCCGGATCGCCAGCTGCTCCTGGCTCGATAAGTTGAGCCCCCGATCAAAGAAGAGCGAAACGGGATTGGCAACGATGTCGACGATCAAACCGAAGGTATCGCGCTGGGTTGATGGTCCAAAGATCGGATTCAGGACATAGCCGCCATCACCGACTCCCCAAACCGCCAGCGTCTGCCCGAAATCTTCGGGAGCCGGATCGATCCCCAGAGCAGAGGCATGATCGAAAAGGCCGCCAATGCCGATCGTCGAATTGACAATGAACCGACCAAGATTGCGCAAGGCCCGTCCTGGGCGACCTTGGAGAATATTATTGATGAAGGACCATGGTTCGGTGAGGTTTCTGAAGACATTGGAAACCCCGCTTCTTAGCGGACGGGGCGTCACGGCGCGGTAGACATTGGTTACCGGCCGTATCGCCACATCATCAATGCCTTGATTGACGGCCCACATATCGCGATTGAATTCTTCATGCGGATCGCGGTCGGCCATCCCGTTAGGACCAGCCTGGGTTGTAGCGCAGGCGCTGAGGCACAGCGCCAGTAGCAATGACATCAGGAGTTTACGCACGACAATCTTCCCAGGAGTACCTTCAGGTCGGATCAAGGAATGCCTCGCTGTGTCGAATGTGTCGAGTCATTTTGGGCCAGTAAAACGTTAACGCTAATCTGGCCCTCAAATCACGAAACCCCGAGATATCAGTGATAAAAGCCCTGATATCCACTTAGTTGACCGCATATAAAGATATCTTTATATCCTTATAAATGCGCGCTGAGTTAGAGATCTTTCGGGCCTTAGCGGACCCAACCAGGCTGCGGATTGTCGCGCTTCTGCGCGCCATGGAGCTATCGGTTGGCGAGCTGGCTCAGGTTCTCGGTCAAAGCCAGCCGCGCGTGTCTCGCCATGTGAAGATTTTGGTCGATGCCGGTTTGGCCGTGCGTCGGAAAGAGGGCAGCTGGGTGTTTTTGGGCCTCGGTGACCCGGGGCGCGTGCAGCCATTGCTCAAGGCGATTGATGGCTGGTCCGATGCCGATCAGGATCATTGGATGCGCGCCGACCTGGCTCGATTGGAAGCTGTGCGCGCTGATCGCCAGGCAGCGGCAGAAGCTTATTTTGCGGCCCATGCAGAGCAATGGGACGCGATCCGGTCACTGCATGTTGCCGAGAGCGATGTCGAAGAAGCCATGCACCGCGCTCTCGAGCCTGAGGAGATTGGTCGGCTTGTCGATATTGGAACCGGCACCGGGCGCATTCTTGAATTGTTCAGTGGTCGAGCGGACCGTGCGACGGGTATCGACCGGAGCCCGGAGATGCTTCGGCTCGCCCGTGCAAAGTTAAGCGAGGCAAATCTCGAAGATACAGAAATCCGCCAGGGCGATATGTATTCCTTGGAGCTGCCAAGCGCGGATTCAGACACGGTAGTCTTGCACCAGGTTCTGCATTATGCCCAACAGCCTGCCGCCGCGATCGCCGAGGCGTCACGACTTCTCGATGCTGATGGACGGCTTCTGATCGTCGATTTCGCTGCGCATGAACGAGAGGATCTGCGCAGTCAGGCCGCGCATGCACGGCTAGGGTTTTCGGATCAGCAGATCGCCCGATGGTTTGAGGCGGCAGAGATTGAAGGCGGATTATTCGAACAGCTCGAAGGCGGTGAATTGACTGTCAAATTATGGCTCGGACGGCGAAAAGCCAGTCGGCGATTAAAGGTGGTAGCGGCATGACAATTGATGAATTGCATGAAGCACGCCGCGCTGCCGATGAGCCGCTGTTTGCCGACTTAGCTGGCGATGCCCGAATCTCTTTTGAGTTTTTTCCGCCAAAAACGGAAAAGATGGAAGCGACGCTGTGGGACTCGGTTAAGATGCTCGAGCCACTTGGTCCGCGCTTCATTTCGGTGACCTATGGGGCTGGGGGCTCCACCCGGGAACGGACCCATGCAACCGTGCGTCGGATCGTGCAGGAAACATCTGTCAAAGCCGCAGCCCACCTCACTTGTGTCGACGCGAGTAAGGGCGAAATAGAAGAAGTCATCAGCGACTATTGGGATGCTGGCGTGCGCCATATTGTCGCTTTACGCGGTGATCCGCCGCGCCAGGGCGATACCTTCGAACCGTTTCAGGCGCATCCCGATGGCTATGCCAGTGCTGCTGAGCTGGTGGAAGGAATTAAGGCTTTCAAACCATTTGAGGTATCTGTGGCGGCCTATCCCGAGGTTCATCCGGAGGCCGAGACGGCGCAGTCCGATCTCGATAATCTCAAGCGCAAACTGGACGCCGGGGCAAATCGGGCGATTACGCAATTCTTCTTTTCAGCCGACAATTTCTTCCGCTTCCGCGACGACGTGGCAGCGGCCGGTATCGACGCTGAAATTGTTCCGGGAATCTTGCCGGTATCCAATGTGGCTACGACAAAGCGGATTGCCGGGATGTGTGGTGCGTCGATCCCGCCTTGGATGGATCGGCTGTTCGATGGACTGGATGCGCTGCCAGCTGCTCGCCAGCTGATATCGGCAACCGTGGCCGCTGAGCTGTGTCGTAAACTTTATGCGGGCGGGGTTCGTGACTTCCATTTTTATACGTTGAACCGGGCCGAATTGTCATATGCCATCTGTCATTTATTGGGAATCCGGCCCGATGGCGGTATGCCCGAAGGAGCGAACCAATGACCGATATTGCAGAGCAAATTCGCGCGATTGCTGCTGAGCGGATTCTTGTGTTCGACGGCGCATGGGGCACGGCGATCCAGGGCTATGAGCTCAGCGAAGATGACTATCGCGGTGATCGCGAATTCCGCCTGGATCAGAAGGGCAATAACGATCTCCTGTGCCTGACCCAGCCGCACATTGTTGAGGAAATCAGCACCGCCTATCTTGAGGCGGGTGCAGATATCATCTCGACGAACACGTTTAGCGGCACCACCATCAGCCAGGCCGATTATGGCGATGAAGCGCTGGTGCATGAGCTCAATGTCGCCGCTGCAAAGCTCGCCCGGCACGCGGCTGATACAATCGCAACGCCGGAAAAACCGCGCTTTGTGGCGGGTTCGATTGGCCCGACCAACAAGACGCTCTCGCTCTCGCCCGATGTCAATGATCCCGGATTTCGCGAGGTCGATTTCGACGAGATGAAGTCCGTTTATGCCGAACAGATTGACGGGTTGATTGATGGCGGGGTGGATATGCTGCTCGTTGAGACGATTTTCGACACGCTCAACGCCAAGGCCGCGATCATGGCGGCCCATGAATCGGCTGAGCGCCATGGCACGACATTACCGCTCATCCTGTCGATGACGATCACCGACATGTCGGGCCGCAATCTCTCCGGCCATTCGATCGAGGCTTTCTGGGCATCGGTGCGCCATTCCAATCCGTTGGCCATCGGGCTCAATTGCTCGTTCGGTGCCCATCGCCTGCGCCCCCATATGCAGGCGATCTCCGAGATGGCCGATACGCTCGTCATCGGTTACCCCAATGCCGGGCTGCCGAACGAGCTTGGCGAATATGACGAATGTGCGGAGAAAACGCGCGAAAAGCTGAGCGAATGGGTCGAGCTGGGAATCGTCAATATCGTCGGCGGTTGCTGCGGGACGACGCCCGAGCATATCCGCGCAATTGCCGAACTGGCTGACGGCCAGCCGCCCCGGGCGATTCCTGAAGGCATCAGCCAAACCTTCCTTGCCGGTCTCGAACCGATGACGCTTGCCGCCTGAAAGCTGCCATGACCGACACTTCCGCCACCTTCGTCAATATCGGCGAACGTACCAATGTGACCGGCTCTGCCCGGTTCAAGAAGCTGATCCTCGCCGATGATTATGAGGCAGCGGTAGAAGTCGCGCGCCAACAGGTGGAGAATGGCGCGCAGATCATTGATATCAATATGGACGAAGGTCTGCTCGACGCTGAAAAGGCGATGACGACCTTCCTCAAACTGATCGCCGCCGAACCCGATATCGCGCGTGTGCCGATCATGATCGATTCTTCGAAATGGTCCGTAATCGAAGCCGGACTCAAATGCGTCTCGGGCAAGCCGATCGTCAATTCGATCAGCATGAAGGAAGGCGAGGACGAATTCCTCGCCCATGCCGCAAAATGCCGGGCCTATGGCGCTGCCGTCGTAGTCATGGCGTTCGACGAAACCGGCCAGGCCGACACCAAGGAGCGCAAGATCGAGATCTGTGAGCGGGCCTATAAACTGCTGACAGAAAATGGTTTTCCGCCCGAAGATATTATCTTCGATCCAAATGTCTTTGCCGTCGCCACCGGCATTGACGAACATCGCCGCTACGGGCTCGATTTTATTGAAGCGGCGCGCGAAATCCGCGCGCGCTGCCCTGGCGTTCATATCTCTGGCGGTCTTTCAAACCTGTCTTTCAGTTTCCGCGGAAATGAGCCCGTGCGCCGAGCGATGCACAGCGTTTTCCTTTATCACGCCATTCCTGCCGGCATGGATATGGGCATCGTCAATGCCGGCCAGCTCGACGTGTATGATCAGATCGATCCGGCACTGCGTGAAGCCTGTGAAGATGTGATATTCGATCGCCATGACGATGCGACCGAGAATCTGATCGCTCTGGCAGAGAAGTTTCGCGGCACCGACAAAAAGGCGGAAAAAGAGGCTGAGGAATGGCGCAGCTGGGATGTCGTCAAACGCCTTGAATATGCGCTTGTGAAAGGCATCGACGCGCATGTCGTCGACGACACCGAGCTGGCGCGCCAGACGATCGATGAGCGTGGCGGTAAGCCGATCGAGGTGATCGAAGGGCCGTTGATGGACGGAATGAATGTTGTCGGAGACCTGTTCGGATCCGGCAAGATGTTCCTGCCCCAGGTCGTCAAATCGGCGCGCGTGATGAAAAAAGCCGTCGCGCACCTGCTGCCCTATATCGAGGCAGAAAAGGATGAGAATGCCAAAGGCAAGGGCACGATCATCATGGCCACGGTCAAGGGCGATGTACATGATATCGGCAAGAATATCGTCGGCGTTGTCCTGCAATGTAATGGATTTGTGGTTGTCGATCTTGGCGTGATGGTGCCGTGGAGCGATATCCTTCAGGCGGCCAATGAGAATGACGCGGACATGATTGGCTTGTCGGGTCTGATCACGCCCTCGCTTGATGAGATGGTGACGGTAGCCGAGGAAATGGACCGCGCCGATATGCAGGTGCCACTGCTGATCGGCGGCGCGACAACCAGCAAAGTACATACCGCGCTCCGTATCGAACCGGTCTATGCCGGGCCGACTATCCATGTCCTCGATGCCAGTCGGGCCGTCGGCGTCGCATCGACCCTCGTCTCACAAACCCAGCGCGATCCGTTCGTTGAACAAGTTGCCAATGACTATGATGAAATCCGCACGGCGCGCGAGGGCAGGGGCGCGAGCAAGCTCGTTTCGCTTAACGAAGCGCGGAGCAATGCGTTCGAAATTGACCTGACGCTCAAACCTGATGCACCGGCGAAGCCCGGGCTGCATGTGTTCGACGATTGGCCGCTGGACGATCTGCGCAGCTATATCGACTGGACGCCCTTCTTCCGCGCATGGGAGTTGGCCGGTACCTATCCTGCTATTCTTGACGATGATGTGGTTGGCGAAAGCGCGCGGGACCTGTTCGCGGACGGACAAAAGATGCTCGACCGGATCATTGAAGAGGAATGGCTGAAACCGCGCGCAGTGGCCGGCCTGTGGCAATGTCGGCGTGAGGGCGATGATATTGTGGTGATCGCTGACGATGGTGAGCATCGATTGCCGATGCTGCGCCAACAGGTCGCCAAGCGATCGGGCCGCGCCAATATGTGCCTTGCTGATTTTATTGATCCCGCCGGGGATTGGATTGGTGGTTTCGCGGTCTGCGCCGGTCATGGCATCGATGCGCATATCGAACGCTTTAAGGCGGATACCGACGATTATTCGGATATTTTGCTCAAGGCGCTGGCCGACCGCCTGGCCGAAGCCTTTGCCGAGCGGATGCACGCCCATGTACGGACGGACCTATGGGGCTATGCCGCCGACGAAGATCTTATCAACGAAGATCTGATCCGCGAAAAATATACCGGCATTCGCCCGGCACCTGGTTATCCGGCTTGCCCGGACCACAGTTTGAAGCCGCTATTGTTCGAACTGCTCGGCGGCGGCTCCGGGCACAATGGCCCAGCCGGGATTGAGCTGACCGAGAGTTTTGCGATGTGGCCGACAGCGGCTGTATCGGGCTTCTATTTCGGCCATCCCCAGTCGCAATATTTCGGCGTGGCCAAGGTCGGGCAGGATCAGCTCGAAGACTATGCTGGCCGTCGAGATGTCGATCTCGACATCGCGAATCGCTGGCTCAGGCCCAATCTGGAGCGCTAACCAGCTCAAAAAAAGGGTTAATCGTCGAGAAAAGCTTCCGTTAACGAAACTTTTTCGGAAAAAATTAACTAGCGAGCGCGCAACCTCACGCCTCAATTGGGGGGCAAAATGCGTCTTTCACCTGTGATAATACTCGCTGTTCTGATCGTCAGCTGCTCGCCCTTGGTGATCTGACCGGGTCGGACCGTCAATTGACATGATCGAGATACTCTTCGAAACCATCGCCATGTGGTTACGAACGATCGCGCGCATTGGCGCCATGGCTTCACTGATATTCGGGCTGGTCCCGGCTGCGGCGCAAGAGGCGACTCGACCCAATATCGTTCTCATCCTCGCTGACGATGTCGCCTTCACGGACTTCGGGGCCTATGGCAGCGAGATCAACACGCCCAATATCGATGCGCTTGCCCAGCGCGGCGTGCTCTTCACAAATTTCCATGCGACACCGATGTGCGCGCCCTCGCGCGCCATGCTGATGACGGGGGTCAGCAGCCATCGTGCTGGCGTCGGCAATCTGCCTGAGACCACGCCGGTGGAACATCAAGGGTCACCAGCCTATCGCGGTTATCTGGCACCAGAAGTACCGACCATTGCCGAGCGGCTGCAGGCGATTGGCTATCGCACATTCATGACCGGCAAATGGCACCTCGGACATAGCGAGGAGACCTTGCCGAGCGCCCGGGGTTTTGATCGCACGTTCATCCTGGATGCGACCGGTGGCGATAATTACGAAGATCGACCCTATCTGCCGATCTATGAAGAGGCGCCCTGGTATGCCGATGGCGAGCCTGTTGGCCTGCCGGACGATTTCTATTCATCCGAATTTCTCGTCGACCAAATGATCGACTTTGTTGGAAGTCCTGAGGAGGGCGAGCCCTTCTTCGCCTATGTCGCCTTCCAGGCCATCCATATCCCGGTCCAGGCACCGCGCGAATTCACGATGCGTTACCAGGGCGTTTATGACGATGGCTGGCATGTCCAGCGTGCCCGCCGCGCTGCGGCGGCCCATGCGCTGGGCGTCGCGGATAGCGATGCGCCGATCGGTCCGATGCATCCGGATCTGCGTGATTGGGACGCGCTTAGCGACGAGGATCGCGCCTTCTACACCCGCGCCATGATGGTCAATGCCGGTATGCTCGAGGCGATGGACTATCACCTTGGTCGTCTGATCGCGCATCTTCGGGAAACCGGCGCCTATGAGAATACGATCTTCATCGTCACTTCGGACAATGGTCCGGAAGCGGGCAGCCCGCTGGACACGGCGAACGGCGCTTTGTCGCTCTGGCTGACCGGTTATACGGCGGAAACCGAAAATCTGGGCGAGCGGGGCAGCTTTGGTTTTATCGGCCCGGAATGGGCAAGCGCTGCCGCTTCGCCCCATGCCCTATTCAAATTCCACGCCAATGAAGGCGGCACGCGTGTCCCGCTAATCGTGGCTGGCCCGGGTGTTTCTGATGGCATCATGGCGCGCCAGCTAAGCCTGATCAGTGATATTCCGGCGACTATCGCGACGTTGGCCGGTGCGGAGGTGAGTGGCATCACGGGCCGCAGCCTGGTTCCGGCACTCGAGGGCGGTGAAGAGGCCGTCTATGGCCCCGAAGACGGATTCGGTATCGAATCCGCCGGGCGCCGGGCCTATTATCGCGGACGCTACAAGATCATCAGCAACGGCCCGCCCTATGGCGACAATGTCTGGCGGCTCTACGACATGGAAAACGATCCGGGCGAGACACGGGATCTGGCGGCTTCAGAACCGCAGGTTTTTGCAATGATGCTTGGGGAATATGAACGCTGGGCCGAGGACAATGGCGTGCTCGAAACGCCTGAAGGCTATGAACCGATCAAGCTGCTGGTTGATAACGCGCGCGGCATATTGATGCGCCGCTATTGGTGGGTGCTTGCGCTGGCCGGCTTGGTCATCATCGCTCCGATCGTCTTGCTCGTCTATCGCCGGCGCCGCAAGCGGCGCGCGACCGCCTAGCGGCAGTTCGTCTCGGCGACATCGGGCATCAGGTCGAGACAGCGGCCGTCAATTTCGACATCGGAAATATCGAGATCGATCAATGAGGCGAGCGTCGGCATGATATCGACGGTCATAACGCCCAGCGGCTGTTCAAACTGCTCGGCACCGGGCCACCAGAAGAGGATCGGAACGCGCCGGTCATAGTCCCAGACGCTGCCATGGGTGGCGACATAGGCACCCGGGAAAGGTTGCGGGATCGGCGTGACGCGCGGCTGCAACACGACGATGAAGTCGCCGGAGCGATCCGGGTGGAAATTGGCGCGGACACGATCAAGCACCGTCCAATGTTCGGGCGGCGCGTCGGTGACGGTCTGCGCCATGATCTCGTCGCGACCATAGACGCGATAGACTTGCGGATGCGCAGAGATCATTGCAATCGCCCGATCGATCACCTCGGCGCGGCGACCTTCCGGTACAGACCGATCGACATAGAAATCACCGAACGGGCTGTCTGCGCGCAGGACCGGTGCTTCGAGGCCAGTTTCGGTTGCGAGCCGCTCGTCCAGCGTCTCGAAACCCGGGAGCAGGCGCGCGGCCCGCGGTGCCGCCTGGCCAACCTGGCGTTCGGGCAGGTCGAGCCCGCCATGATCGGCGGTGAGCATCACGACATAGTTGATCCCGCGTGCATCAAGCCGGTCGAAGAAGTCGCCGAGCATAGTGTCGAGCGCGGTCAGCTGGACACACATCTCAACGCCATGCGTGCCATAGGCATGGCCGATATAATCGGTCGAGGAGAGGCCAATGGCGAGCAGGTCGGTGGTTTCGCCCTGACCAAGTGAGAGTTCGGAGACGAGATCGGCGGCGAGCACCAATGTCAGCAGATCACCTTCAGGCGACGCAAGTATCTGGCGGCTGTCGGTAGTCGGTCCGCGCGAAAAGACATGGGTGCCGACGGTAATGCCCTCACCAATCGGGACCGCGCGATTGTACGCGGCGCAATGCTGCGGAATGGGCAGGGCAACGCGATTTGAAACAGCGGCCTGCATTGCAGATTCGTTGATCCGCTGCACCGCTTCGGGAAGGTCGCGCCCGGCGAAGGTCGTGAATCCTGCATCGCCGGGCCAGTACATATGATCGGCCTGAGAACCGCCAAGCATCACCGCAGCCCGATCCTTGCCGGATACCGAGACAATTTGGCTCGCCTCACTCACTCGTTGCAGCAGGTCTCCCAATGTGGGCACCAAAAGATTCCCGGTCGAGACGGTGTAATCGCTCGACGAGGAACCTTCGACTGTCGGATCTTCCGAACAATAGATGCGAGTGTCTTCGCGCGTCACGCTCATATCGAACCAGCGATTGCCCACCACACCCGCGCGACCGGGATGCGCACCGGTCAGGATCGTCGCATGGCCGGGGCAGGTTTCGGTCGCCGAATGGGCTTGATAGCCGGATGGAAACACTGCGCCCGAGAGCAAGCGGGCAAAGCCGCCGCTGAAATTTTCGCGATGCTGGGCGAAGATATCGGCGCTCAGTTGGTCGACCGAAATCGCGACGACGAGTCGCGGCGGTGCCGATTCGGTGGCTTCGGGCGCGTCGGTCGCTTGCGCAAACGCCGAAAAAGGTAGGGAAAGCGCTGTAACCAGCGTGGCAATGCGAGCGAATTTCATCGGTAGACCCCTTGATAGTGCACGGCGGATATAGCGCTGCTATAGCGCGCTCGC
Organism: Parasphingopyxis sp. CP4; assembly: GCF_013378055.1. Classification (NCBI taxonomy): domain Bacteria; kingdom Pseudomonadati; phylum Pseudomonadota; class Alphaproteobacteria; order Sphingomonadales; family Parasphingopyxidaceae; genus Parasphingopyxis; species Parasphingopyxis sp. CP4. The sequence goes on along the minus strand of NZ_CP051130.1, from coordinate 1,714,991 downwards.
GAAGGAGCAAATAGGTGCGATTTTCGGCTTTTAAGACCCTTTCTGGCGTGTTTGCGGCCTTTTTGCTGTTGCTGCCCGCAATTGCAGCGGCCCAGCTCCCGCGCGAAAATGCGATCCAGACCGATCTGCTTGCTGAAACGCTGAGCCCGGCGCCGGGCCAAAGCTTCACGATCGCGATCCGGATGCTGCCCGATGAAGGCTGGCACGGCTATTGGCTCAATCCCGGTGAGGCGGGCATCCCGAACAGTTTTGAATGGGAGCTTCCTGACGGCGTGACGGTCGGCGAATTGCGCTATCCGGTGCCCGAACGGCTCGTGATCAGCGGCATCATGAATTACATCTATCATGGCGAATATGCGATGCTCGCCGAGGTAATGCTGGATGAGGGCATTGCGCCTGGAACCGCGCTCCCGCTGCGTGCCCAGGGCCAATGGCTCGCCTGCACCAATGAAATTTGTGTGCCCGAGGATGGCGCGATCGGCATCGACCTGCAGGTGGGCTCTGGCGAGATTACAGATGCCGCCCAGTTTGATGGCTATCGCGCGCACCTGCCGCGCCCGCTCGGCAGTGAAGCAGTATTCGAGGTGGTCGGCGACACCCTTCGCCTTGCCATTCCTTTCCCGCAGGCAGCGGATATTTCAGCACCCTATTTCTTCGCTGAAACCGATCGCGTGCTCGATTATAGCGCCGCGCAGAGAATCTCGCGCAATGGCGATATGCTGATCATCGAAGTTTCAGCCGAATCCGACGCTGAGACAGTCGATCGCATCGAAGGCCTGATCAAAATTGGCGAGCATGACGGGTTGATGCTGGCGGCGGTCCCTGGCGGCGTTCCGGCGGCTGGTGAACTGGTATCCCCCGATAGCCAAACCGATGGCCGGATGAGCGCCGATATCGGCACGGTCCTCTTCGCGCTGGGTGGTGCAATCCTCGGCGGAGTGTTGCTCAACATCCTGCCCTGCGTATTTCCGATCCTCAGCCTGAAGGCATTGAGCCTTGCCAAGGCTGGCGGCGAGGAGCGAGCCGTACGCCGCGATGCGCTGGCTTATACAGCGGGTGTGATCATCGTCTGCCTTGGCCTCGGCGCAGCCTTGCTGGCCCTGCGCGCGGGCGGTGCGGCGGCAGGCTGGGCATTCCAGCTGCAAGAGCCGCGGATGATCATGTTTCTATTGCTGCTGGTCACCGCAATCGCGCTCAACCTGGCTGGCCTGTTCGAAGTACCAAGCTTTACCGGCGGCGGTCGCTTTGCTGACAAGGATGGCGCTACCGGCTCCTTCTTCACTGGCGCGCTGGCAGCCTTTGTCGCGACCCCTTGCACCGGACCGTTCATGGCGGCGGCACTTGGCGCGGCGCTGGTTGTGCCGACGATCGTCGGGATGGCCATCTTTGCCGGACTGGGCTTTGGCCTTGCGCTGCCATTCCTGATCCTCGCTTATGTCCCGGGCTTGCGGTCCAAGCTACCCAAACCCGGACCCTGGATGATACGGTTTCGCCATCTGATGGCGGTGCCGATGTTCCTGACAGCATTAGCGCTCGGCTGGATCCTGGGCCGCCAAACTGGCGTGAATGGCATGACGCTTGGTATCGCGGCCGCGCTCGGTATCGCCTTGATGCTGTGGTGGGCGGGCAATCGCCAGGTGGCCGGCAAACGCGCATGGCTGCCAATGATCCCGGCAATGCTAGTGACGCTGGGCGCGCTCGCCATGGTGCCCCAGTCCGCTCCGGCGGAGGCCTCGGCCTATGAAGGCGGTGCGCTCAACGCAGAAAGCTTCAGCGAGGATCGGCTTGCTGCACTGCGCGCAGAAGGCCGGTCGGTATTTGTCTATTTCACAGCCGATTGGTGCATCACCTGCAAGGCCAATGAAGCGGGCGCGCTTAACCGGGCCGCGGTGGCCGAGCATTTTGAAGCGCAGAACATTGCGGTGCTGGTCGGCGACTGGACGAACGGCGATCCGGTGATCGGCCGCTTCATCGAAAGCCACGGTCGTTCAGGCGTACCGCTCTATCTCTATTATGGCGCCGATGGTGGGCCGGAGATCTTGCCGCAAATCCTTACCGTCGGCCTGCTGACCGAGTTGGCCGGATAACCGCTGTCAGGCCTAGCGCCCGACATCCTCATCGTCGCTGATCATCGGGCCGACTGGCGCATCCATAGGCGGTGCATCGACAAGCGCGCGCACCCAAGTTCGCTCGCCTCCCACCCAGGTCTCGGCGACTTGCGTCTCCCGAATTTCGTCCGGCGAGATTGCAAAGATATCGCGATCCAGGATCAGGAAATCGGCATAGAGACCCTCGCCGATCCGTCCGATCTGATCTTCGGCAAATCCGGCAAAGGCAGCGTCGGTGGTAAAGGCGGCGAATGCCTGTTGCAGCGAAATTCGCTCATGCGCCTGCCAACCGCCCGCGGGCTGCCCAGCTGCATCCTGTCGGCTGATTGCCACGGCAAGGCCCGGGAAAGGATTGGGGTTTTCAACCGGGAAATCGCTGCCAAAGGCGAGGCGCGATCCACTCCGCAACATCGAGTTCCAGGCATAGGCGCCGGTAAGGCGGTTTGGCCCAAGCCGCGCCTCGGCCATCAGGCGATCCGATGTCTGATGGACGGGCTGCATCGAGGCGATGATGCCATGCTGGCTGAAACGCGCCAGGTCTGCCGGGTCGACGATTTGCGCATGTTCGATCCGCCAGCGGCGATCATCGGTATAGCGCGTCGCCAGTTCCTCGATCGCGCCCAAGGCTTCGCGGTTTGCGCCATCGCCAATTGCATGGATCGCGGCCTGGAACCGGTCGAGCGACAAGCGGCTCAACCGATTGCGCAGGGCAATGCCGTCAATGAGCGCAAGACCGATTTCGCCGGGAGCGTCAGCATAAGGTGCGTTGAGCAGCGCGCCGCGCGAGCCCAGTGCACCATCACCGTAAATCTTCAGTCCGACCATCCGCAGACGACCGTCATAGAGCCACGGCGTCTGTGCATCGCCGGCAATATCGAGCAGCGTATCGAGCGCATTGGCATAGGAAATCACGCGGACGCGCAGAAGGCCACGATCGCCCGCTCGGCGCAGCACGCCCCAGTCATTGGGAGAGGTGCCCATATCGTGCATCGTCGTCACGCCGTAGCTCAGCAACAGATCCTGCGCCTCGCGCAGCGCCATATCGCGGACCGGCGGTTGTGGTGTCGGAATAGCATTCTCAACGAGCGCCATGGCTGTATCGACAAAAACACCATTGGGTTGGCCGCCATCGCGTTCGATCCGGCCGCCGGATGGCGATTGGGCGTTTGCCGTGATGCCCGCCGCTTCCATTGCTACGCTGTTCGCGACCCCGGCATGCCCATCCACACGGGTTAGCCAGACGGGCCGGTCGGCGACTGCGGCATCAAGATCGGCTGCGTTCGGGAACCGTCCAAGCCCCCAGCTTTCCTGGTTCCAGCCGCCACCGATAACCCAACGCAGCGTCGGGTTTTCCGCTCTATATTGGGCCAGTCGCGCCATCGCTTCTTCAAGGCTGGTCGTGTCGGAAAGGTCCAGCTGGATCGCGCTGTAACCCAGCCCCATCATATGGCCATGGGCATCGATCAGTCCGGGAATAACCGTCATTCCCCGGGCGTCGTGCCGGAAATCGACTTCGCGTGGGCGGTCATCATTACGGCGCAACAGCTGCGTGATGCGCCCGGTTTCGACATTGAAAGTGAAGCCGGTAAAGCGGATCAGATTGCCATCTTCGTCCAGCGTATAGCCATTGGCATTGTCCACCAATGCATCGGCCTGGGCTGGCGTTGGCAGAAGCAAGGCGGCGAGGGCGATTATACAAGCTGTCACCCAACCCGCTTGCCCTGAGCGTGTCGAAGGGCTGTCCTTCACTTCATCGTCGCTGCAAAGAGAAGGGCAGGGCTTCGACAGGCTCAGCCCGAACGGTTTTCCATTATTCACTCTTCCAGTCTCCTTACCAACGAACTTGTATCCTGACGGGCGCCGCCCATCGCCTGGACCTCGGCATAATAGCTGTCGACAAGCTCGGCGAGCTTTAGCGTCGCGCCCGTGTCTGCGCCTTCTTCAATCGCCAAGCCCAAATCCTTGCGCATCCAATCGACGGCAAATCCGAAATCGAATTCGCCCTTCGCCATCGTCTTCCAGCGATTGTCCATCTGCCAGCTTTGCGCCGCCCCGCCAGAAATCGCTTCAAAGACCTTGTCGAGATCGAGTTCGGATCGTTTGGCGAGGTGCAACGCTTCGGAAAGGCCCTGCAATACACCGGCAATCGCCAGCTGGTTGCACATCTTGGTTTGCTGCCCGGCACCGGCATCGCCGCAATGGACGATGCGTGCCGCATAGGCCTGCATGATGGGTTCAGCGAGCGTCATCCCTCGACGACTGCCACCGCACATGATGGACAGCGTTCCGCCTTCTGCGCCCGCCTGACCGCCGGATACCGGAGCATCGACGCAATGGATCCCCTGGGGTTCTCCGATTTCAGCGAGTTTGCGAGCGAGCTTTGCCGAGACGGTCGTATGGTCGATCCACAATGTGCCTTCATGCATCGCCGCAAAGGCGCCGTTATCGCCCAGAGTCACCATTTCGACATCGGAATCTGCCCCAACACACGCAATCACCGCGTCGACGCCTGTCGCGGCGGCGGCTGGAGTAGGCGCGCCTGATCCGCCACGCGCCGCAACCCAGTCAACGGCCTTTGATGCCGTACGATTATAGACGGTGACTTCATGCCCGGCCTTGAGAAGGTGGCCTGCCATCGGCCCGCCCATTACGCCGAGCCCGAGAAATGCAATCTTTGCCATGATCTGACGCCTGTCTTTGGTATCGAGCGCGATCCATAGGATGTGTTTGCCCTAGACGCCAGATAGGCTAGGGCGAGCAGGTTATGGCGACAGCAGCAGACACCAATCCCGATTCGACCGTCACGCTTGATAGCGTGCGTGCCGCACATGAGCGGATCGCCGATGCGATCGTTCGCACCCCAACGATGAAGAGCAAGACGCTCTCGGACATGACGGGTGCGAATGTTTGGCTGAAATTTGAGAATCTGCAATTCACGGCATCGTTCAAGGAACGCGGAGCGCTCAACAAGCTGCTCCAGCTCTCAGATGGCGAACGCAAGCGCGGCGTTATTGCGGCCTCGGCCGGCAATCATTCGCAGGGTGTTTCCTATCATGGCGCGCGGCTCGGTATGCCGGTCACGATCGTGATGCCCGAACATACGCCGACCGTTAAAGTCCAGCAAACAGAAGGACATAATGCCAATGTTGTGCTGCATGGCGAGCGGTTCGACGACGCCCAGGCGCGGGCGTATGAGATTGCTGAAGAACGCGGACTGACCTTCGTCCATCCATTTGATGATGCCGATATCGCATCGGGGCAGGGCACGGTCGCGATCGAGATGCTGGAGGATGTTCCCGAAATTGATACGCTGTGCGTGCCGATTGGCGGCGGGGGTCTGATTGCTGGTGCTGGTGTCGCTGCCAAGGCGATGCGGCCTAAGCTCGAAGTGATCGGCGTCGAGGCGGAACTCTATCCTTCCACCTATTCCAAAATGCGCGGACTAAAGCTGCCTTGCGAAGGCGATACGTTGGCAGAGGGTATCGCGGTCAAAGAACCGGGCGAGTTAACACTGGAGATTATCCGCGAGACGGTCGACGATATCCTGCTGGTCAGTGAGCGCGATCTGGAGCGCGCTGTCTCTCTGCTGCTGCAGATCGAGAAGACGGTTGTTGAGGGTGCTGGTGCTGCCGGGCTCGCGGCGATGCTTGACCATCCCGCCAAGTTCAAAGGCAAGAATGTCGGACTGATCCTGTGCGGCGGAAACATCGACACACGATTGCTGGCAAATGTGCTGCTCCGCGATCTGGCCCGCGATGGACGGCTGGCACGGCTTCGGATCCGGCTCAAGGATCGGCCGGGCGCGCTCTATTATGTCGCCAAGGTGTTTGACGAGCAGCAGGTCAATATCATCGAAGTCTATCACCAGCGCGTATTCACCACCCTGCCGGCCAAAGGGCTGATCACCGATATCGAATGCGAAACGCGTGATCGCGCACATCTGGAGCGGTTGATCGCGGCGCTGGAACGCGAAGGCTATGAGGTGTCGCCGGTCGAACTGGCCTAAGCCCAGATCCTAGCGAATATCGGGATAATGGCGGTCGAGGCCGTATTTGCGGCCAAATGCCCAGCTCATCCCGCATTTCATATAAATCCAGTTTGCCTTAAGCGGGCCCCATTCGGCAATCCGCCGGTCCGATGTCTTCACGATCCGCGGGACAAGCTTCACGCTTCCTAGCCGGCAGAGCCGCAGGCACAGATCAACATCTTCCATGATGTTCATATCGGGATCGCAGCCGCCCACGGAGAGGAAATCCGCGCGGCGAAAGAACATCGCATGATCTCCGAACAGGAGCCGCAATCCGCGCACGAACAAGTGGGGACGCAGCAAGATCGGGCCGTAATAGGTCTTCGCCCAATTGTGAAAACTCGTGCCCCAACGGGTCTTGGTGCCGGTGAGCAGGGGGGTGAAGCCACCCAAGGCGCGGCGTGGATTGGCGAGCGTGTCCTCGACGAGGGCTAATGCATCGCTCGGAAGTTCGGTATCGGCATGCAGCACGCAGATCAGGGCGGCATGCGCTTCTTCAACGCCGCGATTGAGCTGGGTCGCGCGCCCCTTGCGGTGATGGTCGATAACGCGAAAACCTGCCTCCCGCGCAATCTCCACCGAGCGGTCTGTGCTCCCGCCATCGACGGCCACGACTTCGGCCGGTTGCGGATCGAGCGTGGCGATATTGGCGATCACTGCGGGAAGCGCGGTCTCTTCGTTGAGCATTGGGATCACCAACGTGACTTCGCTGCGTCTCCGATCGCTCATGTCGTGAGCCATGGCCAGCGCGCCAGATCTTCGGGACGATCGCAATCTGCTAATAGCGGCAGGAGTTTGGGTTCTATATCATGCTCCGCCAATCGCCGTAGCGTTTCGGGTAACACCACCTCGGTGCCCCATTCCATGCCGGTGAAAAGAAAGTCATAGCGCGCCGCTATGCCAATCAGCCAGTAGCCGCCATCCTCGGCCGGTCCGATCACCACGTCATGCTTGGTGAGTGCGTCGGCTGCTTCTCTCAGCAAGTCCGCCGTTAGGTCCGGGCAATCTGCGCCGACAAAGATCACCGGCGGCGCGCCAATGGCAGCTCGCAGCCGATCGCCGAGATCTCCATCGCCCTGTGCGATGAGGCTGAGGTCAGCGCCGAGCCAGTCCGCAAAGCGGGTTGCTTCGGCTCCAGTGTACCGGATTTCGATTTCCAGTGCGCTTGCGCGCATTGCCGCCGCTGTCCGTTCGGCTAACTGCCGATGGACATTGGCAGCGCCCGCTTCACCGACCGCCGGAATCAGGCGCGTCTTGGCCTTCCCCGGTTCGGGATAGCGGGTGAAAAGAACGAGACGAGCATCAGGCATGGGATCGCCTTACCGGCTCATTGCGCTCTGGCCAAAGATAAGTTGGGTCATCTGCTCTCGGTCGAACAGATTTGCCGGATGTCGTCCGGTACCCGTCGTTGATCGATGATCGGTGTTGCAGTGCCGCAGCGCCGTTATTGCGCAGCCATATACCGACAGATTTTTGGCATTTCAGGGGACTTAGCCATGCAGAAACTAACCGCAATTTTCGCCGCCACGCTCATCGCGTGCGGGATCAATTCTGCCGCGTCGGCTCAATCCGCGTCACCACCGATTATCTACCAGCCCGATCAGGATTCTCCGATCGGCGCGCGCAACCCGGAGGCGCCCGAGCAGACACAAGAGCTCAGCTTCCTGATCGGTGATTGGGATGTCGCGCTCATTATCCATCCGCTCGAAGGAGAGGACATCTCTTACGCTGCGCGCTGGCATAACAGCTGGATCGTCAATGGATATGCGGTGATGCAGGAATGGCGGGGACCCTATGCCACAGGGGTCGAGCTGCGCAGCTTCAATCCGGAAACCGGGCGTTGGGAAGGGCATAATTATTACACGTTTCGAAAGACATGGACCGAATCGTCCGGCGAGTTTGTTGATGGCGAATTCATCATTGAGACTCGCGACGTCGGCCCGAACGGCCCATTTATCGGTCGGGAGCGCTATTTCGAAATTCAACCTGACTCATTCAGGATGAGCGCCACGCGATCAGAAGATGACGGCGCAACATGGTCTTCGATCACCTATGAGATGCTGTGCACGCGCGCGCGCGAATAAGCAGGCGTTTTTTGGTACGCGTGATGAAGATGGCGGGCCGGTCGCCAAGTCGCTAAAGGATGGCGTTCCAAGGGGAGCCATTCATCGATGCTGTCAGTTCTGGATCTTTTTCGCATCGGTATCGGGCCATCGAGTTCGCATACCGTTGGGCCGATGCGTATCGGGCGGCGCTTTATCACCAGCCTCAAGCGTCAGAATCGCCTGCACATGACAGTGAAGCTGACGGTTGAGCTGCAAGGCTCGCTTGCGCTGACCGGGGCGGGGCATGCGACGCCCAAGGCGGTAATCCTCGGGCTGATGGGGCTGAAACCCGAAACGCTGGATCCGGAATCCGCCGATGCGCTTGTCGAGCGCGCGCATAATGAAAAGCGCATGGCGCTCTCCGAGGATGTCACGATCGATTTCGATCCTGAGGCTGATATCGTCTTCGCCTATGATGTGATTCCCGACCTCCACCCGAACGGGATGAAGCTGATCGCGCATGACCGCGATGGTAATCGGCTTGCCGAACGGACTTACTATTCCACCGGCGGCGGCTTCATTGCCTCGCGACGGCAGCTGGAACGGCCCGCAAAGGATGACATCATCCGGGTCGGGACCGAGGTGCCCTATGCTTTCAGCTCCGCACAACAGATACTCGATTGGTGCGAGAATGAAGATCTGGCGATCCATGAGCTGATCTATGCCAATGAGGATGCTCGTCGGCCGCGTGCGGCGACTGACCAGGCGCTCGATCGGATTGCCGCTGTCATGATGGCGTGCGTTGATCGCGGACTGAAACATCAAGGCATGCTGCCCGGCGAACTGCAGGTGAAGCGCCGCGCGCCCGGCCTTTGGGCCAAGCTCAGCGCCACGCCGCAATCCAATGAACAGGAACAATTGTTCGACTGGCTCAACGTTTATGCCATGGCCGTGAACGAAGAAAATGCAGCCGGCGGCCAAGTCGTGACCGCGCCGACAAATGGCGCGGCGGGCATCATTCCTGCGGTGATCCGACATTATTGTCGGCGCGATGATATGGACCCGAGCGCGATCCGCAGATTCCTGCTCACCGCGGGCGGGATCGGGCTCCTCTACAAGCAGCGTGCTTCGATTTCGGGCGCCGAGATGGGCTGTCAGGGCGAGGTGGGCGTTGCCTGCTCAATGGCGGCGGCCGGGCTCGCTGCCGTCTGGGGCGGTACGCCGACACAGGTGGCTAGCGCAGCCGAGATTGGCATGGAGCATAATCTTGGCCTGACCTGCGATCCGGTTGGCGGGCTGGTGCAGATCCCCTGTATCGAGCGGAACGCCATCGGCGCGGTGAAGGCGGTCAACGCAGCGCGGCTCGCCCTTCACGCGCATGAGCGCATGCGGGTCAGCCTCGACCAGGTGATCGAGACGATGCGGCAGACCGGGCTCGACATGTCGTCCAAATATAAAGAGACGAGCCAGGGCGGGCTGGCCGTCAATGTCGTCGAATGCTGATCCGCTGACGGGTTACGGTGCGACCGGCAGTTCCGTGAACACCTCAGCACCCGGCCCAAGCGGAACGCCCAGCGCGACCCAGCCAAAGACCAGCAAAATCCCGGTGACCATCATCCATATCGAATAGGGCAGCATGGTTGCGGCGAGACTTCCAAGTCCGAAATCCTTCACCCAGCGCTGGCAGAAGATCAGGATCAGCGGGAAATAGACCATCAACGGGGTGATGATATTGGTCGCGCTATCACCGACACGATAGGCGGCGGTTGTCATTTCCGGGCTGATCCCGAGCAGCATGAGCATGGGCACCAACACCGGAGCGACCAGTGCCCATTTGGCGCTGGCTGAACCGACAAACAGGTTCAGCAAGCCAACAAAGACCACGATCAGCGCGAGCAGCAGTGGCGCGGGCAGGGCAAGAGCCTGGAGGCCGGCGGCACCCTTCACCGCGAGTATCAATCCCATATTCGACCAGGCAAACATCGCGACGAAATGCGCCGCGGCAAATGCGAGGACGAGATAATAGGCGAGATCGGCCATCGAATCCGACATCATCTTCACAAGATCGCGATGATTGCCGATGGTTCCGGCAGCCCGGCCATAAGCCCAGCCACAGGCGAGGAAGAGAATGAAAAAGGCCGCGACGAGCGACCGATAAAAGGGCGACATCTGCGCTTCAGCAGATGCTGTCTCGTCAATCAGCGGCGTTCCCGGCCCAACCGTGAAGAACACCCACAAGCCAATCACGGCAAGCGCAGCAAGCCCGGCATGGCGCAGGCCCTTCTTCTGGTCGGGTGCGATCTCGGCATCTGCATCCTGCACGGCATGGGGATCGGGTTCTCCGCCACCCAGCATCGCCGGATCGCCATCATCTTGCAGTGGCGCAGAGCCACCGGCAGCGATCGCCGCCTGGCCTTCGGGCTCATAGGTGCCGAGCCGCGGTTCAATTACGCGATCCGTGACGTACCAGATGACCGGCAGGAACAGCACGGTCATCACCATGATGAAGTACCAATTGCCGGCGATATTGGCTTCCCAACCGGTGAACACCGTGTCGACCGCAGCCTGGGTAATGCCGAACAAAAGCGCGTCGAGCTGGCCGGGAAGGAGGTTGGCGGAGAAACCGCCGGACACACCGGCAAAGGCCGCCGCGATACCGGCAATCGGATGCCGTCCGGCGGCTGCGTAGATGACACCGGCAAGCGGGATCAGCACGACATAGGCCGCATCGGCTGCCAGGTTGCCGATCATGGCCACCAGCGCAACAATCGGCGTCAGCAGCGCGGTCGGCGCATTGCGAACACCCGCGCGCATGGCAGTGCCGAAAAGCCCGGATCGTTCGGCGACACCGGCGCCGAGCATCACGACAAGCACATAGCCGAGCGGATGGAAATGGGTGAACGTCGCCGGCATATCGACCCAGAGCCGCTGGATATTATTGGCAGACAACAGGCTTTCAGCCGAGATGATGCGCGCAGCACCTGTCGCTTCGTCAATCTCGGTTGGGTGGGCAGCAGACCAGCCGGTCATGCCGGCGATGACGCTCAGAACGATCAATATGCCGATCAGGTAGAAGAAGATGAAAACCGGATCGGGGAGGCGATTACCTGTCCGCTCAATCCATGCCAGAATTCCGCGCCGCTCTTCCGTCGCTGTCACACCGTCGCTCATAATTCCCCACCCTAACTCACAACAATGACGGCCTTATCAGCGAGAATGCGATAGAGTTCAATTGTGCACGCGCGATTGGTTGTGCCTATCGCGGCGAGCGAAACGTCCGCTTTGCGCCCAAAGCGGACATTCACCTAACCTGGCCTGTTGACTATCGGCTTCCGGTTCATCTCCATCCGCTTTGCTATCATGCCATTCAATCTGTTGGGTAGATCCAAACTTTTCCAATTCGAACATTCTGGCGCGGCTCAGGCTGTTCAGCGCGTTCATTTGCTTCGCGCGCGAGGCGTTGTTCGCGTTCTTCCGAAGGCATTAACACGACATCTGTTTCGGAGTGAGGGTCATCAGCATAGTCCGATTCGAACCGGAGATTTGGTGGGGCATTCTCAAATGTGATGAAGTCACGGGTTTCGGCGTCGCGCTCAGTGTCAAAGACCGCGTCGCCATAGGCTCCCTCGGCTGCAACCAAATCAGTGCCAGGGCCAACACCAGCTTGTGTTCGGCAATGCGGCGCGCGGACCACGAGCGCAACAACGCTGATACTCGGTTCATATGCGTAATTGTTTTCGAAACTGAGCCTGTGTCTATTGAAGTCATCGGCCTCAAACAGGGCGCATATTGCCCTTCGCCCTTGATGCAGGACGCAGAGCTCTGCGTAGTCAAAATATACGTGGCCGTAGATCATGGCGGTGTCATTGGAGAAGCCGTTGGCAAATTCACCAAGAGTGAGAGGGAGACCGATACCGGCTACCCCGTTTGCACTGATTGTGCATTCGGGATCGAAGACAGCGCTGTCTCCTCCAGAGCCGTGATACATTGGGTCTCGCCGGCCAATCTGACTATCCAAAATCAGAGCGCCCAATTCCGAACTTTCTTCACGGACATTGTCGCTGCGAAATGTTGGTTCACCATCGCCATCTGATTGGCCGCACGCAGCTGCGAGTGTGGAAAGGCAACAAATCGAAGCTAGTCGAGACCGCATGATGGTCTGTTCCTTCAGGACAATTGTATCTGTTGGGATTATAATGAAGCAGCGTCCGCTAGCCACCCACTGCGGACATTGCGGAAAACCGATTCACCAACGTCCCGTCCAAAGCGATGCTGAACTCTGGCGGCGATCAGACCGGCTTCTGCACCGAGCCGATCTGGGTCGCTATGCTGTAAAGGAAAACTGCTGGTGACCCCTACGGGAATCGAACCCGTGTTTCAGCCGTGAAAGGGCCGCGTCCTAACCGCTAGACGAAGGGGCCGTCCCAGCGGGAGCGCAAATAGGCGAGGGCGCGGGGCGGGTCAAGCATTGTGTTGCACTGCAAGGCAGTGCGTGCGCCTAATCAACCCAGGCAGCATCTTCGAGGTGGAGCTCGGCAGCGGGACGCGGACCCCAATCATCGATCTTTGCGCGACCAGCAACCCAGAGCTTGCGCACATTACCCGCGCTCAAAATGGCCTGTCCGAGCGGTGTGTCTGCGGCGCGGAAGGCAATTGTCTTGAGGCTGCGACCATCCTCGCCAGCCACAATTGCGCGGACATGGTCGGTGCCAACGATATCAGCCTTGATGACGCGCACAGGTCCCGTGGCGATGCGGGGCGCGGGCCAACCCATGCCATAGGGGCCGCCTTCCTCCAGCGCGTTTACAAAGGCCGGGGTGACGCCGCCGGGCGCGACGACTGCATCCAGCTGCAAGGCCCGCGCACCGCGCGATTCACTGACATCATTAGCGAGCCGGGAATCGAGAAACTCGGCCAGCGCGTCGATCTTGTCTTCGGCAATGGTGAGCCCAGCCGCCATCGGATGGCCGCCGCCCGCGATCAGGAGTCCGTTATCCTTGGCGGCGAGAATAGCGCTGCCGAGGTCGGCACCCGCCACCGAACGACCCGATCCCTTGCCGATGCCCTCATCGTCCAGGGCAATAACGATAGTCGGACGGTGCAGCTTTTCCTTCAATCGGCTCGCGACGATCCCGATTACACCGGGGTGCCAGCCTTTGGCCGACACCAGTGCAACTGACCGGTTATCTTGCCCCTTGCCAAGCTCGATCGCCTGTTCTGTGACCGCGGCTTCAATTGCGCGTCGTTCTTCGTTGAAATGTTCAAGTTCGGCAGCAATCGCGTCAGCTTCTTCCGGATTCTGGGTCGTTAGCAGGCGCACACCAAGATCTGATTTGCCGACCCGGCCACCGGCATTGATGCGCGGGCCAAGGCGAAAGCCGAGATCGGAGGCGATCGGTGCGCGATCAAGTCGAGACGCTTTTATCAGGGCGTTGATGCCGACATTGCGTTGCGCCGCCATCACCTTGAGACCCTGGGCAACAAAGGCCCGGTTCAGGCCCCGCAGAGCAGCGACATCGGCGACAGTTCCAAGGGCAACAATGTCCAGCAGCTCGATCAGCTTGGGCTCGGGGCGGTTTTCGAAATACCCCTTTGCTCGCAACTGTCGGACGATTGCGGCCGCGAGCAGGAAGGCGACACCTACTGCGGCGAGATGACCATGGGCGGCACCTTCATCTTCGTCCAACCGGTTCGGATTGACGAGGCTGTGGGCGACGGGAAGGTCGGAGGCGCATTTGTGATGGTCGACGACAATTACGTCGACACCCGCATCGCGGGCTTGTTGCAGCGCTTCAAAAGCCTGCGCGCCGCAATCTACGGTGACAATCAGCGACGATCCTTGTTCGGCGAGTTTCACCAGCGCCTCACCGGACGGGCCATAGCCCTCCATCAGCCGGTCCGGGATATAGTATCCGGCCTCGAGCCCGAGATCGCGGAGAAGCCGGATCAGCAGCGCAGCTGACGTCGCCCCGTCGACATCATAATCGCCGAAAATCGTTACCTTTTCCTGCGTTTCGATCGCGTCGACAATGCGCTGTGCGGCCTGATCCATATCGCGAAAAATGGACGGATCAGGCATGAAGCTGCGAATGGTCGGGGTCCGATAGGCCTCAATCTCACTGCGATCACAACCGCGCGACAGGAGCAGGCCGGTGACAAGATCGTCGGGCTGGAAATCGCCACTCAGCCCGTCAATCGCGCCGCCCCGCCAATGCCAGGGCTGGCCGGAAATGGAGTGGGCGATGTCGAGCGCGGGTGTCATGGACACAGCCCATAGCGGGCGCGACCGGTGCTTGCCATCGGCGGGTAACGCCTGGCTGTGGGCATTGGGATCCTGCAAATATGCACCATAGTGTCTTGGGGTGGAGCACCGGGTTGAACCGCGGCTGGGGGCAGTGCAGAGAATGGAAATGCAGCCGATCATTTCAATCACAAATCTCAGCAAGACCTATGACGGCGGCGTAAAAGCCCTCGATTCAGTCAGTCTCGACATCGAGCAGGGTGAAATTTTCGCGCTGCTCGGTCCGAACGGTGCAGGCAAGACGACGCTAATCAGCGCCGTGTGCGGAATCGTCAATCCGACATCGGGCACCATGTTTGCCGGTGGCCATGATGTGATCCGGGACTATCGCAAGGCGCGCCGGATGATTGGCCTCGTACCCCAGGAAATCAGCACCGATACCTTCGAGACTGTCTGGAACACGGTGAGCTTTAGCCGCGGGCTGTTCGGCAAGCCGCGCAACAAGGCGTTTATCGAAAAGCTGCTCAAAGATCTCTCACTCTGGGACAAGCGCGACGCGAAGATCATGGAGCTGTCGGGCGGCATGAAGCGCCGGGTGATGATCGCCAAGGCACTAAGCCATGAGCCCGAAATCCTGTTTCTCGATGAGCCCACGGCGGGCGTCGATGTCGAGTTGCGGCGCAATATGTGGGATCTCGTGCGCGGGCTCCGGGAACGCGGTGTCACCATCATCCTCACGACCCATTATATTGAGGAAGCTGAAGAAATGGCCGACCGGGTCGGGGTGATTCGGGGTGGTGAAATCATTGTTGTCGAGGAAAAGGCCGCCATCATGCAGAAGCTTGGCAAGCGGCAGCTCCGCCTAACGCTTACCGATGTGATGGATGCAGTTCCTGAGGCACTTGCACAGTGGAACCTCGAGCTGGCCGATGAGGGCCATCAGCTGATCTACAATTTCGATGCGAATGACGAGAGCACCGGCATACCGTCCTTGCTCGCGAAGATGAGTGCGCTTGGCATCGGATTTGCCGATCTCGATACGTCCAAGAGTACGCTCGAAGATATCTTTGTCGGGCTAGTCAGCGAGGAGGCCGCGGTATGAATATTCGCGGCGTATGGGCTCTTTACAGCTTCGAAATGCAGCGCACCTGGCGGACATTATGGCAGAGCATAGTCACGCCAGTGATCACGACCGTGCTCTATTTCGTTGTTTTCGGTAGCGCGATCGGATCGCGTATGGAGGATATTGGCGGCGTTGATTATGGCGCGTTCATCGTGCCGGGTCTGATGATGCTCTCACTGTTGACGCAGAGCATCTCCAACGCCTCCTTTGCGATCTACTTTCCGAAATTCACGGGCACGGTGTACGAGATGCTTTCCGCGCCCATGTCCCCGATTGAACTGGTGATCGGCTATGTCGGGGCCGCGGCGACCAAATCGATCTTGCTCGGCCTGATCATCCTGGCGACCGCTAATCTCTTCGTCGATGTGCGAATCGAATATCCGCTGGTGATGATCGCCTTCCTTTTCCTGACCGCAATCACCTTCAGCCTGTTCGGCTTTATTATCGGCATCTGGGCTGACGGGTTTGAACAACTCTCTTTCATTCCGATGCTGATCGTCACGCCGCTGACATTTCTGGGCGGCGCTTTTTACTCGATCAACATGCTGCCGGAATTCTGGCGCGGGGTCAGCCTGTTCAACCCGGTCGTCTATTTGGTCAGCGGTTTCCGCTGGAGCTTCTATGGCGAAGGCGATGTCAGCATCGGGGTCAGTCTTGGCATTACAGGCGCGTTCCTGATCGTTTGCCTGAGCATCGTGATCTGGATTTTCCGCAGCGGCTATCGCCTGAAGGAGTAGCTTTGGCCCGGCTTTTGATTGTCTATCACAGCATGACCGGCGGCACCCGGCAGATGACCGAGGCCGCCGCTGATGCGGCCCGGGCAGCGAAGGGCGCTGAGGTGATCGTGAAAGACGCACCGGATGCCCAACCGGAGGATTTGCTCGCTGCTGATGGCTATCTATTTGCGGCGCCGGAAAACCTCGCCGCGATTGCGGGCGTGATGAAAAGTTTCTTCGATCGCTGCTATTATCCGCTACTCGGCAAGATTGAAGGTCGCCCCTATGCAGCGATGATCTGCGCGGGTTCGGATGGCGAGAATGCGCGCACCCAGCTTGAGCGCATTGCAACCGGCTGGCGGCTGAAAAAGGTCGCCGACACCCCGATCATCTGCACCCATGCGCAGACGACGGAAGCGATATTGGCGGAGAAGGAAATCCCTGAAGCCGATCTGGCTCAATGCCGCGAAATCGGCGCGGCCCTGGCGGCCGGACTGGAACTCGGCGTTTTCTAGCTCTTGTAATGCTCGCCTTTGACCCAGCGGACGGTTCCTGAGCTTGCGCGCATCACGACGCTTTCTGTTGTCATGCAACCTTTGCGGAGGCGTTTGACGCCGTCGAGCATCGATCCGTCGGTAACACCGGTTGCCGCAAAGATCACATCGCCCTTGGCGAGTTCCTTGAGCGAATAGATCCGGTCGAATTCTTCATCCGGGATGCCCCATTTGCGGGCGCGGGCTTTTTCATCGTCGTTGCGGAAGACGAGCCGACCCTGGAACTGGCCCCCGACGCAGCGCAATGCGGCGGCCGCGAGTACGCCTTCAGGCGCGCCGCCCTGGCCCATATAAATATCGATCGTTGTGTCTTCGTCGGTGGTTGCAATGACCCCGGCGACATCGCCATCCGGGATCAACTGCACACCGCAGCCAATCTCACGCAACTCGGCGATCAGCGCCTCATGCCTCGGGCGATCCAGCACACAGGCGATAATCTCATCAGGTTGTACGCCCTTGGCCTTTGCAACGGCAGCGACATTTTCGGTCGGCGATTTGGTGAGGTCGATCGTGCCGTCGGGATAGCCCGGGCCGATCGCGATCTTGTCCATGTAGGTGTCCGGTGCATTCAGCAGGCAGCCTTTCTCGGCAATCGCAAGCACCGCAAGCGCATTGGCCCCGGCCTTCGCCGTAATCGTTGTGCCTTCCAACGGATCGAGCGCGATATCGACCTGGGGGCCGCCTTCGACCGCGCGGCCGACCTTTTCGCCGATGTAGAGCATCGGGGCTTCGTCGCGCTCACCTTCGCCGATCACGACCGTGCCATCGAAGTCGAGTTCGTTAAACGCGTCGCGCATCGCTTCGACGGCGGCAGCATCGGCGGCTTTCTCATTACCGCGTCCGATTAGCTTTGAGGCGGCGATTGCTGCGGCTTCGGTTACGCGGACCATTTCAAGTACGAGAACGCGATCCAACACTTCGCTGGCTTTTGGCATTGTCCAGTCATCCTTCAGTCATGTTGTCGGCGCGATAAGCCAGCAGCATGATCTTGTCGAGAATAGCAATCGGGTTTTCGTCAGTAACTCTGCTGTTGCCGAGTGTCGCCACTGCCGAGACGACGGCAGAGGAAGCCGTGGCCGCGGCCCGCGCTTTTTTCGCGATATCCGACGATCAATGTGAGCGGCGCGGCCGGGAGATTCTGGTCTGCGCGCAGCAGAATGAAAATGATCGATATCGCCTGCCCCTTGAAACGGTCGTTGCCGGTGATCCCGCCAATGAGGGTGTATGGGCCGAGCGCGAGCGGATTCAGGCTGAACCAAGCCGGTGCCAGGGTTGGGAACATGTCAGGGTCGGCTGCGGATCGGTGGGTGTCAGTTTCGGTATCCGTGGCGGGAATCCAAGGTTCCAACTCGGCGGCCTGCGCCGCGCACAGCCCTGATCAGCTGACCTCGTCGACAAATTTACCCGCCTTGCGGTCCTTACGGGCAGTTGCGGGGTCGAAAATCTGGCCGTTCATCGCGACATAGACGCCGTCTGGCAGGGCCTGCGCGGCTGCCAGCGCGAAGCCGATATTGAACTCAGCATCGCTATGTTTGAGTGTCGCCGGCTGCAGCGCACCGGTCAGCACGATGGTTTTTCCAGCAATGCCGCCCAATGTGCGGGCCGTATCGACCATTGTGTCTGTGCCATGGGTGATCAGGATTCGCGTCGCATCGCTCGTGTGTATGGCTTCGCGAATGGCCGCGCGATCTTCATCGGTCAGCTCCAGGCTGTCCTTGCGCATCAGCTGGGTGACCCGATGATCGCACTGGACGTTATTTTCGCGCAGGATATCGGCCACGGCAGTCGGGCCGACCTGATATTCCGACAGCGCATCGAAATAGACTTTGTCGATCGTGCCACCGGTGGTGAATATCTGGATCATATCGGTCATTGTGCCAAAGCCTGCTCTTAAAGATCCAAAATGTGCATCAGCATGGGTTCTCCCGCGAGGCTTTGTGAGCCGCGCAGGCGTTCCAGGGCATCGGTGACGCAGTGTTCCGGGCCTTGGTGCGTGACGATCATCAGATTGACAACATCGTCGCTATCTTCGCTAGGGTCCGAACCGCCACGCTGAATCATGCTCTCGATCGACACATTCGCATCGCGCATCGCGGCCGTAATCTCTGCCAACACCCCGGGGCGGTCATGCACGGCAAAGCGCAGATAGGCCCGGCCGCGCCGATCGCCGGCATCCACTGTTTCGGCCTTGGAAAGCCGGGCAAAGGGCATCGCAAAAGCCGGGCCATATTCGCCGCGCGCGACATCAATCAGATCGGCAACCACGGCGCTGGCCGTCGGCCCTTCTCCGGCACCCGCACCTTCGAAGAACAAGCGCCCAACAAAATTTCCTTCAGCAACAATCGCGTTCAGCGAGCCCAAGACATGCGCCAGCGGATGGTTGCGGGGTACCAGGCAGCAATGGACGCGCTGGAACAGCTTGCCACCGCTTGCTTCCGCCGTGCCGACAAGACGGATCTTGAAGCCTAGCGCCCGGGCTTCGGCAATATCTTCCGCAATCACATGCCGGATGCCGCTTGTTGCTACTGCATCGAAATCGAGCGCGGTGCCAAAGGAAAGGCTTGCGAGGATAGCGAGCTTGTGGGCTGCATCGATGCCATCAATGTCGAAGGTCGGATCAGCTTCGGCATATCCGAGTGCCTGCGCGTCAGCGAGCACATCGGCAAAATCGCTGCCATTCGCTTCCATCTCGGTAAGGATATAATTGCAGGTGCCGTTGAGAATCCCATAGACGGACGTGATGGCATTTGCTGCGGCGCCTTCGCGCAGTCCCTTGATGACCGGAATGCCACCAGCCACCGCCGCTTCATATTTGAGCGCAACGCCAGCTTTTTCGGCAGCGTTGGCAAGTTCCATCCCATGATGCGCGACCATCGCCTTATTGGCGGTAACGAAGGATTTTCCTGCGCCGATCGTGTCGCGGGCAAGGTTCAGCGCTGGTCCGTCCGACCCGCCAATCAGTTCGGCAACCACATCCACATCGGTGCGTGCTGCAAGGGCAGCAGGATCGTCTTCCCATGCCAAGCCGGACAGATCGACTCCGCGGTCTCGGCTGCGATCCCGCGCGGAAACAGCCGTTACTTCGATAGCCCGGCCTGCACGGCGCTCAATGAGCGCGCGATTCTCTTCGAGAAGCTTGATGACGCCTGCGCCAACAGTTCCGAGGCCAGCCAGCGCCACGCGCAATGTATCGCCCATAT
Organism: Parasphingopyxis sp. CP4; assembly: GCF_013378055.1. Taxonomy (NCBI): domain Bacteria; kingdom Pseudomonadati; phylum Pseudomonadota; class Alphaproteobacteria; order Sphingomonadales; family Parasphingopyxidaceae; genus Parasphingopyxis; species Parasphingopyxis sp. CP4. The sequence goes on along the minus strand of NZ_CP051130.1, from coordinate 1,694,977 downwards.
CATTCGCCCTTTAACTCATGCACGCCCGGCCTTAATTGTGTCCCGGTTCAAATGCTACCGGGCAAAATATGAAGACTGATCATTCTCCCCCTACAATCCTCGTGCTCGCGGGTAAGCGAGACGGTGCGCTCGATCCCCTGGCGGAACGCGCGGGCGTCACACACAAGGCGGTTGTGCCGATCGGCGGAAAACCGCTGATTGGCCATGTTCTCGCGACACTCGAAAAAGCGTGGGACGATGCGCAGATCCTGGTGTCGATCCATGACGAATCAGTGCTTGAGGATGTTGAGGAATATCAGCGCCTTAAGGCAGCTGGACGGTTGAAGGCATGCGAGGCGCAGGCCGGGATCGTCGAAAGTGTGGAAGCGGCAGCCGAACAGGCGGAATGGCCGATCTTGATCACCACCGGTGATAATGCGCTGACGACTGCTGATGCCCTGCATGAAATCCATGCGCATGGGATCGAAGATGGCGCCGATGTGGCGATCGGTCTTGCCAAGCGCGAGGATATTCAAGCTGCACATCCGGATGGCCAATATGGCTTCTACCAGTTCAAAGATATCGCGATTTCCAACTGCAACCTGTTCTGGCTGGGCAATCCGCGCGCTTTCTCTGCCGTCGAGTCCTTTCGCACTGGCGGGCAGTTTTTCAAGAATCGCAGCCGGATCATCAAGGCGTTCGGCCTTGGGAACATGATCCGCTTCCTCCTCAAGACCGAGACCGTAGATAGCGCCATGGCGCGCTTGTCGAAGCGGTTTGGTGTGAAGGTGATCGCTCACAAATTCACCGATGGCCGGCTCGCCATCGATGTCGATAATGAGCGGACCTATCGCGTAACTGAGGAGCTGATGAAAGAGACGGCATGACCGATACGCCAACTATCCTCGTGCTGGCCGGCAAGCGCGATGGAGCGCTGGATCCTCTCGCAGAACGTGCCGGTGTCAGTCACAAAGCGGTTATCCCTGTCGCAGGCAAGCCGCTCATCTCGCACGTACTCGAACGGCTCGAAGAGGCCTGGGAGGATGCACGCATCATCGTTTCGATCCATGACCCGACGGCCCTTGATCATGTCACGGCTGTCCGCCGCCTGCGCGATGCGGGTCGATTAGAACTGGCCGAGGCGAAAGATGGCTTAGTCGAAAGTGTCGCAAGTGCGGCCGAGAATGTCAGCTGGCCACTGTTGATCACAACCGGTGATAACGCGCTGACGACTGTCGAGGCGCTCCACACGATCAATGCGATCGGCGATGAGAAGAGTGTTGATGCGGTCATTGGCGTCGTCAGCACGGAGGCGATCCAGGCGGCTTATCCCTACCAGAAAAAGGGGGGATACGAGTTTCGCGACCTGACAATCTCTAACTGCAACCTCTTTTGGCTGCGCAACAGTGATGCGCTGGCTTCGGCCGAGCCGTTTCGCCGGGGCGGGCAGTTCGCCAAGCGCAAGGGCGAGCTACGGCGCGCATTCGGCCTGTGGAATCTCATCCGCTTCCGCCTCAAGCTCGATACGCTGGACAAGGCGATGGGCCGCCTGTCGCGCCGGGTCGGTGTGCCGGTTGTCGCACATCTGTTTGCCGATGGGCGGCTTGCAATCGATGTCGATAATCTGGAAAGCCTTGAGGCCACCGAATCCCTGCTGGCCGCGGACCAGGCAGACTAACGCATTTCCGCCATGCGGGAGCGAAGATTTGCGTTCCATCGATCTTGCTCAGCCGCAACGCAGGCCGCCGAATGGCATGTCGCCCGGACATTATTGTACCAGTTGCGCTGTGCCCGGTTGAAATTTCTCAATCTGTCGGGCGATGATTCCAGCCGCGCTCGAATCTGGCGGATCAGCCCAGACATTTCGCGCGCCCGATCGCCAAGCGATGAATCGGCGCAGATCAGATACTCGGTATCGCTGGGTACTCCGGCACACGCTTGCACGACCCGTTGGAGCGGTCCGGCGGGCGCAGGAGCAGGCGTTGGCGGGGCAGCTTGCGGTTGCGGCGCCGGAGTAGGGCTGGGCGCGCTGCTGGCCGGTGGCGGTGCGCTTGGTTGCGATTGTGGCGGTGGCGCTGCGGGCGTTTCAACTACTGGCGTTGCGGTACCCTCAGGAACATCATCGCCGTCTTCAATGCCCTCGGCCAAGTCTGCATCAGCGATTTCGACGGCATCGCTTTCGTCGGTTGCAATCTCCCGGTCTTCGCCTCCACGGCTGGTGATCATCCAGGTGATCAGCACGGCGGCCAGCAGGGCAATCGCGGCGAGTGCTATCCAGGTGCCGGGAATTTTTGCGGGAACACCGGTTGCTGGTTCTGCTGAGGTGGCAGGAGGAGGTGGCGGAGGCGGGGCTGTTTCCGACAGCCCGGCATAGGATTTGGCTTGCGATGCCACACGGTCAATGACGCTGTCGCGGCGATCGATCCAGTCGATCCATTGCGAGTCCGCAAGATGATAGGCGAGCTCACCCGGATCGATGGCTTCCAGGCGAAGCGGAATGATCGGCCGGCCGGCGGTATCGCCAAGGATCAGCTCGCGTTTTACGTGCCGGCTCTTCTCCGATTCCGCGCAGAAAAGCAGCAGGATGGCGGATGATTTGTCGATTGCGTTGCGGACGGACTTGTCGAACGGTTCGCCCGGATCAACGTCCCGCGGTGCGATCCAGCATTTTACTCCGCGCTTCTGTAAGGCCGTCTCGACAGCCTTTGCCACTTCGACCTTGCTCGAATGATGGCTTACAAAAACTGTGACATTGTCTTCACTGCCCACGCGCTGCCCCTCAGTCCGTGAAGCCCGAAGCTAGCCCATGTCAGGCAGATAGGCCAGCCGCGCGGCGGTCGTGAAAAGCCGCCAGCTCCCGATCCATTACGCGGAACCAAAAAGGTGGCAGCATGGCGAGCACGACCATCGCCGAATAGCCATAAGGTAGCTGCGGTGCTTCGTCATGATTGCGCAGCGAATAAAAGGGTCGGCTCGATTGCCGGTGATGGTCAGAATGGCGACCGAGATTGAACAGGCTCACATTGGTGAGGATATGGTTGGAGTTCCAGCTATGGACCGGCTTTACCGCCTCATAGCTTCCATCGGGGCGCTGAGCGCGAAGCAGTCCATAATGTTCGATATAGTTGATCGTCTCGAGTGCGAAGATCGCAAACAGCGCCTGCACCGCGAACAGCAACAGGCTAAGCGGCCCGAGGAACAGATACGTTGCTATCATCAATGCAATGGTGAAAGCCTGCCAGCGTAGGATCAGGTTATGGTGCGACCAGAACGCCCGCTTCTCTCGCTTTAGCCTCTCATGTTCCAGCTGCCAGGCGCTGGCGAAGCTACCGAACACTGTGCGCGGCAGGAACGCATAGAGCGACTGGCCGGCACGCGCCGTCGCGGGATCGTCCGGAGTTGCAACGCGGCGGTGATGGCCATGCACATGTTCGACGCAGAAGAAGCTATAGGCTTCGAGCGCCATCAGCAGAAAAGCCAGTTGTCGCTTGCCAGTCGATCGGCGATGCATCAACTCATGGGCGGTGACGATGCCGACAAATCCGCCATATTCGCCGATAATTATCGCGAAGAGCAGGAACTCCCACCAGCTCAGTGGCGTGACTGAGACCGCATAGAGCGCCCAGCCCAGCAGCAGCACCATCGACCAGGCCGCAGTCATCAGCGACATGTCATACTGGCGCTTGGTTCGCGCATCGAACCGGGCGATCCGGCTTTCCGACGGCCATAGCGATGTTCCCGTCACACTGTCGCCGATCGGCAGCAGGAAATAGAAAATCACCGGCATGACGGCGAGCCAGATGCCGCCGGCATAAAAGCTCGCCACAATCAGCAGAGCGGCAATCGGGCCGACAAGATAGGCGAGCGGATAACGCATGGGCCCTACATAGTGTCGGGCACGGTTAGCGGCAATCAGATGCGGCTATGTATCTGGGCTATTCAGCGGGCTCAGCATCGACGCTGATCGTAATCCCGTCGCCGTCATCATCTTCGATCCGGAAGCTGCGCTGGTTCGAGTCGGACCGCGTTTCAACAATCCGCCGATCTCCGACAGTCCGTTCGGATACCACCTCCTCGTCGGCCGTCGCATCCGCGTCTTCGGCCGTCGCATCCGCGTCTCCGGCCGTTCCGGCCTCGGTCGCATCGCCGTCCGCAGACTCTTCTTCGCCATCAGTGGCTTCGTCGTCTTCACGGTCTTGATCGCGTTCGCCGCGAACACCGGCACGCACACTCTCTCGTATCTCGCGACGGATCGTGTCCCGGGCGTCGCGGATGTCGGAATCCTCGATGGTGATTTGCACCGGATCACGGTCGTCAAATCCGTCAAAATTCCAAACGATCGCAGCCAATGCGATAGCGCCGCCGATATAGAGCGCGCGTTTACGCCGTGGATCGGGTTCGGGGGAGGATTCGGACGTCACGGTATTTCCCTTGTTTCTGTCCGTTCACTGTATCGCAGCGCGCATCAAAACGGAAGGTGTGTTTGTCGACTAATACACCTATTTTGTCAAATTGTGCTTGTAATCGCCCTGCGCACCAGGGGCAGCTGATCATTGCCGAAATACAAGTCGCTGCCATTGACGAAGATGCTGGGCGATCCAAAGCCGCCCCGCTCGATGACCTCTTCGGTGTTGGTGCGCAAGCGCAATTTTACCGGATCGTCCTGAGTTTGGGCGACCAATGCCGCGCCATCCATTCCGATATCATTCGCAATCGCGGCCAGCACTTCGGGTTCGTCGATATTTTCCTGGCGGTCGAAATAGGCGGAGAAAGCAGCTTCGGCGAATTGGGCGAGTGCCGGTTGATCCTCTTCGAGCGCGCAACAAGCACGCATAGCATGGACGCTGCGCACTGGATGCCATGGCGCCGGGAAATTCAACGGCAGATCGGACCAGGCCGCCCAATCGCGCAGGCTTTTCATGAAAAACCGCGCCTTGGGACCCTTGCTGTCTTCGCGCGCTGCATAGACAGATTTGTTCACTGCGTTGAACACACCGCCGACCAGAAACGGCCGCCAGGTTACCTCTGCGCCGGTTTCCGCAAGGATCGGGCGGATATTGTGGAAGGCCAGATAGGTCCACGGGCTGGAGAGATCGAAGAAGAATTCAACTTTGGCGGTCATGTCAGTCTTTCGTATCTATTCCGAACAGGACTTTTGCCGTTTGGGCATCGTCCTGGGGATTGCGATTGAGTCGCTCGCGGCCGAGATCCATGCCGCGACGCAGGCCCTCGCGTTGTTTCAACTGGTCATACCAGCGGCGGACATGGGGAAACTGCTCCAGATCGATTTCCTGGCGCTTATAGGTCTGGATCCAGGGGAAACAGGCCATATCGGCAATGCTGTACTCGGCGCCGGCGACATGCTGATTCTCTGCCAATTGCCGGTTGAGCACGCCAAACAGGCGCTCGGTTTCGCGCCGATATCGATTGATGGCATAGGGAATTTTTTCCGGTGCATAGAGTTTGAAATGGCCATGTTGGCCGAGCATCGGCCCCAGCCCGCCCATCTGCCACATCAGCCATTGGCGCACTTTCGAGCGTCCGACCGGGTCGAATGGCAGAAAGGAGCCAGTTTTCTCCGCCAGATAGACAAGGATCGCACCGGTTTCGAACACCGAATGTGGCTGGCCGCTGCCGAGCGGTTCATTGTCGACAATGGCGGGAATACGGTTGTTCGGGCTGATTGCGAGAAATTCCGGCTCAAATTGCTCGCCTGCGCCAATATTCACCCATTTCACCTGATAGGGCAGGCCGCATTCTTCCAGCATGATGCTGATTTTCCAGCCATTCGGCGTCGGGGCGAAATAGAGATCGATCATGGGCCTGTCCGTTTGTCAGCTTGACACTGGTTGACACAGGACCGGCCCCAATTCTCGTCTGAAACCGCTGTAATGTAAGGCTTTACCCAAATCGAGTGTGGCCTTTTACAATGCAGCGATTATCTCCTTGATCCGTCTTCGTGTCGATATTGGTTGTGGGTATAGTGTCCCAGCCCATCGCCTATTTTGCAAGAAAACGTTGGCGAACAGTGTCCGGAACTGGGATTGGTTTACCGGATTTCAAATCTACATGGACATGGACCAGCTCGATCCGGGCACGCAGATCATTTGTGCCGTCTTGGCCGATGAGGTGGATTTCGGTGGTCACGCTGCTGGATCCGACACGGGTCGTTTCAGCCAGCCCATCAACCTCCTCATCGGCACGGATTGGCTGGATGAATTCAACCACCGCCTTCACGACATGGAATTCCAGCGCCTCATCGCCGCTGAAATGCACATCGAGCGTGCGCCAATATTCGGTGATGATCAGATCCGCATATTCCAGATAGCGCGAATTAAACACGACCGACTGCGGATCGACCTCAGAGTAACGAACACGGAAACGATGGGAGAAGGGTGCGGCCATTAATCGCCGTCGGTACCCGCGCTGTTGGACCGGAATCCATCGAGATATTTCTTGATGCCGCGCGCGGCCTGGCGAATGCGCTGTTCATTCTCAACCAGCGCGATGCGGACAAAACCTTCGCCTTCTTCACCAAAACCAACGCCCGGGCTCACGGCCACGCCGGCATGGCGGAGCAGGTCCTTGGAAAATTCCATCGCGCCCATATGCGCGCATTGTTCCGGGATCGGCGCCCAGGCGAACATGCTGGCGTCTGGCGAGGGGACGTCCCATCCCGCGCGGGCAAAGCTTTCGACCATCACATCGCGGCGATTGCGATACAGGGTGCGGTTCTGATCGATAATGTCTTGCGGGCCGTTCAAAGCAGCGACTGCGGCGACCTGGATCGGCGTGAACGCACCATAGTCGAGATAGGATTTCACCCGCGTCAGCGCGCTGATCAGATGCTCGTTGCCGACTGCAAAGCCCATCCGCCACCCGGCCATGCTGTACGTCTTGGACATGGAGGTGAATTCGACCGCGACATCCTTTGCACCCGGGATCTGGAGCAGCGAAGGGGTCGGCGTGTCGCCATAATAAAGCTCGGCATATGCGAGATCGCTGATCACCCAGATTTCATGCTCTTTCGCGAATTCAACGACTTTTTCGTAGAAATCGAGATCGGCGACATAGGCAGTGGGATTGCTCGGATAACCGATCACCAGCACCGAGGGTTTGGGCACGCTGTATGCGAGCGAATATTTGAGGCGATCGAAAAATTGCGGTCCGGGCTGGGCCGGGATCGACCGGATCGCCGCTCCGGCAATGATGAAACCGAAGGTGTGGATCGGATAGGAGGGGTTCGGCGCAAGCACGACATCGCCGGGCGCAGTAATCGCCTGGGCAAGGTTGGCGAGCCCTTCCTTGGACCCCAATGTCACAACGACTTCGCTGTCGGCATCAACTTCGACATCGAAGCGGCGCTTGTAATAGGCGGCCTGGGCCTTGCGGAGGCCGGGAATGCCTTTGGAGGCGGAATACCGGTGGGCGGTCGGATCGTTGGCAACTTCGGAAAGCTTGTCGATCACATGCTGGGCCGGCGGCGTATCCGGATTGCCCATGCCCAGATCGATAATATCCTCGCCCCGCGCGCGCGCCTCGGCCTTCATCGCGTTCACTTCGGCGAAGACATAGGGCGGCAGGCGGCGGATGCGATAGAAATCGGTATTCATAATGTCGCTGTTCTACAGAGACTTTGCGCAAGGAAAAGCAAAAAGCGCGTTTCCGCATTCCCGCGCCGCCGGGAATCGAGTAGCTTCGATCGGATCTGGATTCCCGCATGCGCGGGAATGACGAGGGAGACTGGATGTGGCGAGTAAAAGCGATACCTCTGACACAGGGCCGGATATGCCCACGCTGGAGGATATGCAGCACTGGACCGGAATTCTCGGCCAGGCGCAGCAGATGATGCTTGAATATGCCTCCACCCAGATGGAGCAGGCCAAGGAGGGCGCGCCCGGCGCGCTTGATCCGGCGAAGCTGGCAGAGGCCGTGCCATCAACCGACCAGCTCGCCGCGATGTTCCCCAGTGTCCCGGCTTTCAGCTTCGACAGTGAAAAATTCGCCAAAGCGCAGAGCGATTTCTGGGAAGATAGTTTGAAGCTATGGACGCGCTTCCTTAATCCGGGCGATGGCGAGAGCGAAGGCGAACCTGCGCCGCCGCGCTCCAAGGACCGCCGCTTTGCCGCCCCGCAATGGCAGGATAATCCGGTTTTCGACATGATCCGGCAAAGCTATCTGATGATTGCCGATCATATGCTGCGCGGCGTTGACCTGATTGATGGCGTCGATCCCAAGCAGAAGGAGCAGGTCCGCTTCGCAACCCAGCAGTTTGTGGATGCGATGAGCCCGTCCAATTTCGCCCTGACCAATCCGCAGGTGCTCGAAAAGGCGATGGAGACCAAGGGTGAGAGCTTCCTCAAGGGCCTCGAGCATATGCTCAGCGACATGCGCAAGGGGCAGCTCACCCATACCGATCCCGATGCCTTCACCCTGGGTGAGAATATTGCGACGACGCCTGGCAAGGTGGTCAAGGAAACGCCGCTCTACCAGCTGATTCAATATGAACCGGTGACGAAAAAAGTATTTGAAACGCCGCTGATCATCTTTCCGCCCTGGATCAACCGTTTCTATATTCTCGATCTCAACGAGAAAAAGAGCTTTATCCGCTGGGCCGTGGCGCAGGGGATCACGGTGTTTGTCGTCTCCTGGAAGTCCGCCGATGAAAGCATGGGTGAAGTGACGCAGGACGATTATGTTGTGCGCGGCCAAGTCGATGCGATCGATACGGTGCGGGAGCTACTCAAAGTGCCGTCGGTCAACACGATCGGCTATTGCGTGGCCGGCACGACGCTGGCGATGACGCTGGCCTATCTCGCCGCTCGCGGCGAAGCGGACAAGGTGGAGAGCGCGACCTTCTTTACCGCGCAGGTGGATTTCACCATGGCTGGCGACCTCCATCTCTTCATCGACGATATGCAGGCCAAGCTGATTGAACAGCTGGGCGAGGGCCAAGGCTATCTGGACGGCCGCTATATGGCGGCGACTTTCAACATGCTGCGCGGGCGTGACCTCATCTGGAACTATGTCGTGAACAATTATCTGATGGGCGAGGAATATCCGGCATTCGACCTGCTCCACTGGAATGGCGACACGACGAATCTGCCTGCGAAATGGCACAAGAATTATCTGCAGGATTTCTATCGCGACAATAAACTCGCCGAGCCGGGTGGGCTGAGTGTGGATGGCGAGCCTATCGATATGCGCAATGTGGAAACGCCCAGCTATGTCCAGGCAGGCCGCGAAGATCATATCGCCCCGCCCGAAAGCGTATGGAAGATCACCGAGCATTTTGCCGGTCCGCTGAAATTCGTACTCGCGGGATCGGGGCATATTGCGGGCGTCGTCAATCCGCCCGACGCCAACAAATACCAATATTGGACGAACAAGAAGCAAGCGGACACGCTGGAGGACTTTATCGCCGGCGCGAAGGAAACGGCCGGCAGCTGGTGGCCCGACTGGCTCAAATGGTTGGGCGGCCATTCGGGCGAGATGGTTGAGGCGAAGAAGGCGCGCATCCCGGGCAAGGGCAAATTCAAGGCGATTGAGGATGCTCCGGGCAGCTATGTGCGTTCGCGCTAAGCGAAGAAACGCGCAATTTCCTTTGTGATAATAGTCTATAACCCTATATAAACAGCCACTTGGCAATTTTGTTGCAGTGCACAAAAAAGTGCTTGCATTTTGCCGAGTCGTCCTATATTGTGCACCGCAACATAACAGATTGAAGGTCTGGCCACAGCGCCGGGCCCCGATAACAGGCCGTTCAAGTCGGCCAACACAGAAGGAAGACGAAAATGGCTACGAAGAAAACCACGAAGACGACCGCCAAGAAGGCCGCTCCCAAGGCTACCAATCGCGTTGAAGAAGCGATGGAAACCGCCAGCGAGCGCGTAAAGGAAACCGCTGAAAAGACGCGTGAGCGCGTTGAAGGTTTCGTTGCTCAGGCACAGGACCGCGCCAAAGAAACCGCTGAAAAGGTTTCGGCAATGGGCACGGACATGGTTGAATTCCAGAAGGCAAACGTTGAAGCAATGGTCGAAAGCGGCAAGATTGCTGCCCAGGGCGTTCAGGACATTGCCAAGCAGAATGCTGAATATGCTCGCACGAACCTCGAAACTGCCACCAAGGCATTTGAAGGTTTCGGTTCGGTCAAGTCGCCGCGCGATCTGATCGAAGTTCAGAACGAACGTGCTCGCGCTAGCTTCGACACGCTGGTTCAGCAGGCTTCGCACAACACTGAAGCATGGATGAAGCTCGCCGGTGACGCATTCCAGCCGATCTCCGAGCGTTTCACCGCTGCAATGGAAAACGTTCGTAAAGCTGCCTAACTCTCCGGCAGTATTCGAACGAGACAAAAGGGGTCGCTCCGGTAACGGAGCGGCCCTTTTTCTTTGGCCATCGGCGCATCACCCCCTTGCTTCGCGGCGGTGCAATACGATATTCTCCTCATCATGCTCGACAGCCGTGAAATTCTGGCCGCCAATGGCGATGAAGATGGGGACGATGAATCCGGTGGATCCGGGATCGGCGTCGCCACCCAAACGCGCACGCGGACCAAGAAGCCATCACCCTATAAAGTGCTCATGCTGAATGACGATTTCACGCCGATGGAATTTGTGGTGCTCGTGTTGCAACGCTTTTTCAGCATGAATATGGAAGATGCGACACGCGTGATGTTGCAGGTGCATCAACGCGGCGTGGGTGTGTGCGGGGTCTTCAGCTATGAAGTGGCCGAGACCAAGGTGACCCAAGTGATCGATTTTGCCCGCGAAAACCAGCACCCGCTTCAATGCACGATGGAAAAGGCCTGATTTAGCTGGCCGGGATTGCGCGTTTCTGAGGGTGCGCTAGAAGCCGCTCATGGACAGTATAGTAATTCGCGGCGGCAACCGGCTTTCCGGCACGCTCCAAATCTCTGGCGCAAAAAACGCGGTGCTCACGCTGATGCCGTGCGCATTGCTGACCGATGAGGCCTTGTGCCTGGAAAATCTGCCGCGGCTCGCCGATGTCGATGGCTTTATGCATTTGCTCAATCAGCATGGCGCGTCGACCATGCTGGAAGGCGGGCATAATGGCGGAGCGCGCAAGATGACGGTGACGGCAAAGACCATCGCCTCCACCGTCGCGCCCTATGATTTCGTCCGCAAGATGCGCGCCTCTATTCTGGTACTGGGTCCGCTTGTTGCGCGGGCCGGCGAGGCGACCGTATCCATGCCGGGGGGCTGTGCGATCGGCAACCGACCGATCGATCTCCATCTGAAAGCTTTGGAAGCACTGGGCGCTGAGATCGAGCTTGCCGCTGGCTATGTGAAAGCGAAGGCGCCGGATGGTGGTTTGCACGGCGGCACGATTTCCTTTCCGGTCGTCTCTGTCGGAGCGACAGAGAATGCACTGATGGCAGCGGTGCTCGCGAAGGGCGAGACGGTGATCGAGAATGCTGCGCGCGAGCCGGAGATTGTCGATCTGTGCAATTGCCTCGTCGCAATGGGCGCAGAGATCGAAGATATCGGCAGCGACCGACTGGTCGTCCATGGCAAGGATCGGCTGCACGGTGCAACCTATGCGGTGATGCCCGATCGGATCGAAGCGGGCAGCTACGCCTGTGCGGCGGCGATCACAGGTGGTGAGCTGATGCTCAACGGCGCCCGGGCGAGCGACATGCCATCGATCATAGCGGGGCTTCGCGATGTTGGCCTGGAGGTTGATGAGCGCGATGATGGGGTGAAGGTGACGGCCAATGGCCGCCTCGACCCAGCGACTATATCGACCGCGCCTTTCCCGGGCTTCCCGACCGATATGCAAGCCCAGTTCATGTCCATGCTGGCACTCGCCGACGGGACCAGCATGCTGACCGAAACGATCTTCGAGAACCGCTATATGCATGTGCCCGAGCTAGCGCGCATGGGCGCGGATATCGAAGTGCGCGGCCGAACGGCGGTGGTGAAGGGCGTTGACGAGCTGGTTGGCGCCAATGTGATGGCAACGGACCTGCGCGCCTCAATGAGCCTCGTGCTCGCCGGGCTCGCGGCCAAAGGCGAAACCAAGGTGCTGCGCGTCTATCATCTCGATCGAGGCTATGAGCGGCTTGAGGATAAGCTCGGCGCAGTCGGTGCGGATATCGAACGCGTCAGCGAAGGCTAGATTATCGTAATGATCGTGTGAATAGTGAGGCCGACAAGCCCGCCAACCAGCGTCCCGTTCATCCGGATATATTGTAGATCCCGGCTCACCGCATTTTCCACCCGATCGGTGATCGTTTTCGCGTCCCAGCCTTTGACGGTGTCCGAGACCAGCCGGACGATGCTGTCGCCATAATCGGCTACGGCGCCGACAGTCGCGCGGCGCGCAAAGCTGTTGATCGCGCGTTTGATTTCTGGATCTTCCTGCAAGGTGCGGCCCAGTTCCTGCAGCGCTTCGCCGAACCGTCCCTCCATTGCCCGATCGGGATCGCGCGCTGCGCGGAGCAGCGCCTCGCGCGCCTGCTGCCACAATCCGTCAAGCCATTCGGTGACGGCTTCATTCTCGATCATATCCTGTTTGAAATGCTCGACCCGCTGGCGCATCTCCGCGTCATGCTGGAGGTCAAATGCCAGCCGGACAAAACCTTCATTTGCTTGGTCGCGCAGCGGATGATGCGGATCGCCTTCCATCTGCACGAGCAGCCTCCTGAGGCCGGTGATGATCGATTCTGACAGGCGATCGTCAATTGCCAGCCAGCGCATGAAGTTATTGGCCCGCTCATGGACCATGGCGCGGACAATATCTTCGTTCGAGTCGAGGATATTTGCAGCCCATCGGACCATGCCATCAACAATCGGGATATGGCGATCTTCTTTCATCGCCGCGACCATCGATTGGCCAAGCAGCGGCGCAATATCAAGATCGCGGAGCCGGTTGGCGATCATCGTCTTGGTGGTGCCGCCGAGTTTCTCGTCATCGAGATTTTCGAGCACCATCGCGACCAGATTGGAGGCGCCTTTGCGCATCCGGCTCTCATCGCCATTGGGATTGGTAAGAAATTTGCCGATTGCGCCCGCGACATCGAAACGCTGCATCCGGCGTGCGACGATTGCAGGCGTCAGGAAATTATCGCGCAGGAACCAGGCGAGTTGCTCACCAATCTGATCTTTTTTCCGCGGTACGATGGCAGTGTGCGGGATCGGGATACCCATGGGATAGCGAAACAGTGCCGTGACGGCGAACCAGTCTGCCAGTCCGCCGACCATTGCGGCTTCGGCAAAGGCCTGGACAAAACCCCAGGCCGGATGCGCGTCTTCCATCGAATGAGCGAGGACGAAGATCCCCGACATGAGGAACAGCATGGCGGTGGCCGTGCGCCGCATATTGCGGCCACGATCTTCCGATGCATTGAACCGGCTGATCGGCCGGGTGGGTTCCTCAGATGTCATTCGGCGGGCTGGATCGTTGCCTTCTCGTCATCTTCGGGCTTGTAGGTAAGCGCCCGACCGAAGAAGCGACGCAGCCGTTTTTCGGTACTGTCAGCCAGACTGAAGCAAGCCGGCACGATCACGAGCGTCAGTACGGTCGAGAGGATAAGGCCGCCAATCACCGTCCACCCCATGGGAGACCGCCACGCCCCATCGCCGGTCAGGGCAAGGGCCGTTGGGACCATGCCTGCGGTCATGGCGACGGTCGTCATCACGATCGGCTGGGCGCGTTTGTGGCCCGCTTCGATAATTGCGGTATCCTTGTCGACGCCCTTATCCATTTCCTCGATTGCGAAATCGACGAGCAGGATCGAGTTTTTGGCGACAATACCAAGCAGCATCAACAATCCGATAAAGACCGGCATGGAGAGCGGCTGACCGACAATGTGGAGCGCAATCGCACTGCCTAGTGGGGCCAGGATCAGCGACCCCATATTCACGAGCGGCGCCATGATCCTGCGATACAGCAGCACAAGGACGGCAAAGACTAGCAGCACCCCGGACAGCACGGCCACGAAGAAGTTGAACAGCATTTCTGCCTGCCATTCTTCGGGACCGGCAACGACGCGATCGACACCCGCCGGCATGTTTTCCCAGAAGGGAAGGGCATTGATCTCCGACATCGCATCGCCGCTCACCAGGCCGGGCGCGAGATCGGCGCCAATCACGATGCGGCGGCGCTGGTCATAGCGCCGAATTTCCGTCGGACCCGAACCGAATCCGATATCGGCGACGAGGCGCAGCGGAACCGAGCCGCCATTTTGCGTTGTCACCGGCAGGTTTTCGATGGTCGAAAGATCACGGCGTGATTCTTCGGCCAGCGCCACCCGGATCGGAATCTGGCGATCGCTAAGCGAAAAACGGGCAGCGTTTTGATCAATCTCACCCTGGGTTGCGATGCGGATCGCACGGCTGAGCTCTGCCGTAGTCACGCCGAGATCGGCAGCCAGGTCGAGACGCGGTGTCACAACGATTTCCGGACGCCGCAAATCGCCGTCGATGCGTGGTGCGATAATCGTATCCAGCTCGCTCATCTGGCGGACCAACTCATCGGCCTGTTCCTGGAGAATAACAGGATCGTCACCGCCGATAACCATCGAAATGTCTCGGCCGCTAAAGCCGCCTTGCTGCGATCGGAATGTCACGCGGGCATCGGGAATAGCGCGCAAGAGCGGCGCTGTTTCGCGTTCGAACTCGGTGCTCTTGCGTTCGCGATCATCCTCCAACGTCATGAAGATACGACCGCTGCCCGGATCGATCCGCTGGAATGCCGTGCGCACTTCCGGTTGTTCGCGCAGGATGGCCGCGACCTGGTCAGACACGCGTTCGGTTTCCTCAAGCGTCGTGCCCGGAACCATCTCAATATTGACCCGGCTGAAATCGTCATCGGTTTCCGGCTGGAAAGTGATGCCCAACTGGCTAAACGCGAAGATTGTTGCGACCAGCGCACCGCCGCCGCCGAAAATAGCGGTCTTCCAGCGATGGACGAGCGACCATTTCAGAAGCGCCATATAGCGATCCATGACCGGACCTTCGCCATGTTCGCGGACGCCTTCGGCACGCAGGAAATAGGCCGCGACCAATGGCGTAATTAATCGCGCCACGGCGAGGCTCATGACCACGGCAACCACCGTGGTGAGGCCGAACTGGATGAAGAACTGACCGGAAATGCCGGGCATCAGCGCGACGGGCAGGAAGACCGCGACAATGGCCATAGTCGTGGCCAGCACGGCCAGGCTGATCTCTTCTGCGGCATCAATCGATGCCTGGTATGAGGATTTGCCCATCCGCATATGCCTGACGATGTTCTCGATCTCGACGATCGCGTCATCGACAAGGACACCGGCCACCAGACTAAGCGCGAGGAGGCTGATAAAGTTGAGTGAGAAACCGAAGAGATCCATGAACCAGAAGGTCGGGATGGCAGAGAGCGGGATCGCGATCGCCGAGATCAGCGTCGCGCGCCAGTCACGCAGGAAGAACCAGACAACGATAACCGCAAGGATTGCACCCTCGATCAGTGCCATCATCGCGGATTCATAATTTTCGCGCGTATATTCCACGGTCGTGAAGAGTCGGGTGAAAGTAACGCCCGGATTGGCTTCCTCGATCTCCGCAAGCACCCGCTCGGCTTCGTCATAAACGGTAACGTCGGACGCACCCTTGGCGCGTTCGATGCCAAAGCTCAGCACCTGGCGGTTGTTCATCTTGGAGAGCGAACGCTGCTCACCATAAAGATCGCGAACTTCGGCGATATCGGCGAGTTTGACCGTTCGGCCACCGCCCAGTGCAATATCGGTCTGGCCGAGTTCATAGGCGGTTTCTGCATTGCCGAGAACGCGAACCGATTGCTCGGACCCGGCCACTTCGGCGCGGCCGCCTGCCGCATTAAGGTTGGTCGCGCGGAGCTGTGCATTAACCTGACTGGCAGTGATGCCCAAAGACTGGAGTCGTGCGGGATCAAGGATAACGCGGATTTCGCGGCTTACCCCGCCACCACGGTCGACTGCGGCCATGCCTTCAATTGAAAGCAATTCTCGAGCGACATTATTGTCGACGAACCAGCTGAGCTCTTCGAGCGTCATGTCGACATTTTCGACTGCGAAATAGGCGATCGTTCCGCCACCATTGATTTCGACGCGGACAACCTGCGGTTCTAATATGCCCTCCGGCAGGTCACCCCGAATCTGGGCGAGCGCATTGCGCACGTCATTCACTGCGCGATCGACCGGCGTACCAATCGTAAATTCGATAAAGGTGCGCGAATTGCCTTCATTGACGAAGGAGGAGAGCGTGTTCACGCCGCTGATATTGCGGACCGCAGCCTCAACCCGCTGGGTGACCTGATTTTCCATTTCCGTCGGTGCGGCGCCGGGCTGGGCAATAACCACCTGGACGGCCGGGAAATCGATCTCGGGACTGTCATTCACGTCGAGCCGGATGAAGCTGACAATGCCAGCCAGCATCAACCCGAGAAACAGCACGAGCGGCGGGGTTGGGTTCTTGATCGCCCAGGTCGATACGGTCCGGAAACTCATTAGTGGCTCCTAGCTCTCATCTTCCTGGGACATACGCTGCGGTATCACTTCGTCGCCCGGGTTCAGGAAGGCACCGGCCGAGCGAACGACCCGTTCATCGCCAGCTAAACCTTCACGGATCGTGATGCCCGCGCTGCCGACCGTTCCGATCGTCACGTCGCGGCGCTCCACGATATTATCTTCGTTGATAACATAGACATAATTGCCGGCGCTGTCGCTCTGGACCGCAGATTCTGGCAGCATCGGCGCATCAATCGATCCGCTGATGATTTCCGCCGTGGCAAATCCGCCCGGACGCAAGCCTTCCTGATAGGACAATGCGACACTCGCGGTGCCCTGGCGGCTCTGCGCGTCAATGGTTGGCGAAAGTTGCCAGACCTGGCCTTCAAAGCGATCGGCGGTGCCGACCGGGATGATTGTGGCTTGCTGGCCTACGGACATACCGCGCAAATCGGATTCCGATACGCGGGCATTCATTTCCATCTCACCGCCCTGGGCGAGCATGAACAAGGCGCCGCTACCGGCACTCACGACCTGGCCAGGCTCGGCATTGCGCGTGAGCACCAGCCCAGCGGCCGGCGCACGAATCGCCAGGCGACCTGCCCGGGCGCGAAGCTCATTGAGCTGGGCCCCGGCGACATTAACCCGTGCGCGCTCGGCATCGCGGGTTGCGGTCAGACGGTCGATATCGGCCTGACTGATAAAGCCACGCTCAACCAGCTGGAGCGAACGATCGAGATTGGCTTGGGCAAGCGCAAGATTGGCACGGGCCACCTCGAGCTGCGCAGATGCGCCGCCGACCTGTTGTGACTGGACCGAGCTTTCGATGGTCGCGAGAACCTGCCCTCTACCGACCCAATCGCCGGCATCGACCATTACACGCGCGATCTGCCCGCCTTCACCAGCCACACCGACCGGCATCGGACGCCGGGCGTCCAGCGTCCCGCTGGCTGAAATCGTGTTGGAGATGGACTGCGAACCCGGAACGATAACCGTAACGGTCGGCAATACGCGTGCCGGGCCGTCTTCGCCCGCTGCTGCGCCAGCGCCTTCACCGGCACCGCCCTGGAACATGAAATAGGCAGCAGCAATCACCAGCGCACCAAGGATGGTCGCAATGATGATAATCCGCCGCCGTCGATCCCGGCGCCGTTCTTCTTCTTCGAATTCGCTCATCGGCGCGGCGTCACCCGCAAAGCGCGTTTCAACATTCATGTCTGCCACCTTGGCTATACTCCGAATTCCCTTACTGTCGTGCTGTATTACATGAATATAACACAGGGCTCAAGTCGGAAGTGTTTCTGCGGTTCGTTTGCGTTTTTTGCAGTGCAAACGCAAGGTGTCCTGACGGACAATATCGACCGTTCATCGAAGGGAAACGCCACTTCTGGTGGAAACGGGAAAGCCGGCGATTCGGCACATACATAAACGACCCAAGGGAGCGACAAATGAGATATATGATCTTCGGCCTCGCAGCGGCAGTTTCACTGGCATCAGCAGCGGCTGCACAGGTAGCAACACCGGTCCCGGTCATTGAAGGAACGCGACTCGATATCGTGGCGACGGGCGAGTCGCTGAGGACGCCGGATATAGTGGTGATCAACGCCGGCATTGTTACTGAAGCGCCAACAGCATCTGATGCGCTCAGGGCGAATAACAGACAAATGAATGGCGTGTTTCGGGCTCTGCGGTCCGCCGGTTTTGCCGATCGCGACATCCAAACCGCGTCGATCAGCCTCCGCCCGCGCTATGATCATTCGAATCGCAACGAGCGTCGCCTGCTCGGTTATACGGCATCGAATCAATTGACGATTCGATTTCGCGATGTCGATCAGGCGGGGACCGTCATCGACATGCTGGTCGCCCAGGGTGTGAACCAGATTAACGGACCAAGCTTTCAAGTAGATTCGCCGGAGGACGCCCTGGATGAGGCGCGCCGCGACGCGATCACCACTGCCCGCGCCCGCGCTCAGCTGTATGCGGCAGCAGCCGGGATGCGGGTCGTACGCATCGTCGCGATCAGCGAAGCCGGTGCGTCACGTCCACCGGTTGTTATGCAGCGCATGGCCAGTGCCGCGATGGACATGGCCGAGTCGGTTCCGGTCGCGCCGGGCGAACAGCGGCTTACCGCCAATGTGTCTGTGACGTTCGAGCTGCAATAAAATGGGGCCGGGCATTTGCAGCCCGGCCCCATCTTCTAACGATATCTATAGCGTGGGTTAGCGAACGCGTCCGCGCTGGATCAGATTCATGATCAGCAGCAAGACGACGGCACCTGCAAAGGCCACGCCCAGCGTTTCGAGGTTAAACGGATTGTCCCGCATCCTGTCAGACGCGCCGCCGACGAGCATGCCGTACAAGAAGCGTCCCAGCACCGAGCCGACACAGCCGACGATGATGTTCCAGAAAATGCCCATCGATGCATCGCGCTTCATGACAATGCTCGCGAGCCAGCCGATGATACCCCCCATCACAAGGGCCAAAATGAAATCAAGCATGCGTTCCTCCCGTTGGCGCGCCGTCCGAATGGCGACGCAAATGCACATATATTCGATCTACGCCACGGAACACCCATTAGTTCCGTGCTGCCGAATCTTATGTGTTGAGCGGGAAGCTAGCCGCTTCGGGCCAAAAAACAAATTCCCCGGCCGCCGACGGAGATGGCGACCGGGGAACCCATTGTTGCGAACGACCGATGGACGACCGTGCGACAATATTTCTAAAAGCTGGCTCTAATATTTCTGCTGGCGCTCATAGAGCGACTTGTAATGCTGGATCCGGGTGACCCGCAGGCCGGGCATTCCCGAACGATCAATCGCGCGCTGCCAGCTGGCAAATTCTTCAACCGTCAGATCGTAACGCTCACACGCCTCGTCCACGGTCAGCAAACCTCCATTTACGGCGGCCACAACTTCAGCCTTGCGACGCACGACCCAGCGACGGGTCGAGGGCGGCGGAAGCGATTCCATCGTCAACGGTTCCCCCAAGGGTCCTATGACTTGTGCCGGTCGTATCTTTTGGTTCTCGATCATTATTTCCTCAATGGGATCATGCGATCCTGCTTGGCTCTTCGGCATTACGATGAATGCCTTATATGCAAAGCACGTTGAAAAAAGCCTAAAATGCCAAGGTAAACAGACACTTTATGATCCTTTCCGTGCGGTTACCGGCATGGACGAAAATGGGACAGTCGGATTGAAACATCCTTTCAGCACGGCCCCCATTGTGCTGCTTGTCCGTCGGTCTGCGTCCGAGCCTGGTGCGAAGAGAGATATCAGCGCTTCCGTGGCTGCAATCTGGCGTGTCTCGCCCAATGCAAGGCGGGTCGCCAGGCGCCCGGTCGGCTGAGCCGCCTGTGCCGCGGCCAGCAAGCCGACAAGGGCGCGGAAGTCCGGAGCGATAGCCCCGGCCGCGTCCATGCGATTGCGAAATGGTGTGAAACTCATCTCCATGGACATAGCTATTAGGGAGGAAGGTTGAAAACGTGGTAAAGGCGCTGGCAACGCTTTGGTGAGGATTGGCGGCGGTTTTCGATGGGTTTGGTTAGCAAAGCGGAAACAGGGCTAAAGATTGCCCTTTGCGGACATGGCTACGAAACACTAAATAGCCCGTCATGACAGTCCCAGATTTCCAGCTTGATAAGCCGGCGGCAGAAAGCCGCATCGTTGTCGCCATGTCCGGCGGCGTCGATTCATCGGTCGTTGCAGCGCTCGCGGCCAAGACCGGCGCCGAGGTGATTGGGATTACCCTCCAGCTCTATGATCACGGCGAAGCAACCGGTCGTACCGGCAGCTGCTGCGCCGGTCAGGATATTCGGGATGCCCGTGCTGTCGCCGAAACGCTGGGCATCGCGCATTATGTGTTCGACTATGAAAGCCGTTTCCGGGAATCAGTGATCGACGATTTTGCCGATGAATATATGGCGGGCCGAACGCCGATCCCCTGTATCCGGTGCAACCAAAGCGTGAAGTTTCATGACCTGCTTGGAATGGCCCGCGATCTGGGCGCCGATTGCTTGGCGACCGGGCACTATGTTCGGCGCGTTTTGGGGGAGGATGGTCCAGAATTACATCGGGCCCATGATCCCGCGCGAGACCAAAGCTATTTCCTTTTCACGACCACCAAGGAGCAGCTCGATTATCTGCGCTTCCCACTGGGTGACATGCCCAAGGCGGAAGTGCGCGAAATTGCCAAAGAGCTCGGCCTGGTCGTCGCGATGAAGCCAGACAGCCAGGATATCTGCTTCGTGCCCGATGGGGACTATGCGAAGATCGTCAAGAAGATCCGGCCCGAAGCGGGCGAGGGTGGCGATATCGTGACGCGAACCGGGGAAGTGCTCGGCCAGCACCAGGGCCTGATCCACTTCACGGTGGGCCAGCGACGCGGATTGGAGATCGGCGGCCAGCCCGAACCGCTTTATGTGGTGAAACTGGAACCGGAAACGCGGCGCGTGATTGTCGGGCCAAAGTCGGCGCTCGCGGTCAATGCGGCGCGGATCGAGGATCTGAACTGGCTTGGCTCCGACATTGATACGGCAATTGATGGTCCATTGACCGTCAAGGTGCGGTCTCTGGCAAAGCCTGCTCCCGCCCGCTTTGATGGAGAGATGGTTACCTTCGACACACCGGAGTTCGGCGTTGCGCCGGGCCAGGCTGCGGTCATCTATGCCGGCGATCGGGTGATGGGTGGTGGCTGGATTGCCGAAACCGTTGCCGCTGAAGAAGCGCTGGCGGCCTGATGCGTTTTGCGCGCTGGACGTTCGGCCTGGCCGCGATCTGGGGCATCATCGTCGTCGGCCCGCTTTATTTCCTGGAAAGCCAGATTGCCGAGAGCGCGCCGCCAGCGATTACGCATCCGGAATATTATTATGGCTTTATTGGAGCGGTGCTGGCCTGGCAGTTGGTCTATGCGCTGATTGCAACGGACCCGATGCGCTATCGACCGATCATGTTGATCGGCGCGCTCGGCAAGGTGGCGTTTTTCGCCGCCTGTATGGTCCTCTATCTGCAAGGACGCGCGGAAGCGGTGCTGCCGCTCGCAACGGCACCCGATCTCTTGCTGGCGATACTATTTTGCGTTGCCTGGGCGCGGCTTGGCGCTCAATCGGCGGATTAGTGCTGCGGAGCGCGGAATTAGTCGCTATTTCCGGGGAGCGGTTCCAATACGCATCCAAGACCCTCGCGGAACTGGGCTGAGCGGCTCGCGAGCAGCGGCACGCTGGCGGTGATGCGGCGTTCTTCCGGGTCATCAGTCATCGAAACCATCTCCATGCCGGGCTCATAGTCATTGTAGCAGCTCTCCATGTCGCGCCCGCCAATATAGCGGCACGAGCACACGACATGCGCGCCATAGCCAACCCCGAGCTCGACCGTTGGCTTCATCCGCATGGCATAAACCACAACGGCAATTAGTAGGACGAGCAGCACGATTATGGTGCCGGTGAGAATTGGGCGCTTCACTTTCATGGCCGCCAGCCCTAGCCTGATGCGATGATGAAGCAAAGATGGGTTATTCCGCTCGCCGCCGGGGCAGCACTGGCCGTTATCGCCGCTGCACCGGTTCTTGAAACAGACATGTCAGTCGAGGACGCGGCAAATGATACCGCGCCTGCTGTCGTGGCACGGCCAGATATCGAACCGTTGGTCGACGCGCTATTCAGCGCCGAAGGCGTTGGCGAAACGCGCGTAGTGCTGGTGATGCACGAAGGCGAGATTGTCGCCGAACGTTATGCACCCGGATACACACCGGACATGCGCTACATCTCCTGGTCTATGGCCAAGACGGTGACGGCAATGCTCGTGGGCTTCCTGGTGGAGGACGGCGTGCTGGAGCTCGATGCCCCAGCGCCGATCCCCGAATGGCAGGGCGAAGATGATCCGCGCGGCGCGATCACGTTGCGGCATCTGCTGCATATGGCTTCCGGCCTCGACCATACCGAAGTGAATGATCCGATCTGGGATTCGGATACCAACCGAATGCTGTTCACGTCCGAGACGGATGATATGGCCGCCTATGCCGTGTCGCGGCCGCTTGAGGCTGATCCGGGCGAGAAATTCGAATATTCGAGCGCCACCACCATCATTCTCTCGCGGATCATCGCCGATGCGCTGACGGACTCCGAAGATCCCGGCGCGCGGGCGGCAGCCTATCGGCGATTTGCCGAGCAGCGCCTTTTGGGCCCGGCCGGCATTTCCAGCGTATTCTTTGAGTTCGATGCCAGCGGTACGCAGATTGGCGGCAGCCTGATTCACGCTACTGCGCGCGATTGGGCGCAGCTTGGCGAAGTGATGCGAACGGGGCAGGGGCTGGACGGTCGCGAAATCATCTCGCCTGAATGGCGTGAATTCATGGTCACTCCATCGCCGCTCAATGGCGAATATGGTGGCCAGACCTGGCTGAACCGGCCGGGCGGCGTTTACGGCAACCCTGTGTTATTCCCGGATCGCGCTCCCAACTCGCTCTTCGCCTTTAACGGCCATCTTGGCCAATATGTGATGGTGTCCCCTGAACAGGGCCTCACGGTCGTCAGACTGGGCAATACGCCTGATGGTGACCTGCGCGAGGCTGTCGTTGTTCGATTGGCGCGGATCTTCGAAGCTTTCGGATAATGTGCTGCAGATCATAGCGGCGCGCCGCGCCGTGCCGTATCGCCACCCCATATAGGAATTAGAATCGGCTTATCGCTGTTCAGCCCCGCTTCACCGCAGCGCTGCTACCTGATAAGCGGATCGCCGAACCTTTGGGGGGATAATGACGATGAAATCGAAGTTTTTGGCCGGACTGGGCGTGGGCCTGGCTGCACTGGCCGTGACGCCCCCTGTACAGGGCCAATCCCAAGATACCGCATTGACGGTCGGCCGGACTTTCCAGGGCGAGCTGGCTGCGGGCGATCAGGTGTCAGGCGGCAAGCAGCAATTTTACGACCAATGGACCGTTCGCGGAACGCCAGGTCAGCGGCTCTCGATCCTCATGGAATCCGAAGCGTTCGATACGCAGCTGCGCGCTGTATTGTCGGACGGCACAACCTTGGTGAATGACGATAATCACTGGGTTCCCGAAACTACAAATAGCCGGATTGATCTCACTGTCCCGAGCACTGGTCGGATTTCTGTTCGCGCACAGGCGTTCAGGCCAGCAGAAACCGGTGCCTATACAATCCGGCTGGAACAAACCGAATCCCTGGCAGCCGCGGCAGACAATGCCGTGCCACCTGCCCCCATCACCCTTGGCCAGTCGCGCAACGGTTCGCTGACCTCCGGCGAAGATCTCACCATCGCTGGGCGCTACACGGATCGCTACGTGTTCAATGGTACGCGCGGTCAGCGCGTGGACCTGCGTGCGTCAGGCGAATTTGATACGATGCTCACCGTCACGGGCCCGGATAATTTCTCGGTCCGCAACGATGACGACACCACCGCACGCGAGCAGACACTCAACAGCCGCGTGCTCGCAACATTGCCGGCCAATGGGCAGTACACAATCTCCGTCACCAGCTATGGCCGGGGTACGACTGGCAGCTATCAATTGGCAACCGGGCTCAACAGGGCAGGCGTGCCGGATACTGAAACCCTTACCGGCGATGCGACTCCGCTGAGTTTTGGCCGCACCCTGACAAGCGTGCTCGGCAAAGAAGACGAAACCCTTGGCAGCGGCGAATATCTTGAGCGCTATAGTTTCGAAGGTCGGCGAGGCCAGCCGATCACCATCGATCTGAGTTCGGATGATTTTGACACCTATCTGATTCTTCGTGCACCGTCCGGCGAACAGCAGGATATCGATGATACCGGTCAATCTCTGAACAGCCGCTTTGAGCGCGTGCTCGAAGAAGATGGCGTCTACACAATTATCGCGACCAGCTATGCGCCGGGCGCGACCGGCAATTTCCAGCTAGCGCTGAGCGAGGGCACGACCCGCATTCCGGCTAATCCGGAGCAACGCCAGGTGTTCGCCATCTCGGTCGGCATTGCAGATTATGGCGGCAATACCTCCAATCTCAGCTACACCGATACCGATGCGCGAAAGCTGTTCCAGAAGTTTGAAGAGCTAGGCATGCTGCGCGAGGAAAGCATTGTGCTGACCAACCAGGACGCAACGCTGCCGGCGTTCCGCCGCGCCTTCCAGCGTGTCGCATCGCAGGCCGGGCCAGATGATATCTTCCTGTTCTTCTATTCAGGCCATGGCAGCCAGGTTGACGATCCCAATGATCGGGCTGAGCTGGATGGCCGGGACGAAACGCTTGTCTTTGCCGATGGCGAGGAACTAACGGATGATGATCTGGCGCTGATGTTCGCCGATATCCGGGCTGGCACAACGATGATCGTTCTCGATGCCTGTTTCTCGGGTGGCTTCGAGCGGGACTTGATCACGCGGCCGAACATGATGGGCCTGTTCAGCTCCGAAGAAGATCTGACGAGCCTGGTCGCTTCGGAATTCAATGCAGGCGGCTATCTCTCGCGCTTCTTTTCCGACGGTGTCGGCGGTCAGGCCGATGACAATGGCGATGGCAACATCACCGCTGGCGAGCTGGTGGCCTATCTGCGCTATCGCTTCCGGGAACAGTGCGACGGACGCAATTGCATTGAGGCGGAAACCGGCGATGCGCAGCGCAATCACCAGGAACTGGTCGTCCAGCGCGGCAGCGTCGAAGTCGACGATATCCTCGTCACCCTGCCAGACCAGTTCGGTCTGATGCGCGGTGGCGACTAAGGCGCAGCTCAACCAATCTAGGGAATTGCGAAACTGCCTTCGACGACAGTGACGCAGTTTCCGCCAAGGATCGCGCGATCGCCGTCCAGCCGACAGGTGAGATATCCGCCGCGTTGGCTTGCCTGATATGCGGTGAAACGATCTCGTCCGAGCCGGTTCGCCCAGAACGGCGTCAGCACGGAATGGGCAGAGCCCGTGACGCTATCCTCATCAACACCGGCACCCGGAACAAAGACGCGGCTGATAATATCGGTGTCTGTGCCCGGGGCTGTAGCGGTGAAACTGTCATCACCTAGCGCACCCAGTGCCCGGATATCGGGATCGAGATTCAGCACATCCTCGGCAGATTCATAGAGAAACAGATTATAGTGATCCGGATGGCGAAGGGTTTCGACCGGCTTGGTGCCCATCGCCGCTTCGGCTTCTGGCAGTGACGTCGGTTCGGCGACAATCGCTGGCAATGCCACGGCATATTGGTCGCCGTCGCGCCACACCTCGAGGATCCCGGCCTTGCGGGTGCGGAAGCGGACCCGGTCGAGCTCGGGATTCTGGGTCAGCAGCACATGACCGCTGGCCAGCGTCGCATGACCGCACAGTCGGATTTCGTCGGATGGGGTGAACCAGCGCAGCTCATAGTCCGCCTCACCGCTTGCGTCGGGGACATAAAAGGCCGTCTCGGCAAAATTATTCTCTTCGCCGATCGCGCGCAGCTGATCATCATCGAGCCATGCGTCAAGCGGCATGACCGCGGCCTGGTTGCCAGTGAATGGGCGGTCGGCAAATGCGTCGACATGGAAATAGGGGAGGATAGGCATTGCGAGCTCCTTTGCTGGCACCGCTCTATCGCCGGAGTGAATGCCAACAAAGCGCAATTATCTCGTCACGGATAAAGCAGGCCTTCATCCCAACCGCTTTCAGTGCGCGTGAACACGCGGCGATGGTGGAGCCGATGTTCGCCATCATTCCAAAATTCGATCCGCTGGGGATCGAGTCGAAAGCCGGACCAATGCGGGGGGCGTGGAACATCCTGTCCGTCGAAACGCGCCTGTACCTCTTCGTAGCGCGCTTCGAACACGCCCCGGTTTTCGAGCGGACGAGACTGGTCGGATGCCCAGGCGCCAAGCTGCGAATCCCGGCTACGGGTCGCAAAATAGGCATCGCCTTCAGCATCGGAGACCCGGCTGACCGGGCCTTCGATGCGCACCTGGCGCCGCAGCGATTTCCAATGGAAGAGCAATGCCGCCTTTTTAGTGGCGATCAGCTCTTCTGCCTTGCGGCTTTCCAAATTGGTGTACCAGACGAAGCCGCGCTCATCGTGACCTTTGAGCAATACCATGCGCACTGAAGGCTGATGGTCCGCAGTCGTCGTCGCCAGCGCCATTGCATTGGAGTCGTTAAGCTCACTGGCGCGCGCTTCGGCAGCCCAGGCGGTAAACAAGCTGTGCGGATCATCTGTCATGGCAGGGCTTCTAGGGCAGTCACCTATCGTCTATCAATGGCGCAGATGGGTTGAACGAAGGGGGAGTTATCATGGATTGGCCATTGGTATTTAGACTGGCGAACCTGTTTGCCTTGCTGTGCTGGATCGTTTTGATCTTTGCGCCGCGGCAGGAGATTATCTTCACCTTGCTGAGAGAGATTGCGATTGGGCTTTTATGCCTGCTCTATGCCAGCGTGCTTGTGATGATGATGGTCTTTCCACCGCCTGGCAGCGAGGGCGGAGATTTCTCATCGATAGAGGGCGTACGAGCGCTTTTTGCCAGCGACGCAGGCATCACGCTGGGTTGGGTACACTATCTGGCATTCGATCTGTTTGTCGGGCTTTGGGTAGCGCGGACCGCCGATGAAATATCGCTGTCCCGGATCGTTCAGGCACCGATCCTGGCCGCCACTTTCATTTTCGGCCCGGCCGGACTGCTGATCTTCCTCATAGTCCGACGTATCCATGAGGCCCGAAAAACCGCTTGAAATTGAACATCAATCGCCCCATTTCAGCTGTGGTATTATTGCAACAGTTGGCTAATGGGACATGATATACGACACGGGGACCATGGCAGCAGATCCATATGCAACACTGGGAGTCTCGCGGGGGGCCAGCGAAGCCGAAATCAAATCGGCCTATCGTACGCTCGCCAAAGAGCTGCATCCCGACCGCAACAAGGACAATCCGAAAGCCGCTGAGAAATTCTCTGCGGCAACCAATGCCTATGATCTGCTGAGCGACAAGGACAAGCGTGCCCAGTTTGATCGCGGCGAAATTGATGCTGAGGGAAATCCCCTGCATCCATTTGGTGGCGGCGGCTTTGGCGGGCAGGGCGGCGCTGGTG
Source organism: Parasphingopyxis sp. CP4 (assembly GCF_013378055.1). NCBI lineage: Bacteria > Pseudomonadati > Pseudomonadota > Alphaproteobacteria > Sphingomonadales > Parasphingopyxidaceae > Parasphingopyxis > Parasphingopyxis sp. CP4. The sequence goes on along the minus strand of NZ_CP051130.1, from coordinate 1,667,479 downwards.
GTTCATCTTTCGAATTCTCAGAAGCGGGTGATATCGGAGATATCTTCGAAGGCCTGTTCGGTGGTGGTCGAAGCGGTTCGTCGCGCGGCCCGTTTAGCGGATTTGGCCGGCGCAGCGCGCCGCCACCCAAGGGCGCGGATGTGGCCTATCGCCTAGCCGTGGCGTTCGATGATGCTGCTCGGCTCGATGATCAACGCATTACCCTGTCGAGCGGCAAGACGATCGATCTGAAGCTCAAGCGCGGCGTTGAGAGCGGAACGCAGATGCGCCTGACTGGCCAGGGCGAGGAGGGACCGGGTGGATCAGGCGATGCGATCGTCACGATTTTCGTCCAGGATCATGAATTCTTTGAACGCGATGGTGACAATATCCGCCTCGACGTGCCGATAGGCCTCGATGAAGCCGTGCTCGGTGCGAAGATCAAAGTGCCAACTGTGGACGGGCCAGTCATGCTAACGGTGCCCAAAAATGCGGCGTCGGGGAAAACATTGCGGTTGAAGGGCAAGGGATTTCATAAGAAATCTGGCGGTCGCGGCGATCAGCTGGTGAAGCTCGAAATCGACCTGCCTGAAGATGATGGCGATCTCGCCGAGTTCGTGAAGAGCTGGAAACCCGGCAAACCGCAAAATCCCCGTTCGGAATTCGGTGTCTAGGCTTTGACGCACGAAGCCTCGCATTCGCCTGAGGCGCGGCGCAGACTGGACGAGCTGCGCATCCGCGAGGGTAAACCGCTTGAACGGCCGGAGCCCAATACCTGGGGCTGGACGACAACCAAACGGGTAATTGAAGGCGTCTATGCCGAAGGCTTTATCCATGCCGGCAATCTGGCGTTCATGGCCCTGCTGGCGCTGTTTCCCTTCTTCATCGTCCTGGCTGCCATCGCCCAGAGCGTGGGGCGCACCGAAGACGGGCTCCAGGCGGTGGCCATGTTCCTCCAAAATGTACCACCAAGCGTCGGTTCGGCGCTGGAGGACCCGATCGCCAGCGTATTGTCGGCACGTACCGGAAATCTCCTCTGGATCGGCGCGGCCATCGGTTTGTGGACCACGGCGAGCTTTATCGAGACGATCCGCGAGATTCTGCGGCGCGCCTATGGCACGCCCTATGGGCGGCCCTTTTATGAGTATCGGCTATTCTCGATCGGATTGATTATCGCGGCCGTCGCAATCGCGCTGCTCGCCTTTGGTTTGCAGTTCGTCATGACCGGGATCGAGCAATTCATCTATGACGTTGCACCGGTGCTGGAAGAATATCGGGTGGTCGTAACAATTTCCCGGTTGGTGCCTGCGGCGGCGATCTATATCGGCTTCTACCTCGTGTTCTGGACGCTAACGCCACGCGAATATCGGGCGCGGCGCTATCCCAAATGGCCAGGCGCGCTGCTGGTCACGGTCTGGTGGCTTGGCACCACGGCGTTAATGCCAATCATACTCTCCAACCTGATCAGCTATGATCTCACCTATGGCAGCCTAGCCGGTTTCATGCTGTCGATGATGTTTTTCTTCGTCATTGGCTACGGGGTGGTGGTTGCATCGCATTTGAACGCAGCACTGGCGGAAGTACCCGAAAGCGAGTTAAGGGAAACAGCGGACGAAACTGCGTCCGAAATTACAGTCGAGGAACCGTAATGACGGGATTGATGGACGGAAAACGTGGCCTGATCATGGGGCTAGCCAATGATCGGTCTTTGGCATGGGGTATTGCCAAGCAGCTGCACGAGCAGGGCGCCGAAATGGCGTTCAGCTATCAGGGGGAAGCATTGGAGCGGCGTGTGCGGCCGCTGGCCGAAAGTGTCGGCTCCGATTTCCTGATTGAATGCGATGTTTCCGACATGGATGCGCTGGATGCGGCATTCGCTACGCTCAAGGATCGATGGGAGACGATCGACTTTGTCGTCCATGCGATCGGCTTTTCCGACAAGAATGAGCTGCGCGGCAAATATGTCGATACCAGCCTCGATAACTTCCTGATGACGATGAATATCTCGGTCTATTCGATGGTCGCGGTCACCAAGCGCGCCAGCGAAATGATGCCGGAAGGCGGATCGATCCTGACGCTGAGCTATTATGGCGCTGAAAAAGTCGTCCCGCATTATAACGTCATGGGCCCAGCCAAATCGGCGCTTGAGACGAGCGTACAGTATCTCGCGATGGATTTGGGGCCGGACAACGTTCGCGTGAATGCAATTTCGGCTGGCCCGATCAAAACGCTGGCGGCGAGCGGGATCGGCGATTTCCGCTACATCCTAAAATGGAATGAGCTCAATTCACCGCTCCGCCGCAATGTGACAATCGATGATGTCGGCGGGGCCGGGCTTTACCTGTTGAGCGATCTCGCTTCAGGGGTCACGGGCGAAACCCATCATGTTGACGCCGGTTATAATGTAATTGGCATGAAGGCCGAGGACGCGCCGGATATCGCGCTGGAGAAGTGATCCGGCGCTGCCGCGTGCGGCCGATCGAGGGATGGGTAGATAGCTGATGAGCCATAACAGTTTTGGACGCATCTTCCGCTTTGCGACCTGGGGTGAGAGCCACGGGCCGGGGCTTGGTGCCGTCATCGATGGCTGCCCGCCAGGTATTGCGCTCGAAGAAAGCGATATCCAGCCCTGGATGGACAAGCGCCGTCCTGGCCAGTCCCGCTATACGACGCAGCGCCAGGAACCGGATGCGGTCAAGATCATGTCCGGCGTGTATGAAGGACGCACTACGGGTACGCCGATCCATCTGATGATCGAAAATGTAGATCAGCGGTCCAAGGATTATTCGGAGATCGCTGCCAAATACCGCCCAGGTCATGCCGATTATACTTATGACGCGAAATATGGGTTTCGCGATCCGCGCGGTGGTGGCCGTTCGTCGGCACGGGAGACCGCCGCCCGTGTCGCGGCTGGCGCTGTTGCCCGCAAGGTGCTGGGTGAGGCGATCTCGATCCGCGCCTATCTGACCGAACTGGGTGGCATTGCGATCGATCGCGCGCGGTTTGACGATGCGGCGATTGATGCCAACAGCTTCTTCTGTCCTGACCCGGTAGCGGCGTCAGAGTGGGAAGCGGCGGTTGATGGCGCGCGCAAGGATGGCAATTCGCTAGGCGCGGTTGCTGAATGCGTCGCGCTGGGCGTGCCCGCTGGCTGGGGCGCACCCGTCTATGCAAAACTCGATGGCGAGCTCGCCGCGGCAATGATGTCGATTAATGCCACCAAGGGCGTTGAGATCGGTAATGGCTTCGAAGCGGCGCGCATTTCGGGGAGTGAAAATGCCGATCAGATGGAGCCGGGCAACAATGAACCGCGCTTCCTTTCGAACAATGCCGGCGGCATTCTGGGCGGAATATCAAATGGCGATGCGATAGTCTGTCGCACTGCATTCAAGCCAACCAGCTCGATTTTAACGCCATTGAAGAGCGTTACCAAAGACGGCGAAGCGACTGAGATATCGACCAAGGGCCGCCACGATCCCTGTGTCGGGATACGCGGTGTCCCGGTCGTAGAGGCCATGATGGCGCTGGTGTTGGCAGATCAAATGCTGCTTCACCGCGCTCAATGCTCCTGATAAGCAAGAATATTCGGGGGTAGGATTTGGAAGCAATACGGCTCTTTATCGACGCGAACGAGGCGATTATCGGCCTTGTGATATTGGGCGTGATGTTCGTCGCCTTTCTGTTCGAACGCTTTCCCGCCGCCGTCGTAGCCCTGTTCGGCGCCTGTACATTCCTGTTTCTGGGAATTCTCGATTCAGACGGGCTTCTCTCGGTATTCTCGAATCCCGCTCCGATAACCATTGGTGCGATGTTCGTGCTCTCTGGCGCGTTGCTGAGAACGGGAACAATTGACGCACTGGCGTCGGGCATTGTTGCGCGCGCCGCAAAACGACCGCGCCTCGCGCTTGTCGAGCTGTTGATTGGTGCCTTTGTCGCCTCGGCCTTCATGAACAATACGCCAGTGGTGTTGGTGCTGATCCCGATCATCGCCCGGTTGGCGGAAGCCACCGGGATGTCGCTCAAACGGCTGCTGATACCGTTATCCTATATCTGTATCCTAGGCGGTACGATGACCTTGATCGGAACATCGACCAACCTGATTGTTGATGCTGTCGCACGGCAAGAAGGGCTGGAGCCGTTTGGGATATTCGAGATTTCTCCCTATGGATTCATGGCAGCGCTGGCCGGTGCGGTGACGCTCGCGATCTTCGGTCCGCTGCTCCTGCCCAAGGGCGATCCGTCCTCCCTCTATCGCAGTACGGAAGACACCGACTTTCTAACCGAGTTGATCGTGCCCGAAGATGGCGATGTCATCGGCCGTAAATATGGTGAGCTATCGGCCCTTCGCCCCTCGCGACTGAAAGTTTTGTCGATCAAGCGTGGCGACCAATTTGTTCGGCAAGAGATTTCAGAAGAAATCGCGATGGCTGGCGATCATTTGATCATTCGCACCGACATGACAGAATTGCTCTCACTCCGTCGGACGCGCCAGTTTGAAATGGGCATCGCCGGGCGCAATGGTCCGAGCGCAAACAGCGAAGCGCTGGTCGAGGCAACTATCGCGCCGACCCATCCGAGCCTTGGGCGTCGTCTCAGCGACATCCCGTTTCTCAGCCGTTTGCGGGTACGCATTATTGGCATCACGCGCCACCGGCAGCTGCCTGGGCCGGACATGCCCAATTCGCGCATGCGGGCGGCGGACCGTCTGTTGGTTACGGGTTCTGAAGATGCAATTCGGCGGATGTATGAAAATCCCAACCTGCTCGGTGTCGGACAGACGCGGACCCGGGAGTTTCGCCGCGATCGTGCGCCGATTGCGATCATGGCCCTGGCGGCCGTTGTCGCTCTGGCGGCGCTCAATATTGTTTCGCTCGCAGTCGCTGCGATCCTCGGCATGGGCGCCATTCTTGCCGCGCGCTGCATTGATGCGGAGGAAGCCTGGGGCTCGATCGACGGCAATGTGTTGATCCTGATCTTCGCGATGCTCGCTGTGGGTGTCGGACTGCAACAGGCGGGTAGCGTCGGGCTGATCGTCGATGCGGCAGTGCCAGTGCTGCAATCGGTGCCGGCCTGGTCGCTGATCTTCCTCGTCTACATCCTCTCCGTGATCCTGACCGAGATCGTTACCAACAATGCGGTTGCTGTGATTGTGACGCCGATTGTGATCGGTTTGGCGAACCAGCTGGGCGTCGATCCGCGGCCATTGGTGATCGCCGTCATGTTCGCCGCATCGGCCAGTTTTGCAACGCCCATCGGCTATCAGACCAATACCCTGGTCTATGCCGCGGGTAATTATCGCTTCCTCGATTTCGTCAAAGCCGGCCTGCCATTGACTGCGGCTGTGGGCTTCACGACCTGCTTAACGATCGCCTTTATGTTCTCCTAGGAGTTGCCGCGCCGCCGCTTGGGCGATAGCAGAAGAAAAAACAAAGCGGGCGGAGAGAGTTACGTGATCAAGAAATGGTTTGAAATCCCGCTTTGGCAACGGGTTATCGGCGCACTCATTCTCGGGATCATTGTCGGTCGCCTCTGGGGGCCTGACGCCGAAAGCATCAAAATCATCGGCGATGTCTTTGTCGCATCGATCCGTATGCTCGTCGTCCCACTCATTTTCTTCAGCCTTGTTTCCGGGGTGGCCGCGATTGGCGACCTTAGAAAACTCGGTAATGTCGGCGGCCGCGCGCTGCTGCTGTTCATCGTCACGGGTCAGATCGCCGTTTGGCTGGGCCTGGCGCTCGGTACCTTTGTGGGCCCGGGTCTTGGGGTCGATACCAGCGCAATCGAAATGGGCGCTGTTCCAACGCCCAATGAGACGACCTGGCGCGATATGCTTTTGTCGGTGATCCCGGAAAGCCCGGTCCAGGTGATGGCGGACGTGGCCGTGCTGCCGCTGATCGTCTTCTCGATGCTGCTCGGCATTGGCATCTTGATGGCCAAGGAGGATGGCGAACCTGTCCAGAAAATCTTCGATAGCGGCGCGATCATCATGCAAAAGGTCACGATCCTGGTCATGGAACTGACCCCATTCGGTGTCTTCGCGCTGATGGCCTGGGTCGCCGGGACGCTGGGTTTCGACGCACTGGTGGCGCTCGCCAAGCTCGTGGCGCTCAACTATATCGGCTGCCTCTTGATCATCCTCGTCATGTATTCGGCGATGATCAAATTCCTCGCCAAATTGCCGGTGATCGATTTCTTCCGTGGCATCATCGATGCAATCGCGGTGAGCTATTCGACCGCATCATCCAATGCGACACTTCCTGTGACGCTGCGATGCACACAGCGAAACCTTGGCGTTTCTCCCAGTGTATCGAGCTTTGTCGTTTCGCTGGGCGCGACGATCAACATGAACGGTACGGCGATGTATCTGGGCCTCGCCACCTTGTTCGGCGCGCAGATCTTTGGTGTTGAATTGACGCTCGCGCAGTATTTCCTGATCTCGATCCTCTCGACACTCGGTGCCATCGGCGCCGCCGGTATTCCCGGTGCGGGCTTGATCATGATGGCGCTGGTGTTCGGTGCCGTTGGTGTGCCGCTGGAAACGATTGCCTTTGTAGCGGGCGTGGACCGGATCATGGATATGATGCGGACGACCACCAACGTTTCCGGCGATGCAGCGGTGGCGACGACAGTGGCCAGCATGACCAACGAAATCGATCGTGAGGAAATGGTCTCGGCGGACGACGTTTAGCGGCGGCGTATTCCGATGACGGTGCCCTTGGTGCCGTCGCTCACCAGTTCGAAATCGAAATTGGGGTGCGCTTTTGCCCAGCGCCTTCGGATCACCCGCTCGCCGGGTCGCGCGCCATCGTCCAGCATCACCATTCCGCCAATTGCAATCTTGTCGAACGCTTCTGCGGCACCCCCGCGCGTAAAGGGATGAATGGTCCAGCACGGGCCGTCGATCAACATCAGGTCGATATCATCCGGCAATGGTCCGTGATCATACCACAGGCCATGCCAGGGCCCCGGAGAGCGGACCAGCGGGACGGCGTGCATCTCTGCTGACAGGTTATGATCAGCGAGCCAAGCGCGCGTCTGTTCAACGAAATCGGCATGCTGATCGAAACTGACCAGCTGCCCGCCGCCGGCTATCTGGAGCGCGCGCGATGCAATCAGGGTCGATGCGCCTGCGCCGAACTCCACGACCAGCTTGGGGCGCGTTTCGAGGATGCGATCGGCGATCTTGCTGAGCAGAGCCACATCGGCCTTCCAACTGCCCAGATTGGGTAAGGCATCACCAGGCAGGCCCAGCCGATCGAGCAGCGCTTCCTTATCTGCTGGGCTCCCGCCATTGAGCGACCGCAACAGCCAGGGCCATTGGATGGCGCCGATACCCAGCAACGCCGCCCAATCTGCAGCACTGCGGTCAAATGCCGCTTCATCGGCATGAGCCCGCGGCAGCAACTGGGTGGATTCGCGTGATGTCATCGATCCATCCTCAACTCTGCTCGTCCATCGCGGCGATATATTCCTCGATCAGCGCGATGCCTTCGTCATGGAGCATCCCGCGCCCCAGTTCCGGCATCGCGATGCCGGGGTCTCGCGATTGCATGCGATAGACGAAGATCGAGCGTTCCGGATGACCGGGTTCGATATCGAAATCGCGACCGCCGCTGCCGCGCCCGGCGGCTACCGGGCGTTTCAAGATGCCGCGGGCGACGGTCTGGTCTTCATTATAGCTGAGGAACAGGCCCGAATTGCTCGCGCTGCCCTCGCGCTCATGACAATGGGCACAATTGATATCGAGATAGGCGCGGGCGCGCTCGTCGAGCGTACCGCTGCCCGGATCATCCCAAACCGGCACGCGGGGTGCATCGTCGGGAGCCTGATCGAGTATCGACCAATCAACCCATTGCGCCAGCCGTACACCATCATTCAGATTGCGCGCATTCGGTCCGATCAGGGCGATCTCGTCATCGCGCGCATGACAGGTCTTGCACTGGTTCTGGTTCGGGACGCGATAGCTGATCTCTTGCGTCTCTCCATTGGCATCGATCCAGCTCACCGGCATGCGGCGCCCCGCCCGGCGCAAGGTCGCATCGCTGCCATCTTCATTCCAGACATAGGGGAGGGCGACCCAGCCGCTGTCCCGCCGCAGCAACACGCGGGTCTCCAGCCAGCGTATCTCGCTATCGGGATCCCGAAAATCGGCCGGATAGCCAAAGCTTTTGATGAGCGCAGAGCCGACCGGAAACTCGAACACCCCGTCGGCATTGTAGGTCGCAGTCTGACCTTCCGGCACATAGACAAAGCGGTTTTTGAGCGCATAATCGCTGAACAAGGGCGTGTTCAGCGCATAGGGCCTGACCCTGTCATTGGGCGAATGGCCGATCCCGTCGGTGAAGAAGCGAAACTCGGATAGCGATCGGGGCAGCGTATCGCCGGTGATCACGTCCTGGGCCACAGGCATGGGCGCGCTGGCACTGACAAGCGCCAGCCAGCCGGCCAGTGCGGCCAGCGCGCGGATCACTGGAGTGCAGCCTCCATGCTCGCTGGCAGGACGACCGCTTCAGGTGCATCTGGCGTTTCTTCGCTGGCAATTTCCGCCATGGACGGTTGCGCCTCGCTAAGCGCCTGGCCAGCGCTGGTCAGGCCGAGCGACAGAACAGGTACTTGGTCATTGACGATGATATTGTCACCAATGCCGTCCCACAGCACAGGCGGCAGGGTGCCGCCGACAGCAGCGGCCAGCTGCTCGCCGCCCTCAAAATCCGGCGCATAGCCAGCGCGACCCTGTACATTGTCGCGCACCACCACATCGCGAATTGTCGGCTCGTAATTCGGATCGTCAAATTCTTCGGTATAGGCGACGAGCATCACATTGCTGGTGCCATGATCCTGGATCACATTTTCAAACACATGGACGTTGCGATTGGCCATCACCATCACACCGGTACCGGCGGGTACGCCCGCGACGATATTGCCTTCCGGCGCGAAATTGTCGGTATTGTTGTCCTGGATCAGATTATTGAACACCCGGACGCTATGGCCACCCATTTGCGGCAGGTTCGGCAGGTCAAAGACGAGGATGCCGCCGGTATTTTCCGTCGCCATATTCTCATAAACATCGGCGAAGAAACTGTTCTCGATCTCAATCCCGGCGACATTATGGGTCACCATATTGTGGCGCACGACAATCTGCTGCGACTGGCCGACATATATTCCTGCATCCGATGCCCCGATCACCCGTGAATTCTGTACCAGAACATGGGTCGATTCGACCGGATAGATGCCATAGGCGCCGTTGCTTGCATCTGGGCCGTTCGTCCATTCAACCCGCAGATTGTCATAGACGATCCGATTGGCTTCCTTGGATTTTATCCCATCGCCGCGTGTATTCTCAATCGCAAAACCGTGCAGCACGACATCGTCTGACGTCACCATCAGACCCTCGCCGGAACCGACTTGGTTGGTGAAATCGAGAATCGATTCGTCCGGACCGGCACCGCGAACACTGACATTATCGACATCGAGCGAGAGGCCATCGGTCAGCTCGAACCGGCCTGCGCCAATCTGGACCGTATCGCCGGGTTCCGCCTCGATCAGCGCGGTTTGCAACCGTTCCTGGGCGTCCGGACCCGCTTCAACGGTGTGAATGGCGGCAATTGCGCTTGTCGATGCAAGAAGCATCGCGCCAATGGCGACGATCGATTTCATAACACTGGTCCTCCCTAAATCCCGGGACCAGTCTACTGACAACACTGTCAGCGATCAATCGGCGAAGGGATCGCGCACCAATATCGTATCTTCGCGTTCCGGACTTGTTGAGACGAGCGCCACTGGGCACCCGATCAACTCTTCGACCCGGCGGACATATTTGATCGCCTGGGCGGGAAGATCGTTCCAGCTGCGTGCGCCCGCTGTCGTCTCGCTCCAGCCTTCGATTGTCTCATAAACCGGCTCGACCGCGGCCTGATCCTGGGTGTTCGGCGGCAGATAGTCATAGTCCCGGCCGTTCACCCGATAGCCGACGCAGATCTTGAGTTCGGCAAAGCCGTCCAGCACATCGAGCTTGGTGAGCGCAACACCTGTCACGCCGGATACTGCAACTGACTGGCGCACCAACACCGCATCGAACCAGCCACAGCGCCGCTGGCGACCGGTAACGGTGCCGAATTCATGGCCACGTTCGCCCAGTCGTTGGCCATTCTCATCCTCAAGCTCGGTCGGGAAGGGGCCTGCACCAACCCGGGTCGTATAGGCTTTGACGATGCCCAGGACGAAACCGACTGCGCCCGGGCCGAGGCCTGAGCCGCCAGCGGCGGTCCCGGCAATCGTGTTGGACGATGTGACGAATGGATAGGTGCCGTGGTCGACATCGAGCAATACGCCCTGCGCGCCCTCGAACAGGATCCGGTCTCCACGCTGTCGCGCCGCATTGAGCGAGCGCCAAACCGGCTGCGCAAATGGCAGGACAAAGTCCGCGATCTCGCGCAAATCATTGAGCAAGCGCTCGCGATCGACCGGCGGCTCGTTAAAGCCGGCACGCAACGCATCATGATGCGCGCACAGGCGATCGAGCTGCGGCGCAAGATCGTCCAGATGGGCAAGATCGCAGACCCGGATCGCGCGGCGCCCGGCCTTGTCTTCGTATGCGGGGCCGATACCGCGGCGCGTCGTGCCAATCTTGCCTTCACCGCTGGCGTCTTCGCGCAGGCCATCAAGATCGCGATGGATCGGCAGGATGAGCGGGCAGGTCTCGGCGATTTGCAAGGTATCGGGCGTGACATCGACGCCTTGGCCGCGCAGCTTTGCGACTTCTTCGCGCAGCGCCCAGGGATCGAGCACAACGCCATTGCCGATCATCGATGGTGTACCGCGAACAATGCCGGAGGGCAGGAGGGATAATTTGTAGGTTTCGTTGCCGATCACCAGTGTGTGGCCAGCATTATGGCCGCCCTGGAACCGCACGACTGCGTCGGCGCGGGCCGATAGCCAGTCAACGATCTTGCCCTTGCCCTCATCGCCCCATTGGGCGCCGATTACCGTTACATTAGCCATGGAGAAACGCTTTCGCTTGCGGGTTACGACCCGCTCCTAATTGCCTGAGAGGGGTACGTCCACGGCGCTATTCACGGTTGCGCCGAAATTGCCGTCTGAATTCAGATTTCCTGCGGTTCGCTACCATCATATCGATGGGTGCAATCCAGCGTTTCCGCGCTGTCCGCGTTGGTGAGTGCGGCAACCGTCCGCCAACCATCCGCGCGCAGCTGGTTGGCGGTGGCTGCATCCGTTCCCAGCGGAAGGAACAGACGCTTCTTGTCCTTGGTTCCCAATCCGGCGTCGACCAGCGGATCGACATAGAGGGAAAAGCCCATCGCCGGTTCTTCTGTGCCATCGGCATGGTTGATCACATAACTCCCACCGCGGCCGATCTCGCCGCCAATCCCTGCGCCAAACAGAGAGAAACCCAGCCAGCTTTGATATTCAAAGCCATGCCGTTCGGTGGGATCGAGCGTAATCGTCGCTCGGCTGGCGAGCGTCCCGGCAATCGCTTCTACGCCGTCCAGTCGTGATTTGAGCGCACCGCCGGCATCGATCGCGCGCATCTGCGTGAGCGCTCTGTCAACCGGCCCGGCGGCATGGATCAGCGGCAAATAGGCATCGGCTCCCAGCGCAGCGATCGCACCTGCATCCTTCTCGTCCAACTCGGTACGGACCGGTTCGACCAGCTCAGGAGCGAGCGGGAAGGGGCCTTCGGCGAGGGTCGGCACGAGATCGGGCAGCGTTAGGTCTACCGTAATGTCGGAGACGCCAGCAGCGGCCAAAGCATCAACCGCAACGGACAGGATTTCACTCGCCGCGGCCACGCTATCCGCGCCGATCAGCTCCGCTCCCGCCTGGACGAGTTGGCGCTCGGGCCGCAGCTGGGTCGCACGCAATCGAAGGATCTCACCACCATAGCCAAGCCGTACAGGGCGCGGGCGCCCCGCCATGCGGGTTGATGCAATACGGCCAATCTGGGCGGTGATATCGGGCCGCAGGGCCAATGTCCGCCGCGATACCGGGTCGATGATCCTGAGCAGATCCTGCGCACCATCGGATTTGAGCTGGCCGACCATGCCTTCCTCAAACTCCGCCAGCGGCGGTGAGACGCGCTCATAGCCATAGGAAGCGACGCTATCCATTACAGACCTGAGCAGGCGTGCGGCAGCCTCGGCCTCGGGCGGAAGCCGGTCGCGCAGCCCTTCGGGCAGCAATCCAGGTGCAATCTTGGTCATGGGGTTTGCCTTAGCGTCATATTCGATTCGCTAGAAGCTTAGTCCCATGACGGTTTTTACGCCTTCAAGATTGCAGACATCCCACATCAGCGGCTCTTCGACCTGCTGATCAACGGACAAGAGCAAGATTGCGTCACCGCCGCCTTCACGCCGGCCAAGGTGGAAATTGCCGATATTCACGTCGGCCTTGCCCAGTGTCGTCCCGATCCGTCCGATAAAGCCGGGGGCATCCTGGTTGACGACGTAGAGCATCGGTCCGGCAAGATCGGCCTCGATCTTCACGCCAAACAGTTCGACGAGCCGGGGCACATTTTCACCGAATAGTGTGCCCGCTACCGATTTTTCGCCCTCATCGGTCATCACCGCGACACGGATCAGTGTATGATAGACGCCTTCGCGATCATGGCGGACTTCGCGGACGTCTAGCCCGCGCTCTTTGGCGAGATAGGGTGCGTTGACCATGTTCACGGTGTCCGAATAGGCGCCCATGAACCCGGCCAGCACGGCACCGGTGATCGGTTTCTGGTTCAGCTCGGCGGCTGCCCCTTCTACTTCGATCGAGATGCCTTTCACCGCGTCATGCGCGAGCTGACCAACGAGCGCGCCGAGCTTTTCAGCAAGCGTCATATAGGGTTTCAGCTTCGGCGCTTCTTCGGCGGAGAGCGACGGCATGTTGAGCGCGTTCGTTACCCCGCCATCAAGCAGGAAATCCGACATCTGTTCGGCTACCTGGATCGCGACATTGACCTGCGCTTCGCTGGTCGATGCGCCGAGATGCGGCGTTGAAATCAGGCCGGGTGTGCCGAACAGGGCATTTTCCTTGGCCGGCTCTTCGGCAAACACATCGAGAGCCGCACCGGCCACTTGGCCGCTCTCAAGCGCGTCTTTCAATGCCTCTTCGTCGATCAAGCCACCGCGCGCGCAGTTGATGATGCGCACGCCCTGTTTGGTTTTGGCAATTGCCTCGCGGGACAGGATACCGCGCGTCTGATCCGTCAGCGGCGTGTGCAGCGTGATGAAGTCTGCCCGTTCGAGCAGCTCGTCCAGCGTGACCTTTTCAATCCCGAGCTCAACGGCGCGTTCCTCTGTCAGAAACGGATCATAGGCGATGACTTTCATTTTCAGCCCATGCGCGCGATCCGCGACAATCGATCCGATATTACCGGCGCCGATCAGGCCAAGCGTCTTGTGAGTCAGTTCGACACCCATGAATTTCGATTTTTCCCATTTGCCAGCCTGGGTCGACGCGTCAGCCTGGGGCAGCTGCCGGGCAAGTGCGAACATCATGGCGATGGCGTGTTCGGCCGTCGTGATCGAGTTGCCAAACGGCGTATTCATGACAACAACACCGCGTGCCGATGCTGCAGGCACATCGATATTGTCGACGCCGATGCCAGCGCGACCAATCACTTTGAGATTAGTCGCCGCCTCAAGAATCTTGGGCGTGACCTTGGTCGATGATCGCACGGCAAGGCCATCATATTCGCCAATGATCTCGGCCAGTTCTTCTTTGGATAGGCCGGTCTTTTCATCGACTTCCAGTCCGCGAGACCGGAAGACTTCCGCGGCTTTGGGGTCCATTTTATCGGAAATAAGTACTTTGGGCATGACGAAAACCTTTCATGGTTTTCATCATCCCAGCTTGGGCTGGGATCTCGGGACATTAAGCGAAACTCAGATGGCCAGAGACTCCAGCTTTCACTGGAATGACGGAATTAGGAAGTATGTTCGGCTTGGACTTCGGCGTAGGCCCATTCGATCCAGGGCAGCAGCGCAGCGACGTCATCGGTTTCCACTGTCGACCCGCACCAGATCCGCAAGGATGGCGGGGCGTCGCGATAGCCATTGAAATCATAGCCGATGCCACGCTCTTCGAGCATCGCGACGATCTTCGCTGGCACGGCCGCCTGGTCTTCGACAGACAAGCCATCATACCATTCGCCCTGGAACACCATGCAGACACCGGTATTGGTCCGCTTGGTCGGATCAGACACCATGTTGCGCATCCACGGTGTGGCTTCGATCCACTGATCAACGACAGCCGCATTGCGATCCGCGCGGGCCTGCAATTCCGGCAATCCGCCAATCGACTTCGCCCATTCGAGCGCGGCGATATAGTCTTCCGTGGCCAGCATGGACGGCGTGTTGATCGTCGCACCTTCAAAAATGGCCCGGTTGATCTTGCCATTCTTTTTGACACGGAAGATTTTTGGCAGCGGCCATTCCGGATCATAGCTTTCGATCCGCTCAATAGCGCGCGGGCTGAGGATCAGCATGCCATGTGCGGCTTCCGACCCCATAACCTTTTGCCAGCTATAGGTGGTGGCATCGAGCTTCGGCCAGTCCATCTCCTGAGCGAAGATCGCTGACGTGGCATCGTTGATGGTTACGCCTTCGCGCTCGTCCGAAATCCAGTCAGTATCGGGGATCTTGGCGCCCGAGGTCGTGCCGTTCCAGGTGAAGACGATATCATCGCCCGGATCGATCTGACGCAGATCGGGAATTTCACCATAGTCAGCTTCAAGCACGCTAAGCCCGTCAGGCTTGAGCTGTTTCACCGCATCCTGGATCCACACATTGCCGAAGCTTTCCCATGCGGCAACGGTTGCCGGACGCGCGCCGAGCATGTTCCACATGGCAAGTTCAACAGCGCCCGTATCGGATGCCGGAACAATGCCGATCAGATAATCGTCGGGAATGCCCAATATCTCACGGCTGAGATCGATCGCATATTTCAACCGGCCTTTGCCGAGTTTTGACCGATGCGAACGGCCAAGCGAATCGGTGCTCAACTTGTCGAGCGACCAGCCAGGGAATTTGGAAGTGGGTCCGGATGAAAAAAACGGGCGGCCCGGACGGACCGTTGGTTCTGTAGTCATATATTCTCTCCTCACAGAGAGCACGCGCTGCGTTGGGGCAGCGTGGCCCGTCGCCGCAATGGGTGTTGCAGCGCAGCATGTCAACGGAGATATTACGCAGCGCCACCACGGACGCAGCGATATGTGATCGATCAGGCGATAGATTCAATCTTGTCGAGCTCTTCGTCCAAAGATTGTAGTATCTTTTCTAGCTCATACATCCGTCTATCGATGGCATTGAGCACACCTTTTTGACCTATACCATTGATTCTCTGTTCTTTTTCAGATTCGGTCGACGGTTGGCCGAACAGCCGTTCATTGACGCCATAGGCCTTGTTCAGCCGGGCAGAGAGTTTCGACACGGTCGTGCTGAGTTTGCGTTCAATTTCGGTCAATCGCGCGGTCGGTTGCGGTGCGTCAGGGTTTGCCGGGTGAGAGTTATCGAGCGCGTCATCATCGGTCGCTTCGACGGCCGTTTCGATGATCGCTTCCTCGTCAGTTCCCGCGTCAGAAAAAACACGGATTGCCGCTTTACCCGGCTTTTCTCCGCTGTTTGCGTTCGTCGCCGCGGGATCCGTATATTCAATGGTCATTCTAGCCTCCCAGTGAGTGTTTCCCCCCAGAGAGACCTGCCGTTATACCAGCTCACTTTGCTAAGTTGCACAATAAAATGAACGGGATGTACCAATATTGGACGAGCCAGAAGCGGTTTCAATTCCACATCAAACTTTTCTTTTCGTCGCGATGGTGAGTCGGATGGCCGCATCTGCGGCATATGAACCGTTACGCCGGTCCGGCGGTTAACCTTCTGCTAACTATGGTTCGATACTCTTTTCCCATGCACCGGAAACTGCTCTTATTGCCGCTTGTCATGCTGGTCTCGGCCTGTGGGATGATCGATGGGCGCACCGATGGCCCGCGCTCAACGCAAAGCTCCGAGCGGCTGGCGCCGCCGAGTGCCAATACGCGCCAATGCCTGGCAGGCCTGACCCGCCAGAATGTGCAGTATCGCCGGCTTCCCGATCGCAATTTTTCAAACGGTTGCCGTGCCGTTGGCTCCTTGCAGCTGCTCCAGGTCGGCACGCCGACGCGCAATTTGGGCGCGATGACCTGCCCGCTGGCGGATCGCTATGCGCGATGGACTCGCGAAGTATTGCAACCGGCCGCCGAACGGCATTTTGGCCAGGCCGTGACCCTTGTTGAGACATTTGGAACCTATGGGTGCCGAAACATCGCTGGAACCGGACGATTGTCTGAGCATGGCAAGGCCAATGCGATCGACATTTCGGGTTTCACACTTGCCGATGGGCATCGGATTACGGTGTTAGAGGGTTGGAATAACAGCGATCGTCGGGAAAGGGCCTTTTTGCGCGACCTGCATCGCGGCGCCTGCGAACGATTTGAAATCGTACTCGGCCCTGATGCCAATGCCGATCATCGCAATCATTTTCATTTCGATATGGGTAGCCGCGGGCCATATTGTCGTTAAGACTAGGGTCTATGAATGACCCAACCATACCCGATCACATTTTCTATACCTCTGGCGAAGACGCTGCCTATGCGCGCGAGAGTGTTTCAACCCCGCAGACCGAGGATCCGGCCTATCGCCTGGCGTTCCAGGACACCGAATTCCTGTTGCGCGAAGATCTGAGGCCGATCCGCTTTCAGCTGGAGCTATTAAAGCCCGAACTGTTGCTCGACGAAGCCAATATCGGCTCGACGCTGGTGGTCTATGGATCAGCCCGTATCCCAGAGCCATCCAAGGCGGCGGAAATGCTCGAACAGGCCGAAGATGGTCTGCAAAAGCGGATTGCTGAACGCATGGTGGCCAAGTCCAAATATTATGACGAGGCCCGCAAACTGGGCCAACTCGCCAGCAAATGCGATTGCGACGAGGACGGCAAGCGGCAGTTTGTCGTCTGTTCGGGTGGCGGCCCTTCGATGATGGAGGCGGCGAACCGTGGCGCGACCGATGTCGGTGCGGAATCGATCGGGCTTAACATCGTGCTACCGCACGAACAGGCGCCCAATGAATATGTGACGCCGTCGCTCAGCTTCCAGTTCCACTATTTCGCGCTGCGCAAGATGCACTTCCTGATCCGTGCGCGCGCTGTCGCCTGCTTCCCGGGCGGGTTTGGCACGTTCGACGAAATGTTCGAACTGTTGACCCTGGTTCAGACGGGCAAGATGAAGGCCGTTCCGATCCTGCTTTTCGGCGAGGATTTCTGGACGCGGGTTATCGATTTCGAGGCATTGGCCGAAGAAGGTACAATCTCACCTGAAAATCTGAACATCTTCCGCTTTGTCGACACCGCCGACGAAGCCTGGGAAATGATCAATGATTTCTATGTTGAGCCGATTGGCTGGAAATCAGAACCAACGGTGTTGAGCCTCGACTAGCTGTCGGTTTCTGCCGCTGCTTCTTCACCACCCTCGATATCGGCTTCCGCTTCCGGGTCTGCAGCCTCTTCGGCTTCGGTTTCGGCGTCTTCAACCTCAGTATCTTCAGCGGCTTCTTCTTCCGGAGCCGGCGGTTCGGGCAATGGCATGTCGGAGCCATTGGCGTTCATGTAAAGAATCAGCGCGGCGCGATCGAGCGGGTCGGACAGACCGGCAAAGCTCATCGTCGTTCCCTGCGCAAATGCGGCCGGACGCGCGATCCAGTCTGACATATTGTCAAAATTCCATGTGCCTTCGATTGAAGACAGCGCGCCGGAATAATTGAAACCCGGGACGGATGCGATATCTGCACCGATCTTTCCCCACAGGTTCGGTCCAATTCCATCGGCGCCGCCCTGATTGATCGTGTGGCAACTGGCGCAGCGACGGAACACCGCTTCGCCCTGTTCGACGGTTACCGACGGGAAGGCCATGGCCATTGTCATCTCGGGTTCTTCGTCGCCACCTTCTTCGGCGACGCCTTCAACAACATAGCCCATCGTTTCGGGACGTTCGCCATGAAACATCTCGGTCGTGACGATCGACGTACCGAGCGCAACGATGCCTGCTGCCAAAGACCAGCCTGCGATGGTGTTAAACTGACTCATGAATCTGATTCCCGCTGTCCGGATTGCTTGGGCAGGGCTTTAGAGAGAGGCGGCCATTATCGCAAGCCGTCAATCACTTGTCTTCGGCCCATGCGCGCAGCAAAGTATGCGCGATGGCGAAATGCGGCGGGGCGATGAATTGCGCATCCACTGCGCCGTCAAAGGCATCGAGCACCTGTTGCTTGGTAACCCATTTAGCTGCCTCCAATTCTTCGGTGTCGAGGGTGAGCTCATCGCTCTCCACCGGCGCGATACAGGCCATCATCAATGTGTTGGGAAATGGCCAGGGCTGGCTGGACAAATAGCGCACCGATGTCGCGTGAACACCGGCCTCTTCGAAAAGCTCCCGCGTTACAGCGCCTTCGAGCGATTCGCCCGGTTCGACAAAACCGGCCAGTGCCGAGTATCGATCTGGCGGGAAGCGGGGTTGTCGACCCACCAGCGCCTTGCCTTCAAAGGTCGCGAGCATGATCACGACCGGGTCGACGCGCGGGAAATGTTCGGCACCGCAGCTTTGGCATGTGCGGCCCCAACCGCCCTTGGAAACCTGTGATCGATTGCCGCATCGGCTGCAGAAGAGATGCCCGCGATGCCATTCGATCAGCGAGCGAGCGGCCGCATAGGTCGAGGCTTCTTCGGGCGGCATAATGTCGAGATAGCGCCACACCGCATAGGCTGCCTGTCCAGTGGGCGGCGCATTTTCGATAAGCGGAGCAAAATAGGGTGTATCGCCCTCCATGCCCAGAAAAAGCAATTCTGAATCATCCGGTCGGTCGATCATCGATCCCCAGACGAGCATATTGTCTGGTCCTATCTCTGGATCGAGATCGTTGAGCTTCAGCAGCCGCGCCCTGAGACTGCCGCGTACCTCGGCGAGCTTGTCCTCCTTGATGCGGATCTGGTCGGCGCGGTCGAGGCGAGATCCGGTCAGTCCCGGATTAAACGGCGTATTCACTCAACATTCTCCCTCTGCGCGATCGCCAGCGTTGCCGCCTTGGCAAACAAGGTCGGCAGGCCGGCCTCTTCGATCGTCTCAATTGGCCACCATTCGCCTTCTGCGTCACCATCCGTCAAGGCGTGTCCGCCCACCACATCCAGTTCAAGAGCGAAATGGGTAAAGACATGGCTCACAGTGCCGAAGGCGGCCCACTTGACGTTAGCGGGCGCCTCGGCAAATCCGGGGGCCGTATCCACCCACTCTCCGCTCGGCAGCGCGCGCATCCCGCCCAGCATGCCTGAGTCCGGCCGACGGACGAGCAGCACGGCGCCATTCCGTTCGAGCCAAAAGGCGGTGCCGTGCCGCACTGGCTTCACCTTTTTGGGCAGTTTAACGGGAAATCGCTCGGGATTGCCGGTCCGCTCAGCTGCGCAATTCTGACGCAGCGGACAGTCCGGGCAATCGGGATTACGGGTTGTGCAAATGGTAGCGCCGAGATCCATCATCGCCTGAGCGAAGTCGCCCGGGCGACCAGCAGGCGTATAGGATTGGGTGTGCGATCGAATTTCCGCGCGCGCCTTTGGCAATGCTGATTCAATTGCATGGAGCCGCGTAATTACGCGTTCGACATTGGCATCAACGACGGTAGCGGGTTCGCCAAAGGCAATCGCTGCCACAGCCGCGCCGATATACGCACCTATTCCCGGAAGTTCCCGCAACTCGGCTTCGGTCTGCGGAAACTGGCCGCCATGATCCGCAACTATAGTCTGCGCGCACGCATGAAGGTTTCGGGCCCGCGCATAATAGCCAAGGCCGGCCCAGGCAGCCATCACATCGGCACTATCAGCCGCTGCGAGCGCTTCCACCGTCGGCCACTTCTTGGTGAACATCTCGAAATAGGGCTTCACCGCCGCAACAGTCGTTTGCTGCAGCATGACTTCGGACAGCCATACGCGATACGGATCGGGCGCTGGCGCCCCCGGCTCAGCCCGCCAGGGGAGCGACCGAGCCTTATCGTCATACCAGCCCAAAAGGGCGGTGCTGATCGCTAAATCGGGCATTTGTGCGGGATTTCTCGACGCATCTATTATCCACATCGCACTGAAAGTTTTTATGGCAGCCATTGGGACCCTATGGCATGAGCAAGCGGATGGCGAAAACCCGCAATATTACAGGGACTGGCACCTCCCGAACCCGGGATAAGACGGATCGGCGCAGCCGCCGCACCCGTGCGCTGGGCGATATGGTGCCGAATATCGGAAAAGCGTCGTTTCGCCGGTTCGGATTCGTGCAGAGTGCGATCGTTACACGCTGGCCGGAAATTGTCGGCGAGCGCTATGCCGAGGTGTCGACACCGGATTCGATTCGCTTCCCGTTTGGCCAGCGGTCTGACGGTGTGTTGCGGCTGAACGTTTCCGGCGCACATGCCACAATGATGCAGCATATCGAGCCAGCGATCATTGAGCGGGTTAATCGTTTCTTCGGTTATCCGGCGGTAGCCCGGATATCGATACAGCAGGGCAAGGCCGCCAAGCCTCAGGCGCGGCGTCCGGCGCCTCCGTCTTTACGGCCAATCCCTGAGGAACTGGGAGATTCGCTGCGCGAGGTCGCCGATCCCGAGTTACGGGCCTGTCTGGAAGGCCTGGCTGCTTCGGTGGTCGCAACCGAGGGCGCGCCTTTGGTCGACGATAATGCGCCGCCCCGGCAATTGCAGGTTAAGCGTCTCGGCGATATTGGCCGCGACGCATCAAATGGAGTGAATGAGTAATGTCTAACCTTTGGAAAGTTTCTGCCATCGCCCTTGCGGCAACCCTGGCGGCATGCGGCGGCGAAACATCTGCCAACGGCGGCGCGGCAACCGGCCCCGTCGAGGCCGATACCTCACAAGATTGGGTCGCGGTTGTCTCGAAGACCGAAGAAGGCGGGTTCCGGATGGGTAATCCGGATGCACCGATCGCGATCGTTGAATATGCATCGCTGACCTGCCCGGCTTGCGCAGCCTTTGCCGCACAAAGCTATGAGCCGATGGTCGAAAACTATATTTCGCAAGGAACAGTCAGTTTCGAGATTCGTAACTTTGTGCGCGATCCGCTGGATCTCAGCGCGGCCCTGCTCGCACGCTGCAACGGGGAAGAACCGTTCTTCCCGCTGAATGAGCGCTTGTTCGCCAATCAGACGAATATGTTCGAGACGATCCAGAGTGCCGATCAGGCGCAACTTCAGGCACTGTCGACGCAGGAAGCCGTCCAGAGCGGCCAGGCATTTGTCGGATTTGCGCAAGCATCTGGCCTCATCGATTTGGTCGGTGGCATGGGGATTTCGGGGCAACGCGCTCGTCAATGCCTGACAGACACGGCAGCGATCCAGGAACTGGAAGAGATGCGCAATCGTGCCCTCAACCAGCATAACATTTCCGGCACGCCGTCATTCCTGATCAATAATGAACTTGTCCAAGGTTTGAATGGCTGGGCGCAGCTTGATGCCCGGCTCCAGGAGATGGTGGAATAGATTGAGGATATCGGGGGCAGATTGCACGCTCATGGTCCAACGGCATAGCCGATGCGGATAAAGCGCCTCAAACTTGCGGGCTTTAAAAGCTTTGTCGATCCGACGGAGCTCAGGATTGAACCTGGGCTAACCGGCGTTGTCGGCCCCAATGGCTGTGGCAAATCCAATCTGCTGGAAGCGCTGCGCTGGACGATGGGTGAGAGCTCGCCCAAGTCGATGCGCGGTGGCGGTATGGAAGATGTGATCTTCGCCGGCACCGATGCCCGGCCTGAGCGTCAATTTGCCGAAGTATCGATTCTTGCCGAACGTGACGAAGGCGATCGGCCCGACAATGATACGATTGCGCTTGAGAGCGAGGTTGAAGTTGTCCGGCGGATCGAGCGCGGTGCGGGCTCTGCCTATCGCGTCAATGGCCGCGATGTGCGGGCCAAGGATGTAGCACTGCTGTTCGCCGATGCGGCGACCGGCGCCCATTCACCGGCACTGGTGAGCCAGGGCAAGATTGGTGCTGTCGTATCGGCCAAACCGGCTGAACGTCGCCAGATGCTGGAAGAGGCGGCGGGGATCGCTGGTCTCCATGTTCGCCGCAAGGATGCCGAGCAGAAGCTGCGTGCGACTGAAACCAACCTCTCTCGGCTCGATGATCTGCTTGCCGATATGGAAACGCGCATTCGTGCACTGAAAAGGCAGGCGAGTGCTGCACGGCGCTATCGCAAACTCAGCGAGAAGATAGAGCTTGGCGAAGCGCGGCTCGTATTTGCCCGCTGGCGCGATGCGGCGGCGGCTGCCGAAGCCGCCAAGGCCGAGGCCGAACAAGCCGAAGCCCGGGTTGGCGAAGCGGCCGAAAAACAACGCGCTGCAGCGGTGCATCAAGCCGAAGCCGCGCGCGCGCTGGCGGAACAGCGCAACGCGGCCCAGGAAGCACGCGAAACTGCTGCGGCACTGGGGCATGAGCTGGCCGCTCTCAAGAACGAACGCAGCGCGCTGGAGCGGCGGATCGATGAACTCGCCAATCAGCGCGAGAATCTGAAACATGATCGTGGGCGCGAAGATGCGCTGTCACAGGATGCCGCTGCCGCACTTGAACGGCTTGAGGCCGAAGAGAAAAGCATCGCCGCGCGGTTGGAAGGCACTGATGAGCGGCTGGCAGAGAGCGAATCCAAACTTCAGGAAGCGGAAACCGTTTCGCGCGAAGCCGAACTGGCCATGGCCCGCGCACTCGCGGCTCAGGCATCGCAACAAGCGGATGTCCGGGTTGCTGAAGCCAATGCGGAAAGTGCACGCGAGCGGCTCGACCGGGCTGAAGGCGAAGCAGAGCGGGTCGCGACTGAACTGGCTGAGTTGGGCGATATCAAGCCGCTCGAAAAGGCGCTCGCCGCGGCAGAGAAAGCGCGCAAACGCACCGAGGCTCGGGTTGCCGAACTGCAAAACGCTATCGCGTCGGCCGACGAGCAGCGGCAAAAGGCTGCCGATGCGCGCGACGCCGCCGAAAGCGATACCGCCGCCGCCCGCGCCGCTCTGTCGGCGCTGGAATCCGAAGCGCGTGCACTCGCGACCGATATGGACGACGCGATCGAGGATAAGGCGCTCGGCTATGTGCGTGCGGACAAGGGATATGAGAGGGCACTGGCCGCAGCCCTCGGCGATGACCTCGAAGCAGGACTTGGCGAGGCGAGCAGTCGGCGCTGGTCAGGATCTGAAAGCCATGGCAGCGATCCTGCACTGCCCGTCGGAGTTGAGCGTCTTGCCGATCATGTAAACGCGCCGTCGCAGCTGATACGTCGGCTCGCGCAGATTGGTGTTCTTGAAACCGATAACGGCTCGATCGAGCTTGCGGTTGGCCAGCGCATCGTGACCACAGATGGTGGGCTACGGCGGTGGGATGGCTATGTCGCACGGGATGAAGGCGCCGCCGCAGCCGACCGCCTGGTGCGCGTCAATCGGCTCGAAGCCATTCAAGCGGAACTCCCGGAAGCGCGTACGACGTTGGAAGAGGCTGCGGCTCGGGCGACAACCGCAATTGCGAGCCTAACCGAAGCGCGCACAACGCTTGAGGACGGTCGCGCAGCTTTGGGTACGGCAGAAGATGATGCGCGCGCGGCGATCCGCGAGGAAGATTCGGCGCGCGCTGCGATCGAGCGGCTCGGCGATCAACAGGCTGGGCTTATCGAACGCCGCGATCGCACCGCTGCGGAGCTCGACGATGCCAAAACGAACCTCAAAAACACCGAGAAAAGCCTTTCCGATCTGCCAGATGGCGGAGACATGGATGCCTCTGTCGAACGGCTGAAAAGCGCGAGCGAAGCGGCTCGGATCATTCTTGCCGAAGCGCGGGCAGAGGCGGCCACAATCGGCCAGGCCATCGATGCCGACAAGGCGCGGCTGGAAGCGGCCAAGGCAGAGGCCGACAGCTGGAAGAGCCGGGCGGGCGAGGCTGCACGCCGGGTCCAGGAAATGGCCAAGCGCGAAGCCGAAGCCGAGGCTGAAGCCAAGGCCTTGGTCGATGCACCGACGGAGATTGAAGCGAAGATCGCCGGACTGCAGACCAAGGCGGTGGAAGCCGAGCAAAAGGCCGAAACTGCGCGTGCAGAAGAACGCACCGGCGAAGAACGGGTTGCCGAGACCGAAGGCCTCGCCGCTGAAGCCGTGGAAGCCCTGTCAGCCGCACGCGAACATCGCGCCGGTGGCCAGGCACGCTTTGAGAATGCCGAAAGCCGCCGCCGTGAGTTTGAGCGCGTGGCGAGCGAACGGTTCCAGTCTGCACCCGGCGGACTGGCCGAAAAATTCGAATTCGATGCGGATCAGGTCGCTGGCGCTGAGGAAGAGTCAGCGGCGCTGGACAAGATGAAGACCGATCGCGAGCGGATCGGGCCGGTCAATCTGGTCGCCGAAAGCGAGCTGGAAGAGCTTGAGACCGAACGCGATACATCGCTTGCCGAGCGCGAAGAGCTGGGTCAGGCGATCAACCGGCTGCGCGGTTCTATCGGCAATCTCAATCGCGAAGGTCGCGCGCGCTTGCTGGCGGCGTTCGAAGAGGTCGACAAGCATTTCCGCCGACTGTTCGGCACGCTGTTCCAGGGCGGACAGGCGCATCTTGCGCTGATTGATTCCGATGACCCCCTCGAAGCGGGCCTGGAAATCATGGCCCAGCCGCCGGGCAAGAAACTTGCCACATTGACGCTGCTATCGGGCGGTGAGCAGGCGCTCACCGCGATTGCGCTGATTTTTGCCCTGTTCCTCACTAATCCGGCACCGATCTGTGTGCTCGACGAGGTCGATGCCCCGCTCGACGATGCGAATATCGAACGCTTTTGCGAACTGCTCGACCAGATGGCTGCAGAAACCGACACCCGCTACCTGATCGTCACGCATAACGCCGTGACCATGTCCCGCATGCATCGTCTCTACGGCGTGACGATGGTGGAACGCGGCGTCAGCCGTTTGGTATCTGTCGATCTTGGTGGCGCCGAAACGCTGCTCGCAGCGGAATAGCTATTCCGACGCTTGCCCATCGCGCGCGGCAATGGCCGGCGGGACAAAGTCTGTAAACAATCCATCGATACCAGCTGCGAGAAAAGCGGCGACTTCCGCTGCCATATCGCCATGGCTACGCTCGTTACCCGACCGCTGGGTCCGCAAATTGGCCGGCAGGAAATAGTTTTCCGGACGGAATGTATAGGCGATCACCAGCAATCCGGCCGCTTGTGCATCGCTAACCAATGTGCTCGGCGCTTCCAATTCGCCTGCGCCGTTCCGATCCATGATCAGCGATTTGTGCGGGGCCACGGCATCGGCATAGGTCGCTATCGTCTGTAATCCTTCGGCCGACGCCATATGCGCATAGCTGGTGTCCGGCGCATCGGCAGGCGCACCGCGCGGACCGATCAATTGCACCAAACGCAGGTTCGTCAGCACATCCAATGCGGCCAGGGGCGCGATTTCAAATGACTGGATCATCACCGGATCCGTGGCGTTGTTATAGCCGGCTTCGCCAAGCTGGCGGGCAAGCGGCTCTTCCATGCCAAGGCCGATTGATGTGAAATAGGATGGAAATTTTATCTCGGGCATCAGGCCGACGCTGCGATCCTGTCGCTGCACCAAGGCAATGACTTCCGCCAGGGTCGGGATTGCATATTGGCCATCCTGTTCGGCGCTTGCCGGGCGGAGCTGGGGAATACGCTCGCGTGCCCGCAAGGTGCGCAGCTCAGCGAGCGTGAAATCCTCTGTGAACCAGCCGTTTACCTGGCGACCCCGGATCGTTTTGGTCGTGCGCCGGTCAGCAAACTCGGGATGGTCGGCAACATTGGTGGTGCCGGATATCTCATTCTCATGCCGCGCGACGAGCACGCCATCCTGCGTCATCACGAGATCGGGCTCGATATAGTCGGCCCCTTGATCGATTGCGCGCTGATAGGCTTCCAGAGTGTGCTCAGGCACTTCTGAGGATGCGCCGCGATGCGCGATGATCAGGGCTGTCGGGCTATCTGTCATGGGCGGTGGAGCCATTGTTGCACAGGCGGGGAGCAGGCAGATCAGCAGGGATAGAAAACCATATCGCATCGCAGTGCTACTCCTGGCCTCTCAATGTCGCGAATTCGGCTGTGTGGCAATGGTGTCAGCTGGTTTTCGTGATCTGATATCGTGAGAAAAATGCCCGGCGATTGTTTCAGTTCCCGCGAATGACTAACTGGAGAGCTACAGATTGCCGGAGGCGAGGGACGTTTATGACTGAAAATGCCGAGGAAACCGAGATTAATCCGGTGGAGGCTGACTTGCTTCCGCTCGATCCCCGCCAGAAATCCGTGTTGCGAATTCGCGCGGCACTGCTGGGGCTAATTCCCTTGGCGCTGCTGGTGGTTGGCGATTTTTTCCTGAGCCGCGAACTCGAATGGGCCGCCGGGATCGGAACCGGACTTGGAATATTGCTCTATCTGTTCCTGGTCCTGGTGCTGCCGGGACGGCGCTATCGCCGCTGGGGCTATTATGAGGGCGAGCGCGGGATCCGGATCGCCTCGGGGCTGATCGTACGCCGCGATACAATCGTTCCCTATGACCGGGTTCAGCATATCGATGTATCCCGCGGGCCGATTGAGCGTCCGTTCGGTGTCTCAACACTCACCCTTCACACAGCGGGCAGCTATAACAGCACGGTCGATTTGCCAGGACTGGCGATCGATGAGGCCAATCGCATGCGCGATGAGATCCGCAGCTATATCAGCGAGGATCTTGCATGAGCGAGGCGCCAGAAAACTGGTCCCATCTGCATCCCGCCACATTGGCGATCAAGGCGCTGGAGCAATTGCCGCAGCTGGTGTTCGGCCTGCCGGCGGCGGCCTATTTCATTGGCGACACGAGTATCTTCGTGGCCGCTATCATCGCGCTGATCGGCCTGCTCGCATCGATGCTGTTCGCCTATGTCTATTGGCGCCGCTTTACCTATTGGGTCGGTGAAGAGCAGTTGGTGATTCAAAGCGGCGTGCTCAATCGCAACCGTCGCACTATTCCCTTTGATCGCATCCAGGATGTGAGCCTCGAACAGAAATTGTTGGCGCGGATCTTTGGTGTATCGATCGCCCGAATTGAAACCGGTGGAGGCGGGGGAGACGAGGGCGAGCTCAACTGTATCAGCCGCGCCGAAGCAGATCGGTTGCGCGATACAATCCGTGCCTATCGATCTGGCATTAGGACGGCCCTAGCGGATGGCGAAGCCGAGCAAGAGGAAGTCGCAGCCCCGCCGATATTTACGATGGGATTGGGGCAGCTCTTGATCGCCGGCCTATTCAATTTTTCACTGGTGTTTCTGGCGGTTATCGCCGGGTCTACCCAATATTTTGGCGGATATCTGCCGAGCGAATATTTCGACGCCGACAGGGTTGTTGATAGCTATGGAAAGCGGGCCACAAGCCTCGTGTCGGCCTATTCGATCCTGACGATTGCAATGCTATTGCTGGCCGTTGGTGTTATCACCGGATTAGCGCGTACGATCGCGCGCGAGTTTGGCTTTCGCCTCAGCCGCACGGAAACCGGGCTGCGCCGCGAACGCGGGCTCTTCACGCGCACCGACGTTGTGATCCCGTTGAAACGGGTACAGGCGGGTATCATCACCACCGGGATCGTCAAGCGCCTGTTCGGGTGGCGCGCACTCGCGGTCCAAAGCCTCGGCAGCGATGGCGCCGCTGGTACGCATCATGTTGTAGCGCCACTGGCGCAGCAAGATGATATTGATCCAATTCTCGGCGAACTCAGCATGCCTGCACCGCCACCAGTCGAGGCGTTCGAGCGCGTGTCTACCCGGCTGATTTGGCGGAGCTGGATCGAAGACGGGATAGCGCTTGCCATCATCACCGCGATTGCCGGGATTTTCTGGTCGTCGGCCTATCTGCTGCTCTTCTTTGCGATCCCCTTGGCGATCGTCCCGGTGCTGCAATATCGCGCCCATGGCTATTGCATAGCCGATGGTCTCCTGTTCGTGCGGCGGGGTTTCTGGCGGCCACGGGTGACGATCTTGCCGCTTATCAAGGTGCAGTCGGGAACGCTGCGCCAGAATCTTGTTCAACGTCTCCTCGGTAGCTCGACCCTTGCGATCGGCACGGCAGGCGCATCTCTAGCCACACCCCTACGGATAGCAGATCTGGATGCGGGAATAGCGCGCGCATTGCTTGGGACGAGTATTATCCGCCACTGATAGCGCCGGTTAGCGGATATCCGCAGATCAGCATAGGTCATTGGTCGAGCGGATGCTGGTCAGAGCGCAGATCGCGGCCTAATCCTGTTCCCAACGAATAGGGGAGAATGAGACGATGCGAGCTTTGGTAATGGCACTGACGCTGTCGGTATCTGCTGTGGGGTTGTCCGGGCCGGCATTCGCGGCACCTGAAGATGATCTCGATGCGCTGATGGATGAAGTATGGCAGGGCGCGCTGCGCGAGTTTCCGGTGTTTGCGACCGGTGTCGGTGTGCGAGACTATGATGATCAGGTTTCCGATATCAGCCTGGCGGCTCAGGATCGGCGCACGGCCACCGCCCAGGCTCAGCTCGATCGGCTGCGCGCGATTCCCGAAGACGAGCTCTCAGCAGAGGCCCGCACCAATTATGGGATATTGGAGCGCATGCTTGCCGAAAGCATTGAGGCCAATGGCTATGGCCAGCGGATGATGCTCTTTTCCAATACGCGCGGCTGGCATCAAAGCTTTGCTGGCATGTCCAACAATCTGCCATTCCAGACCGATGCGGATTTTGAGAGCTATCTAACCCGCCTCAGCCTCTATCCGAGCATTAATGACGAGGCGATTGCGATCAGCACCCAAGCTGCAGAGCAAGGCTATACGCTTCCCTGCGTTGTTCTGGATGGTTTTGAGGAATCGATTTCCGGTGTGATTGGCGAGGACCCGACAACATCGCGCTTCTACCGACCGTTCCAGGGGACGCGTCCGGCTGGCGTCAGCGAAGAGGCCTTTAATGGTTATGCCGCGCGGGCACGGGAGATCATCACGACAATCCTCGCGCCGGAATATGAGCAGCATTTGCAATGGTTTACCGAAGTGTATCGGCCGCAATGCCGCGAGACGGTGGGGATATCTGCGCAGCCCGGAGGTTCGGAATTCTACGACTACCGGATCCGCCAGATGACGACGACCAATCTCAGCGCGCAGGAAATCCATGATATCGGCCTCTCCGAAGTCGCCCGGATCCGCGCCGAGATGGAAGAGGTTACCGTTGAGGCCGGTTTCGATACGCGCGAGGCCTTTATCGAGCATCTGCGGACGGATCCGCAATATTATGCCGAGACGCCGGAAGAGCTCATGGCAGCGGTCGCGCTACAGACCAAGGAATTGGACGGATTGATGCCGACCATGTTCTCGGTCCTGCCGCGCTTGCCCTACGGTCTGCGAGAAATCCCTGCTGAGGTGGCCGAAGGCGCGACGACTGCCTTTTATAATCCTGGCTCTCCCGAAACGGGCATCGCCGGCTTCTATTACGTCAACACGTCCCTGCTCGACCAACGGCCGCTTTGGGAAATCCCGGCACTGTCGGCCCATGAAGGCGTGCCCGGCCATCATCACCAGATCGCCCTGCAGCAGGAAATCGACATGCATCCATTGCGGCGTAATCTCGCTTTCTTCACGGCCTTTATCGAAGGCTGGGGGCTCTACTCGGAACGCATCGGTATCGAGATGGGCATCTATGATACACCGGCCGAAAATATGGGCCGACTGTCATATGAAATGTGGCGGGCGTGTCGGTTGGTTGTCGACACTGGAATCCATGCGCTGGGTTGGTCCAAACAACAGGCGATTGATTTCATGAGCGAGAATACGGCGCTCACAGAAGCCAATATCGAGGCGGAAGTTAATCGCTATATTTCGCGGCCGGGCCAGGCACTTGCCTACAAACTTGGTGAGCTTCGCATCCGCGCGCTACGGGCTCGTGCGGAAGCGGCGCTAGGCGATGATTTCGATGTTCGACTGTTCCATGATGCAGTGCTGGGCCAGGGCTCAGTGCCGCTCGACGTGCTTGAAGGTCAGATTGATCGCTGGATCGCCGCACAACAAGCGGACGGCGAAGGGTAAGGCTAGCGGTTTAGAATTCGAGCAGGGCTCCGCGTTCGGCTCTGGCCGACCGGAGCAGCTGTTCGGTGCAGCCGGTAAAGCCGCCTGGGCCAACCGGTGAGCAACTCATCGCGCCACCGCGTCCGACATATTCGACCGCCTGGGACTGGGCGAGCCAGCTCTGGTTGGCGGCCATGTCGCGGGTATCGCGTAACTCTGGCGGAATGCGATAGCGTTCGCTCTCGTCGCGGCGGACGCAGACAACGATAATCTCGCCATTGCTCGTTGGGCACGCTTCATCGCCATAAACGATCTGCATGCGGACATTATTCTGCGCTGCGGCAGGCGCCGAAGGGATAACGGCCATCGCTCCGATAAGTGCCGTGGCGGCAAGCAAACGCGTCATTATCATCCTCCTAAATGCAGCCAATACGCTACAGCTTTTCAAGCCCTGTCGGCAAGATGCCAGATAGATTATTGCGCTGGCCTGAACTCGCTATTCGTCAAATCCGTTTCGCCGCCGCAATCGCAATCCGGCATCCCAGCCGGATAGCGCCAGAAAGCAACGGATAGGCCGGTGCATCTTCCGCACCCTCGGCAATCGCGGTTTCGCGATGTTCGGCCTCTTCAGCTTGAAATTCGGCGATCATATCGCTGAGTTCGGGATCCGTGTCGCCCAGCTCTTCCAGCTGTTCGCCATAATGATTTTCGATTTCGGTTTCGATCGCCGCCGTACAGGCCATCGCCGCTTCCGGGCCCATCAATGCGGTGGCCGCGCCTAGCGCAAATCCTGCGCGGTCCCAGATCGGTTGCAATAAGCTGGGTCGAACACCGCGTTCAACGGTGAGGGCGTCGAAACGGTCACAATGGCGACGTTCCTGTTCGGCCATGCGCGCGATTGATCGCGCCGCTGGGCTGCGGTCACCCAATATGGCCAGCTGGCCGGCGTAAATGCGGGTCGCACCATATTCGCCGGCTTGATCGACACGGATCATTGAGTCGATATCCGGCTGTCGATCGCCGGGTAACGGGCCAGCGAGATCTAACGGTTCGTTTTGCGGATCAGCCATGCGATTCCTATAGCAGTTCCGATCGAGATGATCGCGTTAAATCCGGCAAGCGAGATGCCGAATAATGTCCATTGCGGCTGGTCGCAGGAGATGATCGGCGTTGCCATTATATCGGCCATGAAATCACCAGACCCTGCATCCATCGTGGCGCAGCCCGTAATCCCTTCCCAAAAGCCGTATTCGACACCGGCATGGAAGACGCCGATCGCTCCACTGATGAATATCGCATCGGCTGCCAGCCAGAGAAAAAGCGTACCCGCTCGCTTGTCGCGTAAGATAAGCGCGATCAGCGCCAGCGGTACGGCTGCATAATGGGGCCATCGCTGCCAGTGGCACATTTCGCACGGATAGAGGTCTCCAATGATCTCCGAACCCAGTGCACCGGCGAGCAACGCGAACGGCACGAACAGGGCAAGCGCATACGCTAGTCCTTTCGAGGTCATGGTCACGACGTTTCCTTCAGCTAAGGCGAGTTAGCGGCGCGTGAGAGACGCTGTCGCAACCGGCGGATCTTCCGCCGCCAGGCGCGCGATCGTTTCCACCGCATAATGCATCTGGAAGTCGGTAATACCTTGCTCTGCCAGCTCTTCAGACGTTGCGGAGAAGCGTGGATCTTCGCGGATGTCATCCTCGATCACGTCTTCAGCCACGGCTTCTTCGTTGATCAGGTGGCGGCGCAGATCAGCCTCCCGGAACCGCGGCGCGTCGCGCCAGTCCGGATTGGTGAGCTGCGGAACTTCGAGGTCAGGTTCGATGCCGCCTTCCTGCACCGAATTGCCGGCCGGCGTATAATAGCGAGCGGTTGTCAGGCGCAGGGCCGTGACTTCGGACAGCGGAAGGATGGTCTGGACTGATCCCTTGCCGAAAGTCTGTTCGCCGATGATCAGGGCGCGCCGGTGATCCTGTAGCGCCCCGGCGACGATTTCTGATGCTGAGGCCGTGCCCGCGTCTACTATTACGACAAGCGGCAAGCCATTGGTGTCATCGCCTGCACGCGCATAATAGCGCTCGATATCGCTGGCGCGCCGTCCGCGTTGTGACACGACTTC
Organism: Parasphingopyxis sp. CP4; assembly: GCF_013378055.1. Classification (NCBI taxonomy): domain Bacteria; kingdom Pseudomonadati; phylum Pseudomonadota; class Alphaproteobacteria; order Sphingomonadales; family Parasphingopyxidaceae; genus Parasphingopyxis; species Parasphingopyxis sp. CP4. The sequence continues at coordinate 1,635,261 of NZ_CP051130.1, read as the reverse complement.
ACCGCGTTCCAGGAAGATATCCGAGACCGAGATGGCTTGGTCGAGCAGGCCGCCCGGATTCGAGCGCAGATCGATCACATAGCCGGTGGGCTGCCCGCCGATCGACTGGTTGATAGAGGCAATGGCTGCCCGTACTTCTTCGCCCGTGTTGCGGTTGAAGGTGTTGATGTTGATGATGCCCACGCGATCCTGGACTTCCCATTCCACCGCCCGCAGTTCGATGATCTCACGGGTGAGCGTGAATTCCAGCGGTTCGGTCTGGCCGGGCCGCACGACCCGCAGGTCAATCGAGGTTCCTGGCGCGCCGCGCATCTGTTCCACAGCTTCGTCGAGCGTACCACCAAAGATCAGCTCGTCGTCGAGATGGGTGATATAGTCCCCGGCCTGGATGCCAGCCCGGTCTGCGGGCGTGTCTTCAAACGGTGCGATGACTTTCACAGCCCCGTCTTCGAGGGTGACGGTCAGGCCCAGCCCGCCATATTCGCCCTGGCTTTGTGTCGTGAGCCGCTCGAAGCCAGTTTCGTCGAGGAAAGAGCTATGCGGATCGAGGCTCGAAAGCATACCGCTGATCGCGCCGCGCATCAGATCTTCGTCGCTGATCTCGTCGACATATTCGGAGCGCACCCGCTCAAACACGTCCATGAACTGATCGAGTTCGCGATAGGTGTCGACATCGACAGCAGCGAGGGTCGCGGTGAAGGCCGGGATGAGCGCCAAAGTGCCGACGGCACCGATCGCACTGATAAAAGGTCTGGGCATGGTTCAAACTCTCTAAACTGATCGTCGCATGATAGCGGTTTTCTGCGGTTCAGGAAAGGATAGCCTTGGTGGCCTTAACCGCGGCTTACAAGCGACGAAATATCGACAGGCTGTCCCGCTCGGCGCAGTTCCACCGTCACAACCGGCCGATCTGTGCCGGTTCGGCCGATTGGCGCCCCCTGGCCAACGACATCGCCGACCCCAACGCTAATGATGTCGAGATTCGTGATTAACGTCGTCCATCCGCCACTATGATCGATGATGACGATCCGTCCATAGCCCCGGAATTCACCGGCATAGCTGATCCGGCCGGCGGTTGGCGCAATGACTTGGGCGCCAGGTTGGGTGGCGATCGTCAGGCCGCGTGAGCGCACCCCGGCATCCGACACCTCGCCCAGCCCTTCAACCACTTCCCCCATTACCGGCAGACGATAGGGCGGTCGGCGGTTGCTGCTGTTTCGGTTCGCTTGCCGCGTGGGTGCACGGGCTTCGCCGGGTTGGGCTGGCCTCAGCCTTGGACCTGGAAGCTCGATAAGATCGGCGCGTATTTCGGCCTGCCGATCCATCTCTTCCATCAGCGAGCGAATGTCCCGCGCATCTTCGCCCAGCGCCAGGACGCGATCGCTTTCGATCATGGCAGACTGTTCCAGCTGGGCCGCCTGCGTCCGTTGTCCCTCCTCCAGCTCGGCCAACTCTACTCGGCGATCTTCGAGCTCCGATTGCCGTCCTTCAAGCAACGCGACAGCGCGATCTTCCTGCAAGCGCAGATTGGCACCGCGCGCAACCTCGGCCCGGAGCGCCGCAGTTCGCTCCCGCACCGCCGGCAAGGTGGTTGAGAATAAAGACCGAATATGGACAAGATCCGTGATCGAACCTTGGTGAACCAGCGCGAGCGCTGGCGGGCGTCGCGCCATGGTCTGCAATGCTGCAGTTAATCCGATAATCGTGCCTTGGCGTTCGGCGAGCCGGGCACGTTGTTCAACGCGCAATCGTTCGATTAGCGCAATTCGGTTCTGCGCAGCTGTTAGATCCGCTTCGGCGGCCTGTACCTCGGCTGCAGCCGCCGCCTGTTCTGCCGCGGTTCGCTCAGCCTGGCTTTCCGCAGATTCCGCGCGGTCCTGAAACTGTTCGGCACGCTGCTGCGCTATTGCACGCTGGCGAAGTGCCTCTTCGAGAGCTTCCGCTTCGCCGTTTCCACTATCGGGCTGGGCAAGTGCGAAGGGCGCCAGGATTGCCGAAAACAGGGCAAACATTGCTAGGATCCGAATGATCATGCCCTATCCTTCGCGATGATAGGGGTGGTTGGCAAGGATTGAGCTTGCCCGCCACAGCTGTTCAGCCAGCATCGCTCGGGCCATCAAGTGCGGCCAGGTCGCCTTGCCAAAGGCAATGGACAGATCGGCGCTGGCTTTTTCCTCGACGGTCAGGCCGTCAGCGGCGCCAATCAGAAAGCGAATTTCCCGCGTCCCTTGATCGCGCCAATCGCCAATCTGATTGGCAAAGGCCACTGATCCCATTTGGCGGCCGGTCTCATCCAGCGTGACGATTTTCGTGCCTGTCGGGGGAGGGGGAATCTTGCCGCCTTTATCAGGCAGTTCGGTAATCCGAACGGGCCAGCCGATGCGCCCCATATAGCGATCGACAAGCTCGGCTTCCGGCCCGCGGCCAATCTTCCCGCGGGCAACGATGTGCAGTGTCAGGCTCAGCTATCTGTCGCTTCGTCGTACTGTTCGCCAAAGCCCCACATGCGCTCCAGATTATAGAAGCTGCGGACTTCGGGGCGAAACAGATGAACGACCACATCGCCAGCATCGAGCAATACCCAGTCTGCTGTTGGCAGGCCTTCGATGCGGGTCGGAATGCCGAATTCGGATTTCATCCGCTCGGCAAGTTTTTCGGCAATGGATGCGACATGACGGGTCGATCGACCGCTGGCTATGACCATGTAATCGCCAATCGACGATTTCCCGGCGAGCGGGATCGAGGTCACGTCCTGCGCCTGATCGTCATCAAGGGACTGCAAAATGAGCTGGTGAAGGTCTTCGGCCGTTTGGGCGTCAGTATTCGGAAGCGTCGCAGCTGATGAAGCGGGCAAGATGTCTCCTATGGGATGCGCCGTCGCGTAACTGGATCACGCGAAGCTGTTGGGGGGAATGCCAGATGCCACTGCGGATTGTCACGCCGCAAGCGGGTGGCGGAACGAGGATCGGGTCGAAAGCGCAGATACACGAGCGCTGGCGGTCTCCAATCGGTCCAATCACGCGACTGGCTTGCGGGCCGGACGAAGCGCCGCAGCCATGCCATGGCCGGAGCGGTCAAGGCCTCATCTTCATACCCCGGTCGAGCGACCACGGCAATCACAATATGCCGGGCTATTTGCCGCCACTCCTTCCACCGGTGGAATTGGGCGAGATTGTCTGACCCCATAATCCAGATAAATCGGTGCTTTGGGTAGCGCCTGACCAGCTTTTTGATCGTATTTACCGTGTATCGCGTGCCCAGTTCGCCCTCGATCGCCGTCGGGCGAATACGGGCGCCGCGCGCCATTTTCCGCGCAGACGCAAGCCGAGCCTGAAGCGGCGCCATGTCTTTGGCGCCCTCTTTCAACGGATTTCCCGGAGATACCAGCCACCAGACCTCGTCGAGATCCAGCGCTTTGAGCGCGAACCGACTAATTCCGCGATGTCCGCCATGGGCCGGATTAAACGAGCCGCCGAGAAGACCGATATGCGTCAAATGACTCTCTGAACCGTTTCTGGCGCAAGGTCCTGCCATCGCATCCAGGTGCCAAGCGCGTAGCAAATCCCATAAACAAGGACGATGAGTGAGCTCCAGATTGAAAAGGGTGTGATCACCTGACCGGACATTGCCAGCGCAGGAACAAAGGCGATGGCGCGAACCAGATAGATGGCTGCAATCAGGATCAGCGCGGTACGGAGCAACGGCAAGCGAAACAGCCAGCCTGCACCGGAAAATGCATAGGCTGACCAGATGGCGAGAATCCCGGCGATTCCCAAGGTGATGATGGTCGGATAGGCTTGGCCTCGAGCGGCCATTTCAGCCATTCGCTCTCCGGCACCAAAAAAGCGATACCAGCTCGGCCCACCGATGATGATCGCGATGTGCATGAGCGATGCCACGGCTGACAGGCATCCGCCGATGATGAGCCAGGCGGCTCCCGTCATGGTCGGATGGTTCCCGAACCGCGCGCGATCCACTTATATGTCGTCAGTCCTTCCAGAGCGACCGGGCCGCGGGCGTGCAGGCGCCCAGTTGAGATGCCGATCTCCGCGCCAAGGCCAAACTCGCCGCCATCGGCAAATTGGCTCGAGGCATTGTGCATGACGATCGCGCTATCGACGCTGTTCAGGAAATGGGCTGCCGCAGCTTCATCGTCGGTGACGATTGCGTCGGTATGGCCGGAGCCGTGACGGGTAATATGGGCGATGGCGGCATCCATGCCGTCGACGATGGCCACGGAGGCAATTGCGTCGAGATATTCGGTGTCCCAATCTTCGTTGGAAGCCGCTTGGACGCGAGAATCCAAATCCTGTGCAGCATCGTCACCGCGCAATTCGCATCCGCCATCGATGAGCGCGCCGAGCAGCATTGCGGCTTCGGGAAAAGCCTTGTCGATCAACACGGTTTCCATTGCGCCGCATATTCCAGTGCGCCGCAACTTGGCGTTGACGACAATATTGCGCGCCATATCGGGCCGTGCGTCGGCGTGAATATAGGTGTGGCACAGGCCGTCGAGATGCGCGAGCACCGGCACCCGCGCCTCCGCCTGGACGCGCGCAACCAAGCCCTTGCCGCCGCGCGGGACGATGATGTCGATGAGCCCGGCGGCGCCGAGCATGGCGCCCACGGCTGTCCGGTCGGTTGTCGGTACCAGTTGGACCGCATCTTTCGACAGGCCGGCCGCCACCAGGCCTTGCTCCATACAGGCATGAATAGCGGTGTTGGACTGGATCGCTTCCGACCCCCCGCGCAAGATGGCGGCATTGCCAGCCATCAGGCACAGGGCGCCGGCATCGGCCGTCACATTCGGGCGGCTTTCATAGATGATACCGACAACACCAAGCGGAATGCGAACCCGGCTAAGCTCCAGGCCATTGGGCGGGGTACGGCTATCGATAATTTCGCCAACCGGATCATCGAGTTCCGCCACGGCTTCCAGTGCAGAAGCAATGCCTTCTACTTGCTCCGGATCAAGTTTCAGGCGGTCGAGCATCGCAGGGCTCAAGCCATTGGTTTCGCTGCGCGTCATATCCTCGGCATTGGCGGCAAGGATGATGTCCTCGGCGCTGCGCAGTGCGGTCGCCGCATGGCGCAGTGCGGCGCTTTTCGTGGCTGTGTCGGTCTGCGCCAGGCTCTGCGCAGCCACACGGGCGCGTTTGCCCATATCGGCAATCATCGCTTCAACGTCAGGAATGGCGCGCTGTTCGTTCATGCTTGGCGGCATATCATGGCGAGAGGCGTGCGTGAACGGCTATCGACGAACCCATGGTTGCGCGGCTATGGGCGGTAGCGGGAGCGCGACATGGATAATGGTATTGAAGGCTTAGGGGCAGCGGTAACGGGCGGCTTAGCGGCACGCGCCGTTGAACCCGGCTATGGCGAAGAGGGATCGGACCATGGCGAAACCCATTGCGGCAATTGCTCGACCGAGCTGGTTGGCACGCATTGTCATTATTGCGGGCAGAAAAAGCATGTCCATCGCAGTATCGCCGCAATCGCGCATGACCTGATCCATGGTGTTCTGCATCTCGATGGAAAATTCTGGCGGACCTTGCCGCTATTGGCATTCCGTCCCGGCGAACTGACCCGGCGCTATATTCATGGTGAGCGCGCAAAATTTGTATCGCCGCTCGGCATGTTCCTGTTCGGCGTTTTCCTGATGTTCGGGATCCTGACGATCTACGGCGCATCGCTCTCCAACATTGATCTCAACAATGTTTCAGCCGAAGCCGCCGAAGGCCATCTGGATAATCAAATTACAAATGCACGTGCTGAGCTGGCCGGTACCATGCGCCAGATCGCAATTGCTGAAAGCCAGCCAGGCGGTGCGGCTCGGTTGCCGGAGCTAGAACAGGATTCGGAACGGCTCGAAGAAATCATTGCAGGCATAGAAACGAGCCAGCAGGCGCTAGGATATACCGATCTCGAATTGCCGGATACGGGGTGGGCGCGGCTCGACAGCGGTTTGGCCAAAATCAACGATAATCCCAATCTGGCGCTCTATAAGCTGCAGGCAAATTTCTACAAATTTTCCTGGCTGTTAATCCCGATTTCGGTGCCTTTTGTCTGGCTGCTATTCTTCTATACGCGGCGCTTCAAAATGTACGATCACACGGTTTTCGTGACCTATTCGCTGGCCTTCATGTCGCTCTTTGCGATCGCGCTGACCGTACTCGGATTTGCTGGCATGGGGCTCCCCTGGATACCGCTGGCGATAATCTTCATACCCGTAATCCATATGTATAAGCAGCTGCGCGGTACTTATCAGATCGGGCGCATCAGTGCATTCCTCCGCACTATAGTTTTGGCGTGGTTCTGCTTTTTCACATCGACGGTGTTCTTCGTTCTGCTGCTGGCAATCGGGGCGCTCGGTTAGCGCAAAGAAAAGGCCCGCCGAAGCGAGCCTTCCCTTTGGTGATATGTTTGCCTAGGCGCCTTCAGGGGCGGGGCCGCCGAACGGCCGCTTGCGCGGCTTTGTCTTCGGAATGCTTGATCCGCCAGTGGGAACCGCTTTCGCCTTGTCATCACGATCATTGTCTCGACCGATATCTTCGCCCTTGATCGCTTTCTTGGCTTCGTCGCCGCTCAGGGTTTCGAACTCGAGCAGCGCTTGGGCGAGCTTGTGCAGCTCGTCGATATTGTCGGTCAGCACTGTCCGGGCAACACCTTCGGCTTCTTCGATCAGGCGGCGGACTTCGGCGTCGATGAGCTTGGCCGTTTCTTCGGAGACCTGCTGGTTGCGGGCGACCGAATGGCCGAGGAACACCTCGTCCTGATTGTCGCGATAGCGCAGCCAGCCTAGCTTTTCGCTCATGCCATATTCCATAACCATCGAGCGAGCCATGTCGGTGGCCTGCTGGATATCGTTGGACGCGCCGGTGTTCAGCGAATCTTCGCCATAGATGAGCTGTTCGGCAATCCGGCCGCCAAAACAGAGCGCGAGCCGCGCCTTCATCTGCTGCATCGACATGGAATAGCGATCGCGATCCGGCAGGTTCCAGGTCACACCCAGCGCACGACCGCGCGGAATGATGGTAACCTTATGGAGCGGGTCGCAGCCTTCGACGTGCAATGAGACGAGCGCATGGCCCGCCTCGTGATAGGCGGTCGATTTCTTCTCGTCCTCGGTCATCACCATGGATTTCCGTTCGGAACCCATCATGACCTTGTCCTTGGCCTCTTCAAACTCGTCCATCGCGACAAGACGCTTGCCTTTACGGGCCGCGAGCAGCGCGGCTTCGTTCACAAGATTGGCGAGATCAGCGCCGGAAAAACCGGGTGTGCCCCGCGCAATCGTCCGGGAATCCACATCGGGTGCGAGCGGCACCTTCTTCATATGGACATCAAGGATCTTTTCGCGGCCTTCGATATCGGGTCGCGGTACGACGACCTGACGATCGAACCGACCGGGACGGAGCAATGCGGGATCGAGCACATCGGGCCGGTTAGTGGCGGCGATGATGATGATGCCTTCATTGGCTTCGAAACCGTCCATCTCGACCAGCAGCTGGTTGAGCGTCTGTTCGCGTTCGTCATTGCCATTGCCGAGGCCAGCGCCGCGATGGCGACCGACCGCATCGATTTCGTCAATGAACACGATGCAGGGTGCATTCTTCTTGGCTTGTTCGAACATGTCGCGGACACGGCTGGCGCCGACACCGACAAACATCTCGACAAAGTCGGAGCCTGAGATCGTGAAGAAGGGGACGTCAGCTTCGCCAGCGATGGCGCGCGCAAGCAGCGTTTTACCCGTACCCGGTGAACCAACCAGCAATGCGCCTTTTGGAATTTGACCGCCAAGGCGCGAGAATTTTCCCGGGTCCTTCAGGAATTCGACAATCTCTTGCAGCTCTTCGCGGGCTTCGTCGATCCCGGCGACGTCTTCGAAGGTTACTTTGCCCTGGCGCTCGGTCAGCATCTTGGCCTTGGATTTGCCGAAGCCCATTGCGCCGCCGCCGGCATTTTTCTGCATTTGCCGGATGATCAGGAAGGCGATGCCAAAGATCAGGATGAAGGGCAGGAGATTGAGCAGGACATAGGTCCAGATGCTCGCTTGCTCCGCCGGACGACCGGTGATCTCGACACCAGCATCCCGCATTTCGTCGACCGGGACTGCGACGCGCGGCGGAAGATCCGTTCGGAAGGTGGTCTGATCGGTCAGTGTGCCCGTGACAAAGCCCTCATTAATCTCGACCTGTTGGACTTCACTTTGCTCGACCCGGTCGAGGAAATCCGAATAAGGGAGGGTTTCATCGGCCTGTGCGGTGCCACTGTCGAACATTGTGACGAACAGGATCAGGGCGACCAAAATACCGGCCCAGATGAAAAGGCTTTTCATCCAGGGATTGCTGCCACCCTCTTGGGGATCTTTATCGTCGTTCATTGTGTAAGGCCCTTCTTGTGCGACCAAAATAGGATGTCGCGACAAAAAGACAATTGGCGCTAGGGGCTGAACAGCCGCTGAAGCGGGCGTTTCAGCCCGTTTTTCGCGGAGGTGCCGCAGAAAAGCGCCAGTTTCCAGTCTTTTCGACCGCGCAGAGAATCTGGCCGATCGTGCAGTTTTTTCCAGCCAATAATGCCGCAATTGTGCGGTCCAGGGCCTCGCCACGCCGCGGATATTCCGGATCGACCACATTCAGGCAGCGTTGAACAAGGCGGCGCAGCAATTCATTTGGCAGGTCAACTGGGGTCAATATTGCCTCTTTTGCGCCTGTGTTGATGTGCGTCGCCGCAGCCTGGTCGGTCATCCACTCAAGTGCTTCACTGGCATCCCGCATCGCCGCAATACTGAGCTCAATTCGTTCCGGATCGAAATCCGGAAAGTCGGCCAGCGCGTCACGCATACGCACCCGGTCAAACTGGCGATCAGTGTTGCTGGGGTCCGATACCGCGGCAATATCGCGGGTCTCCAGATAGTCAGACAATTCTGCCTTGCGGACGCCCAGCAGCGGTCGGATGATGGCGCCATTGATCGGGCGGATGGCGGACAGTCCGTCGACACCACTCCCGCGCAGCAGACGCATCAACACCGTTTCAAGCTGGTCGTCAGCATGATGGGCGGTGGCGATCCACTCGATCAGCGTTTCGCTGCGCCATTCGCCCAGCAGCGCATAGCGCGCCTCGCGAGCCGATGATTGGAGATTGCCCTTAATCGGTTCAGCCGGTGTGAGGATCGCATGAGGGATATCCAGCTGTCGACAAATGGCTGCCACATGTTCTGCTTCCTCAGCGGCTTCGGGCCGGAGGCCGTGATCAATCGTCGCGGCCGAAACTGCACCGGAATATGCCTCGGCTGCCAAGGCCAGCAACGCCATGCTGTCCGGCCCGCCGGAAACGGCAATGCCGAGCCGTCGATCACGGCTGGGCACAGTGCCGGTCAGCGCTTCGGTAGCGGTCCGGAACCGGTCAAGCAGGGGCGATTGCGTCATGCCCGCAGCTTAGCGAGGCGGTCGCAAAAAAGCGAAATGCTTAGTTGCAGCTGGCTGCCGAACGCGCGGCCGGCACCTGTTCGCGAATAGTGCTGCGCAGGCTGCTACCATAGACTTCTTCCAGCTCGTCAAAGGCCAGGCAGGCGCGGTCATTATAGTTGAGTTCTGTCAGCGCCACGCCAAGGAAGAACAGGCTGTCGGCAGCGCGATCACCATCCGGTAGCTCTTGATAGTTGCGGACGAATATCTCGGTCGCATTGGCCGGTTTGTCGTCATCCAGATAGGCACGGCCCAACAGGTTGCGCGCATAGCTTTCGAACCGGTGCCCGGGATAAGTTTCAACCGTTTCCTGAAGCTGGGTGCGCGCGTCAGCGTAGCGCCCGTCGCGCCACATTCGATAGCCCCGGACATAGGATGCTTCACCAGCATCATCCGGCAGGGGTGGCTCGCTGCTCGATGTTTCAGGCGGTGGAGGCGCTGTTTCAGCGGCTTCGCCGGCTGCAGGCTCGGTCGTTTCGTCGGCCGGTGCAGCGAGGATCGGCGTGTCTACATCCGGGTCAATCGCGGCGCCGCCTTGCAGCCCCTCTACCATGGCCCGAAGCTGGCGCAGTTCGAAGCTGTTCTCTTCGACCTGCCCCGTGAGTGTAGCGAGTTGGCGTTCAAGCGAATTCACCCGGTCGGTCAAATCAGTAATCGGCGAGGAGGCGGGATTTCCCGCCGTTCCATCTTGCGTTCCCGATTGAATCTCAGGTTGGAAGAAATCAGGGTCTCCCCCTGGGAAAACCTGGCGCTGCAGCGCGCGAATTTCGCGCTCCACCCGGTCGATGCGGCGATCGATATCGGCACCTTGCGACAAGGCCGGCGTGGCGGCGCAGCTTGTCATCAATGCGACAATGAGCAGTGAACGCATGGCGATTTCCCCTCTTCAGAGCCTTGCGAGGCTTATATCGCTCAGGGCTCTGATCGCCAATATCTAGGAGTGTCAGGCTGTTAGTTGACTGACGGGCCGCTTGTTTGCGGACGCGGCTGGGCCAGGTCTGCCGGCAGCAGACTCACGTCGCTGATAACGGTCTGCGGTGGGCCGATCGGATCGACAGGTTGGCCGCCAACTGTAATGCGCAATCCATCGGCGCGACCTGTGCGAATAGCGGGGCGCTCGGCATCGCTCGGCACTTCATACCGATCGCCAGCCTGCAGTTCGGCTTCATAAATGCGCTCGCCGCTGTCTTGCTCGTAAATTCTCAGCCAGACCGTATCGGTTGCTTCGATGACGACCGCGCCTTCTGTCGGTGGAGGCGTAGCCGGGGTCGATGCTGTCTCGGTCTGGGCGGATTCTGTGGCAATTGGTTCGTCTGTGCCGGCCGCCATGCGTGCACGATCGTCACTATCCAGACCAAACATGCCGCTCCGCCACAGCGCATAGCCAGCAATCAGCACAACAGCGATGGCTGCGGCTATCCATGCCAATGTACGAGGGGGGACCCGCGACGGGTCGGTCGGTTCGAAAAAGTCGCCTGCGGCTTCGCCCGCTGAACGATAGTTGATTTCTTCGCGAAATTCTTTGGCCAGTGCCGGGGCATCCAGGCCAACCGCCAAGGCATAGGCCTTTACGAAACCGGTGCTGTAGGTGGGCGCAGGTAATTTTTCGTAATCGCTATTTTCAATATTTTGCAATTGCCGCAAGGGTATACGGGTAGTTTTGGCAATGTCGTCGAGCGAAATGCCTTGGCTCTCTCGAGCTTCGCGAAGTCTCGTCCCTACTTGGGATTCGAACAACGCAGCGTCTTCGCTACCTTCTTCCGACATCTGCGTCCCCTGCTGACGCCGTGAACCGACGATCTGCTTATTCCAATGGCTTTCGCAAGCCCCCTGCATTTCTGTCAAGCCAATCTGGCCTGTGCTGTCAGCCGATTCAGCCGATTGCGACCGACCGTTGTTCTGCCCAGTCGAGCAGAGTCTGTCGCATATCAGGTGGAGGCTCGGCGAGCCATTCCTCCATGCTTTGTTCCAGCTGCGTTGCATCCAGTGAACGGATCATCGCCTTAATGGTTCCCACTGCCGCAGGCGTAATGGATAATTGTTCGACGCCGAGCCCGATCAGCGCCATCGCTTCGATCGGTCGGCCGCCCATTTCGCCGCAGATTGTGGCCGGCACACCCGCTGCCTTGGCCTCGCGGACAATACGGCGCACGAAGCGCAGGATTGCCGGGCTCAACCAGTCGTAACGATCGGCGATGCGCGGATCGGAGCGATCGGCGGCAAACAGGAACTGGGTCAGATCATTGGTGCCAATCGACAGGAAATCGAGCCGCGGCAGAAGCAGGTCCAGCGCTTCGGCGAGCGCCGGGACCTCCAGCATGCAGCCATAGCGAATATCATGGGGCAGCATGTGGTGGTTATCTTCAAGCCAGACACGCTGCGATTCAAACAGCGCCCGGGCTTCATCAAACTCCCAGGGTTCGGAAACCATCGGAAACATCACGTTGAGCGTTTTGCCGGCTGCCGCCTCGATCAGCGCGCGGGCTTGCACCTTCATCAGGCCTTCGCGATCGAGCGACAGGCGCAATGCGCGCCAGCCCATCGCCGGATTTTCTTCCTTGATCGCGTCGGTGCGCAGATAGGGAACGGATTTGTCGCCGCCGATATCGAGCGTGCGGAAGATCACCGGTCTGTCGCCAGCGGATTCAAGCACGTCCTTGTACATTTTCTGCTGCGCTTCGCGGCGGGGCAGGGTGGCTGAAACGAGAAACTGGAACTCCGTGCGAAACAGCCCGATGCCGTCAGCGCCAGAGAGGCTCGAGCTCGTTACATCTTCGCGCAACCCGGCATTGACCATGATCTGGAGCCGCTTGCCACATTTGGTTTCCGGTTCCGCTTCGCGCAGCGCTTCATATTCGGCGCGTTTCTGGCGCATCCGATCAAGCTTTGTTTCAAAGGCTTCGACCATTGTCGGGGAGGGCCTGACATAGACCGTGCCTTCCTGGACATCGAGCAACAGCTCATCGCCATCATGGATCAGCCGGCGGACATCGGAAACCTGACCAAGCACCGGCACACCCATGGCGCGCGCAACAATGGTGACATGGGCTGTGAGAGACCCTTCCTCGAGGACCACGCCCTTTAGCCGGCGGCGGTCATATTCAAGCAATTCGGCCGGGCCCAGATTGCGCGCGATCAATATGGAATCATTGCGCAGTCCCAGCTGGGCGGCAGTCCCGAGCTGTCCCGCCACGATCCGGATCAATCGGTTGGCGAGATCTTCCAGATCGTGCATCCGTTCCGCGAGCAAGGGATCGTCAATTTCGTGCATCCGCGCCCGGGTGCGTTGCTGGACACGCTCGATCGCGGCTTCGGCGGTCAGTCCGCTATCGATGGCCGCGTTGATCCGGCGGCTCCAGCCCTCGTCATAGGCGAACATCTTATAGGTTTCGAGAACGTCCTGATGTTCGCCGCCAGCGCCGAAATCGGCCTGATTGGCGAGCGCGTCAATCTGTTCGCGCATCTTGCCGAAGGCGGCGTAGACGCGCGCGCGCTCCGCCTCGGTATCGTCGGCGACCGTATGTTCGATATTGACGCGCGGCTGGTGAAACACGGCAACGCCTTCGGCCATGCCGACAACCAGTTTCTGGCCGGTTAGCCGCATCGCTTCGGTCTGGCGTGCGGCTTCGCCGTCCGGGCCGCCATCGTCGATCAGCTCGGCATTGGCGATCAGCTCGGCAAGCACCATCGCGACGGTTTGCAGCGCTTCGATCTCGACATCGTCATAGGGGCGCGGATCGGCATGCTGAACCGCCAGCACGCCGACGGTACGCTCGTGGTGGATGATCGGGATACCCGCAAAGCTGTGATAGGTTTCCTCACCGGTTTCCGGTTTGTACGCGAAGTCCGGATGGGCGGTCGCTTCATCGAGGTTCAGGATTCGGCCGCTATCGGCGATCACACCGACCAGGCCTTCCCCCATGGCAAGCTTGGTTACATGGACTGCGTCCTGGTTGAGGCCGAGTGTTGCATAGAGCTCCAGCACACCTTCGCGTAGCAGGTAGATCGAGCAGACTTCGCTATTCAGCGCTTCGCCGATAATCTCGACAACACGATTCAACTTTGCCTGGGCGTGCGTGCGCGACGCCATAACATCGTGGAGCCCGGTGAGAATCTCCCGGGAGGCGGTGGTGGCTTCGGCAAAACTCATGAGATTCGACTAGCAGAGCCATGCGGGCGGCGCCATTGCCGAAACCCTAAGCGGCGCAAAAGATTAGCTTGTGTATTGCAAGCTTTGCGACGCTTGAATGGCAGTTGGCGGCGATCTGGGCTATGGTGCGCTTCTTGGCAGGAGCCGAACCATGACAGACTATAGCGTAAGACCCGCTGGCCCCGAAGATGCTGCGCAGCTCGGCATTGTTGGACCGGCCTCCTATGCCGCGGCCTATGGGTATCTATGGCCCAAGCCAGCGCCGTTGATGCAGCATCTGGAAAGCTATGGCGAAGCCGCGGTGCGCAGCGCCATGGAGGATGGCAACACCAAATTCTGGCTCGCCGAGGGCGATGGCGCGGCGGTGGGTTTCGCGATGGCCGTCCACAAGTCACCAAACCCAGTGACCAAAAGCGATAACGGCGTCGAACTGAGACGGGTGTATCTCCTGTCCAATCTCCGCGGATCCGGGCTTGGCAAGAAGCTCTATGAAACCGTACTTGAGGACGCAAAAGACGCGGGCCGCGATCATATCTGGCTGGATGTGATGGACAGTGCCGATTGGGCCTATGGCGCCTATTTGCGCTGGGGTTTTGACGAGATCGGCGCGCGCAGCTTCGATCGTGAAGTCTATGAGGATCGCCGAAAAATGATCCTGTTGTCCAAGCAAATTGATTGATCTTCCGAAACCCGGAACCATTCCAAAGGATTGAAACCATGCGAAAATACCTGCTCGCCCTATCGGGCTTGCTCTGTGCCGCCACGCCGCTCTCGGCCCAGTCTTCCGCCTTCCATCCGGGGCCTGTTTTCACCGAATTCGGACAGGTCGCGACCATCGAAACAACGATGGATATCCCGGCTGATGCATCTTTTGCCATCGCATTCGACACGGCAACCCGCGCCGATGTCGGCGAGATCAATCGGACGCTGAATAGTGCAGCGCGCTTCATCAACATGCATGTCGAAGCCGGTGTGCCGCTTGAGAATATCCGCGTCGCGGTCGTCGTGCATGGCGGGGCATCGCTCGATCTGACCCGAGCAGAACTCTATGCGGCCCGCCAAGATGGCGCGGAGAATGCCAATGCCGCTGCCATTGCTGAGCTGCTCGATAACAATGTGCAGATCATCCTGTGCGGCCAGACTGCGGCTTACTATGAGATTGGCGTTGCGGACCTGCTACCGGGTGTCGGCATGGCCCTGTCGGCAATGACAGCACATGCCCTGCTGCAGCAGAACGGTTTTACGCTGAATCCGTTCTAGCCGGCCAATTTCTCGCGGATATTGGGGAAAGGTCACGACACTCAGGATTAGTTCTTGTCGCGTTCCGCGGCTCGTATATAGCTAAGGGACAAGCGCCGCCCGGGCAATTTATCCCGAGTATCTAAGGGAAGAAACGGCATGAATTCAATGCTGCAACAACGTCCGTTGCGAACGGTCAATCTGCATGATTGTCAGGCATGTATGGATGGCGAGGTTCCCGAGGCTATCTTGCGGACGCCCTCGATGATGTCGCCAGAAGAAAGGCGCTTTATCTATGGATTGGCGAAAACCGAATATCGTGGCGACGGATTGATATTTGACGGCGGTGCGTTTCTTGGCGGGTCGACGCTTGCTTTCGGTTTGGGCCTCCAGGAAAATCGTCAGTATGACGCAATTGTCGAAAAGTTCAGACAGCCGATCGTGACGTTCGAGCGAGGTCAGACAAGCAGCAATCTCGTTCGAACGCTCAACCGACATGGGCTTGATGTGAAGGAGAATGAGAGCTTCATTCCTGCCCTCCAGTCCAACATCGAAGCGGTCGCAGATCTGGTTGAACTGCGGGTCGGCGATATTCTCGATCAGACTTGGGACGGCCCGATCGAGATAATGTTTCTCGACGTTGTGAAGAATATGAAAATCCTAAATCATATTTTTTCGAATTTCTTTCCGCACCTGATCGAAGGGGCGTTGGTGCTGCAGCAAGACTATTTTATCGAAGGCATGGCCCCGCTTAAGTTGATGCAGGAATTCACGGCGAAATATTTTGACTATGTAGGCGAAGTATCCTCGATGGGAATTTTTCGAGCGAAGAAAACCGTTCCTGCCGAAATACTAGCTACAAATGTCCGCAAGGATCTTGATGTTGACACCCAACTCACCTTGCTGGCGCAGGCGCGGGACCGGAGCGCCGATATCAAAAGACGATTCATGGTCGATATTTCGCGCGTTCGGATTCTGACTTTCTCCGATCGGCGAGACGAAGCAGCAGAATTGTGGGAAACGCTCAAAGCTGAATATCCCGAAGAATGCGATGACAGCCTCAAACGCGTGAACAAGGCTTTTCTCAAGACTGAAGAACTGGTCAACGCTGATTGACCCAGACACGGTTTCGTCCGCGGGTCTTGCTAGCGCGGTTCGCGGATCATCGGTGTCATGACCGGAGAATCGCCATGGCGGATCTCCCCCATGATTTCGAAGCCATGGCGCTGATAGAGCGAAATATTTTGCGGGTTTGAGCTTTCCAGATAAGCGATTTTGCCATCCGCATCCGCGCGTTGCGTGGCATGCTTCATCAGCGCCCCGCCAAGCCCTTGGCCAATATGAGCCGGGTCCGCAGCGATCAGCGGCAGGTACCAGATATCCTCTTCGGGATGATAACGGTCCATCTCTTCGAATACCGCGCCGACATTCTCCATCCGATCTTCGTCAATGGTTTCGCCAATAATGGCGTCCATCTGGTCGCCATCCGGGTGGACGCCGGGCGGCAGCCACAATGCCGCAGCCTTACTCTCATTGGCGAGAAGCGCGCTGCCCGCTTCAAAGGCATTGCCGCCAAAGGCCCCGGCGACGCGCGTCATTGCGTCGAGATAGACATGCGATTCCGGCCACATCCAGCGGCAGAACGGGTCAGAGGAAAAGCCGAGCACGATCGTATTGATGGCACGGTCGCGGTCTTCAGGCGTCGCGGCACGGATCGTCGGCGGCTGGTCGGTCATCGCAAGTCCTCCAAAAGCTTGGATTTCACTAAGATAGACTATGCATGGGGCTGCGGGGCTTGTCTAACCCCGGTTCTTGTCCAGAGCTTTGACCGCCTCGTCCATCAGCGTTTCGATGATATCGGCCGCCGGTTCTTCGGCTTTCACCATGCCGACCGACTGGCCTGCCATGAGCGAACCGTTTTCAACATCGCCGTCGATTACCGCGCGGCGCAATGCGCCAGCCCAGAAATGTTCAATCTGCAGCTGGGCCTCACCCATTTCGATTTCGCCGGCATCGAGTAGCTTGGCGACTTCGATCTGCTTTTTGTTGAACTCCTGCGTGCCTTTGTTCTTCAGCGCGCGAACCGGGATCACTGGGAGTCGGTCGTCAATCTGTGTGCTGACGATCGCATCGCGGGCCGGGGCGCGCATAAAGGCTTTTTTGAAATTCTCATGCGCGATGCACTCGCTCGCACAGACAAAACGCGTGCCGAGCTGAACGCCGACCGCGCCAACCTCGAGCCAGGCCGCAATCGCATGGCCACGGCCAATGCCGCCGGCGATGAAGATCGGCAGCTCGTCGCGCAGCTCAGGCAGGATTTCTTGTGCAAGCACGGAGGTACTGACCGGGCCGATATGGCCGCCCGCTTCCATGCCTTCGATCACCAGTGCATCAACGCCGGACCGATGCAGCTTCTTGGCCAGTGCAAAGGCTGGGGCAAAACAGATCAGCTTGGCGCCGAATTCCTTGATCTTGGGGATCGCCCAGCCGGGTGGCAGGCCACCGGCCAGAACGACATGACTGACTTCATGCTTGGCGCAGACTTGGATCAGCTCTTCGAGCTGCGGATGCATGGTGATGAGATTGACGCCGAACGGCTTGTCAGTGCGCTTGGCCGTTTCAGCAATTTCCTCGTCCAGCATGTGCGGTTCCATCGCGCCGCAGGCGATCACGCCAAAGCCACCGGCATTGGAAATGGCGGAAACAAGGTTGCGCTCAGAGATCCAGCTCATCGCGCCGCCAAGGATCGCATATTCGGTGCCCAGGAACTCGCAGCCCCGCGCCATCATTCGCTTGATATCAGTAATATCGGTCACGCGGGCATCCCTATGTCGACTGGTGTGTAGCGTCTTTGTTTTCGGTCAAGAAGCGCCGGGATCGGCCTGGCCTTCACGCGGCGTCATCCTCTGCATCCAGGCCATAGGCTGTATGGAGAACGCGCACGGCGAGCTCGGTATAATCTTCTTCGATCAACACGCTGACCTTAATCTCCGACGTCGTGATCGCCATGATGTTGATCCCGCGATCCGCCAGCGTCTGGAACATGGTGGAGGCGACACCGGCATGGCTGCGCATGCCGACACCGACGACGGACACTTTGCAGACATTGATGTCATGCGTCATCTCGCGATAGCCGATTTCATCGCGCGCTTTTTCGAGGATATCGAGCGAGCGGGCGAGATCGTCGGAGGGAACGGTAAAGGTCACATCGGTATTGCCGGTTTCCCGGGCAAAGTTCTGCACGATCATGTCGACATTGATATCGCCCTCCGCGAGCGGCGCGAAGATCGCGGCGACGGAACCGGGTTTGTCGGCGACCGAAGTCAGTGTGACCTTGGCCTCATTCTTGGCATAGGCGATTCCGGTGATCAGCTGTTTTTCCATTTCGCTGTCCTCAATATCCTGTTCGTCGACGATCATCGTGCCGGGCTTGTCCTCAAAGGAGGACAGCACCTGGAGTGGCACCTGATGTTTCATGGCCAGACCGACCGAGCGGGTCTGCAGCACTTTCGCGCCGACGCTCGCCAGTTCCAGCATTTCTTCGTAGGTAACCTTCGATAGCTTGCGGGCGCGTGGCACGATCCGGGGGTCGGTCGTGTAAACGCCGTCCACATCGGTATAGATGTCACACCGATCCGCGCCCATGGCGGCGGCGATTGCGACCGCCGATGTATCCGACCCGCCCCGCCCGAGCGTTGCGACACGGCCTTCTTCGGTCATGCCCTGAAAGCCCGGGATCACGGCAACGCGGCCGCCTTCAATGGCTTCGCGCAAAATGTCCGTATCGATATCCGCGATCCGCGCCGAGGCATGGACTTCGGATGTCCGGATCGGGAGCTGCCAGCCCATCCAGCTGCGGGCGTCTACATCCATCGATTGCAACATGATCGCCAACAGGCCGGACGAAACTTGTTCGCCCGAAGCGACGACGACGTCATATTCGCGCGGATCGTATAGCGAGGAGGCCTCGCGGCAGAACTGGACCAGCCGGTCTGTTTCGCCAGCCATGGCCGATACGACAACCGCAACATCATTGCCGCGATCCACCTCGGCTTTGACGCGCTCCGCCACTGCCCGGATCCGTTCGATCCCGGCCATGGACGTGCCGCCGAATTTCATCACGATGCGAGCCATGGATCTTGCCGAAACCCTCGAAAAATTGCGCTTTGCCCCATGGAACAGGGCGGGCGATCCTGTTAGGCAGGGCCGGATATGAACGCAAGTGCAGCATCATCGAGTCCGTCGACATCCGTTGACCCCAAAGAGGCCGAACATTTCGGCAAATTGGCGGCGGAATGGTGGGATCCCAAAGGATCCTCCGCAATGCTGCATCGGCTCAACCCGCCGCGGCTTGGCTATATCCGCGATGCGATCGATCATCATTGGGATGCCGATGAGCATGATCGCCAGCCGCTAAAGGGCAAACGCGCGGCCGATATCGGCTGCGGTGCGGGGCTGTTGGCCGAACCGCTGGCGCGGCTGGGCGCCGATGTGACGGGGATAGATGCGGCCGAAGAGAATGTCGCGGTTGCCAAGGCGCATGCGGCACAATCGGGCCTCGCGATCGATTACCGCGCTGGCGGTATTGAGATGGCCGACGGCCCCTATGATCTCGTCACCTGCATGGAAGTGATCGAGCATGTTGCCGATCCCGCTGCTTTTGCGCAGGGCCTTGCCGATGCGCTGACGCCGGATGGCTTGCTGATCATGTCCACGCCCAACCGGACGGGTTTGTCGAAGGTTGCGATGATTACCGTGGCCGAGGGCGCCGGGCTCATTCCCAAAGGCACGCATGACTGGGACAAGTTTCTGACACCCGAAGAGCTGACCAGCCTGCTCGAAGATGCAGGCCTTAGCGTGACGGACATTTCCGGCCTCAGCTTCTCGCCATCGCGCGGGTTCGAAATTTCCGAACGCACGGGGCTGAACTATCTGGTGACCGCAGCGCGGACAGGCAGTTAGAAATCGACCTTGTCATAATGGGCGGGCGGCGAGATCACTTCCATCCGCTCTGAGAGTAGCGGGCGGAAACTCGGCCGCGATTTCAGGCCGGCATACCAGGCCTTGGCCTGTTTATGGCTCGACCAGTTGAATCCACCCAGATAATCCGCGACCGAAATCTGCGCTGCGCCGGCAAAGTCTGCAAGGCTGAGGGTCGATCCGCCGATCCAGCGGCGATGATCCAGCAGATAATCGATATAATCGAGATGCGAGTCCGCCGCCTTCATGGCTTCGCGCAACACTGTGCCGTCTGGCGCTTCGCGATGGATCAGCCGTTTGAACATCCGTTCATGCATCAGCGGGGCGACGACATCGGTGTAGAAATTCTCATCGAACCAGGCGATGAGCCGGCGGATTTCCGCGCGGTTGTTGGCCGGGCCGGTGATCATCCGGGCCGCGTCGACGGTTTCTTCGAAATATTCGCAGATGGCGCGACTATCGATCAGCGTCGCGCCTTTTTCCTTATCGACCATCACCGGCGTCCTGCCGGCCGGGTTCATGTCGAGAAACTCGTCGCGCCTCTCCCATGGCGATTCCCGCACGAGATCATAGCCGATGCCCTTTTCACCGAGCAGCAGGCGAACCTTGCGGCTGAACGGGCAGAGCGGAAATTGATAGAGTTCCCACATGGATCGCGTTTGTAGCGCAGTAGCCGAATCCGTCCAGCGGTTATTCGCTCAACCTATTCCGGCAGGCTTTCACCAAGCCGCTCGCCCCAGCGTTCCAGTTCGGGGAGCAGGGTCTCGAATTCGCTGAGCATGGTGCCGATCATCGCGGTCGCCATACGGGCTTTCCCGCGCAGTTCTTCCTCAGCTCCCGGATTGTCGCGCAGCATCATGTCACGCACCGTATCGCCGGCGCGGATATCGCCTTCGATTTCCACATTGGGCGCGATACTGGCCAGCCGGCCAATTGGCATATCGAGCAACACGCCAATGATACTGTCGACAGCGAGCACGGTTTCATCCTGCGCGGCATAGGGATCATCGTCCCAGATATCTTCGTCGGTTTGCTGGGCGAGAGCCGGCGTGGTTGTCAGAGCTGCTGCGGCGAGAATGATCGGCAGTTTCATTATGTCTGGTATCCCCATATTCCGTTTGGGCTGAGCGTGTCGAAGCCCTGTTCTTCTCACCTAGTAAGACAGAGCAACCCTTCGACAGGCTCAGGGTCAGCGGTGTTTCGTTGGCTATGCCTTAGCAGATCGGAAATGAGTACGCGCTGAACGGAGTGCTATCCGACCGGTGCGTAATAATAGACCATCAGCTCATTGCCGCCTGGATCGCGAAAGTGAAAGCGGGAACCACCCGGAAAATCATAGGTTTCGCGAATGATCGTTCCGCCAGCGGCCAGCACCGCCTGTTCGGCCGCGGCAATATCGTCCGTCTTGAAGCCGGGCAGGGGCGGGGGCGTTTCGCCGAAACAGGCAAGGCCAAGCTCGAACGCGTCGGTGTTGGCACCGGCATATTCCGGGCCATAATCGGTGAAATCAACCTGAAACGCCTTGGTATAAAAGGCTTTTGTGGTCTCCATATCGCCGGTCGCCAGTTCAAGATAATTGGGCATCTGCATCGCGAATCTCCTCAATGTTCATCTTATGTTCTTGGTTGAGGAAAGCAAGGCTGTGCCGATATCTCCTGACATAGGCAGTAGCGCCTATTCGGCGGCGGCGATTTCTTCTTCGTCGCTGAGCGGGTGTTCTAGCCGGTCGATCATTTCCTTGGGGCAGACCTGCCAGAATTGTTCGCGCCAATGATCCCAATCGTCGATGATCGAATGGGCCCAGGGGCTGTCAGTGGCTTTTGCATGTTCGCCGATCAGCTCAAGCAACCGCTCTTCCCAATGCGATGATTCCAGCCGCTGCCAGACGATGCTCTCCGGGTTGGCATGGCGCGGAAGCGTATCGTCCGTATCGAGGATGAAGGCCATGCCGCCCGTCATCCCGGCCCCGAAATTCTTGCCGACGGTACCAAGGATCACGGCAACACCGCCCGTCATATATTCACAGGCATTGGCACCGGCGCCCTCGATCACGACTTCTGCGCCCGAATTGCGTACAGCAAAACGTTCGCCAGCCCGGCCGGCTGCGAACAGCTTGCCGGAGATCGCACCGTAGAGAACGGTGTTGCCGATGATCGTATTGTCCTTGCTCTCAAGCGGTGAGGAGACGGTTGGCCGGACGATGATATGGCCACCTGAAAGGCCCTTGCCGACATAGTCATTGGCATCGCCAAACACTTCGAGCGTGATGCCTTTGCACAAGAAAGCGCCAAGCGATTGTCCGGCGGACCCACGCAAACGAACATGGACATGATCGTCAGCCAGTTCGGACATGCCAAACCGCCGTGTAATCTCGGACGAGAGCCGCGTGCCGACCGCCCGGTGCGTGTTGCGCACCGTATAGGTGAGCTGCATCTTCTCGCCATGTTCGAAGACGGATTTTGTATCGGCGATCATCTGCGCATCGAGGCTGTCGGGTACTTCATTGCGCCAGCCTTCGATATTGAAGCGGCGCTGATCGTCCGGCGCATCCACCTTGGCGAGGATCGGATTGAGATCGAGATCGTCGAGATGCTCCGCGCCGCGCGAAACCTGGCGCAGCAATTCGGTGCGGCCGACAATCTCGTCGAGCGACCGATAGCCGAGACGGGCGAGAATCTCGCGCACTTCCTCGGCGATAAAGGTCATCAGGTTGATCACCCGCTCGGGCGTCCCGACAAATTTCTTCCGCAGCTCGTCCTTCTGAGTGCAGATGCCGACCGGGCAGGTGTTGGAATGGCATTGGCGCACCATGATGCAGCCCATGGCAACAAGGCTGAGCGTGCCGATGCCATATTCCTCCGCGCCGAGGATCGCGGCGATCACGATGTCGCGGCCGGTTTTCAGACCGCCATCGGTGCGCAGCCGGATGCGGTGGCGCAGGCCGTTCAATGTCAGCACCTGGTTAACCTCGGACAGGCCCATTTCCCAAGGCGTACCGGCATATTTGATCGAGGTTTGCGGACTTGCACCCGTGCCGCCCGTGTTGCCGGCTACCAGGATCACATCGGCATGCGCCTTGGCAACACCCGCAGCCACCGTACCGATCCCGGCTGAGCTGACGAGCTTCACACAGACCCGCGCTTTCGGATTGATCTGCTTCAAATCGTAGATCAGCTGGGCGAGATCCTCGATCGAGTAGATGTCATGATGCGGCGGTGGCGAGATCAGCGTTACGCCGGGCGTCGAATGCCGCAGCTTGGCGATAAACTCCGTCACCTTGAAACCGGGTAGCTGGCCACCTTCGCCGGGCTTGGCGCCCTGGGCGACCTTGATCTCGATCTCGTCGCATGCGTTCAGATATTCTGCTGTCACGCCAAAGCGACCCGACGCGATTTGCTTGATCACACTGTTCGCATTGTCGCCATTGGCTTTGGGTTTGTAGCGGCTCTTATCCTCGCCGCCTTCGCCTGACACGGCTTTTGCGCCGATCCGGTTCATCGCAATTGCCAGCGTTTCATGCGCTTCAGGCGACAGGGCGCCGAGGCTCATGCCCGGCGTTACGAAACGCTTGCGGATCTCCGTAATCGCCTCGACCTCATCGATCGGCACGGGCTGTTCGGCATAGTTGAACTCCATCAAATCGCGCAGATAGACGGGTTCGAGATCGCGGATACCGCGGGAGAATTGGAGATAGCTGGAATAGCTGTCCGTGCTGACCGCCGTTTGCAGCAGATGCATAAGCGGCGCGGAGAAGGCGTGCTGTTCTTCGCCTGCGCGCTGGCGATAAAAGCCACCGATCGGCAGGGTGACGACCGCCGGGTCCCATGCAGATTCGTGCCGCAGCTCGGCGTTGAGTTGCAGCGAGGCGTAGCCTTCGCCCGAAATCTTGGCCGGCATGCCGGGGAAGAATTCGTTCACCAGCGAGCGAGACAGGCCCACCGCTTCGAAATTATACCCACCGCGATAGCTGGAGATCACCGCGATCCCCATCTTCGACATGATCTTGCGCAGGCCTTCATCGATCGCGAGCTGATAGCGCTCAAGACAATCTTCCAGCGTGAGATCACCGAACAGGCCGCGTGTATGGCGATCGGCAATCGCCGCTTCGGTGACATAGGCGTTCACAGTCGTCGCGCCGACCCCGATCAGCACCGCAAAATAATGGGTGTCGAGACACTCAGCCGAACGGACATTCACCGATGCATAGGAGCGCAGCCCCTTGCGCTTGAGATGCGTATGGACGGCAGCTGCAGCGAGCACCATCGGAATGGCGACCCGGTCCGGCCCGCAATTTTCGTCGGTCAGGAACAGTTCGATATGGCCCTCGCGCACCGCAAGTTCGGCCTGCTTGCGGACCGTCACAATCGCTTCGCGCAATGTCCCGCCGGTTTCGTAGCTACAGTCGATTTCGGCGGCGACATCGCCAAAGCCTTCCTTCAGCCCGCCCCATTGTTCGGATGTCAGCACCGGTGAATCGAGCACCAGCACGCTATCCTGTTCGGCTTCCCGGTCGAGGATATTGGCAAAGTTCGCAAAGCGCGTTTTGAGGCTCATCACATGCCGTTCGCGCAAGGAATCGATCGGCGGATTTGTCACCTGCGAGAAGTTTTGGCGGAAGAACTGGCTGATAAGTCGTGGTTTTCCGGAAATAACGGCGAGCGGCGTATCGTCACCCATCGATCCGATCGCTTCCTTGGCCGTTTCGACCATCGGCGCGAGGATCAGCTCCATATCCTCCATTGTTTGGGCAGCCGCGACCTGGCGGCGCAGCAACTCGGCCCGGTTCCATTCGGGCGCATAGCTGCGCTTCGGCTTGGGAAGGTCTGCGGTTGTCTTGAAGCCCTTCACCCATTCGCCATAGGGCCGTTCGGCGGCAATCTTGTCCTTGATCGCCAAGTCCTCAAACAGCGCACCCTCTTCAAGATCGACGGCAATCATCTGGCCGGGGCCAAGCTGGCCTTTCTTCACAATCTGGCTTTCCGGGACGACGACCATGCCGGTTTCGGAACCGACGATCAGCAAGCCATCGGACGTCTGCGTCGTGCGCAAAGGACGCAGCGCATTGCGATCCATGCCGGCGACGATCCAGCGGCCATCGGTCATCGCCAATGCAGCCGGACCGTCCCACGGCTCCATCATGCTGGCGAGATAGGCGTACATATCCTTGTGCGATTGAGGGATATCATCGTCATGCTGCCAGGCTTCGGGGACGAGCATCAGCTTTGCCGTCGGCGCATCGCGACCGGATCGGCAGATGGTTTCGAAGACGGCATCCAGCGCGGCAGTGTCCGACGACCCGGCCGGGATCAGCGGTTTGATTTCTTCCGAATGATCGCCAAAGGCGAGGCTCGCCATCTTGATCTCATGGCTTTCCATCCAGTTCTTGTTGCCGCGGATGGTGTTGATCTCGCCATTATGGGCGAGCGCTCGAAATGGCTGGGCGAGCCACCATTGCGGGAAGGTGTTGGTCGAATAGCGCTGATGGAAAATCGCCATTCGGGATTCAAACCGCTCATCGGTCAGGTCCGGATAGAAAGTCGCCAGCGATTCCGCGAGGAACAGGCCTTTGTAGACAATGCTCCGGCACGAAAGGCTGCAAATGTAAAAGTCGCGCACCTGGGCCGCGATGATCCGCTTCTCGATACGCTTGCGGATGAGGAAGAGGTTTTGTTCAAACTCGCCCGCATCGCCATCTTCAGGCATTGGCCCGGCGATCATGATCTGTTCGATTTCGGGTCGTGTCGCCTGCGCCTTTTCACCGATCACCGACACATCAACCGGCACCTGGCGCCAGCCATAGATGGAGTAACCGAACTCGATGATCTCACTCTCGACGATGGTCCGGCACATTTCCTGGGCGTGCAGATCCGTGCGCGGGAGAAACACCATGCCGACAGCGAGCCGGTTGGGCATCGGGCGATGACCGCTATCGGCAATCGCATCGTCGAAAAAGCGGGCTGGCAGATCGACGAGAATACCCGCGCCATCGCCCGTCTTGCCATCCGCATCGACCGCACCGCGATGCCATACCGCGCGCAAGGCTTCGATCCCGGCCTCGACAACCCGGCGTGATGGCTGTCCGTCAATCGCTGCAACAAGGCCCACGCCACAGGCATCGGATTCGAGCTCTGGGCGATACATACCATTTTCGGCGAGATGGATATGGGCAGGCGTATTGGTCATTCTTCGGTATCCGGTTCAGCATCTGTCGTCTGGTTGCCGCCACCGCGCATCGCGTCGAGATTGCTGTTGGTGACGGATCGGTTGGCGGCGGGGGCTGTGGGTGCACCGTTTTGAAGTTCGGAGAGCCGTGTCATCAATGCTGGCAGTTCCGTCTGCAAATGCTGCATCGACTGCGCCATGACTTGGCGTTGCCATGCGGCAATATCCGGGTCCGCCATGATTGTGGTGGATTGCGCGAGATAGGTCTGGCCGGGGCCGGACTCGAAAAAATCACCAATGTCGCGCATCTCGCGCCGCGTGAAGCGCCGGGCGTAAGCGCGCGCCATCGCTTCCATCATGGTCGGCAGGCTGTTTCTCGCAAGCGCCAATTCGCTGCTGCGCTGGCTTACTAAAAATTCGCGGAACAGCGCCTCAGCGCCCGGCGTATCAGTAAAGGCCGATTGCAATTCCGGTGATTGCAGCACGCCGGCCTCCAGATTGGCCATCATCGGCTCAATCATCGATATGATCATCGCCTCACGCTGGCTGGCCGGCATCAATATCTCGAGCAATTCGCGCGCCGCTTCGATGCGTTCGGGCTCCGGCTCGGCATAAGCCGGCTGGGTTGGCGGCGCGGCAGTTTGCGAAACGATGGTTTGTGCCTGGGCAGTGGCGGGACTGGCGCCGATAACCGCTGCGGTCGCGAACGCGAGGGTGATATTTATCTTCACGCCAATTCCTCCACAGGGGCGGCTTGAACCGCTGCTTTGGGCGCCTTCGCCTTGAGATATGTGTGCATATGCGCGGCGACGTCGCGGCCATCGCGGATCGCCCAGACGACAAGGCTCGCGCCGCGGACGATATCGCCGGCGGCAAACACGCCATCGAGGCTGGTCTGCATGGTCTTGTGATCGACGCGCAGCGTGCCCCAGCGCGTTACCGAAAGATCCGGACTGCCGAACATGCCCGGCAAGTCTTCAGCATCAAAGCCCAGCGCCTTGATCGCGATATCGGCATCGAGCTGGAACTCCGTGCCCGGATCAATTTGCGGTGCGCGGCGGCCCGAAGCATCGGGTGCGCCCAGCCGCATCTTGCTTGCCTTGACGCCGGTGACACCCTTGGTGCCTTCAAACGCCTGGGGCGCCGACAGCCAGACAAATTCCACGCCTTCTTCCTCGGCATTGCGGACTTCATTTTGCGATCCCGGCATATTGTCGCGATCGCGGCGATACAGGCATTTTACCGATTTCGCGCCCTGGCGGACGGCGGTGCGGACGCAATCCATGGCGGTGTCGCCACCGCCGATCACGACGATATTCTTGTTGGCAGCGTTGAGCGCGCCGCTGTCGAATTCCGGCACCTTCTCGCCAAAGCCCTTGCGGTTTGAGGCGATCAGAAAATCAAGCGCTTCGATTACACCATCCGTGCCGACGCCCGGTGCCTTGAGCTGACGTGCCTTGTAAACGCCGGTCGCGATCAGGAGCGCGTCATGCTTGTCGCGCAGTTCGGCCAGCGTCGCATCGCGACCGACTTCAAAATCCTGGTGGAAGTGAATGCCGCTATCTTCGAGCCGCTTCACCCGCCGCATCACAATCTCTTTTTCGAGCTTGAAACCCGGGATGCCATAGGTCAGCAGCCCGCCCGCACGGTCATGCCGGTCATAGACATGCACCTCATAGCCATGGCCGCGCATATATTCGGCCGTCGTCAGGCCAGCCGGACCTGCGCCGATCACACCGACTGACTGGTTGGATCGATCGCGGACCGGTTCGATCGGTTCGACCCAGCCTTCCTTCCACGCGGTGTCGGTGATGTACTTTTCGATCGATCCGATAGTCACGGCGCCATGGCCGGAAAATTCGATCACGCAATTGCCTTCGCACAGCCGATCCTGCGGACAGATGCGCCCGCAAATCTCCGGCATGGTCGATGTTGAATTGGACAGTTCATAGGCTTCGCGCAGCCGCCCTTCGGCGGTCAGCTTGAGCCAATCGGGTATGTGATTGTGCAACGGGCAATGGACCGAACAATAGGGAACGCCGCATTGCGAGCAGCGGGCCGACTGTTCTTCGGCCTTTTCGATGGCATAAGCGCGCGCGATTTCGTCGAAATCTTCGCGTCGGTCGCCAGCTGCGCGTTTCGCAGGATAAGCCTGCTCAACGCCCACAAATTTGAGCATTGGATTGTCTGCCATCGGATTCTCCGTTGAAGCGCCTATGATATCACGAAAAACGGCGAAGTCACGCGGAAAACGACCATATAGGACATATGTTCTGTCCTAATGGCCGATTATTTCATTGAGTTGGAGCATATCTGTTGACAGCGCCAAAATATAATGGCCGTAACGGCCCTATAATTAGCGCAAGACAGAGCGGAATCGGCTGTGATAGGGGCCATGCATGACATTTCTTCAAATGCTGCTGATCGCCATTGTCCAAGGCGTTACCGAGTTTCTTCCGATCTCTTCCTCGGGACATCTCATTCTCATTCCAGCCCTCACCGAGTTTCCGGACCAGGGCCCGGAAATCGACGTTGCCGTCCATGTCGGAACGCTGCTCGCTATCATTGTCTATTTCTTCCGCGACGCATGGGGCCTGGTGCGCGGTGGCTTTGCATCTGTCGGGGTGGGCGAGGCGCCTGTGGAACGGCGCTTGTTCTGGTGGATCGTCATCGGCACCATTCCTGCGGTCGCCTTTGGATGGTTCCTGAGTTCCAACGGATATCTGGAGAGCTTTCGATCGACCGATCTCGTGGCCGCTAATCTTATCATTTACGGTCTGTTGCTGGGTGCTGCTGATTATTGGGGGAAGCAGGAGAAGAATTACGAAGATATGAGCCTGCGTGATGCGATCATCGTTGGCCTTGCCCAGGCCTTGGCCCTGATCCCCGGGACCAGCCGATCCGGCATAACGATGACCGCGGCGCGCTTCCTGGGCTATCATCGGGTCGAGGCCGCGCGCTTCTCTTTCTTGCTATCAATCCCCGCTGTCGCCGGTGCTGGCGTGTTGATCGTACCGGAGATTATCGAGGCTGGTGGTGATCGGCTGGGCGAGGCTTTGATCACCGGCGGGATGACCTTTGTCGCTGCACTGCTCACCATGGCCTTCCTGATGCGCTTCCTGCGCAAGGCATCGATGATGGTCTTCGTCGTCTATCGTGTATTGCTCGGCATCGGGCTGCTCTGGGCCTTTTGACGGTTCCTAGCGCGCTTGCCGGATAAAGGCGTCGACCACACAGGATTGTGATTGGGACAGTACGGCATTGGCCGCCCGCGCATCGGAATATCCGCCGGCCATCACGACAATGAGTCCCGGAGCAAAGCCGGCATAACTATCGGACGGTCCAACAATTGGTGTGATTCCGGAACAGGCTTCGAAATCGCTGGCGCGTTGGTTTGCGGCCGGATCGCCAGGCTGGAAGCTGCCGACCACGACATAAAAGTCGCCATTGCCGGGTGAGGGCAGGGCGGGTGGCGGCGTAGTGATCGGTGTCGGCATGGGTGGCGGTGTCGTGGCGGGGGCCGGGTCGGGCGTGTCGTTCGCACTATTTTCCGATGCATCTTCGTCGGCTGTCTCGGCTGCGGCGGTTTCGACCGGCGCGTCGGAATCGCCGTCCCGCGTCATGAAATAGAAGCCGACAAGCATGATCAGGGCTACAATTACGGCCGATACAATTGGCACCGGCCATTGCGATCCCGAGCTCGGCGCAGGAGCGGGCGCGACCGGCGGCGCTGAAGCAGTCGCACTGGCTGCCGGCTGCAAGGGTGGTGCGGTGCTGCTGGCGATGGGCGAAGTGGTTTGCTCATCGGCCTGACTTTTGATCGTCTCGATCATCCGGGTGATCGTATCATCCTCACCGTCAAACCAGTCGATCCATTGATAATCGTTCAGCCAATAGGCGAGACCGTCCGCCGCCTTGTCTTCCAGTCGCACCGGAAATATCAGCTTGTCGGCGTCTTCGGCCATCATTAGCTCGCGCTTCACATGGCGTGACTGGTCCGATTGTTCGCAAAAGAGCAAAATGATGAGATCGGATTGGCGAACCTGGTTCACGATCGCCTTGTCGAAGGGTTGGCCGGGATTGATATCGTCGGGTGCCATCCAGCCGATAATACCGTGATGACTGAGGATGACCTTCAAACGACGTGCGGTTTCCACCTGCGAACTGTGATGACTGATAAACGCCGTCGGTTGTCGTTTAGCCCCACCATCACTCATCAGACTATCCCCCTGTTATCGCGCTATCCTCTTCATCGCCGCATGGCCCCAAATATCGGGCGGTCTGGCGGACGAGAAATCGAAATTCGCGATCCGTATCTTGATCATAGGCATATTCAGCGTCGGCGACATAGCCCTCAGTCGTATATTGTCCGTCCATCGCCAGGTTGAGATTGTCACCCTCAAGGCTGTTCGGCCGGCATTCCATGGCCAGAGTGAAGTTACCGTCGGCCATTGCGATGTTGACCAGCGTACATTGATTGCGGCCATCCGGATCGAAAAAGGCGATACCCGGCATCTGCGCTTCTTCGGCCGTGACGCACACCTGCGGTGCTTCGGATTCAAAGGCCGCTTCCCAAAGCCGCATGGCATCCGCATCGGGGTTTTCGGTGCGGAGGATCCGGCTGACATCGACCCGGGTCTCCCATAACCCTGCGCGGATTAACGGTTCAGCTGCGGCTTCCTCGCCGACCGAAATGCCAAGCTGCGGGGCCGCGACATAGGCGGTGGCGAGCGCACCGGCGGCAAGCGCTGTCCAACCGATGCGGCGCTGCCAGATGCTGCGCGTGTAAGACCCGCGCGGTCGGCGCAGGCGTTCGGCAAAGCCGCGTACATCATCGGGCGCAATCGCATCCGGGCTGGCACCGGCGGCCTCGGCGATCTGCTCGCGGATCGCATCGATCGCGCGTTGGATCGTTGCATCCTTGCCGTCGAACCAGTCGATCCATTGATGGTCGTTCAGCCAATAGGCAAGTCCATCGGCTGGCACTTCTTCGAGCCGGATCGGATAAACGGGCACGCCCTGATTATCGGCGAGGATCATCTCGCGCTTCACATGGCGTGAGGCATCCGATCCCTTGCTGAACAGCAGCACGACCACATCGGACTTGCCGAGTTGGTTGACGATCGCATCGTCAAATGCCGTGCCGGGCGGTACATCGTCTGGAGCCATCCAGCCGGCCAACCCATTGCGATCGAGTATCTTTTTGAGGCGCCGTGCGGATTGCTCATGCGAGCTGTGATGGCTGATGAAAACGACCGGGCGAGACGCGCTGTTGGTATCAGCCACGACCATCCTCCTGGGTCAGGCGGACCGACCGGATCAGGCTTCTCCGACCTGCGACGCAAAGCGCCCGAGCGTGCGATATTGGACCAGCCAGTTTTCGGCGAGAGCTGCCAGCGGCCGCGGCTGGATGCCGAGCTCGGCAAATCCCTCGGCGTCATCGGGCATGACATTATCCGTCTGCAAGCTTTGCCATTGGTCCCAGGTGATCGGCGCGCCGGGCAGGAAGCCCATCCGCGCCATGATCTTGCCCAGCGCATCCGGCACATCGAAAATCGGTTTGTCCGATAGCCCGATACTATCGAGGATGAACTGGTTGATTTCGCGCATCGAAAGTATCTGCGGACCGCCCAGTTCAAATGTCTTGCCGCGATGCTGGGCCGGGTCGGCGAGCACGGTTGCGACGGCATCGGCGACATCGGCGACATAGACCGGCTGGAACTTGGTTTCGCTGCGCATCACCGGCACCATGAAGGGGGCCATACGCGCGAGCGATGCAAAGCGGTTGATGAACCCGTCTTCCGGGCCGAACACCACTGATGGCCGCATGATGACAGCATCGGGCATCGCTTCGCGAACCGCACCTTCTCCGGCTGCTTTGGAGCGTGCATAGGTCGACGCCGCATCATGGCTGGCACCCATCGACGAGATCTGCACGAAATCGCGCACCCCGGCGGCTTTGGCTGCTTCAGCTACATTGCCCGCGCCATCCACATGAAAGGCCTGGAAATCGCCATCCAGGATACCGACAAAATTGATTACCGCATCCGCGCCTTCGACCGCGCGGGCAAGCGTGGCAGGTTTTCTTATGTCAGCCGCAACAAACTGCGTCTGACCCAGTCCGCCCATCGGTTTGATGAAAAAGGCGGTTTCCGGATGCCGTTCTGCCACACGGATTCTGAACCCCGCATGCAGCAGATCCTGGGCGACATAACGGCCCAGAAAACCGCCGCCGCCAAACATTGTTACCAGCCTGTCCTGCATCGCAAATCAGCTCCTTCGGAATTGCTGTGTCCCAATGACGTTTAACCAGCACATTGACAAGCGCTCGATCGGCGATCATAGCGCGCAACCTGCGTTCTGGCGAGCAATTCGCTGCGGATGTGGGCCCAGATGGCGGAATTGGTAGACGCGCCAGCTTCAGGTGCTGGTGTCCCTTGCGGACGTGGAGGTTCGAGTCCTCTTCTGGGCACCAGCAGTGTGTGTCTCAGTATCCCAGACTGCTTGCAAAACCTGAGAACTCAGGGCATCTCCATTCCATGGCTGTTTCAGGACATCTCTGGTCATGCCCCCAAAACCCGCGCCATTCAGGGGCATGGTTGGGGGCATTCGAGGGGCTGCGCCGACGTGTCAACAGGGGGAATACCCACTAATGGCACTAACCGCCGCAGAGATTAGGGCCTTCAAACCTGCCTACAAGCCATTCAAGAGGGCCGATGGTAGAGGGCTGTATATCGAGGTTTTTCCTAATGGTTCCAAATTGTGGCGCTGGAAATATCGTGTGTCCGGCAAGGAGAAGCGGCTCGCACTGGGAGCCTGGCCTGAGGTCAGTTTGGCCAAGGCTCGCGAGCTTCTTGCTGAAGCCAGAGGGCAATTGAACGAAGGCATCGATCCGTCGGTTCACCGCAAGAAGCTGAAGGCTACCGCCCAATTTGAAGCTGCCAACACATTTGCAGCAATTGCTTTGGAATTTATCGAAAAGAAAATGGTGAGCGAAGGCAGGGCAAGGCGCACGATTGAAAAGGCACGATGGCATTTGAGGCTGCTGTCGCCGGCGATTGGCAAGATACCGATTGCGGATGTCGATCCGCAGATGCTTCTTGCCGCATTGCGCAGGCTAGAAGCCAAGGGCACCTATGAAACTGCTAAGAAATGTCGTGGCTTTGCCAGTAGGGTGTTCCGCTATGCCATCTGGACAGGGCGCGGCCAGCACGATCCGGCCGCTGCACTCCGTGGCGCTTTGGTGACGCCTAAGCCTAAGCACTATGCTGCCGTTCTTGTTCCAGGAAAACTCGGCGCTCTCCTTAGGGCGATTGATGATTATGATGGGCACCCCATCACGAAATTTGCCCTTCAAATAACACCTCAGGTCTTTGTGCGTCCCGGAGAATTGCGTCATGCCGAATGGGAGGAAATTGATTTGGATGCCGCTATCTGGCGCATTCCAGCAGGAAAGATGAAAGCAAGGCGCCCTCATGCCGTCCCGCTTTCCAGTCAGGTGCTGTCCTTGCTTGGCGAACTGAAGAAGATATCTGGCGGCGGCAGGTATGTCTTTCCGTCATTCTCCACGCCCAATCGGCCTATGAGTGAGAATACGGTCAATACCGCATTGCGGCGCATGGGTTTCACGAAGGACGAGGTGACAGCGCACGGCTTTCGCGCGACCGCGTCAACATTTCTGAATGAAAGCGGCAAGTGGAATCCTGATGCCATAGAACGCGCGTTGTCGCATGGAGACAGCGATGCAGTGCGTGGCGCGTATAGTCGTGGCAACTATTGGGATGAGCGGGTCCAGATGCTGCAATGGTGGAGTGACTATCTGAGTCGCCTGAAAGAGGGGGGTGAGGTTGTTCCGTTCGATCGGCAAGGGAATAGGGTTTGAGTGAAACCGGGGATCATGTTTCTTGGCTCTCCAATCAGCTCGATTGGTTTCAGCATATTACGCCGGAATCGGTCGAATTCGCCCTTAGGGATTTTGAGTTGCCGACAGAGCGTAGCAGTCGCTGGCTAGCAGGATCTATTCGCAAGGCATTCTTTTGCTCGATTGGCACCGAGGAAGAGATAGACGAGTATCCGGGTCAACATGCTGTTAGGCGAGAAATTCAATCAATCGCCGATGCGATCGCAAATGCTAAGACCCTTTTCGCCGCGCGGAGCAGCTGGGCCGAAAGCGTTTTCCGCCAATACAGCCGGTATGATGATCAGGACGAGCGACTCGACACGGAATTGCCGAAGAGCATTGAGTTTGACGCTTTGGATCGATTGGATGCGGTCAAGAAAGGTTGCTGGGTCGAAAGTAGTAAGGAGATTGCATCGGGATCTGCGGACTGGCGAAAGTTTCGTAGAATGGTGTGCGGGATGCTTGAGCTGGAGGACTATATGCGCGCAGCATCCGATGCTCTTTGCAACCGGGATGATCCTCCTCGCTGGCGGTCTGCCGAAAAGAGAAAGCGCCGGTTAGCTTTTGCGCGCGAGTTGGCGCTCATCTTCGAGAAAGCTTATGGAAGAGAGGCAACGATCAATAACTGGCCAGATGAAAATGGTGAGCCAAGACTGGGCCCATGGGCGAATTTTTTTAACCGGATTGCCTGCCTCACGTTGCGGATCGAGAAAGTGCCAAATCTTACCGGGTTGCTGAAGGAGGCGCGCCGGGAGCGTATCGAAGAGGTAAGGGTGAACTTAATTCGGGCAATCCACCCTTTAGGATACCCTTGGCGCAACGGGGAACGTTGAGCTTAGTCAGGTTGCATCCACAATCATGGAGGCACCAATGAATAGGTTCATCACGATCAACGAATTTTGCGAACGTTTCGGAGTGGGGCGTTCGACCGCATACCGCGAAAACAAAGCCGGACGATTGCCTTTTCGAAAGATTGGCCGGTCGACCCGAATTGCAGAATGCGATGTCCAGCAATGGATCAACAATTTACCAGCGCAGTAACCGGTCATGCTAGGTTATTCGCTCGCTTCCTTGCGTAGAACCGCTGCAGGCTTGCTGAGCGCGAATGCGATGGAAATCTTGTGACAAATCACAACAGGAAGCCAAACAGAAAAGGCCGCAACAAACGCACATTCACGCGCCTACCTCATTCCGTGCAGGACAGCGCTGCATATCGGAGCCTTAAGGCTGGACCCCGCGCGCTTCTGGTCGAAGTGATCAGAAAATATAACGGCCGAAACAACGGGCGTATAGTTATGAGCGTTCGGCAAGCATGTGTGGCAATCAACATTTCTGACAAAGATACAGCCGGCCGTTACTTCAAAGAGCTTATTGAAAAAGGGTTCCTAACTGCAGTCAAGCAGGGAGGTTTCAATGTGAAAGATCCTAGCACTAGTCGGGCTACAGAATGGGCATTGACCTGGGAGAGAACGAATGACCAAACGCCTACACGCGAGTTCGCTAGATGGAGGCCGCTATAGATTGCGGTCCGGCATATCAGGCTGTTCGGTCCGATTATGCCGGACAACGATCAAGAATCTTGTGATTCTGGTCCGATTTTCCCGGACGTCAGACGCGCAATTACCAGAATGTCGGTCCAGTTATTCAGGACACATATACATCTAAGCCATTGGCCCTCAGCAATCGTCACTGCTTCAATCTCGTCAAACTCGCAATTGATTTAGGAAAATGTGACTGCGGTCAAAATCCAGTAAGCTGACGATCTGCTGCCATTTGATTCAAATGGATGAAACAGTCGCGTTTAGGACGAACTGGACCGCATTCGGTATTAGTAGCGATCTGGCGAGCACCAAAATTATTGCGTGCAAAGGAGGTGGAAGAAAGTGGGAGGAACTGGTTCAGGACGGCATGTCGGAAGGCCTATCGCCGAGAACGCCTATTCAATTGATATTGCCCATTTGTGCCGGAGTGGGTTTGCTGTGGTTGGCTCATACATCTCAGGAACGTTGCAATGGAAAAGCGATGGAGAGCAGTTGGCTTGCATCCGTTTTGAATGCGACATGCGGGATCTCAACGATTCCAACTTAGCATTACAGTTCACGTTCTTGGACCGCTCGACTGGCGACAGGCGCGAACGCCGTCAGGTTTTTGGTCTTGTCTTTACGGAGCCTCATTTCGGTGGTCGGCGATGGTGGATAGAGTGTCCTCTCAACGGCTTACGTTGCCAAAAGCTGTATTGTCCAGTCGGTGCCGCCACATTTGCCAGTCGAGCATCATGGCAACTCGGATACCAGTCACAGCGCGAGAGTGCCTGTTACCGGCCGTATACGAAGCTCCAGAAGCTGCAACGTCGTTTGGGTAGCAGAGTTGGCTACGATGCCCCCCTGCAGCGTCCAAAGGGCATGTGGCGAACCACGTTTGCCAGACACAAAGCTCGCCATGAGTTATTGCGTATCGAATGCGAAAACGAGCTAAGTCGCGCCATTGAACGAAATCTAGCCTGACCCCAGCGGCTCTGCCACGGATCTTGCTGTGTAACATCCAGACCGCAATCCGTTAGGTCTTATAGTGGACACGCGTGATACCTTTCGATTTCGCGGAGCAGCCCGGGTTGTTCTTCGGCACCAAAAATGTGAGGATGGTCGAACATATGACCGGTTTGGGCTTTCCGCATGATTGATGTTGTGGACTTTTTTTGTGGATGCGGAGGGACCAGTGCCGGCCTTCGAGAAGCCGGAATGTCAATTGTCGCTGGCATTGATTTTGATCCTGAAGCGGGCCGGACTTTTGAGCGGAATTTTCCAGAAGCTTGCTTTTTTGAAGCCGATATTCAGACGTTCCAATACTATGACTTGGTGCCATTGCTGCCGCGGGATCGAACCGTCCCGCTGATGTTCGCCGCGTGCGCGCCGTGTCAGCCATTCACAAAGCAGAACACAGCCAAAAAGGTTAGGGATAAGCGTAAGAACTTGCTCGACGAACTGCACCGGTTCGTTAGGGCTTTTCGTCCAGAATATATTTTGGTCGAAAATGTTCCTGGGCTACAGAAAGTTAGGAAAGATCAGGGCGCACTGGGCCGATTTCTGAAGCTATTACGTTCGCTGTCCTATCGGATTGATGTTCAAATCCTTAGATCACAAGACTATGGCGTGCCTCAGTCGCGTCGGCGGCTGGTAATGGTTGCAAGTTTGATGGGTGAAATCACGATTCCGGAACCAACGCATGGCCCCGGGCGGGATTGTCCAGAATACGAGAAAGTTTGGACTTGGATTGGAGACTTGCCCCCAATTGCGGCAGGCGAGAAACATCCTGATATTCCAAATCATGTAGCTGCGAATCTCTCAGATTTGAACCTAAAACGAATTGACGCAACACCAGAAGGTGGGGGGCGATTGGACTGGCCTGAAGATTTGAAACTTCGATGCCACCAGAACCATGGCGGCCACACAGATGTCTATGGTCGTTTGCACAAGGATCGACCCGCAGCCGCTATGACGACACGCTGTATCAGTTTGTCGAATGGAAGATTTGGACACCCTACTCAAGCCAGAGCGATTAGCGTGCGGGAGGCAGCACGGCTTCAAACTTTCGACGATGATTTCATCTTCTGCGGAACGCCCAACGAAACGGCTCAACAGATCGGCAATGCCGTTCCTGTTAGGTTGGCTAAGGTTCTTGGAGATACTTGTATGCAGCATTCAACTGAAAGGTTGGGCTGATACCTATGGCCAAGTTTAATGTCAGCGCCAGAACTGTTGATATGCTGGGTCGTCAGCAAATTGCTGGCATACCGACAGCGATCAGTGAGCTATTCAAGAATGCTCATGACGCATACGCCAACACCGTCGAGGTGGATTATTATCGTGAAGATAGACTGTTTGTCTTGAGAGATGATGGTCTCGGAATGACGGTTGAGGATTTCGAGAAACGTTGGCTTACACTCGGAACAGACAGCAAGCTAAAAGGCGGAGAGTTAAAGCCGCCTCCCTCGGACGGAAAGAAAAAGAAAAGACCCATCTTGGGGGAAAAAGGCATTGGTCGTCTTGCCATCGCTCTTATCGGACCTCAGGTTCTTGTCATCACACGAGCTCGAGTAAAAGGAGTTCCCCATAAGAAAACGGTCGTTGCATACGTGCATTGGGGCTGGTTCGAATTACCTGGATTGGACATTTCAGACGCCGTGATTCCTGTTCGAGAAATCAAAGGAGGAACGTTGCCGACCAAAGAAGATGTATTAGAGATGGTCGGGGAAGCTCGAGACGCGCTAAATGAAGTGTCGAAAAAGTCCCTTGCGAGTCAAATCGCGAAAATTGCAAAAGAAATGGATGCGTTTGACATCGATCCGAGCGCGTATTTCGAATTTCTTGGCGATCCAAATTTGACTGGTAAAGGCTGCGGGACTCACTTTTTCATTCGCCCGGCCGATGACATAATCGAGAGCGATCTCGATGATGAGGAGAACGGCGTTACTCGATTTCAAAGAAGTCTAATTGGATTCACAAACACAATGTCGCCGGGTCATGCCAAACCGGTGATCGAAACTCGCGTTCGCGATCACAGAGACGAAGGTGATCCAATTGAGGTAATCGGCAATAAAGCTTTCTTCACACCGGATGAATATGAGATGGTCGACCACCATTTCACTGGGAGGTTCGACGAGTATGGGCAGTTCCAGGGTGAGGTAGCGATCTACCAAACTGAGCCTGAACCATACGTATTAAACTGGTCCGATTCAAAAGGACGGCGTACGCAGTGTGGACCATTCAATTTTTCATTTGCGTATCTTCAAGGCCAAGCACGAAATTCGTTAGTCCCGCCGGACGAGTATGTTCAAATTCAAAAGAAGTTGGAACGTATTGGTGGTCTTTACATCTACCGGGATGGAATCAGAGTTCAGCCCTACGGCGATTCTGATTACGACTTCCTGCACATTGAACAAAGACGTTCACAGGGTGCCGCTTACTACATCTATTCTTATCGACGAATTATGGGGGCCATAGATCTGACGGGCGCTCAGAATCCACATTTGATGGAGAAAGCGGGCCGCGAAGGATTCAGAGAA
Source organism: Parasphingopyxis sp. CP4 (assembly GCF_013378055.1). Taxonomy (NCBI): domain Bacteria; kingdom Pseudomonadati; phylum Pseudomonadota; class Alphaproteobacteria; order Sphingomonadales; family Parasphingopyxidaceae; genus Parasphingopyxis; species Parasphingopyxis sp. CP4. Next base: position 1,596,301 of record NZ_CP051130.1, on the reverse strand, counting down.
AATCTCGCATTCCGAGAGTTTCGTTCGATTTTGATCAACTTCTTCATTCAAACCGCCGGAGATTTTTTTAGGCAATCAGGCCAGTTTTCTGAGAGCTTCATTGGTCGGAGAGCCGAGTTCGAACGTCTCCATGAAATCAGAAAAGCGAGCGAACAGAAACGTAACGCAAGAAAGGCCAAACTGACTCGCCAATTGAACGACTTTTTTGAAAATCATGACGCGAATTTGCTGACGAAAGAGATGGACGATTTGTTGGCGGAAACGAACTCGAAGCTTGATAGTTTATCAAGAAGGAAGTCGTCACCGCAGACGAAAGCGCTTTCCTTCCTTCGCCTGGAAAAAGAGCAGCTAGCGAAAGTTGGAGCAATTCGAGCCAGAATCACCATTGAGAAACCTCCTGGCCTTGTGACAAGCGCACAAATGCGAGGAGAATGGGCATCCTACTTTGCAGAGTTTCAGCACGTAGAGGAGGAGATAATAGCTCCTCGTGAACGAGAGCTAGAGCGGATTATTTCGCAAAAAGTTGAAGAAACTAAAATTCCTCTTCAGCCAGCGATTCGATTAGAAGAGAAAATCAAGTTTGAAGGTCGGCAGTCTAAGGAACTTCTAGGTGCCCTGCAGTCCGAAGCCGAGGGATCGATAGAAGAAATAAGCACAAAAGTGCGAACTATTGCACGGAAGAGCTTTTCGGAGATTGATGCCACAATAAAGCAGATAATCGAAGATTTATCGGACTTAGATTCGAAGGACCTGGAAGAAGAAAAATTCTCCAAGATTCGAGGTGAGTATGAAAACAAGTTGACCGATGCATTTGAAGCTGAGCAAGCAAATTTGGTTCGGTTGCGAGACCAGATAGCCCTGGTTAGCCAGGCTTGGCAGGAGGGGTATAGTTCGATCGAACTTACCGACGCCCTTGAATCTCAGGTAGAAGAGCTTCGGCGAGAGAGTGACAGAAACCTTGAACTTGCCCAGATTGGTTTGGCAATAAACACCATCAATCATGAGTTCGAAAAAACCGTGGGGTCTCTTAGGAATGGATTTCGACGGCTTAACAAGTGGGCCGAAATAAATCCGGATTTCGCACCACTTTACCAAGAGATGCGCGTCAGCTTTGACCATCTGGATGGCTACTTGTCATTGTTCACTCCCCTTGACCGTCGAATTTATCAGAACAGGGTGGACATTACCGGGAAGAACATTTCAGATTTTCTCGAAGATCTGTTTGAGGTCCGCTTCAAACGGCATGAGGTTCGTCTGCGTGCGACGGCTGCTTTTAACAAAGCAAAGGTGCACGAGTATCCGTCGACAATGTATCCGGTTTTCGTGAATCTGATCGACAACGCAATCTATTGGTTGAGTGGCAAAAAAGACAAAAAAAGAGAAATACAGCTCGACTACAAGAACGGATCATTCATCGTTCACGACAATGGGCCAGGCGTAGAACTTCGCGATCGCGAGAATATATTCGAGCTGAGTTTCACGAGAAAGCCTTCAGGAAGAGGCATGGGATTGTATATTTCCCGGGCGGTATTGGAGAAGCAAGGATACACGCTGGCTCTTGATAATGATCGCACGATCAAGGGGGCCAAATTCCTAATTACTAAGTCTAAAGGCTAGGGGGGCGTTTTGTCGGGGCCAACCAATTTCGCTGATGATCGTAGGAATGCGGCAGGTCTGTTTGCTCAAACGATGCTGGTGATCGATGATGAGGCCTTGCAAGCTGATGTTGAAGAGAAACCCGAACCGGCCGCGCCTATGGTTGCGCCGGCGCGAGGGGCGTCCCGTCCAGCGTTACCCCAGTCTCCCTCCCCGCCAACAGCGATCGCGCCAGTTGGCAATAGGCTGAATGCAAAGAAACTAATCGAAAGGTCTTTGGACCTGGGAATTATCTGCTCAGTTTTGAGAATTAAAGCTGACGACAATTCTATTAAGCGGATAGTTAGGGCAGCAGAAAACGCTGATATAGTCTCTCTTGATTGGGACGTTGAGAGTGACGGCGGTGATCTTGCAAAAAAGCTGATTACAAAAATTGTTCGTTCAGATATTCGGAGAAATGGCCGATTGAGGCTAATATCAATCTACACATCTCTGAGAAGTAGAGCTTCCATACTCAGACAAATACAGGAAACGCTTCGGGAGAAGCTCCATAGAGAGTTTTCCCGCACGATCGAGTGTGTGACAGGCGAGTCACCGGATGGCCTCACCCGATTGAGAATTGTTTGTCTTCTGAAGACGGACGGAATCCGGCCGATTATGCCGGTTCAAAAAAGATTTGAAGTTGGCGAAAAAGATCTGCCCGATCGACTGTTAGTTGAGTTTTCTAACCTGTCCGAGGGATTACTCGGAAACGTGGCAATGGCCACAATTGCGTCAGTCAGAGATGTTACACATCACGTTCTGCAAGTTTTTGATCGAAACATGGATGGGCCATACTTCCACCACAGGGCAACCATAGACAATCCGACCGAAGCCGAAGACTACGGAATTGACCTCGTTCTAAGCGAGATAAAAAAGGCTGTTATCAGAAAGAGTATTTCACCCTTTTTGGATAAGTCCGCGATCGGACGAAGCATTGAGACCAAATTCAACGGTCAGGATAAGACACTCACTTTTGAGACTCCTGGGAACAGCCCGAATGGCGAAGTCGAATTTACGCCTGACCAAACGAAAGTTCTAATTCAAGAAGGTTTGGATTGGTTTTCGGAAAATGGTCATGCAAACGCAATCCAGGGGTTTAAAAAAAAGGGAGTCGGAAAAGGAATCTCGACCTTGTTTGAGGCGGATTTGCAGAAATCCAATGCACAACTCGCAAGGTTTGCTTCACAGTCGCAGTTGAGTTTCCAGCCGCGCGGCCATCGCGTAAGATGTGAGGATTACGGTCCAAACCTAACAACCGGCACAATTATACGAATGCCGAAAGGTGCGGGTATACTGATTTGTCTGCAAGCTGTTTGCGATACGGTTAGGCGGCCAAAAACTTCGCCGTTTATATTTGCGCGATTGGAAGCGGTGTCGAAAGTTGAGAACCAACCAGTATTTGTTGTTCCGGTGCAGGTTGCCGGCGAGATTGAGTATCAAATTTTCGCGTTGAGTTCGTCAGCTTATTCCGATCTTTTATCGATTGACTTCGATGCCGAAGAGTCTTCGCAAACCGTCAGAGCTAAGACAACGCAAGGGCGCGCCGGTTTCCATTTTTTTGGGAGTGATGGGTCTGCCTATCAATGGCTTGGCACTTCGAAAAGTAAAAGATCAATGAGAGCAGTCTATGGAATCGCCCAGAATATGAGCAGGATAGGTTTCGAAGAGTTTGCGCCGTTTAGAGCGCACTGACGTATCAGTGCGGATAGGCGAATGCCACTTGTTGGGGCATATTTGGGGGCATTTTGTCGGACGGCAAAATAACTACTGTGAAATATTAGATAGATAAGGGCTAGTTTAGAGTCCTCTTCTGGCACCAGACTTGGTCTGGTATTTCAAAGATCTCCTGCAATATGAGTTTGCTGTAGCTATGCGATGAGCGTGGTCAGGCTGTTGCCTGTGCGCCTCGCAAATCCGAATCCTACCGTAGTTCGGCAGCCGGTAGTTGTTGCGGGTTGGCCGTGTTGCCATTGGGGTGCGCGCGCAGGTCTTCGATCCTGTGCGCCAGATCAAAGCCGCTATCGGTGACAATTTTCTCTAACACCTGAATTCGCGTCTGCATATCACGTATCATGACAGCATTTTGCTTGGCCTGGGCGGTAGAAATGGCGGCTTGTTTGTCCATCATCTTGCGGCGATGCGTGGTCGATATCGCATAAAAGGCGATGGACATGCCTGCACAGATTCCTGCGAACGGCACCATCATGGCGAGATATTCAACTGGCATGACTTTCTCCTTGGCTTGGTTGGTGGTGTTATGAGGGTTGTTGGCTGGGAGCGGTTTGCGCGCCGTGGTTGGCGCTTTCGCTTGGCGCTCGTTCCCGTCGCGCGCGCCGTTGCATCAGGTAGATCGCCGCGCTGCCCCATGCGGTGAAGATGGTCGCTGCCAGGGCAAAGCCGATATAGGTTTCGAGTTCCGGCTCGAGCAGGGCGTCGACGCCGCCCGATGCGGAGATCGCCGCCATGTCGAACACGGCATGGACGATGATTACGCTCCAGATCGTTCCCGCCCGCTCGCGCATCGCGGCGAACACCATTCCAAAACCCGCCGCCGAGAGGCCGTAGATGCCGGCCATCGACCAGCCGAATACGCCGAACGCGGCGATGCTGTGGCTCAGGCCAAACAGGAAAGAGGTGGTAAAGGCGCGCTTCCAGACATTGCTCGCGCTCAGCGCTTGCCACAGGATACCGCGAAACAGCGTTTCCTCGGTAAAGGCAACGAAGATAACGACAACCGCCCATCCGGCGATTTCCGGGGCCGTGAGTGCGGCCCGACCGGGCTCGAAAAAAGCCAATATCCCCAGCGCGATCAGCGGCAGGCCGATCACATAAGTCGACAGGCCTGTACCCGAAGTAAAGCCGACCGAGGCGCACAGGCGCATGCGCCACAATACCGCGGCGAAGACGAGGGTCAGCACGCCCTTATTGAGCAGATAGCGTTCCATTTCGGAGGATGGATTGAGCCAGTCCATCAATGGTGCCGCCAGGCCGATAGACCAGGCGATGAGGAAAATGAATAGAGCGACGAAGACGAAGGTCAGTTTGTGCGTTGACATTGGATCACCTGTTGTGAATATATATTCGCATACACATCGTATATATGAATACATATTCACAAGTCAACCGGTCACGGGGAGAGCAGCATTGCCGAGCCATCCTGACATCATCGAACCGACCCATAAAAAGGGCCGCGAATCCCAGGCGCGCATTGTCCAGGCGACATTGAGGCTGATCGAGACGACGCCCTTTGATCAGCTGACGATCGCTGAGATCATGGCGGAGGCGGAGATGGCCGTCGGCACTTTCTATCGACGCTTCAAGACGAAGGAGAGCGTGCTGCCATTTGTCTTTGCGGCTTATGGTCAGCTGTTTGAAAATTGGGCGCGCGGGTTTGAAGACTATTCGCTGGAAACCTCAGACGAGATCATTGAGATGATTGTGCGCCGAACGGCCAAGTTATTCGCGCAAAATGCTGGCCTTATCCGTACCGTGCATCTTTACATCCGGCTGCACCCGGAACTGCAAATCACGCGCTCGGGGCGCAACGCTTTGGGGGATAGTCTGGGTGCGGTGCTCGCAAAGGATTTCGATCATCCGACCAAGGATGATCTGGCCCGCGGGCAGATGGCGGTACTCACGATGGTGAGCGTGATGACGGAGCAATATCTGTACAAAGCGCATTCCCCGGCCAATGCCACCAAGCTCTCAAACGCAGCGGTTCAGGATTTGCTGATACATATGCTCAGATCGCTGAAGGCGTAGCGGCCGTTAGAATTGTTCGACCCGATAATGTTCCTTGTCGTGAATGCGATGGAGAAACCAGGGTGGGAAGCCGTAAACTTCGCGAACAAAGTCCGCTTGCGATGCATGGATTTCCCAACCGCGGATCTTGGCCCATCCTTCACCCGGCATGGCATGGGTTGGCTCGGGCTGATTGGCTGCGACCCGGGCACCCACCTCTCCGCCAAAGCGGCTCATCATCTGGCGAGGAGCCAGGACATAGGCAATTGCCCGAGGCGCGGTTTCCGGATCGTCTGCCTGCAGCCTGCGAACGACCTCGGTTGCCACGCGGCCAACCATCATATGATCGGCATGGCCGGTATAGCCGCTCTCTGGCCAGAATGTGACGACGAGATCGGGTTGCCAGCGCACAATATACTCGCTCAAAACCGTGGCATATTCTTCGAAGTCCGCGTCGACCAGGCCGCCATCGGGATATTCCAAGACGCCCTGTTCCGAGACGCCCAGCGCATAGCCATTCTTCAGCAATTCAGCATGGCGTATCGTTCCCAGGTCCTCAGGTCTGCTGATCTGCGGCATTGGAGTGCCAGCTTCGCCGCGTGTGAATGTGACAATGCGGGTGATTGCATCATCGCGTTCCCGGGCTCGTATCAACAGGCCTGTTACCAGCTGTTCGTCATCGGGATGCGCAAATACGGCGAGTACCGAACGCGCCTCAACATCTCCGGCGACGGACTCTACCCATTGTGCATCAGGCTCTTCGAAATGCGAGTCAAACCACCAGAGCGCTGCTATCGCGCCAGCTAACAGCAATGCAGTTATGCCCAACAGAAGATTTTTCATACGCATGATCAATTCCAGCCCGCGATGGTTCAGAAGGCGCGGCTGATGCCCACATTTTCTGGCAGATCGAAGAGCACGCGGCGGCTGCGGAAATCGATTGCCACGCGATCAAACAGGCGCAGCTCGCTCATACCGAGGATCATTGCCGGCCTGTCAGAAAGGCCGAGGGTATCAAAAACCGGTGAATCGGCGAAGGATATCGCAATTTCGCTGAGCCGGACATTACCCAGCTCCAACCGGCGCGCTACCCGCGTTTCGCTGCGCAATTCCTCGCCATTGATATCGGTCAGGATCGAGTCCGCGAGCATCCGTCTGCGGTTTAGCCGACGTTCCAATGCGAGGTTGCCGATCGAAACTTGCGCGCCCGTATCGATAATAACATCTACCGAAATACCATCGAGCTCAGCGCGATGGATGATCAGCTGTCCAAGCCGTTCGCGCGCGCGGACGACTATGTCATATCCTCTGGATCCGCCACGCGGCAGGGATTCCGATACGATCATCTCGCCGGCGCCAAAGTCCAGCAGCACGCGTTGGTCCTGCAGCGTATCAAGGCCAAGAATGCCGTCCGCGTCGCCGAAGAAATCCGGATCTTCCACCAGCGGCGCGGTGCGGATCGTGAGTTGGCGATCGCCCAGGTGGAAATCGGGCACTGTGGTGGTCTCAACCGTGCGCATGCTGGCCATGCCGACAAGGGTGGCGGTCTCACGGTCGTTCAGCTGCAATTGATCGGCAAGACCAATCGATAACAGCGTGGTCTGCGCACCGGTATCGACCATGAAATTGAAGGGCCCTTCGCCCATGATGGTGACCGGCACGGTCATACGGCGGTACCGCTCAACCTGCATGGCAATGATTTCGGTAAGCGTCGGCTCAATGGTGGCACTGGCCGCTGTAATCGGCGCCTCTTGAGCTTGGTAGAATGACGCATCAGCGGCGCCAGTATTGGCTCCCGCCAAGCCAAGGAGAAAGGCAATTGCAATTGGCGCCATTGTCCTACTCCCAGTTACGTTCACCAATCTCTGCGGTTCACAGAATAGCACGCCCCATGCCGAACACCTAACAATGGCCGCTGTTGCGGCTGGGCGATCGCATTATGCGGATTGATCAATTCTCCGCACGAGCCGCTGCAACGCTGGGCGGATCTTCAGGTGAACGCGATACATGGCTTCCAATATCGCAAGGCTGATCCGGTTGCGGGCGGCAAGGCCGAGCGGGCGGAGCAGAGGGATCTGGCGCCACATGGCGGCAAAGGCTGCCGCACCCGAAACAATCTCCCCATCTTCCTCGGCATGGAAGCGCGCGAGTAGCTCGGCGCGATTACCCGGGCAGGCCGTCTGTTCGTCCGACACATCGACAAAATGCAATCGGCCCCGGCGATCCAGCCTGCGCATCCACGCAATTTCGCGCGTGCATAGCGGACAGGCGCCGTCGAACCAGATGGTCGTAACGGACGTTCCGTCAGGCGAGGATGCGGGGTCGGCCATACCGACCATATAGGGTCTCGCGCGCGCCGGAATAAGATGGGCGCGGGTACAGGCGATTGAAGGCGATTGGTGCCAGTTGCCTAGCGGCTGAACAGCTGGCGCCCGGCGAGATCGAGCATGATTTCCTCCGACCCGCCACCGATCGCATTGACCCGGACCTCGCGATAAATGCGCTCGACCTTCGATCCCTGCAGATAGGACGCACCGCCCAATATCTGGGCGGCATCGCGCGCGACGCGCTCGAGCATCTCGGTCGCCTGGACCTTGAGCATGGCAAAGTCCGCCGGCTGCCCAACGCCCTTGCTCTCCGCCCAAGCGCATTGATCGACCCAGGCCTGGGTCGTACCAATCCGCCGCGCCATATCGGCCAGCTTGACGCGGATGACCTGGTGTCCGGCCAATGGTTTGCCGAATGTCTTGCGTTCCCGCGCCCAGTCCGCTGCCTCGATCAGGCATACGCGGGCAAAGGAGCAGCAGCTCATCGCCATGCCCAGCCGCTCGCGGTTGAAATTGCGCATGATACCCATGAAGCCGCTATTTTCGCCGCCGATCAGGTTCGCCGCGGGCACCCTGACATCGTCAAAATAGATCGCCGCGGTGTCCGAACAATGCCAGCCCATCTTCTCGAGTGGTGTGCGCTCCACGCCTTCACGGTCCATTTCGATCAGCAGCAGGGAGACGCCGCCGGCCCCTTCGCCGCCGGTGCGCACGGCAGTCGTCATATAGTCGCAGCGCATGCCCGAGGTGATGAACATCTTCTGGCCGTTGACGACATAATCATCGCCATCGCGCACGGCACGGGTCTTGAGGTTCGCAACGTCGGATCCGCCGGATGGTTCGGTAATGCCAAGCGCGATGATCTTGTCCCCGGCGAGGACGGGCGGCGCGATCGCCTGCTTCATCTCTTCGGTGCCAAGCGCGAGGATCGGGGGCAGGCCGATCCCGTGGGTCATCAGCGATGCGCCCAGGCCGCCAGCGCCGACCCGGGCCAGCTCATTGCTCACCACCATGCCGTGGAAAATATCAAAGCCTTCGGAATGGCCGCCATATTCTTCGGGATAGTTGAGGCCTAATATGCCGGCTTCGGCGGCTTTCCTGTGCAGATCGCGCGGCAATTCGCGATCGGCTTCCCATTGATCGATATTGGGCTCGATCTCCCGCGTGACGAAGGTGCGCACGCTTTCCGCCAGCGCGTCATGGGTTTCGTCATAATAGGGAGACCGGGCGCGCCAGGCATCGAAATCATAGGTCATGGTTGGCGGGCCTTTCAGGTATCGGGGATGATATGGTTGCGTCTGATGCTAGCTCATCGACAGCGAATTGCCAGCCTCTCAAGCCGGCGGCACGAAAACATAGGCGTGGATCGCTGCACGTGCATCTGGATCGGCAAATTCGGAGAAATCGCGCGGCGCATCGCTCCAGTCATGGCGGGTCAGGATCTCGCGTTCGTCGGCATAGTCGATCCTGTGCTCGACTCGCATATCAGCTGATTCGCGATTTACTACAAGCAGATAGCGGATCAAGTTGATCGGCGGTCTGAGGTCGGGCGGAAGCTGTGCATCGACCCAAAAACGGATTGGCCCTGCCTTGCCTTGCGCAAATGGCCATTCCTCTGCGCGCATGAAGAAATGCGTGCCATCGGCGGCATCATGGATCGGATGAGGGACGGACTGCCAGCTCATAGCAAAGCGCGACAGTCCGTCCTCAAATCCGTCATCTGCTAGCCAGCGCGATGCATGGCGCACAGTTTGTTGCCATCGGGATCGCGGACATAGGACAGGTTCATATTGCCCATTTCCGATTCCCGCAGGCCAGGCGGATCTTCGATCGAGGTGCCACCATTGGCGACGCCGGCATCATGGAATGCAGTGACCTGTTCAAGCGAGTCACAGGCAAAACCGATTGTCGCGCCATTGGCGTGGCAGGCCGGCTGGCCATCAATCGGCTCGCTGACGCCGAATACACCGCCATTATGGATCCAGAACAGCCGGGTCTGGCCGTCCGAGTTCACATTGACCATCGGGTCGCCCGCACCCAGCGTCCCGAGTACGGCGCTGTAGAAAGCCTTGGCCTTATCGACATCATTGGTGCCGACCATAATATGCGAAAACATGCATGTATCTCCTTTGGTTGAACTGTTGGAAATCTAGTAGATAACGACGCTGCGAATGCTCTCGCCAGCGTGCATCATGTCAAAACCTTTATTGATATCTTCAAGCGGCAGACGATGCGTGATCATCGGGTCGATCGCGATCTTGCCGTTCATATACCAGTCGACAATCTTGGGAATATCGGTGCGCCCGCGCGCCCCGCCAAAAGCCGTGCCTTTCCAGACACGCCCGGTAACCAGCTGGAACGGACGCGTGGCAATTTCCTTGCCGGCCTCTGCCACGCCAATGATCACGCTCTCGCCCCAGCCGCGATGGCAGGCCTCAAGCGCGGTGCGCATCACGTCGGTATTTCCGGTGCAGTCGAAGGTATAGTCCGCGCCGCCGCCGGTTTGTTCAACCAGATGCGCGACCAGATCGCCGGATACGTCTTTCGGGTTCACAAAGTCGGTCATCCCGAACTTGCGGCCCCATTCTTCGCGGTCCGAATTGATGTCGACGCCGATGATTTTCGAGGCACCGACCATCTTGGCACCCTGGATCACGTTCAATCCAATACCGCCCAGTCCGAACACGATAACATTCGCGCCAGCCTCCACATCGGCGGTGTTGATCACCGCGCCGACGCCGGTCGTTACACCGCAGCCGACATAGCAGCTGGTCTCAAACGGCGCGTCCTCACGGATTTTCGCAACCGCGATCTCCGGCAACACCGTAAAATTCGAAAAGGTCGAGCAGCCCATATAGTGATAGATCGTTTCGCCCTTGTACGAAAAGCGGCTGGTGCCGTCCGGCATCACGCCCTGACCCTGCGTATCGCGGATGGCGGTGCACAGGTTGGTTTTCTGGCTAAGGCAGCTTTTGCACTGGCGGCATTCGGGAATATAGGCCGGGATCACATGATCGTCCGGCGCGACAGACGTCACGCCCGCACCGACTTCGCGGACAATGCCAGCGCCTTCATGGCCGAGGATCGAGGGAAAGATCCCCTCGCTGTCAAACCCGTCCAGCGTATAGGCATCCGTGTGGCAGATGCCGGTTGCTTTCAATTCAACCAATACTTCGCCCGCTTTGGGGCCCTCCAGATCGAGCTCCACAATCTCCAGCGGTTGCTTGGCCTCGAATGCGACGGCAGCGCGTGTCTTCATCCCCTTAGATCCCCTTTGGTGCAGTCGGAGTCGCGCATGGCGACTGCTCGCGGGAAAGCATCGGGAAAGGGGCTGGCGGCGTCAAGCGGGTTGGGGCCCAGTTATTCGGGTGTTGCCGGTTCCCAGAGCTGGATTGGATTGCCTTCGGGATCGGCAAGGCGCGCAAAGCGGCCATTGGGATAGGTTTCGGCCTCTACCTCCACCTCAATCCCGTTCGCGTGCAGCTGGGCAGCCATGGCGTCGAGATCATTGACCCGGAAATTGATCATCCACATCTGCTCGGGCCGCCCGAAATATTCGGTGGCCTGGCCGAACGGCGCGAATACAGTCGGCCCCGCTTCCTGTTGCCACGGCTCGGTGTCATAGCTTTGCGGCGTCAGGTCGATACCGAGATTTTCGAGATACCAGGCGGCAAGCGCGGCCGGTGCCTCAGCGCGGAAAAAGAAACCGCCGATACCAGTGACGCGTTCCATGGCGGGTTCCGACGCGCCCTCGGTTTGGGCAGTAGCGGGGGCGCCGATGGCGAGCGCGCATGCCGCAACGAGGATCGCCTTGGGTGGTGTAATTTGTTTCATCGCGTATCCCTTTCCTGAATGTCATTATGCGCAGGATATTTCTTGACGAGCAATCGGTTCAATATTCAAACTCCCGTCTATGATATTTGATTGGCTGAAGCGACGGAGAAACAAGGTTGGTGGCCGCCTCAGCTGGAAAGATTTTGACTGGGAGAAAGCGGATTGGAAGGCACCGCCGCGACCTGCGCCTCCGAAACACAAATTGCCCTGGCTAGCGGCGCTCACCACCTTCCTTGCCATATTGGCTGTCGGCCTATTCGTAATAGGGACCTATCGTTGAGTGTTGTGAATTCGGATGCAGGATAACGCGCCATGCCAGCTATGGTCTGCCCTACAGCGGGTCAAATGCGGTATTCTGGTTCGCATGACCGAACAATCCAGTCCGCCCAATTCACGCGCGACCCGGTTTCACATTGATGGTGTGGCCGCTGAAGGTCCGGTTTTGGTGTCCTATTGGCCACAGAGCCGGATCCAATGTGTCCAATAGGACGCAGCCTTGCCCCGGCCTGTGTCAACCAGTGTCAACTAAATCGGCAAATCCGGAAGGGAGATTGATCGCGTCACGAATTTGGGAATGGCGCACCCGACAGGATTCGAACCTGTGGCCTCTGCCTTCGGAGGGCAGCGCTCTATCCAGCTGAGCTACGGGTGCGTGCCGAGAGCGCCTAGCAGGAAGCGTGTGCGCTCGCTAGCCTGTTTTTGTGCGGCCCCGCAGCAGCTATTCCTCTTCGGGAAACTCGATCTCCTGGAATTGGCCCAGGCCGCAACTCGGCCCGTTGACGCGGGCGCTGCCGCTCTGGATCACCGTGATGATATCGGATGAACAGAGCCGACTGAGCGAGGTCTGGTAGCCAAAGGCTTCTTCCCGCGCCAGGCCGCTGCACCGGTTTGGCAATGTGTTGCGATATATGGTGTTACCCGACATCCGGAAATCGATGGTGCGATCGTCATGCACTCGCGTGCTACGGATCCGCGGGATCGAGATGCAGCTTTCCGCTTCGCCAACGGCGCGCGCTTGTTGCCAGCGCGGTACTTCGTCTTCGGCGGAAATGGCGGTGGGCAGCGCGAGCGCGGCAATTGCAGCAGCGGCACCGGCTGTCGATAAGGAAAGAAATGAAATGCGCATGGCGGTCTCCTTGAAATATTTGCATAGCGAAACCAAGATGAACGGTGGTTTAAGCAGTTTTGCGCTTTCCCCTAGGCTCTGATGTCTTGGGCTTGTAGCGGCAGAAGTCGGTCACCGAACAGCGCCAACATTCGGGTGTCCGTGCCTTGCAGAGATAGCGCCCATGCAGGATCAGCCAATGATGGGCGTGCTGTTTGAAATCTTCCGGCGTTGCTTTTTCGAGCTTCTTCTCGACCGCGAGCGGTGTTTTGCCAGGAGCGAGACCGGTCCGGTTGGAGACGCGAAAAATATGGGTGTCGACGGCAATGGTCGGGATCCCAAAGGCTTCGTTGAGGACGACATTGGCGGTCTTGCGGCCGACACCGGGCAACGCTTCGAGCGCGTCGCGATCGGACGGCACTTCGCCATCATGGTTGTCGACGAGGCGTTGGGCAGCGAGAATCACATTCTTCGCCTTGGTATTGAACAGGCCGACTGTCTTGATGTGCTCCTTGAGCGCGGCTTCGCCGAGATCGAGCATCTCTTGTGGCGTTGTGACCTGCTCGAAAAGTGCCTTGGTGGCCTTGTTCACGCCGACATCGGTGGCCTGGGCCGACAGCGCGACAGCGACGAGCAGGGTGTAGGAATTGGTGTAGTTGAGCTCGGTCCGTGGCTCGGGAATATCTTCGGCGAGCCGGGCGTAGAATTCGTAGATATCGGCCTTTTTCAACTAAAGCCCCAACATGTCGGTCATGACATAGCGACCGGCCGGCATGTCGGAGAGCCAGAGGGCGGCCTTGATCGCGCCACGGGCGAAAATCTCCCGGTTCTCGGCGCGATGGCCAAGTTCGATCCGTTCACCCTCGGCGGCGAAGATGACTTGGTGATCGCCGGCTACCGATCCGCCACGCAGCGAGGTAAAGCCGATCGCGCCTTCGGCGCGTGCGCAATCCGTGCCATGGCGGGCGGGTTCTGATGCCGTCGCAAGGTCTGTCTTTCGACCGGCAGCTGCGGCTTCGCCGAGCAGCAATGCCGTGCCGGATGGCGCATCGACCTTGTGACGATGATGCATTTCGACAATCTCGATATCCCAATCGGGACCGAGTTTGGTTGCGGCATCGCGAACCAGTTGCGCCAGCAGATTGACGCCAAGCGAAGTATTGCCAGCCTGGAGTATTGCGATCTTTCGGGCTGCCTCATCGATCTGGGCGTGGTGCGAGGTGTCGAGACCGGTCGTTCCGATGACGATTGGCGTTTCGGTTTTCATTGCGGCGGCGAGTGTTCCGGATAGTGCGTCGGGGGCCGAGAAATCGACCAGCACGTCGCTGCCTTCCGCTAGTGCTGTGACATCACCGCCCGCATCAACACCGCCCGCATGGGAGCCGCTAGCGTCGAGCAATGCCGCAATCGCGAGGCCCATCCGCCCCTTGCTGCCAACTATACCAATCTTCGTCATGCCACCCCGTCTCAAGCGTCGTGCTGCGCAGATAGCTGCAAGCCTTCCCTTTATCTACCATCTGGCCGCCGGATAGCCATGGCCGATTTGCCGAGTGACTATGGTGTTAGGATGGGTCGGCCGATCGTGCGGCAAGGCGCGCATGGGCCCATTGGTCGATTAACCTATCAACCAACCGGCGTTCTGCTGCGTCCGCTGGAAGGTCGTGATAGCGCATGGGAGCACCGGTGCCGATCTGCACCGTTTCGTCACCTAGATCGAACACGGTCCATTGCCCATCTTCGCCAATCCGCCCGATCGCGCCCGGGCGTTCCAGACTGCCGAGGAACTGAAAGACACCGGCTGCGCGATGTTGCGGCACAGACGCACCAGCGGCATTCAAAATGATGCGCCGCATATCAGCCAGGCCGATCGGGCCTGACAGATCGAGGCCGGGTCGATTGACGATGAGCGGGATTTCCGTCTGTTGACGATTGAGCATATGACCATGACCCAGGAACCCGTCATCGAAAAGGGATTCGCCGTGATCGGCAGTGATGACGATCAGGCTGTTCTCATAGACACCAAGTCGCTCGAGGCGCTCGATAAGCTCACCCAGCAACCGATCATTATAGGCGATGGAGTTCCAGTAAGTGCGAGCTACATCATCGCGATTGGCAAGGCTGATATCTTCGCGGGCGATCGGATCGTCCGTCAGGATCAAATCCGTTCCCGGTGCCCAATAGGGAAAATGGGCGGACTGGAAGTTGAAATAGAGGAACTGCGGATCACTCCACTCCGCCGGGTCGCTCATGCGTTCATCGAACTCGCGCAACACGATCCGTCCATCAACGTAAAGCGAACCCTGCGCGGCGAAGCTGAAGGCACGCTCTTCGCGCAGATCTTCGGCGTCGATAAAGAACCTGCCCCGCCGCATCCCGGTGACATCGGCGGTATCGCCGAAGTCTTCCGCCTGGCCGGAGAAAACACCGACCTGATAGCCATTATCGAGAAAGTCATCGATCATCGACCGGACACCGGATGGCGGTTCGACCCAGCCAGTGAACATAGACTTCAACGAAGCGGTGGTAAAACCGACATGGCTGTATGCGGTGCGCGCAAAGCTGCCTTCATTCGCAATCCGCTCCATCAACGGGGCGACCGGACGACCGTCGATCCGCATGCCGAGTACGTCACTGCGCATACTTTCCATCACGATCAAGATCACATGGGGCCGGGGTTCCGCAATTGTCGCGACAAAAGGTGGAGCAGGCGAGGCGGCGACCAGATCTCCTCCGAAACCGTCCTCATCGATCCCGTTTCCCGGGATGTCGAGCGCATAGGGATGGCGGGCAGAATTGAACGGCTGGAGATCAATCGGATTGGAGTACCAGCTCCATCCGTCGCGATCGAAGTCAGTCAGCTGATGCAGGACCGTCGACATAACATATATGCTGTTGAATCGGGCTAGCGCTGCGCGGCTGTCATCGATCTGGTTCATGGAAAAGAGCAAGACCGGTGCAAGGCCGATAGCGGCAATGAGGTTGCGCGGGGCCAGACGTATATGGTCCGGAGCAATCATTCGTCCGCGCGACAGGCGTACAACTATCGATCGCAGGATGAACCACGCAATGATGGCACCCAGGCCAACGATCAGCATGAGACCCGCCTCGCTGACTGCGTAGAGCATGGCGTCTAGAAGGCTGCCACCGCCGAGATTGCGAACGATCTGGAAGCTTACTGCATCACTGAAATAGCTGAGCGCCTGATATTTGGCGACGATGGCGCCGCACCAGATTAGCAGGAGGAAGAAGGCGAAATTGAAGAAGAAAGTGGGTCGGTTGGCGCGGCTGCCATGGATCCGCCGAAAGACGCGATAGATTAGATAGAAGAGGAGCCCCTGGCAAAACACCAGGGCCAGCAGGAAGGCGACAGTTTCAAGGCCGGAGTCCAGCGTTTGAGACTGACCAAAACCACCGCCAAAAAGTGCAAATTTGCGTTCGGCAAGTGCCAGTTCGAAGCCAAGCGTAAGGAGGACGAGCGCCGGCAGCATCGCAAGCGACGCAAAAGTCGACGCGGAGCGACGACCAGAATGGATTAATGCCCCCCCCATATCGCCATTCAGGCTAAGGGAAGACGGTTAAATTGGCGTTTAGACACCTAGTGAGTTGCACCAATTCGGACTATGATCAAATCATGAGTGATATCCGTAACATAGTTGTTCTTACCGGTGCTGGGATCTCGGCCGAAAGTGGTGTGCCAACGTTTAGAGGGCCGGACGGCCTTTGGGAGGGACAGCGCGTAGAAGATGTCGCAACCCCCGAAGCCTATGCGCGCAACCCGGATCTGGTGCTCGATTTTTACGATCAGCGCCGCGCAAAACTCGGAACCGTTGAGCCCAATCCCGCGCACGAAGCGCTGGGGCGGCTCGATCGGGAATGGTCAGGTGAATTGCTGATCGTGACCCAAAATGTCGATGATCTGCATGAGCGGGGAGGGGCCAGGCGGCTGCTGCATATGCACGGCGAACTGAAATCCGGCTGGTGCATGGCATGCGGCGATCGCTTTCCGTTCAGCGGTAAGATGGCAAATCGCCCAGCCTGTCTGTCCTGCGGAGAGCAGGGCAAGGTTCGCCCGGATATCGTTTGGTTTGGTGAGATGCCTTACAAGATGGACCGGATCGATGCAGCGCTCGCGACCTGCGATCTGTTTGTCTCGATCGGAACCTCGGGAGCGGTCTATCCGGCTGCCGGCTTTGTCCAGACAGCGCGCTATTCAGGCGCCCATACGCTCGAGATGAACCTCGATCCAAGCGAGGGCAGCATTTTCTTTCATGAAAGCCGGATGGGAAAAGCCGGTGAGTTAGTGCCGCTATGGGTCGAAGGACTGCTGGGTTGATCTACTCTACCCAGTCGAGCCCGATATCGCGATAAAGGCTCTGATCCTCTTCCCAATCCGGTTTTACTTTTACGTGCAGGAATAGATGGACCTTGCAGCCCAATAGATCGGCGAGTTCTGCGCGCGCCGCCGAGCCAATCTCTTTGATGCGACTGCCGCCCTTGCCAAGGACAATGGCTTTCTGAGTCGGCCGCGCAACGAGGATTTGCTGGCGAATTTCGATCGAGCCGTCTTTGCGTTCGCTATAGCTTTCGGTGTCGATAGCGCTCGCATAGGGCAGTTCATTGCGCAGTTGATGATAGAGTTGCTCGCGCGTCACTTCTGCGGCGAGCAGTCTTTGACTGGCATCGGAGACCTGGTCTTCGGGAAAATGCCATGTCCCTACGGGCATCGCATCCACTAGCGCGGATTTGAGTTCTGCCACGCCATCTCCGGTTGTCGCCGAAATGAAGAAGGTGTCCTGGGGTTCCAGCAGAGCATTTAGTCCAGCGGCCAGGCGCAGCAGTTCGTCCTTCTTCGCAATATCGACCTTGTTGAGGATCAGCAGCTTTGGTTCTGGGCGTTTGCGCAACGTCTCCACCATGGCCTCGATCCCGCCTTTTACGCCTGCCTTGGCATCGATGATCAATGCAATCAGATCAGCGCCTTCGGCGCCGCCCCACGCAGCCGCCACCATCGCTCGATCGAGCCTGCGCTTTGGCGCGAAGATTCCCGGTGTATCGATCAAGACGATCTGAGTCTGGTCTGCGATCGCAATTCCCATCAGACGCGTGCGCGTCGTTTGGGCCTTGGGGCTCGTAATTGCGACTTTCTGGCCGACCAGCGCATTGACGAGTGTCGACTTACCGGCGTTGGGTGCGCCGACTACCGCTACGAAACCGCAACGTTGGGCCGAGTCCGTCATTGCAGCTTCTCCAGCAGCGCTTGGGCCGCGGCTTTCTCTGCCTCTTGTTTCGACGACCCTTCGGCCTCAGCGGCGTCGCGATTGGGTATCTCTGCTCGCACCGTGAAGTGCGGGTTATGCGCAGGGCCGGACCGGTTAGTGACGGAGTAGACCGGTGGCTTGCAGCGATTGGCGGCAGCCCATTCCTGCAATGCGCTCTTTGGATGCTGCGGCGCGCGATCCATTTCTTCGAGCCTGCTCTCCCAAACGCGATACACAAAGGACCGAACCGCATCGAAGCCGCCGTCGCGATACAGCGCGCCGATCAACGCCTCCATTACATCGCCGAGCACATTGTCGCTGTCAGCACTCCCATCGTCGCGTGCTTGCTTGCCGAGCCGGATATGCGGGGCCACACCCAGTTCGCGAGCGACGGCGGCGCAGGTAGGACGGGAAACAAGTGATGCGAGTCTGCTATTGAGCATACCCTCAGGATCTGTGTCATGGCGCTCATAGAGCCAAGTTGAAACGACAAGCCCAAGGACACGATCACCGAGAAACTCGAGCCGCTGATAATTTGGGCCATCCATGCTCGGATGGTTTAGGGCGCGCTCAAAGATCGCCATGTCATTTGGTTCATGCCTCAGCGTTTCAACAAGCCAAGCAGTGGTTAAGTGAATGTCAGTCATCGCCGGGGTCCTTAGCCGTACCGAGGCACGAGCGCCAACGCATTATCGACGTTCACAAGCCGCGGCCAATTCGATCGCCACGTGTGGCCGAGAACCAACTGAGCGGATTGATCCAGCGCGCAGAGCCGTCGGTTGACCAGAAAATGACCAGCGCGCGCCCGACAATATACTCTTCCGGAACAAGGCCGATGCCGCCATCAGGTTCTGCTGGGAAGCGACTGTCAGCGCTGCGATCCCGATCATCACCCATCAGGAAATAATGGCCATCGGGTATCCGAAACTCTTGGGTCGTATCTGCCGTACTGTCACCGGCATCAAGTACCGAATAGCTGTGACCGCCGGGCAATGTTTCGCGATATTGCGGCGTCAGGCAAAATATTGTGCCATCTTCATCCTGTTCCGTTCGGCCGTTACTGCCTGGGCCTGTTGGACAGTCCTTTACATTCTCGATCGGTTCCCGGAAATCCTCGAGAGCTTCGCGTGGGATCATTTCGCCGTTGAGCTGCAATTCTCCGGCAATCATTCGGACGCTATCACCCGGTATGCCGATCACGCGTTTGATATAGGCGGTGTCCGCGGCGGCTGGGGAGCGAAAGACGATGATGTCACCGCGCTCGGGACGGCCATTGCCGATCCGGCCATCGAAGAGATCGGCCCCAAAGGGAAGGCTGTATCTTGAATAGCCATAGGGCCATTTGGCAACGAACAGATAGTCACCGGTGAGTAAAGTCGGTGTCATTGACCGGGATGGAATGTTGAACGGTGCAATAATCAGGCTGCGTACAACGATCGCAAGCAGGGCAAGCAATAAAATGAAGCGCAACCAGCCAAGTGCCGAACGGCGCCCGGCCGGCCGCATATTGGCCGATGAGGATCGCGATCCGCTATTCTCGTCAAATTCCCTGAGCATTGCGCGCGATGTCGACGAGGTGCGAGGCCCGGTCAAGCCTGATGCAATCATGATCTTGCGACAATTTGCGACACTTTATCGCCCTACTGGCAAAGCTCTGCGACATTTGACCGTTATTCCATGACCTGTGGCGGGAAGAACCCGTTTCGGATGAACAGTATAGCGTTAGGAATAACCCGATGAAAAAAATAGCAATTATCTCAGCAAGCGCCGCCTTGGTGGTCGCTGGTGTCGCAATTGCGCAGCCTGGTGGCATGCGCGGCGACGCAGATGGCGATGGCAACCTCACTCGCGACGAAGTCAATGCGCAGATCGACGCACGCTTTGCGCGTGCCGATGCGAATGGCGATGGCGCAATTGATGAAACGGAACGCTCTGCGGCCCGTGAACAGATGCGTGCGCGCTGGTCCGAGCGACGCGGGCGCCACGGTCGCCATGGTAGACGCGGCAATCGCATGGAACGAATGGACAGCAACGGCGATGGTGTGGTCACACGCGAAGAAGTGACGGAGCGAGCTCTTGAACGATTTGATCGCTTTGATGCGAATGGTGATGGCCAGATCACTCAGGCCGAGCGGGATCAGGCCCGTGCTGAGCGTCGCGAACGGCGCGCCCAGCGACGTGCCAATCGCCCCAATCCGGATGCGAATGGCGATGGCCTGGTAACCCGTGATGAGATCGCAGCGATGGCCTTCGAACGGTTTGATCGGGCGGACGCGAATAGCGATGGCGTCGTCACTCGCGAAGAACGTCGGGCTGCCCGCGAGGCGCATCGCGCCGCACGGCACGGCGGATAAGGGCCCGGCAAGCGAACCCCTACCGCGTGCTTCGCCCCTCCCAATATGAGGCACGCGGCGTTTGGCGGGTAACCGGTGGCTTCCCTGGCCGGTTGCCCGCCATATCGCTTAGCGGGTCGAGCCGCGCTATGCTCTCCCTATGACATCAAAACCCCATCTCTTGCTCGTAGAAGATGAGCGCAGCATTCGTGAGCCATTAGCGAGTTTTCTCGGCAAGAATGGCTATCGCGTGTCGCAAGCCGCGGGCGCTGACGCAGCGCGCAAGGCGCTTGCTGGCTATGCGATAGACTGCGTGATCAGCGATATCATGATGCCCGGCGAAGATGGGTTAAGCCTGACCCGGCATATCCGTGCGACGAGCGAAATCCCTGTCATCTTGTTGACGGCGAAATCGGAGGAGACCGAGCGGATCGTGGGGCTCGAAATGGGTGCCGATGATTATGTGGTAAAACCCTTCTCACCGCGCGAATTGCTCGCGCGCATCAAGGTAATTCTCCGCCGGTCCGGCGCGACCGGCGTCCATCAACGCGCGCCCGATCAACAAAGCTATGGCTTTGGCGACTGGGTTTTGAGAGCGGGTGAGCGCACTTTGGTTGATAGAGATGGCGTTGCGGTCGCACTGTCGACGGGCGAGTATCAATTGCTTCTCGCCTTAGTGACCCACCCACAGCAAGTCCTTTCGCGTGATCAACTGCTTGACCTTACGCAAGGACGGGAGGCTGCAGCGTTCGATCGCGCGATCGACAATCAGGTCAGCCGACTCCGTCGCAAGATCGAGCGCGACCCGAAATCCCCCCAGCTGATCAAGACAGTCTGGGGCGGCGGCTACACTCTTGCGACGGACGTCTCAAAATTGTGATGCGGTTCTGGCCCAAAAGCCTGTTCGGTCAGTTGATGCTGATTGTCGCCCTGGCGCTGTTCATTGCGCAGGCGATCAACTTTGTTTTGCTCGTCAGAGCGAGTGAACAGTTGCGATTTGCTGAGGCGGCTGGCCCAGTTGTTGCGCGCGTCGTGACGGTGTCGGAGCGGCTTGACGCAGGGTTGCCAGTTCGACCACGGCGCGGGCCACGCGGTGGGCCAGGACGGCGCGGTCCATTGAGTGTAGACACTCAAAGTGCAGTTCACATGGAATCTCATCCGCGCGTGAGACTCTATGAGAACCGTCTCGTAAATGGCTTTGAAAACATCGATTTTTCTGTCCGGGCGATTGAAATCGGCCGTGTCGATATCGATCAAATGCCGATTCCGCGCCGGTTGCGCGAACGTGTCGAACACAGACGGCCCCCGGAAATTTTGCGGGTCTCGATTCAGCTGGAAAGCGGCGAATGGGTCAATAGCTGGATGCGCCTGCGTCCGGCTGGTGCAGGAGCTTTGATATCGATCATTGCTCAGACCGTGATTCTCTACGGCGTGTTGCTGTTCCTGCTGTTTCTCTTCGCACGCCGGGTGTCACGTCCATTGAAATCACTGACCGTCGCCGTGCGCGATTTTAGCGAAGATAGCGGCAGCGATGTGGTCCCTGTCGCAGGGCCGCAAGACGTTGCTAGTTTGATCGAAGCATTCAACGCCATGCAGGTCCGCATCTCTGCGATGCTGGGTGAGAAGGATCATATGTTGGGTGCCATCGGCCATGATCTGCGAACGCCGCTATCTGCCCTGCGTATCCATGCGGAAAATGTGGAGGACGAAGCGGAACGCTCGCGAATGGTCGAGACGATATCAGACATGACTGAAACCTTGGACGATATTCTCTCGCTCGCGCGCCTTGGCCGGCCCAATGCGCAGTCCGAACCGCTCGATCTAACCGCGCTTGTGGACAGCGCGATCGAAGATTTTCGAGATGTGGGTGCGGCAGTCGAGTGGAACGGCGGCGAAAAGGTAGTGGTCAACGGTCGCGCCAACCTGCTCAAGCGAGCAATGCGCAATCTGATCGACAATGCCATCCGCTATGGCGAGGTAGTGAAAGTTCGTGTTCGCGCAGATGAATTGATGGCCGTTGTCGAGATAGAGGATCGCGGACCCGGGATTCCAACCGAGGCGCTTGAGAGCGTATTCGAACCCTTTTCCCGACTCGAAGGCTCGCGCAATCGAAACGAAGGCGGCTCAGGTCTCGGTCTGGCACTGGCCCGGGCGATTGTCCGTGAACATAGTGGCGAGCTGATCCTCGAAAACCTACCGGACATAGGCCTTTGCGCCCGGATCACGCTGCCGCTGCGGTCAGACTGAAGCAAGCCGCTTGCCGCCGGGCGTCCATCGCGTCAGAAGGGCGCATATGTCCGACAATGATACTCTCTGGCAAGCCGTCGATCAGGCTGAACGCAAGACTTTGGCAGCAATGTTCGATGGCGATCCTGACCGCCTAGATCTGCTGACGATTGAAGAGGCAGGTCTCTATTTTGATTTTTCCAAGACTCATTTGAATGCCGGGCTGATCAAGAGTTTTGGCGAGATCGCCGATGCGCAGGATCTTGCCGGGAAGCGCGACGCGCTATTTGCCGGCGCTGCTGTGAATGTCAGCGAAGGTCGCGCGGCCGAGCATATGGCGCAGCGCGGGCAGGGGGCGCCGGAAAGCGTAGCGCTTGCCAATGCTTTGCATATGCGGATGCGGGCGCTCGTCGACGCGATTGAGGCGGGTGCACTGGGCGAGATACGCCACATTTTGCACCTTGGTATTGGCGGATCGGCGCTTGGACCCGAATTCGTCATTGATGCATTGGGTCGGGAAGAGCCGGCCTATGATGTTGCGGTTGTTTCCAATGTAGATGGCGCTGCACTTGAAGGACCGTTCACGCTGTTCGACCCGGAATACACGCTACTCGTCATTGCATCGAAGAGCTTCACGACCGCCGAAACCATGCTCAATGCACAAAGTGCGATCCAGTGGCTGCGAAATGCCGGTATTGGCGATCCTTTTGGACAGATTGTCGCCGTAACTGCGGATCCGGACCGGGCGGTTGATTTCGGCATTGACCAGACCCGTGTGCTGCCATTTCCCGATACTGTTGGGGGGCGATATTCACTTTGGTCGTCAATCGGATTTCCGATAGCGCTTGCGTTAGGCTGGGAAGCCTTTGAACAGCTTCTCGAAGGTGCGGCAGCCATGGACCGGCATTTCCGCTTGGCCGAATGGCCTCAGAATGCGCCAGTGCTCGCCGCTTTTGTCGATCTCTATTATGCCCAAGCACGCGGGAGCGAGACCCGCGCTGTATTCCCTTACGATGAACGACTGCGTCTGCTTCCACCCTATCTGCAGCAGCTTGAAATGGAATCGAACGGCAAGGCGTCCGATCGGTCGACTGCCCCAATCGTATGGGGCGGGGTCGGCACCGATGCGCAACATGCCGTGTTCCAACTGCTGCATCAGGGAACCCATCTTGTCCCGGTTGAGTTTATCGCTGCCGCCGAAGCGCATGATCATCGCGATCCTGCGCATCACGAGCAGCTGCTGATCAACTGTTTCGCGCAGGCGGCTGCACTGCTCGCTGGTCGCGAGTCGGATGATCCAGATCGAAATTTCCCGGGAGATCGTCCCTCGACGACGGTCCTATTGGAACGGCTTGATCCGTTTGACCTGGGTGCGCTGCTCGCCTTCTACGAGCACCGTACATTTGTCAGCGCAGCGATCCTTGGCATCAATCCATTCGATCAATTCGGTGTTGAGCTTGGCAAGCACATTGCGCGCTCGATTGCCAATGATGAGGAAGCGCTTGCGCTCGATCCGTCTACCCAGGCTCTGATCGACCGTGCTCTTTGAGTGACTGGCGAGAAGCAAAACGATCACTGTGATCGGCAATCTCTTCTTGAGAGTAACCAGTGGCGTACCCAGATCGAACACTAACAAGAAAATAACAGCGGGAATTACATATGGCCGAGTTTGACTATGATCTATTCGTAATCGGAGCGGGATCCGGTGGCGTGCGCGCCGCGCGCGTATCGGCTGCCTTTGGTGCCAATGTTGCCATTGCTGAAGAGCACAAAGTTGGTGGCACATGTGTGATCCGCGGTTGTGTGCCCAAGAAACTGCTCGTGTACGGCGCGCATTTCGCGGAAGACCTTAAAGACGCCCAGAAATTCGGATGGCAGCTGTCGGAGCAACCCAGTTTCGATTGGCCAACCTTGCGCGATAATGTTCTGAAAGAGGTCGACCGGATCAATGGTGCCTATACTGACACGCTGAATAGTCATGATGTTGAGATTTATCACGAGCGCGCAACCATCAGCGGTCCCAATGAGGTCACATTGGCAAGCGGCGAGACGAAGAGCGCGAAATATATCCTGGTCGCGACCGGCGCATGGCCGCATATCCCGGAATTTCCGGGCTCGAAACATGCGATCAGCTCGAACGAAGTCTTTCATCTCGACACCTTGCCGAAGCGCGTATTGATCGCCGGTGCCGGCTATATAGCCAATGAATTTGCCGGTATTTTCAACAAGCTTGGTAGCAAGGTGACGCTGATAAATCGTTCAGATGTGATCCTGCGCCAATATGACCAGTCGATCCGCGATCGCCTGCTCCAGATTTCGATGATGAAGGGTATCGAATTCCGCTTCAATGCGCAGTTTGAGAATATCGAGCGCAACGATGATGGCAGCCTAGAAGTGCGTATGAGCAATCATGATCCAATCACCGTGGATCAGGTGCTGATCGCGACCGGCCGCGTGCCCAAGACGGATGGCCTGGGCCTCGAAAGTGCCGGCGTTGAGTTGGATGATGGCGGTGCCATCGTCGTGGATGAATATAGCAAATCCAATGTCGACAGCGTCTACGCGGTTGGCGATGTTACCAATCGGGTACAGCTAACGCCTGTCGCTATTCGCGAAGGCAATGCCTTTGCCGAAACGGTGTTCAACGACACGCCGACTACGGTTGACTATGGCTGCATCCCCTCGGCCGTCTTCAGCCACCCACCACTGGCCGCTGTCGGGCTAACCGAGGGCGAAGCGCGAAATCAGCTCGGCTCGATCAAGGTCTACCAGTCGGATTTCCGGGCGATGAAAGATGTGCTTGCCGAGCGTAACGAGCGCGCGCTGTACAAGATGGTCACGGATGCAGATACGGACCGTGTTGTTGGTCTCCATATGATCGGGCCGGATGCGCCGGAAATCCTGCAGGCCGCTGCTGTGGCGATCAAGGCGAAACTCACCAAAGCAGACTTCGACAATGTCGTCGCCTTGCACCCGACGATGGCCGAAGAACTGGTCCTGCTGCGTTAGCGTCGCAATCTGGCCGGGCTCAGTTCGGTTGGATCGATGTCCATAGCGCGGAGAGGCTCTGGCCAATCGAGGTCGAGCGACAGCGCTTCGGCCGCCATGGCCATTCCCGGTGATGTCTGGAGGCCAAAGCCTCCCTGACCTGCCAGCCAGAAGAAGCCGGGCGCGTCAGGCGCGTAGCCGGCGACCGGGCTCTTGTCTGGCGCGAAGGTTCGCAAGCCCGACCATTTATGGTCGATCCGCCGGATCGACATGGTCGTTGCCTGCTCGACCTGCCACGCAGCAAGAGCGATGGTTTCCTCATCGGGCTGAGCATCGCAAGGTTCGCTGGGGGTTTCGTCCATAGGGCAGGCAAGCAATCGACCGGAACCTTCCGGAAGCATGTAGAAACCTTCACCAACAGTCTTGGTGAAGGGCCAGTCGCTGACATCTATGCCGTCCGGCGGGCGGATCGCGATGATGGTGCGTTTCAACGGTGTCAGGCAGAGCGGCGTAACACTGGCCATTGTCGCAATATCATCAGCCCAGGATCCCGCTGCATTGATGATACGCCGTGCCTGATAGCTCTCACCGGGCGTATCGACGATCCAGTTGGAGCCGACCGCGCGAATGCCAGTCACTGGAGAATTTGAAATCAGTGCACCACCTGCATCTCGCAATGCTCGGACATTGGCTTGGAGCATAGCATCGCTATCGAGCTTATAGGCGTCAGGATCGTATAGTCCGCCGACAAAACCATCATCGCCGATCTTCAGAACAGGGACGATGTCTGAAATCTCCTCCTCAGCGATTTGCCGCGCATCAGGGGAGTGGGAGAGGGTGGTCTCGGTCAGTCTCTTGAGCGCTTCGCGTTCATGATCGCGGGCGATGAAGAATGCCGCCATGCGTCGGGCGAGTGGCGGATGATCGCCTTCCTGCGGCGTTGCGAAGATCGCCTTGCTGATCGCGGTGAGCCGATGGACCAGTCCGTTGCCGATCCCGAAATGGCAGAATGTCGCGCTGCGCCCCGAGGAGTGATAGCCGGGTGCGCTTTCGCGTTCGAGCACGACAGTATCGCAATGCTGGGCAATCCGCGCGGCGGCGGAGAGGCCGGCAATGCCCGCACCGATGACGATTGTGTCGAGGGTTCGCATAAAGGTGCCTTATGGCGTTCCAACAGCTCTGCAAAGGCTATTGTATTATCATAGTAATACAGTGTAGCAACGGCGCAGAAATCAGGAGGCCCATGTCGTGAAAATCACACCGCTCTTGCTGTCGCTTGCCCTGGCTGTGCCCGCCAGTGCCTCGGCCCAGTCGACCGATGCGGCGAACGATGTCACCATTCCCGATGTGGTCGAGTTCGGGGCCAGTCTCGAAACCATGACGGAACGGCTTTCTGACCATTGCCCCGAATGGAACATCCGAACGATCGATCCGCCCTTCATGCCGGATGTGCAGGAGATCCAGCAGCAACTCGATTGCAATGGCTTTGCCTATATGGGCGAACCCCGCTTTGCCGAGTTCGTTTTTCGCGACGGGGTTCTCGAAATGATCTGGATGATGGTCGATGCGGACGACGAGGATCGGATCATTGCGGCGATGCGCGCGGCCTATGAGACCGAGGGCCTCTATTTTGAAGGCAGCGAACAGGCGCCGCGGATAATCGGGTTTCAGGATCATAACACAGCCTGGCGTTTCGAGCCGCCCGAAGTGCTATTCTATTCCGAAGCGATG
Source organism: Parasphingopyxis sp. CP4 (assembly GCF_013378055.1). Lineage (NCBI taxonomy): Bacteria > Pseudomonadati > Pseudomonadota > Alphaproteobacteria > Sphingomonadales > Parasphingopyxidaceae > Parasphingopyxis > Parasphingopyxis sp. CP4. The sequence continues at coordinate 1,569,120 of NZ_CP051130.1, read as the reverse complement.
GCGCCTGCCCTGGAAGCGTCCGTGCAACCCTCATCCGCCGCAGAGTAACGCCGCCCCCGGGTTCCGTTGCGTTCGGCAGTAACGCCTCATAGGATTGCCGGCATCCAATCGGGGGAGAGAGATGATGACCGGCACCGTTCTTGTTACCGGAGGCAGTGGCTATATTGCCGGCTTCACCATTCGCCAGCTTGTCGCCGAAGGCTGGACGGTCCGCACGACGATCCGCTCGCTCGCCAAGGAGCAGCAAGTCCGCGATATCCTGGATGTCGATAACAGCAAGCTGAGCGTATTTGCGGCCGATCTCATGTCCGATGAGGGCTGGGCCGAGGCGATGCAGGGCTGCACCCATGTTGCGCATCTCGCCTCGCCGCTCCCCGATGCCTCGCCCAAAAATGAGGATGATCTGATCATTCCCGCGCGCGACGGGGCCTTGCGGGCCCTGCGCTTTGCCAAGGAAGCGGGCGTTCAACGCGTCGTGATGACGTCCTCGATGGCGGCGATCGCCTATGGTGTGGATCGCGGCGAATATACGTTCAGCGAGAAGGACTGGACCAATCTCGATCACCCGGACGTCTATCCCTATGTGAAATCCAAGACGATATCCGAGCGCGCCGCGCGGGATTGGATGGCTGCCGAGGGCGGCGAGATGGAATATTGCTCGATCAATCCGAGCATGGTGCTCGGCCCGATTTTGAGTCCTGATTTTTCGACGTCTCTCGAAGCCGTGAAGAAGATGATGGATGGTAGTTTTCCGGGCGCGCCGGATCTTGGCTTCTGCGTTGTCGATGTACGCGATGTGGCCGACCTTCATGTCCGCGCGCTCACTGCGCCGGATATGGACGGCGAACGCTTCTTCGCGGCAGGCAAATTCTACAAGCTGCATGACATCGCGATGCTGCTCAAAGAGAAGCTCGGCGATGAAGCCAAAAAGGTGCCGACCCGCAAATTGCCGGACTGGCTGATGAAAGTCGTGGCGATCTGGGACCCGGTCGCCCGCCAGGTGAAGTCAGAGCTCGGCAAGGTCCGTCATGCCGATGTCAGCCATGCCAAGGAAAAGCTCGATTGGCAGACGCGCGATGAAGAGGTGACGATTATCGACACTGCGCGCAGCCTGATCGATCACGGCATTGTGACGACTTAAGCGGTCGCCGGAACAGCGGCCGGCTCTTCGCCCTTTGCTGAATTTCCGGTGCTGATCAGCGGCCAGGCCAGCATTTCGCCTGTCGACGTCGCCGGCAGATTTTCAACGCCATAGCTTTCTGGATAGGCGCGCGTGATTTTCGCGGTGCCAAAGAGCACGTCCCAGAAGAACAGAAGATTGCCGAAATTGCCCTTATAGTTGGTCACGCCATCCGCCTTGTGGCGGCCGTGATGGGCATGGTGGGTTGCGGGTGTCGAAATGGTGCGTTCGACAACCCACATGACCGGCGAGAGCCAGCCAATCTTGTAGAGCGGTCGATCCCAGGCAGCGTCCGAATGTGCCCCGGTAATCACCAGCAGCTTCACGACAATATAGCCCGCATAAACATAGCCGAGGCCGAGATAGATCAGCACCCCGGAGAACCAGATCCCAGGCATGGTGAGATAGTAGAAAAGATTATTCCGATAGACGAGGCGGATGCTCATATAGCGCGCGTCATGATGCGGGCGATGCAGCTTGTAGAGCAGCGGAAATGTGTGCGCAGCGCGGTGCCACCAATATTGCATCATATCGTCGAACAGCAGGAACAGCGCGACAGCGGCAAGGATCGGGATGCCCGCCAGCGCTCCGGCATAGCCCGGAGCGATCTGCCCGGCGAGCCAGGCGGAACTGAACAGGATGAAGGGTTGGGTGACAAAGAGCAGCACGATGGTGCTGACCGCTTCGACGATCCCGTCACCGCGGGTCTGCTCTGCCTTGTTGAACAGCGCCGTGCGCCACAATTCAATCAGCGCATAGCCGAAATAGATAGCCAATATGATGATCGTACTGGTCTGCATGACACCCTCTCCCTTGTCTTGTTGATCAAGACGTAGCAGTAAGTGCGGTCATGAACTGCAAACTAGTTAGCAATTGATGGACGCACCCTTTTCTCCCTTTTTCGGCGAATTTCTGGGGCGCATGCCCGAAGAGATGCAGGCGGCTTTGGCATCGGCGGGTACCTTGATGCGCTATCGCGATGGCGCGACGATCCAGCAGCGCGGCGATCGCAAGCCCGGGATTTCGGTCATTGCGGAAGGCGCGGTACGGATGAGTGCAACCGATGCCGAGGGGGAGCGCTCCACCTATCTTGTCCATGGTCCGGGCGATGCCTTTGGCGAGATGACGCTGTTTCTCGATATCCCGCGTACGCTCGATGCGGTGGCCGTCGGCGATACCGCGATCCATGAAGTGTCGCGCGCGGGCTTTACGCAATTGCTCGATACCCAGCCCGCCATTCGCGATCATCTGCTGGTAAGCCTCGCGCGGCAATTGTCACTGGCGCTCGAACGGCTCGACGATCAGCGACGGCTCCCCGCCAATGCCCGGCTTGCAAAAGCGCTGGTCGATCTCGCCGAGCCGGATGGCGATCATCACATCGTCCGCGCCAGCCAGTCGGCGCTGGCCGAAGCCATCGCCACCAGCCGCGTTACCACGGGGAAAGTATTAACTGAGCTCGCCGAGGCTGGTCTCGTCGAAACCGCCTATCGCGCCGTGCGCATCGCGGATCTCTCCGCGCTCCAGGATTGGGTCGCCGCCCGCAGCCTGCTGACGCCGCTCAACCCGCGCGACTAGCCAACCCGGTTCGCGACCAGATCGTCGACCACGGCCGGTTCAGCCAGCGTACTCGTATCGCCCAGGCTGCTGACATCGCCTTCGGCTATCTTGCGCAGGATGCGGCGCATGATCTTGCCGGAGCGGGTCTTGGGTAGGGCGGGGGCGAACTGGATCGCATCGGGCGAGGCAATCGGACCGATCTCGGTACGGACCCAGCCGACGAGCTCCTTGCGCAGCTCTTCGCTCGGCTCTGTGTCCACGTTGAGCGTCACATAGGCATAGATGCCCTGGCCTTTGACCTCGTGCGGCATGCCGACCACGGCGGCCTCGGATACATCCTTGTGGAGCACGAGCGCGCTTTCGACTTCGGCAGTCCCCATGCGGTGGCCAGAGACATTGATTACGTCATCGACCCGGCCGGTGATCCAATAATAGCCATCCTCGTCCCGGCGACAGCCATCGCCGGTGAAATATTTGCCGGGGAAGGTGGTGAAATAGGTGTCGAAAAAGCGTTTGTGATCGCCATAAACGGTGCGCATCTGGCCGGGCCATGAGCGGGTGATGCATAGATTGCCTTCGGTCGCGCCGTGCAAGACCTGGCCTTCGCCATCCACGATCTGCGGCTCGATGCCAAAGAATGGCTTGGTCGCGCTGCCGGGCTTGAGATCGGTCGCGCCGGGCAGGGGGGCGATCATCGCCGCGCCGGTTTCGGTCTGCCACCAGGTATCGACGATCGGGCAGCGCCCTTCGCCGACGACATTATGATACCAGCGCCAGGCTTCCGGGTTGATCGGTTCGCCGACCGTACCGAGCAGGCGAATGCTCGCGCGGCTGGTGCGTGTCACATAATCATCGCCTTCACGCATCAGCGCGCGCAGCGCCGTCGGGGCGGTATAGAGGATCTCGACATTGTGCCGGTCCGCTACTTCCCAGATCCGGCTCGGTGTCGGCCAGTTGGGGACGCCTTCATACATCAGCGTCGTCGCGCCATTCGCGAGCGGGCCATAGATGATATAGCTATGGCCGGTGACCCAGCCGATATCGGCCGCGCACCAGTAAATCTCGCCCGGATTATAATCGAACACATATTTGTGGCTGAGCGATGCCCAGAGCAGATAGCCGCCCGAGGTGTGGAGCACGCCCTTGGGTTTGCCGGTCGAGCCCGACGTATAGAGGATGAAGAGCGGGTCTTCCGCGCCCATCGCTTCGGGCGGACATTCCGCATCCACGGTTTCAACGGCTTCATGATACCAGACGTCGCGTCCGGCCCGCATATCGATATCGCCGCCGGTCGCCCGGACCGTGATGACTTTTTTGAGGCAGCTGACCTGTTCGGCCGCCTTGTCGACATTGGCCTTGAGCGCCACGCGCTTGCCGCCGCGTCTGCCTTCATCGGCGGTGATCACATGGCTGCTGTCGCAATCGGTGATCCTGCCGGCGAGCGCTTCGGGTGAGAAGCCGCCAAAGACGACGGAGTGGATCGCGCCGATCCGTGCACAGGCGAGTACTGCAAAGGCCGCCTCCGGGATCATCGGCATATAGATGGTGACCCGATCGCCGCGGCGTGCGCCTTCCTGCTTCAGGACATTGGCAAAACGGCATACTTCACGATGGAGTTGGCGATAGGTGAATTTTTTGGGCTCCTCCTCCGGATCATCGGGTTCCCAGATGATCGCGACTTCATCGCCGCGCGTCGCGAGATGACGGTCGAGGCAGTTGGCTGAGACGTTCAGCTGGCCATCGGTAAACCAGTTGATGTGAAAATCGCTGGCATCAAAGCTCCAGTCGCCGGAGATTTCGGGCCGCTTGATCCAGTCCAGCGTGCGCGCCTGTTCCAGCCAGAAGGTGCCCGGATCGGCCAGTGACCGGCCATAGAGGAGTTCATATTCCGCCTTGTCCGCATGGGCGCGGTTGGCCCATTCTTTCGGAACCGGGAAGATATCTTGCTCGCTCACCACTTGGTCTCCTGAATTTTCACTGCCTTAGTGACGCGAGGGCGGGGGTGATAGCAACCCTGTTTTTGCGTCTGGGCCGGAGAATGCCAAGCCCCCGGCTTGCTTTCTGACGCCAGATTGTCATGTGGGGCGCCTAAGGATGCGCGCCCAGGAGAGTGCAGCATGGATGAAAACAAGCCGGGCTTCTTGCAGTTCGACCGCGATGGCGAGACCTCGCCGCGGCGTCTGGCTGTGCTGGTCGGTGCCGGTGTCGTCGCGCTGTTGCTGCTGCTCTGGCTGTTCCGCGATCCAGCACCAGAAGCCGACCGCGCTCCACCGGTTAACGCGCCGCCACCAGCAGCTGAGCCCGTCGCCACGCAGAGCCAGCCCGCACCGACCAATTCGGTTGCCGAGCTGCGGCTCCATGGTGTGATGGGGATCGGGGATAGTGGCTCGGCCATCATCTCGACCGGCGCTGGCCCGCAGCGCCTGGTGCGCGTCGGCCGCAATGTCATTCCTGGCGTGCCGCTGCTCGCGGTTGCCGGTGATCATGTGCTGCTGCGCGAAAATGGCCGCGAGGTGCGGCTTGCCTTTGCTGATGACGCCAATGGTGGCGCTGCGGCGACGCCTTCTGGCGCGTCGAGCGAACCCGACGGTCGCAACAGCCCAGAAGCCCGGCGAGAATCCCGCGAGTATCAAGCTGCACTCGCCCCGGCCCGGATCGACGGTCGCCATGCCGGCTATCGCTTTCGCGCGGACCGCATGCCCGAGCTGTTTCAGAGTGCGGGAATCACCCCAGACGATATCATCTTGCGAGTCGGTGGACTCGGGCTTGAAGATGCCGATGACGTTGCCGGAATCCCGGAACGGATGCGCGAGCGAGGGACGTTCGACGTCGAAATAATTCGCGATGGACAAGAACAGACGATCACCATCGATGGGCGCTGAGGCAGCAAATTAGCCGGTCGTAAAGCTTTGTGACATTTTCGTTTCGGCAGCCGTAACATAAGCCCAATATTTCCGTCATCAGGGAATCACATAGACCCCATAGGGGCCGTCGCGGAGACCGCTGGCACCCGCCTGGCGGTTCGTCACGCCAAGTTCACGGTCCAAAGGGGTTCTTCTTCATGTCACCTACTCGCACCTTGCTCATGATGAGCGCTGCCATTCCGCTTGCTGCATGTGGCGCCGACGATGTCGCGTCGCCCGGCGAAGGCAATATCGTTGTTGTTACGCCGGCCGCGCCTGCACCGCCGCCTCCTCCGCCTCCGCCGTCTGGTCCGGCACCGTCGACGGCCCGTTTCGATGCGATCACACCGGCGTCTGCTTGCCCGATGGGTACGACGAACACGGGTACGATCGACGGCGATGATGACGGTTCGGTCGATTTCCGCATCTGCCAGGTCGACGGCACGATCACCGGTACGGTCACGCTGCAGAAGCTTGACGGTGTCGTCTATTCGCTCGGCGGCCGCGTTGATGTCGGCGTTGATGTCGGCGGTGATGGCATGGCAGCCGGTGGCACGCAGGGCATTCTTAACATCGACCCCGGTGTAGTCATTATCGGTGCCGGAACCGCAGATTTCCTGGTTGTTCAGCGCGGATCGCAGCTTAACGCAATTGGTACGCAGAGCAGCCCGATCACCTTTACGGCCCGCGCGAACTTCCAGAATGAGACCGACGGAACGGGCACAGTGAACGCCGACTCGATCGGCCTGTTCGGTGGCCTCGTCATTCTTGGTCGCGCGCCGATCAACGATTGCGACAGCGGCAACCCCGCTGGCGGCACGGCCGATTGCCAGACCGAGATCGAAGGCACGACCGGCGCTTTCTACGGCGGCGACCAGGCGATGGATGACAGCGGAACGCTGCGCTACGTCCAGGTCCGCTACCCGGGCTTCGAAGTCAGCACCGGTAACGAGCTCAACGGCATCTCGCTGGGCGGCGTCGGGGCTGGCACCGAGTTCAGCTATGTCCAGGTTCACAACAGCTCGGACGATGGCATCGAATGGTTCGGCGGGACGGTCAATGGCGATCATATCGTCGTAACCGGTGCCGATGATGACAGTCTGGATGTCGATAGCGGTTACAACGGGGTGAACCAGTTCATCATCGTCGAACAACGCGCTGCTGGCGGCGACCATTATATCGAGGCCGACTCCCGCTTCGATAACACGCCGCGTTCGGATCCGACATTTGCCAACTTCGTCTTTTACGGCGGTGGCAGGTCGAAGAATTTCGGCGTGCTGTTGCGCGAAGGGATTGGCGGCCAGCTGTGGAACGGTCTCATGACCGACAAGGCCGAATGTTTGAACCTCGATGATGCGGAAACCCGCGACGATGGTGTCCCCGACTTCCAGTCGGTCGTCATCGATTGCCCGACGGCCTTTGGCAGCGAGGGCAATATCACGGTCGCCGAAATCACGACGCTGTGGAACCTGGGTGCGAATAATGACGAGAGCTTCTCGAATTCGCTGACCAACGGTTTCGTCAACGGCGCCAATGAAAGCGGCGTCACGGCGTTCACCGACGCGTCGATCCAAACGGTCACATATATCGGTGCCGTTGAAGAGGGGGCAACGCCCTGGACCCAGGATTGGACCTGCGGCCTCTTCGGATCCGACGAGCAGGGCACCGGCAACGCCGGACTCTCCTGCCTGGTCACGCCGTTCTACGGCTAATCGTCGAGCATGATCGGGCGGCGGCTGCATTCAGTCGCCGCCCATTCATGTTTCTACCGCATTGAAGAGAGTAGCCATGACCAAGACATTCACGCTCGCGGGCCTATTGCTTGTATCGAGTGCGCTCACGGCCCCCGCCGCCATCGCCCAGACAACCGAAGATCCCGCTGCCCAGTCCGACGCTCCGGTCGAGGATGAGCAGCAGGATGTCGACATCTCGACCAGCGGCGGCAGCGGAACGCCGATCGTCGTTACGGGACGCTATATCCCTGAACCCATCCGGGAATCGTCGGAAGTTCTATCCGTCCTGTCCACCGAAGATCTGGCCCGCACGGGCGAGGGCGATGCCGCTGGCGCGCTCCAGCGTGTCTCCGGCCTCAGCTTGGTCGGCGGGCGGTTTGTGTATGTCCGCGGTCTGGGCGAGCGCTATTCACTGGCCCTGCTCAACGGTTCGCCGTTGCCATCTCCCGAACCGCTGAAGCGGACGGTCCCGCTCGATCTCTTCCCGACCAGCATTCTTGCCAGCTCGCTCGTTCAAAAGACCTATTCGGTCAATTATACCGGTGAGTTTGGCGGCGGTGTGATTAACCTGACCACCCGCGCAGTGCCCGACGAGCCGTTCCTTACATTCAGCGGCAGCCTGAGCGGCAATAGCGAAACCACGCTCCAGACTGGCTATACCTATTATGGTAGCGACAGCGACTGGACCGGTTTCGACGATGGTACCCGGGATATCCCGAGCCTTGTCCAATCCGCCCTCGATAGCGGTGTGCGCATCCGTTTCGACCAGCCCGAGTTCAACGATCCCTCCGCGCCCGGTTTCGTGGCGGACATCGTTGATATCTCTCAAAGCTTCCAGAACGCGAATATCAACCTTGTCCAGCGCAATGACGACATTCCGTTCAACGGCAGCGTCAACATAACCGGCGGTACCTATCTCGATATCGGTAGTGACTTCCGGCTCGGCTTTGTTGCAACTGCCGGTTGGAGCAACAGCTGGGAAACCCGTGGCGGCCTGCGCCAGCAGGGTGAATTCACCAGTGGTGACCAAACGATCACGCCCAATGTGTCTGATTTCCGGTTCCTCTCGACGCAGAACCGGATTGTCGTGAACGGCCTGCTCGGGATCGGTGCGGAATTTGGCGAACATAAGATCCGCTTCACCAATCTCTATATTCGCGATACTGCGAAAGAAGCCCGGATCAGCACCTCGGTGACGCCGGTACGCAGCACGGGCACCATCCAGAACAACCAGAATACCGAATGGTTTGAACGCCAGCTCATCAGCACTCAGCTGGTCGGCGAGTTCGACTTTGGCGATATCAATGTCGATGTGCGCGGCAGCTATGCCAACGCACAGCGTGAGGCACCCTATGAGCGCGAAATCCAATATGCGTTCAATACGACTGCCAATGATTTCGTTCATGACACGCGTTCGGGCGGCCAGACCGACCTGCTGAGTTTTTCGGAGCTGAGCGACGACGTCTGGGGTGGTCAGATCGATCTGACGTACAGCGTTCCAACTGGTCGGCGGTTCGATATCAATGTCGGCTATGCCTATTATCTGAACCAGCGCGATTTCGAACGCCGGGCATTCCGCTTTGTAACGCAACGCCAGGGCGGTCTGCCGTTTCCGGTTACCCAGCTGCGCCCGGACTTCCTGTTCTCCAACGCAACAATCGGTTTTTACGATATCTTCGTTGAAGAACGTACCGATGCCCAGGGTGGTGACGCCTATACGGCCGAGCTGGAAGTGAATGCTGGCTATGGCCAGCTGGATGTCGAGCAGTTTGACGGTTTCAGCATCGCAGCGGGCGTCCGCTATGAAGATGCAACGCAAAGCGTAACGGCTATTCCGTTTTTCGGGTTCAATGTGAATCCGCTATTCGTCGCACCGCCGCTCGAAAATGATTATTGGCTGCCGGCGGTGACCATGACCTGGAACTTTGCCGAGGATATGCAGCTGCGTCTCGGTGCGTCGCGCACAATCGGCCGGCCGCAATTCCGCGAATTGGCAGCGCCGTCCTATACAGATCCGGACAATGATCGCACCTTCCGCGGCAATCCGCGATTGATCGACTCCGAACTGCTCAATGTCGAAGCCCGGTTCGAATGGTATTTCCAACGCGACGAACTGTTCAGCATCGCGGCCTTTTACAAGGATATCGAAAACCCAATCGAACAGTTGGCGACGAGCGGTGACAATGACATCAACGTCACCTTCCTGAACGCACCGCAGGCAACGCTTTATGGTTTCGAGACCGAGTTGGTGAAATTCTTCCCGCTCTATGATTGGGGCGGCCTGTTTTCGTCCCGCCGACTGAGAGCCCAGCTCAACTATACGTTCACCCAGTCGGAAATTTCGGTAGGCGGCAACGATACGGTTCTGATACCGGGCTTCTCGACCCCGCAGCCGGCGGCAGACTATTTCGTCGATGGAGTCGCGCTGACCGGGCAATCGGATCATATCCTCAATTTGCAACTCAGCCTGGAAGACGAGGATAGCCTGTCGCAGCAATCGCTGCTGGTCACCTATACAAGTGATCGTATCACCAACCGTTCGCCAATCGGGGACGCGCCTGACATTGTTGAGGAAGGACGGATCCAGCTCGACTTTGTGTGGCGCCAGGCCTTTAGCCTGTTCGGTCAGGAAGTGCAGGGAACGCTTGAGATTCGCAATATTCTGAACGAGAATTTCCGCGAATTTTATGGTGCTCCGGACGGATCTTCGATCGATGCCCTGAGTTATGATCGCGGCCGGAGTTTCTCATTTGGTCTCAGTACGACCTTCTAGGTGGACGGAAATACACGACTAAGGGGCGGAGAATCGCAATTCTCCGCCCTTTTTCCTTGGTTTTTCGGTCTTAGGTCTAAAAATCAGCGTGTTGCCTCCCTATATCGGCAACATGGTTTGCGCGACCGCGCAACACCGCTAATGTCGCACTTGGGAAAGGGAGAGACTCTAATGGGCCTGCGGGATTTCATTTCGAAACAATTTGTCGATGTCATCGAATGGGAGGAGGAGCCCGGTCTGCTGGCCGAACGCCTCGATTTCCAGGACAATGAAATCCAGAATGGCGCCCAGCTGACGGTCCGCGAAACCCAGGCTGCCGTGGTGATCGACGAGGGCGTTCTGGCCGATATGTACGGCCCGGGCCTGCACACGCTCGATACCTCGAACATGCCGATCCTCACTAACCTGAAAAACTGGGACAAGGCATTTAAATCCCCGTTCAAGACGGACGTCTATTTCTTCTCGCAGAAGGAACAGGTGAATCTGAAATGGGGCACGGTGCAGCCGGTAACGATCCGCGATCCAGAACTGGGTCCGGTGCGGCTGCGCGCCTTCGGCACATATTCCTTCCGCGTGAAAGATATCGCGCCATTCTATTCTGCGCTTGTCGGCACGTTGGACGATGTAACGGTCAGCTCGATTGAACCGCAATTGCGCGCCGCGATCATGACGGCGCTGGCCACCGGCCTTGGCGGCGGCGGCGTTCCGTTCCTTGATCTTGCTGCCAATCAACAGAAGCTGTCCGAAGCGCTGAAGGAAGCGGTTGGGCCGGCATTTGAGCAATATGGCCTCGAGGTTCCGACATTTTTCGTGGAAAGCGTTTCGCTACCCGAAGAGGTCCAGAAGCATCTCGACAAGAAAAGCTCGATGCGGGTGCTTGGCGATCTCGATCAATATGCGAAATTCCAGGCCGCAGAGGCAATCGAAAAGGCTGCCGAACAGGAAGGTGGTATGGCCGGTCTCGGTGCCGGTGCTGGCGCGGGTATGGCGATTGGCCAGACGATGGCCGGCGCGCTGGCCCAGCAGCCTGCAGCTGCACCAGCCGCCCCAGCAGCGCCTGCCGCTGCAGCCGATGATGCCGATCCATTCGAGATGATCGAGAAGCTCCACAAGCTGCAGGAAATGGGCGCGATCAGCCAGGAAGAGTTTGACGCGAAAAAGGCGGATCTGCTGAGCAAGATATAATCGGAACGCGGGGGAACTGGCAAAGCGATGCAGTCTGAAAACTGCCCGAATTGTGGAGCGGAGGTGATCTTTCAATCGCCCGCTCTGCCTGCCCGTATCTGCGATTATTGCCACAGCACTGTGAAACGCATTGCCGAGGGCGTCGAGCTCGCTGGCGAAGTAGCCGTGCTGCCCTTTGACGTGAGCCCGATCCAGATCGGTACGCGCGGCGAATATGCGGGCATGCATTTCGACGTGATCGGTCGCATCCGGCTCGCCTATGACCAGGGTGCCTGGAATGACTGGCTGTGTCTGTTTTCGGACATGACCCATGGCTGGCTCAGCGAATCCGACGGCCAGTTCCAAATGGTAAGGGAGCGGCCTTTGTCCGAGATCCGCTCCAAGCTGGTCGGTCGGCTGGTCGCGGGCGACACGGTTCAGATAGGCGAACGCACCCAGATTGACGGAGCGGAATTTGTCGTTGCTGATGCACGCAAGGCGACCTGTGTCGCGGCCGAGGGAGAACTTCCCTTTGCACCGGAAACCGGCTGGGAAGTGTTTAATGTTGATCTGCGCGATGCAGAAGGATTCTCCGCCAATTTCGAGGCTGAAGAGGATGAGGATCCGGCCTTTTACATGGGTCGCTATGTGACGCTGGCGGAGCTCAATCCGAAAAATTTGCGTGCCATTCATGGCTGGAAGATGCCTGACTATGCCGCCTGAACCGCCCGAAGATCCCCCGTCATCGGACGATCGTCCCAATCCCTGGGGCGAAGCGTCTGGCGAGGAGTTGGTCGAGGCGGTGACCGGTGCGACCTCCGAACGCACTGTGCTGCCGTCCGAAAGCGATAGCGCGCCAGCGGCCGAACAGTTCAACTGCCCCAATTGTGGCGGGTCGATCGAGATCAAAGCGGCCGGCTATTCGGTCAGTATCGTCTGCCAATATTGCGGCTCGACGCTTGATATTACCAACCCCGACGTTTCGATCATCCAGCGCTATGAGGGCGAAGTCCGCAAGCTTGAGCTGCCGCTGGGTAGTCGCGGCGAGCTGCGCGGCGTCGAGTGGGAAGTGATCGGCTATCAGCGGCGATCCGAAAATGGCAGCTATCCCTGGGATGAGTATCTGCTCTTCAATCCCTATGAGGGCTATCGCTATCTCGATACCGATGGTCGCGGCTGGAGCTTTGGCCAGCAGCTGACCGCGTCGCCGGAAAAGAAATCTCTGTTGGGCTTCGAAGTCGATGGCGAATTCTACGAGCCATTTTATGCGCAGACCCGGGCTCAAGTGGATTATGTGCTGGGTGAGTTTTATTGGCGCGTGGAAGTCGGCGAAGAAGCGCTGACTGCTGATTTTGTGCGGCCTGGCAAGATGTTGAGCTGGGAACGCAGCGCCAAGGAAACGGTCTGGACACTGACCGAGCTGCTCGAGCCCAATGAGATCACCGATGCCTTCGGGATTGAGCCACCGCGTGGTGGCGGGCTCCCCTTGCCGCACCAGCCATCGCCCTATCGCAAAAAGGCCGGTCAGTTCATGAAGCTGGCCCTGGCGGTCGGTGCAGCACTGCTGATCATCACCGCCCTGTTCGGCGGAACCAGCGATCCGCAGACGACCCGGATCAATCTGGCGACCAATGGCGTTGAGCAGATGGCCAAGATCGGCCCGATCACACTCGAACGCCCGCGCCAGGCGGTGACGGTTTCGGCCCAGGCGCCAGGGATTGAGAATAGCTGGGTGGATCTAACCTACACGCTCACCAACAATGATACTGGCGAGATTTTCGAGGCGAACAATGTCGTCGAACGTTATTCGGGGCGCGATGCCGAGGGTAACTGGTCCGAAGGCAGCAGTTATACGACCAGTAAATTTTCAATGATCCCGGCGGGCACCTATGAGCTCAATGTCTATGCGGCGGGCAGCCGCTGGACGGGCAGCCAATATGGCAGCAGCAGCAATGCCCAGGTCGAAGTGACGATCGAGAAGGGCGCCACTTTCTATTCCAATCTGTTCCTCGCCTTGCTCGTCGTGTTCATTCCGGCGCTTTGGCAATGGTGGAAACATCTGAGCTTTGAGTCGCGGCGGCGGTCGGACAGCGATTTTGCGGGGGATGACGATGATTGATGAGGTGAGACTATGAACCGCGGAGTTTTCATATTCGGGATGTGGTGCCTGATCGTAACGTCGGGTTTCGCCTATGCATCCTTCAGCGGATATTCGCCCTTTGCCGATGGCCAAAGGGCCACCGGCGGGCCGGGCGGTGTGTTTATCGGGCGCGGCGCAGGCCCCCGTCACAAATGATTTTGCGCGTTAGAGAGATTTTCAGGGAGAGCCAGTCATGAACCTATTCAGCCTTTATCTTATCGGCGGGACTTTGATGTATGCGGCCATTGGCATTTTCGTCATGGTCGTCGCCTTTGTCCTTCTCGATCTGCTGACACCGGGCAGCTTGTGGGAAGAAATCGAAGCCAAGCAGAACAGCGCGGTCGCGACCTTTGCCGGTTGTATCGCCATCGGCCTGTCGATCATCGTGGCTGCCGCAATCGTTGGCTGATAGTGCGGCCTCAAGCCGTCGCGCAGGGCCGCTCGCCTATGCGCTCATCGCCTCGGTATTCGTCGTGGCGATCTGTGGGCTTGTTTATCAGCTGCTCGCGAGCACCATCGCCAGCTATCTGCTCGGCGACAGCGTCACCCAGTTCTCAACGATCATTGGCGTCTATCTGTTTGCGATGGGCATCGGCAGCTGGTTCTCCCGCTACGTCAAAAAGGATGAGCTAAGGCTCTTCATCCGTGCGGAAATATTGATCGCGCTGATCGGGGGTTGGGCCGCGGCGATCCTCTTCATGCTGTTTCCGGTCGTCGACGAGTTTCGCATCGGGCTCTACGCGCTCGTCCTGATCATCGGATTTCTGGTTGGGCTTGAGATCCCGCTGCTCATGCAGATCCTGCGTGACGATTTCGATTTCCGTGAAACTGTCTCGACCGTGCTGACTTTCGATTATGTCGGTGCGCTCGCCGCCTCGCTGCTCTTTCCGCTGATCCTGATGCCCTTTATCGGCATGATCCGCACCGGCTTCATGTTCGGCTTGCTCAACGTTCTGGTGGCGATTGCGTTGATCGCGATCCAGCCCAAGGGGCGACGCTTGCCTGCGGAAATGCTGGCGGGCGTTGCAGTTGCTGCTTCGCTGGTCATCGGCCTGGTGGGTGCCGAGCGGTTCCAGCGCCTGGCCGAAACAGCGAGCCTCGACGAACCGATCATCCATGCGACATCAACACCGTTCCAGCGTATCGTGCTCACCCGCCGTGGCGACAATGTGTCGCTGTTCCTGAACGGCAATCTGCAATTCTCATCGCTCGATGAATATCGCTATCATGAGGCGCTCGTGCTCCCCAATCTCGGTCGCGTAGAAAATCCGCGCAACGTTCTGGTGCTCGGCGGCGGTGATGGCCTGGCCGCGCGCGAAGTGTTGCGCCATCCCGATGTCGAGCGGGTCACGCTCGTCGATCTTGATCCGGCCATGACCCAGCTATTCCGAGAGACCCCGCTGCTCGCGCGCATCAATGAAGGTTCACTCAGCGATCCGCGAATGACGGTGATCAATGCCGACGGGTTCCGCTGGGTGCGAGAAGATGACGGCCAATATGATGCGATCGTGATCGATTTTCCGGACCCGACCGATTTCTCACTCGGCAAGCTTTATACGACGACCTTCTATCGGGCTCTGCGCAACCGGCTCGCTCCGGGCGGCATGGTTTCGGTGCAGAGCGGATCGCCCTTTGTCGCGCCCGGCGCGTTCTGGACGGTGGCTGCTACGCTTGAAGAGGCGGGTTTCGAGATCCGGCCCTATCACGCCTATGTGCCAAGCTTTGGCGATTGGGGCTTCATCCTTGCCTCGCCAATGGGCGTTGCAGAGGAAGCGGATATCCTTCCTGGCGGTCGCTTTGTGACAGCAGAGTCCGAACCGGCACTGTTCGATTTCCCGCCCGACATGGCACCCGTGGCTGCCCAGCCCAATCGGCTCGACAACCAACTGCTCGTGCGGACCTTTGCCAGTGAATGGCGGCGCTATGACGGATAGGCTCAACCCTTCTTATGACGGTCGCCATGTCCTGGCGGACTTTCACGGCTGCACCGCCCGGCTCGACGATATTGACCTGGTGGAGCGCGCGTTGACCGAAGCGGCCAGCATTGCCGGTGCGACGGTCCTCGATTTGAAGCTCCATCACTTCGGTGAGGGGGAAGGGGTAACCGGCGTCGCACTGCTCGCGGAATCGCATATGTCGATCCATACTTGGCCCGAACATGATTATGCGGCTCTGGATCTATTTCTGTGCGGTGCCCGGCATGACATTGACGGAGCGTTGGATCATCTTGCCAAGGCCTTTGGGCCGGCTGATATCGCAACGCGCACGATCAAACGCGGCTATGGCGTAGCGGCGCTTGTCGATTAGGGCCAAGAGCTCCGTTCGCCCTTGTTTTCCCGGCATTTCTCATAGACACAGCATTCTCGCTGAACTGTCTGGCATGAGTCGGACATGTGCGAATTGCAGTGGCGTGCCAATATATGTTGCGAATAGTTCGCAATTGCAATAAAGGCTGCGGCAGCACCTCTATTTTCGAAGGACTCCTGATGCGCATTCTCCCCCTAATTGCCGTTGTTTCCAGTCTTTTCCTGGCCTCTTGTGGGTCGCAAGGCGGTGATGGAGATTCGGGCGCCGGTGACGCCGGTACGCTGACCATTTATTCCTCACGCCATTATGATTCCGATTATGCGCTTTACGAAGCGTTTGAAGCGGCGACCGGCGTTGATGTCGAAGTGATCGAAGCGGATGGCGATCTGCTTGTCGAACGCGTGAAAGCTGCGGGGGATCGCAGCCCGGCTGATGTCATCATCACCGTCGATGCCGGACGTCTCTGGCGCGCCGAACAGGAAGAGCTGTTTGCGCCACTGGAATCGGATGTCCTGAACGAACGCATTCCGGAAAATCTGCGTCACCCGGATGGTCTTTGGTATGCGCTCGCCAATCGCGCCCGTGTCGTTGTCTATGCCGATGATCGTGTGACCGAGAGTGAACTGACCGGATATCCATCGCTGGCCGATCCGGCGATGCGCGGTCGGATCTGTGTTCGCTCGTCCGGCAATGTCTACAATGTCTCGCTGCTCGCATCGCTGATCGCCCGCTGGGGCGGCGAAGAAGCGCAGCAATGGGCAGAAGGTGTCACCGCCAATTTCGCGCGCGATCCATTGGGCGGCGATAGCGACCAGATCCGAGCCGTGGCCGCTGGCGAATGCGATGTCGCGATCGTGAACCATTATTATCTCGCCCGCCTGATGACGAGCGAGCCGGACGTCACCGAAGGCCTGTCAATCTTCTGGCCGGAAGACGCACCGGGTGTGCACGTCAATATCTCGGGCATGGGTATGGCCGCCAACGCTCCCAATCCCGAGCTCGCCCAGCAGTTCATGGAATTTGCGGTAAGCGATGACTCGCAGCGTTTGTTCGCTGAGCTCACGGCTGAATATCCGGCAGTGCCGACGGTTACCTATGACAATGATGTGCTGGATGGCCTCGGCGAGTTTCAGGCTGATCCGCTGGCCGCGACGGTGCTTGGCGAGAACCAGGCTGAAGCCCAGCGCATTTTTGACCGGGTGGGTTGGCAATAGCCACGCAGGCTGAACCTAACACCAGCATGCCAGCGCGGCAGCGCCTGGGGTTTAACCCGACGCCAATTGCCGTGCTGGCCGCCCTGGCTTGTGTCGCGCCGATAGTCGCGTTGTTGGTGATGGCATTTGGCGGTGGCTTGGAGCATCTCCAGCATCTCGCCGAGACCCAGCTCGCGCTGTATGCATGGAACTCTCTGGCGCTGGCCGCGATTACCGGGCTTGGCATTCTGTTGTTGGGCGTTCCGACCGCCTGGCTGATTGCACGATACCAGTTCCCCGGTCGCGGGTTTTTCACTTGGGGACTGGCGCTGCCGCTCGCCATGCCGACTTATGTCGCAGCCTATGCCTGGGTATCGATGACGGCGGCTGGCGGACCGGTTTACGCAATGACCGGCGGAGTCGCGCCCACCGTTCGCGGGCTGATCGGTGCCGGTTTTGTCTTCTCCTTTGCTTATTATCCCTATGTGTTCCTGCTCGCGCGTCAGGCCTTCGAAAATCATGGCACCGGGGCAGCCGATGCCGCGCGGACCCTCGGCGCGGGGCCGTGGCGATCCTTTTCGCGCGTGGCACTGCCGCTGGCCCGGCCGGGGATCATGGCCGGTGTTGCGCTCGCCATTATGGAAACGCTGGCCGATTATGGTGCGGTCGACTTCCTTGGCGCGCCGACATTCACGGTTGGTGTTTTGCGGGCCTGGGGATCCTTTGGCGAACCGGCCGCCGCAGCGCAGCTCGCGATCATATTGCTGTTTGTAATGATGCTGTTGTTCGGCGGTGAGCGGGCCGCCCGGCGGCGCCAGAGCGTGGCCGAGCGCGGTGGACGGCAAAATCCACCGCCGCGCCTGCAACTGACCGGTGCCAAGGCCTGGTTGGTGTGCCTTTTGTGCGCGACGCCGCTGATCATCGGCCTCATCATTCCCGGTGCCCGGCTTATCGCGCTGAGCATTGATCTGGAGTATCTCAGAATTCCCTATGACGCGCTGCGCGGTACGCTGATCCTGGCCGGCGCCTCGGCGATGATCGCGGCTGTGTTGGGATTGGGCGCTGCCTATGCGGCGCGGACGGGCGGACGTTTTGCCCAAACCGCCGTGCGTGCGGCGCATGCCGGCTATGCGGTGCCGGGTGCGGTCGCGGCGCTCGGTGTGCTCGCGCTATTCAGCTTCACCCAATCACTGCTCGACACCAGCCTTGGCGCATCGGCTCCGGTGATTGCCGGTGCGGGGGTGGCGGCGCTGCTCTTCGCCTATCAATCGCGCTTCGCGGCTGCCGCAATAGGCCCGGCGGAAAGCGCGCTCGGACGGATATCGCCCAGCCTCGATCATGCGGCGCGATCGCTGGGTGCGAGCCCTGCCGGCGTCATCCTGCGCGTCCATCTACCACTGGCCAAGGGCGGTATAGCCACAGCAGCGCTTTTGGTGTTCATAGAGGTGATGAAGGAATTGCCCGCGACGATGATCTTGCGACCTTTGGACTTTGAGACACTCGCCGTGACCGCGCATAATTATGCGTCGGACGAGCGGCTCGCGCAGGCGGCTGTGCCCTCGCTGATGCTGGTCGCAATCGGGCTTCCCGCGATGATCATTGTTTCGCGGCTGGTGTCCGCGCGGCAGGGCACGGCAGCTGCATGACCGAGCCGCTGATCTCTGCTCGCCAACTGTGCAAGTCCTGGAATGGCCGCGCGATCATGCGCGATGTCGATATCGATCTCGTCAAAGGCCGGGTGACGGCGGTGCTCGGGCCATCTGGCGCCGGTAAATCGACCTTGTTGCGCGCCATTGCGGGGCTTGAATCCGTCGATAGCGGCACGGTTGCAAGTCCGAACCACGTGATGACAGACGGGCGCGTGATCGTACCGCCCGAGCATCGCAATATCGGCATCGTATTCCAGGATTTCGCGCTATTCCCGCATTTGACCGCGCTGGACAATGTGATGTTCGGGCTTGGACGGGCACCGCGAGAGATCCGCCGGGATTTGGCGATGAAACAGCTCGCGGCGGTCGAGCTCGATGATCGTGCCAAGGCGTATCCGCATATGCTGTCCGGCGGTGAGCAGCAGCGCGTGGCGCTGGCGCGTGCTCTTGCACCCGAACCCGAAGTTATCCTGCTCGACGAGGCGTTTTCCGGCCTTGATGCCCGGCTGCGCGAGACAATGCGCGAAACCGCGCTATCGGCGCTCAAGGCATCGGGCGCGGCGGTGCTTATCGTTACGCATGACGCGCAAGAGGCGCTGTTCATGGCGGATGAACTTGCGCTGATGGCAGATGGCGTAATAATCCAGTCTGGCGAGCCGGCCAGCGTCTATCGTACGCCCGTATCGCGGACCGCCGCGCGGTTGCTCGGTGAGGTCAATGAATGGACGGGCACGGTTGAAGGCGGTGCGCTCACTACGCCCTTTGGTGCGCTATCTGCCGCAGGTCAGAGCGATGGCAGTGACGCTACCGCACTGGTCCGTCCCGAAGGTGTTGGCCTGACAGCGGACGAACAGGGATCGAATGAGATTGTCAGCCGCCATTTGCTAGGCGCGATGTCTTTGCTGGCGGTCAAAGCGCCGGATGGCACCGTCTGGCATGCACGGATGGTCTCGGCCGAAGCGCCTGTCGATAGCCGAGTGAGCGTGACTCTCGATCCGGGTCTCGCCAGTATCGTTTCCGCATAGAAAAGCCCGGCAGCCCCAAAGGGCGACCGGGCTATCCTGGCCATAAAGGCCGTATCTTCAGACGCGTTCGATAATGATCGCCGGGGCCATGCCACCTGCTGCACACATTGTTACGAGGCCGCGCTTCAGGTCCTGGCGTTCCAGCTCATCGAGCATGGTTCCGATCAGGATCGAACCGGTTGCACCAATCGGATGGCCCAGCGCGATCGCGCCGCCATTCACATTGACCTTCTCACGATCGAGATCGAGGTCACGGATGAATTTTTCGGCGACAACGGCAAAGGCTTCGTTGATTTCCCACAGATCGATATCGTCCTTGGTGAGGCCAGCCTTGTCGAGCACCTTCTTCGCCGCCGGCACCGGTGCATTGAGCATCAGCGTCGGATCATCACCCATATTGGCAGTGGCCACGATCCGGGCGCGCGGCTTCAGGCCATGCGCATCGGCATAGTCCTTGGATGCGAGCAGAACGGCAGCCGCGCCATCGACAACACCCGAAGAGTTGCCGGCGTGATGGACATGCTGGATTTCAAGATCCGGATATTTCTGGTTGATCAGCTTGCGGAAAGTCGTGCCCTTTTCGTTGAGCGGCACATCGGCAATCTTGGCGAATGACGGCTGCAGTTCGGCCAGGCCCTCGGCGGTGGTTTGCGGCCGGGGGAATTCTTCCTTATCGAGAATGACATTGCCGTCATCGTCGACGACCGGCACGACGCTCTTGTCGAACCGGCCTTCTTCGATAGCGCGGGCTGCACGTTTCTGGCTTTCCAGGCCCAAGGCGTCGACGGCTTCGCGGGAGATACCTTCCATCGATGCGATTGCATCGCCGCATACGCCCTGATGCGATTGCGGATGCACTTCCTGGAGGCGATCATTGCCCGAACCCATCATGAAGGGTTTGAAGCCGGCCGCCATTTCTTCCTGCGCCATGCTCGAGGTCAGCGACATCATTTCGGTACCGCCGGCAATCACCAGATCTTCCATGCCGGACATGATCTGGGCCGCTGCGAAATTCACGCTGGTGATCCCGCCGCCGCAGAAGCGATCGAGCGTCGTTCCGCTCGAGCGGATGTCATAGCCGGCGTCGAGCGCGGCCATCCGGCCCATATCGCCGGCCTGTTTGCCTTTCTGCGAGCTCGTGCTCCAGATGACGTCTTCCACATCGGCGGTGTTGAGATTGTTACGCTCGGCAATGGCCTTGAGAACCGTCGCCGCGAGATGCTGGGGATGTTCGTCAGCGAGTGAGCCCTTGCCCACTTTGCCGATGCCGCGAGGGGTGCGGCAGGCGTCAATGATATATGCGTCAGCCATGGAGACTTCCTTTCCTATTCAGTATCTTGGATCGCAGCGTTGAGCCGCCATCTATAGTTCAGAGAATGCTTTATCCTTGTCGACGCGCACATCGGCCGGCAGGCCCAGCACGCGTTCGGCGATGATGTTCTTCAGGATTTCATCGGTACCGCCAGCAATCCGCAGGCCCGGTGCCCACATCAGGCTTTCCTGGAAGATCGCGTCTGCCGGCGCTTTGTCCTTGTCGATGATCAGGCCGTAATGGTCCTGCATCTCGACCGCACTGTTGCAGATATCCTGAAGATGGTTGGCCGTGATGATCTTGCCGATCGAGTTTTCAGGGCCCGGTGTTTCGCCACGCGACAATGCTGTCTGGGTGCGGAACTTGGTGAGGTTGTAACCCTGTGAGGCGACATACCAGTCGGCGAGCTTCTGACGGAAGGCCTGGTTGCTGAGCGTGCCAGCGTCGCGGGCATAGTCCATGATTTCCTGCCAGTCCGGTCCTGGAGACCCGCCCACGGCAAGGCGCTCATTCATGAGCGTGACGAGCGCTACCTTCCAGCCCTGACCCGGATCACCGAGACGATCAGTATCGGGGATGCGAACATCGGTGAAATAGACCTCGTTGAATTCGCTGCCGCCAGAGGCCTGGTGGATCGGGCGCACTTCAACACCCGGAGCCTTCATGTCGACAATGAACATGGTGAGGCCCTTATGCTTGGGCACATCGGGGTCGGTGCGCACGAGCAGGATGCCGTAATCAGAGTAATGAGCACCGGAGGTCCAGACCTTCTGGCCATTGATCACCCAATCATCGCCATCGCGCACCGCCTTGGTCTTCAACCCGGCGACATCAGAGCCAGCCGATGGTTCGGAGAAGAGCTGGCACCAGATTTCTTCGCCATGCAGGGCTTTTTGAACATAGCGCTGCTTATTCTCGTCAGACCCGAAGGCGATTACCGTCGGTACGCACATGCCAAGGCCGATCGCGAACGGGCCGGTGGGCGCGTCGAACTTCGATTCTTCCTGGTTCCAGATAACCTGCTGCATCGCCGTGCCGCCGCGCCCACCAATGGCTTCGGGCCAGGTGATCTGGGCAAAGCGGTTCTCAGCTTTCACCTTCTGCCATTCCTTGGCGCGTTCCAGCATCTTGTTGCGCGGTTCGCGTCCGCGAATTGCACTCGCGGCTTTCGGCTTGAGATGCTGTCCGAGAAAGGCGCTGGCTTCGGCGCGGAATTCTGCTTCTTCGGGGGTGTCGTTGAAATCCATGGGGTCAGCCTTTCCTTACGCAGCGTTTCGGGTTTCGAGGGCGCGGACGAGTTTCTCTTTCCAGACGGATGGAGCGCCGGCCTGTACGGCGAGCAGTTTGGCGCGCCGGTAGAAGAGGTGACAATCCACCTCCCAGGTAAAGCCCATGCCACCATGGGTCTGAATATTTTCCTTGCTGGCAAACCAATAGGCTTCGCTCGCCGCGACCCGCGCAGCGGCGGCCGCTTCGGGCAGCTCGCCAGCATCGGTTGAGAGCGCCCATGCGCCATAATAGGAATTGGAGCGAGCCACCTCATTCTTCACATACATTTCAGCAAGCTTGTGCTTGATCGCCTGATTGCCGCCGATTGGCCGGCCAAATGCCTGGCGTTCCTTGGCATAATCGGTCGCCATATCGAGGCAGACCGATGCGCCGCCAACCTGTTCAAAGGCGAGCAGCACCGCCGCACGATTGAGGATTTCGGCGTAGAGCGCTTCGCCATCGCCTTGTCCGCCGAGCCGTTCGGCACTGGCGCCGTTAAAGGTGATTTCGGCATGGCTGCGCGTTGGCTCGATGGTTTCCACCGAGCTGCGGGTCACGCCATCCTGATCCAGCGCGACGACGACGAGGCTCGATCCGCTGCCATCCTTGGCGAGAACCACCGCATGGGTCGCGACATCGCCATCGGTAACCGGGATCTTGGTGCCGGTCAGGGTGCCGTCCTTGAATTCGGTCTTCAGCTTGCCGGCTTCGACCGGGCCGGGGCCTTCGGACGCCGCGATGCAACCGATGGCCGAGCCATCAGCGATCCTGGGCAGCAATTCGCTTTTCTGGGCATCGGATCCGGCAAGCTTCACGGCTTCGGCAAAGAAATAGACGCTCGAGGCAAAGGGGATCGGGGCGAGCGCGCGGCCCAGCTCTTCGGCAATAACGCACAATTCCAACATGCCGAGACCCAGTCCGCCATGTTCTTCGGGAATGGCCGTTCCCAGCCAGCCCATCTCGACTACCTGTTTCCAAACATCTTCATGGTGGCTCTTCGCATCATCATCCAGCACTTCGCGCACTTCGGCGGTTGTGCATTTCGCGGTGAGGAATTTCCGCGCTTCATCGCGCAGGAATTTTTGCTCGTCGGAGAAATCGAAATTCATCGGGACTCGGTCCTCTGCCTAAGTTACGTTAACGTCACCCTAGCCGAGAATCCGGTCGGGACAAGCCTTTCCCGTTTTGAAGCGCCGGATTTCTGACCCAGAAACCGGGCGCGTGTTACAGCTGCAGCGCTTCGGATTGGGGCACACCGCTCCAGAATTCCGGGTCATGGCCATAGAAGATGCGCGCGCCCTTATCTCGCAATTTGGAGAGTAATTCCAAAGAATTGCGGCAGGCGTCGAGGCTCCAGGCATGGTCGGGAAGATGCATCTCATCGAGCGATTGACGCATGTTGCAACAATCACCGCACAGGATCGCTTCGCCGCCCCCCGTTTGCACACGAACCGATTGATGGCCGGGCGTATGGCCGGGGGTTGGGAACAGGACGACACTGCCGTCACCGAACAGATCATGCTCACCGCTCACCTGTTTGACAGGTTGGCCGGTATCGAAATCGACTGCGTGATAGGCACCATCTTCACCGCCCAGTCCAAAATCCCATTCACCCGATTGCACGATCACCGTCGCATTGGGGATCAGCGCATTGCCGCCTGCATGATCGAGATGGAGATGCGAGTTGATGATCCAGTCGATGCGCGCTGGATCGACGTTCAGCTCCGTAAGGCGATCGGCGATGCTCTCACCCTTGGGCATGTCGACAATCTTGCCGAGCCCGTCAGCCATATCGGTAAATCGCGGTGAGAAGCCGGTATCGAACAAGGCCAGCCCCTTGGGGTGATCGATCAGATAAGAGCAGGCGGGAACTTTGACCTTGCCGGGCTCGCCTTCGAGGAAGAAGCCCATCGGCAAAGTGATATAGCCGCAGGTAAAGGCGAACAATAATACGCCTTCATCGCCGTCGTGCCGGACGCCTCCGTTGGCCGCACCCATTATTTGCCCTTTCCGGTGAAGGCCGCGATCCGCTCCTGCATATCGGGGCCCGTGCCTTCATTCTCCATCACTTCCCATTGCAAACCGGCGTCCATCGGATCGCAATCGGTGGCTTCAAGCAGGCGCTTGTTCGCGGCGTGGGAGAAGGTGGAATTGGCAATGATCCGTTCGGCTAGCGCTTCGATCTCGGTCTCGAATTCCTCTTGCGGTACCGCATATTCGGCGAGCCCGATCCGGACGGCTTCGGCTGCATCAATCATGTCGGCTGTGAACATCAGTCGCTTGGCGGTTGCAATACCGACGCGGCGGGGGAGGCGCTGGCTCATGCCCCAGATCGGGGTCAGCGCCCATTTCGCATGGGTGTCGCCAAAGCGTGCACGGTCCGATGCGAGGATGAAGTCGGCGGCGAGCGCCACTTCCAGCGCCCCGGTGTAGCAGTGACCATGGACCGCCGCGATCACCGGTTTGGGCAGCTTTTCCATCATCCGCAGCGTTTCCGAATGCCAGCCTCGGGAGGGTACGGCTTCGCCTTCGGCAATATCGGCAAGGTCATGACCGGCGGAGAAGCATTTGCCCGCGCCGCGCAGCACCACGCATCCGATGCTGTCATCTTTGCGCAGGTCCGCAATATGATTGCGCAGCTCGCGGAACATCGAAACGGTGAGTGCATTCAGTTTGTCGGGACGGTTGAGGGTCAGCATCGTCCAGCCGGATCGATCCTCGCGCAAGATTTCATCTGCCATGTCGATGCCTTCCTTCCAATGTGCCTAGCTGGTCGCGCGATCCGATCGCCGGGTGATTTCGGACCATAGGCCGTCCGCCCCGAGTGCCGTGACCTGCGCGCCGAGCTTTTCCGACCAGTAGCGATCATTTCCACATTCCATCCGCCATGTGTTCAGTCTTCGGGTGAAATGGTGAAGCGGATATTCCTGGGTGAAGCCGATAGCGCCATGCACCTGATGGGCAATCGCGGTGCCCGAGCCGACAGCCAGATTGGTGCGCAGCTTGGCCGCAGCGATCTCAAACGATCCATCGCCCTGATCGAGCGCCAGTGCGGCGCCGGCGCCCGCAGAGTTTACCGCGGCAGCCTCAACCGCAAGGATTGCCAGCGACTGTTGCACCGCCTGGAACTTGCCCAGCGGACGGCCAAATTGCTCGCGCGTATTCACATGCTCGATTGCCATTTCGAGGATCCGGTCGAGCGCGCCCGCGGCAAGGCAGACACGGGCGAAAGCTCCTGCTTCTGTAGCGTCAATGTCTGTCGCGTCGAGGATCATTCCGGCAATATCGAGGTCGGATCCCTCATAGCCAGCGATCCGCAGCACGGCGAAGACATCGCCCCAATCGCCACCAAAGCCGCCATCGGCTTCCGGCACGAGCAGCATTGCGAATCCGGCTTGCTCGAGCGCGGCCATATCGGTTGCATCACGCAACACGGTGGTTGCGGTATCGCAGAGGAGGGATCGGTTCTCGCTCATCTCAGTCCAAGCCCGCGCGCAATAATCCCGCGCAGGATTTCCCGAGTGCCGCCCCGCAAGGAAAAGCTGGGAGCTGTCTGCACTAGCAGCGCAAGGGTTCGCGCCAACGCACTATCGCTGGCGCTGTCGAAATCGCCGCCGAGCACAGCCTGGATCGCGGTCGGCACATCCTGTTCGTAGCTATTGCCCAAATCTTTCACGATCGCTGCCTCGACCACGGGATCTTCGCCATTGGCGAGCTTCGCGGCCGTCGACATGGACATCTGCCGCAACGTCCAAAGCTCCGCAGTGAGCTGGCCGATCACCGATTGGACGGTCGGATCATTGCCCTGTTCGGCGATCAGGTAGCGGAACAGTGCATAGCTGGAGAGATAGCGTTCGGGCCCGGATCGTTCGAGCGCGAGTTCGGCGGTTACCTGCTTCCAGCCATTGCCCTCTTCACCGACCAGCGCCGTGGCCGGCACCTCGACTTCTTCGAAGAAAATCTCGTTGAAATCATGCTGGCCAGCAAGATTGACGATCGGTCGGACTGTAATGCCGGGCGTGTCCATGTCGATCAGCAATTGGCTGAGGCCCGCCTGACGCTCGGTACCCGGCTCGGTACGGACAAGCGCAAGGATTGCATGTGCCCTATGTGCGCCCGAGGTCCAGACCTTCTGGCCGTTTACGATCCAGCCCGTATCCGTCTTGCGCGCTGATGTCTTCACCCCGGCCAGATCGGAACCGGCACCCGGTTCGCTGAGCCCGATACAGGCATAGGTTTCGCCCTTGGCCATGCCGGGCAGGTATTCTTCGCGTTGCTCTTCCGTGCCGTAGCGAAGGAGAAGTGGCCCGGTTTGTCGATCGGCTATCCAATGCGCGCCGACCGGTGCACCGGCAGCCAGCAATTCTTCGAGTACGATATAGCGTTCGAGCGGATCGCGCTCATGCCCGCCATAGCGTTTGGGCCAGATCATCCCAACCAGGCCTTCTTGGCCGAGCCGCCGGCTGAAGCCTGGATCGGCGACCGACCAGCTGTTTGCGCGGTCCGCTGCATCCCAGTCCGCTTCGCAATCCGCGACGATATCACGCACCTGTTGTCGCAAGGCGCTTGCTGTATCGGGGGTTGCAAAAGGGTGGATGGCAAAGCTTGGCATGTGCGGTGGTTCTAAGCACAAATCGATCCATGGCAAAGCCTAATTGCGGGGCGGCTCGGCTATGGTCGATCCGGGCGGTCCGCGCTATGCGGTCAGTGAAGAGGAGAGCGGAATGGGTGATTTTGTACAGCGCGAAACCAATGGCCGGGTGGCGATCCTTCTGCTCAACAGCCCGGATACGCTGAACGCGATCGGCACGCGCGAGCATTGTGAAGACCTGATCGGTGCGCTCGAAGCGATTGAGGAAGATCCAGCGATCAGCGTCGCGATACTGACAGGCAATGGCCGAGCCTTTTGTGCCGGCGGCAACCTCAAGGGCATGAAGGACAAGACCGGTATTGGCCGGTTGCCGATCCCCGCAGACACCATGTCCAACTATCGTCGCGGCGTTCAGAAGATCACCCGTGCATTCATGGAATCCAATGTGCCGATGATTGCTGCCGTCAACGGCCATGCGATCGGGCTCGGGCTCGATCTTGCCTGCCTGTGCGATGTGCGCGTCGCGGCCGAGAGCGCGAAATGCGCGGCGAGCTTTATCAAGGTTGGCATCGTGCCCGGCGATGGCGGGGCATGGTCGCTGCAGCAGATCCTCGGCTATTCGAAAGCGGCCGAACTGTTTTTGACCGGCGAGCGATTTAGTGCCGCTGCGGGCCTGGATATGGGCCTCTTCTCCCAGGTGGTGCCGGACGATGAGCTGATGGATGCAGCCCAGGGGATTGCCGCCAAGATCGCGGAAAATCCACCGCGTGCCGTGCGCTTGACCAAGCGCTTGCTGCGCGAAGCTCAAGCCCAGCGCTATTCCGACATTCTTGAATTATCGGCTGCCTATCAGGCGGTTATCCACGAAACGCGCGATCATGAAGAAGCCGTCGACGCGTTCCTTGAGAAGCGCGCGCCCAACTTCACCGGCGAATAGCGCCAGACACGCTTATTTGGGTGGCATCCGGATGGCGCCATCCAGCCGCAATGCCTGTCCGTTGAAATAGGTGTTGCGCGCGAGTTCAAGGATCAGGCTGCCAAATTCGTCCGGGTTGCCGAGCCGCTTGGGGAAGGGGACGGACGCGGCGAGATGATCGAACATTGCCGGTGCGCGATCCTTCATGCCGAGCATCGGCGGCGTCGCAAATATACCCGGCATGATCGAATTGACGCGGATCCCGATATCCATCAGGTCGCGCGCCATGGGCAGTACGAGCCCGTTCACACCGGCTTTGTTTGAACCGTAAATGACCTGGCCGATCTGTCCGTCCTGGGCAGCGGCCGAGCTCGTCAGCGTAATGCACCCGCGTTCGCCGTCCTCGTTGAGAGGTTCGGCATTGGCCATACCGAGTGCGGAGATTGATGCGATCCGGTAGCTGGCGACGAGGATGCCTTGCGCGCCCTTTTCATATTCATCGGTCGCGAGCCGGACAAATCCGCCCAGCTCCTTGTCATAGCGCAGTGTCTTGCCGCGGCCGGATGTCATCGCGCAATGCACCGTCACCCGTTCCTGGCCATGGGCATCGCGGGCGGCTTCGAACCCATCGAGCACCGATTGTTCATCGGTAATGTCGACATGTTGGAAGGTCGCACCGATTTCGTCCGCCTTGGGCTGGCCTGCGTCTGCGTTGATATCGAAAATCGCGACCTTGAAGCCCGCCCCGGCCAAGGCCCGCGCGCTAGCGTTGCCGAGCCCTGACGCCCCGCCGGTTACGACCGCTGCCAATCCTGGTTCGAACTTCATCGTGTAATTCTCCTTATCTCGTCTCACTTGCAGTCTTGCCGGCCTGCCGCTTCGCAAAATAGGCAAGGCAGACAACCAATAGTGACAATATCGCGGCGAGCCCTGTTGTGCCTGCCCAGCCGGAAAGGTCATAGGCAATCGTGCCGCTCCAGCTTCCCAGCCCTCCGCCGAGGAACATGAAGACTATGTAGAGCGTCATCAAGCGGGTGCGGATTTGCGGTGGCTGATCGAGAACCGTCATCCGGCCGCTGATATCGATGACTGGCCCCGATATATTCATAAGCGTGAGCGGGATGAGGAGCAGCCAGATATTGTTTCCCGCCGGGAAAAGCAGCAATACGCCAACCATCTGGATCAACACCATCAGCAAGCGCGCGCGATGGGCGCCCAGCCGGTCGGCGAGGCGACCGAACCGCGTCGTGGTGAGCAGGTTGATCGCGGCAATCGCCGCGAGATAACCGACGACATCGGTGCCATATCCCATCTCCGGGCTGGTCAGGTGAAGGCCAAGACCGAGCCACAGGACGAGGAAGATGGCAAAGCTCAATCCCTGGATAATTCCGGAGACCATGATCTGCGGGTTTGCGCGCAGCATGCCGAACAGCGAGGACAGCAGCTGGCCATAGGGCAGGGCTTCGCTGTCATCGGGTGGCGGGCTGTCTTCGCGCATCAGGATCGGCAGGACCACGACCGAGGCCAGCATCAGCAGCGTCGCCATGCCATATACGCTCCGCCATCCCAGATATTCCGCGATCACACCCGACCCGGTGCGCGAGAGCAGCACGCCGGCGATCACGCCGGTGGTGAGGATTGCGGTCACATGGCCGAGCCGTTCGGGTGGCACACGCTTGGAAACAAAGGCAGGCAGCAAATAGGGCGCGACAGTGAAAAAGCCGAGCAATGCCGAACCGGTGACGAACAGCCAGAAGCTTTGCGCAACCGTCATAAGCGCCAGCGCCCCGACCTGGGCGGCTAGAAACAGCGGAACCAATCGCCGATTGCTGAACCGATCGCCAAGCGGCAGCAGGAGCAAGATCCCGAGAGCCAGGGCAAACTGATTGAACGCCGGAACCGCGCCGACTTGCGCCGCGCTGACTTCAAAGTCGGCGGCGACGGGCGCGATGATCGGGTGGATATAATAGGCATTGGCCGTGACTATCGCAGAGGCGATGGCGAGCCCGATAACGACCCGATCTGGGAGATAGTCACGCAAGGGCCTAGCTGAGCGTCAGGCCGCCATCGGCGATCACAGTATGGCCCTGGACGTAGGAGGCGAGCGGCGATGCAAGAAACAGCGCGACACCGGCCATTTCATCAGGTGTGCCGGGGCGACCGAGCGGGATGGCCTGCAGACTGGCTTCCAGCCGCTTGTCATTGTCTGTCGTTACGGCTGTCAGCTTTGTCGGTATCAGGCCGGGTGCGAGGCCATTGACCCTGATCCCGTAGCGGGCCCAAGCTTGGCCTAATGTCTTGGTGAGGCTGACGGCAGCGGCTTTCGATGCGGCATAGGCAGGATTGCCGATATTGGCGCGGAAGCCGGATACTGAGCTGACGATGATCACCGATCCATTGCTCTCAGCCAGCATATCGCGAAACGCGTTTGCCGTGTGCATCACCGAATTGATGTTCACGTCCATCACTTCGTCCCAGCCGGCTTTTTCAAACTCGGCGCGCTTGTAGCGGACTATTCCCTGGCTCAGGACGAGTACGTCTAGGGTATCAAAGTCAGGCGAGGCGCTATTGATACTGTCGAAATCGGACACATCGACTTGCGCATAGTGCAGCCCTTCAAGATCCGATCCTTCGACACCGTCATAATCGGCTGCGTTTGCGCGGGTTCCCCAGATATGAACCTCGGCACCTTTGGCACGAAACCCCTGGGCGATTCCGTTGCCGATGCCGCTCGACCCGCCCACGACGAGCACTGTCTTGCCGGTGAAATCCAGTTCATCTGCCATGATCTGTGCGCCCCTTGTCACTCTTCTTCTGATCTATCTTTCTAACAAGCGTATCGATGGTTGCGCGAGAATGACACAGCTTTTCCGCAAGATGGCCGCGAAAATCGCTGCCTGAGTGATCGAGCACTAGTCGCGCAGCGCGAATAATTTTGTCGGGTGAGATGTTCCGCGCAACGCCACGTCTCCCAGCGGTTTCCAGCCGGAATCGCGATCAGAGCCCAGCACATTGCTGAGCACCTGTTCCGACACCACCATTACGGCATCCTCTGCCTTGGCAACGGCTTCGAGGCGCGAGGCTTCGTTTACCGGCGCACCAATCACGCTGAATTCAAGTCGCTCTTCATCGCCAATTGCTCCCACCATGACTTCGCCGGCATGCACAGCGATCACAACCGAGATCGGCGGCAGGTTGCGCGCGGTGCGCAAATCATTCCATCGTTCCAGTTCGGCCAGGGCTTCCTTGCCGGCCGCAATGGCATTGCCCGCAGCCGATGCGGAATCTTCTTCGAGGCCGAAGACAATCAGTGCGCCATCGCCGATAAATTTGTCGACCACACCATCATGCGCGGCAACGACGCGCGTGATGCGGGAGCGATACTCGCTGAGGAAAGCGCTGATCTCTGCCGGTTGGAAGGATTCCGATAGGGCTGTGAAGCCGCGGATATCGACAAACATGATGACGAGATTGGCCAGCCGGCCGGCGCGCAGGCGCGATATGTCAGCGTTCGTCATCTGGTCCGCGAGTTCGCCCGGCAGGAAGCGTTTCTGATTGGCGCGTACTTCGACTTCGTCAGCAATGCCGTGGATCAATTTTCGACCGCGCCACACAGACAGGGCGGCGATACTGATGACCAACAACAGCATGATAATACGTACAAAATTGGGAATACCGGTATAGTTGGACGTGAGATAGCGGAGAGTCGGCTCGTCAGGCGCGTTTCCGGCGCCTGGATTGAACAGTAAGAGGCCGATGACCGCGCTGACCAGCAGCAGCGACGTCGTAATCTGAAAGACCAGCCGATAGCGCAGGGTTTGCAGAACCAGGAACACAGCGAGCAGATAACCGGCGGGAGACGACAGCGCAGCGAAGGAACTCGCGCCCGCAGAATTCAGGTCAGTGTAAATATTGACCGCGATCAGGATGACTTCGGCAACCGCTAAAACCCACGCGATCCAGGTCCGATACAGCCCCAGCTTCACGATCCCGACAGAGAGCACACCGAGACAGAAATAGAGGGTGAGCACGGTCAGCGAGTGATAGACCTCGGACACTGTATTCGGATCGGACGGCATGCCTGCGCGCTGAATCAAGACGAATGCGGCAAGTCCGAGGATTGTTGCGACCAGCATACGGGCAATGCCGATCAGCGCTTCGGCTTCAACCTCGGCAGAACGGAACAGGCGATCAAAATGTTGCATAGCGCCTAGCCTGATCGGTTTTTTGAAATTGTACAAGAAATGCAGCGGTATGAAATGCCGCGAATGCGTGTCTCATCATCCCTCTTCGGGAGAACGCCAATCACCACCCAGGGCCAGGCTGAGATCGATATAGTGGGTCAGCACGGAGCGCTGGATCGCGACCAGGCTGCTACGGGTGCCGAAGACGCGCTGCTGAATGTTCAACACATCGATCAGCTCATTCTCGCCCTCATCAAAGCGCAGCTGCGCAATGTAGAGCGCCCGGCCGGATGCTTCGTCTGACGTCAAGAGCGCGCGCCGGCGTTCGCGCAATATCTTGCCCTGATCGAGCAAGCCTTCGACTTCGGAAAACGCATTGAGCGCGAGATCCGCATAGTTGGCGACCGCTTCTTCTTGCGCGGCGGTGGAGACGTCGACCTGGGCTTGCCGCCGCCCACCGTCGAATATCGGTGCGAGCAGATTGGCGGCCAAGCGCCACACCACGTTTACAGGATCTAACAAGTCTGACAATTCATTTGACGCACCACCGAGCGATCCAGTGAGGCTGATTTGCGGGAGGCGTGCGGCCTGAGCCTGGTCGACACCGGCAATCGCCGCTGCAATGCGGCGTTCGGCAGCAATAATATCCGGCCTGCGTTCGAGCAGCTGTGAGGGGAGTCCGGCGGGCGGCGGTGGCGGCTCGCGCATCAATCGATTGGGGAATTCGAGATCGGTATCAGGATATTGACCGAGCAGCACTTCCAGCGCCCGGATCGCATCGCGTTCGCCAAGCTGTGCGCTGAGCAGGGAATCGCGCGCGCTCTCCAGGTCTGTGCGCGCCAGCGCAGCATCCTGTGCGTTCGCATAGCCATTCTCAAAGCGCACCTGCACGATCCGGTCGATCTCGGTCAGGGCGTCGACAATATCCTGGGCGACACGGATCTGCATACGCGCTTCAATCGCGACGAAATAGGTCCGGGCGACCGCTGCTGCGAGTGAATGCTGGGCAAAGCGATAGTCGGCCTCTAGCGCGCGGGCACTTTGCCGGGCGGCTTCAACGTCGGACCGGACCCGGCCCCAGACATCCACTTCCCAGCTGGATTGCACGCCAAGGCTAAAAGCGTTGCCGGTCGGTCCGCCTTCTAACGGTCCGCTGCGTGCCGCTCCTGCGGTTGCGTCTAGCGTTGGATAGAGTTGCGACTGCGACTGGCGCAGCAAGGCATAGGCCCGCGCAACGGCTGCGGCTGTGGCCTGCAGGCTGCGGTTCTTTGCTTGCGCTTCGGCAACCAGTTCCGAGAGCACAGGATCGTTAAACGCGTCGATCCAGCCAACATGCACGTCGCCAACCGTTTCCTGCGCCATGATCCAGCGTTCAGGGACCGGCGGCAGGTTGGAATCTGCAATGCCCGATGCTTCGCCAGTCGCATTGCTGAAGCTCGCGCAGCCCGACAGCGCTGCCGCCAGTATCGCTGGCATCATCGTTGCTGCGAGGAAGCGCTTCATGCCTCGACCTCCGCATCTGCGGTTTCATCGCGACTGATCCGGAAGAACAGCAGATAGAGGACCGGAATCAGCACCAGGGTGAGCAATGTGGCGAAGCTCAGACCGAAAACCAGCACGACCGCCATCGATCGGAAGAAGGCATCTGCGAATAGCGGGATCACCCCGAGGACCGTCGTGATCGCACCCATCGCCACGGGCCGGACACGACTGGCAGCGGAATCGATAACCGCATCATAGCGCGGTTTTCCTTCGCGGATTTCGAGATCCATCTGATCGACCAGCACGATCGCATTCTTGATCAGGAGCCCCGACAGCGACAGCAGACCAAGGATCGCCATAAACTCCAGCGCGGAGTTGGTAAGCAGCAATCCGATCACGACCCCGATGATCGAGAGCGGGACGACGAGCCAGATGATCAGCGGCTGGCGGAGCGCGTTGAACAGCACCACGACGACCAACACCATGGCGAGGAAGCCCATGGGTAGCGTGCTCGCAAGATTGCCATTGGCTTCGGTGCTGCTGCCATATTCGCCGCGCCAGGTGAGGGTGTAGCCAGGCGGTAGTTCAATCGCCTCTATCGCGGGACGCACGCGCTCAAAGGCCACCGATGCCATTTCACCGGGGATAGGATCGGCCTGTGCCTTGATCGTCCAAACACGATCGATCCGTCGCATCATTGCGTCCCGCCAGACTGTTTCAAAGCCGGTCACTGTTTCAATCAATGGAACCGTGCCGCCAGTAACCTGGCTCGGAATCTGGACGCTGGCGATGCTTTGCACGTCGCGGCGTTCACCCAATGGCGCCCGTGCGACGATCGGTATCAGCGTATCGCCCTCGCGGTACACGCCGACATTGCGACCCGAAAAATTGGTGCGCAATGCGTTGGCCAGATCCTCGCGCGATATGCCGAGCCGCCGGCTGCGCGCTTCGGAGTAGGTGGGTTCGATGACGCTTACCCGCTGGCGCCAATCATTTTTGACAGCCGTGATCCGGTCGTCCGATGCATAAATCACTTCAGCTTGGGCCGAGAGTTGCCGCAGCACGGCCGGGTCCGGCCCGGAAAATTCTGCTTCCAGCTTCGATCCGCCACCGGGCCCGAGTTCGAACCGCCAAACCTTTGTCTGCGCATCGGGATAGTTGGAATCGATATGGTTCTGGATGACCGGCATCAACGCATCGATCTGGTCGTAATCGACCTGGAGTAGCAGCTGCCCATAGGAGGAATTATTGCTCTCGGCTGGATAGACCAACATGAAGCGCAACGCCCCGGCTCCGATGAGTGTGTTGACGCCTTCCACGCCCTCAAACTCGGCAACCTCGCTTTCGAGCTGGGTCATATTGTCAAAAGTATGCTCAATATCGGTGCCTTGCGGCATCCACACATCGACGACGAGCTGCGGGGTAGTCGAGGCCGGGAAGAAGCCCGACTTCACAAAGCCAAATCCGAAAACTGCCACGACGAACATCATCACGGCAGCGCCTACTGCCTGCCACGGACGACCCAGCACAGCGCGCATAAAGTCCTTGTAGCGGGTCATGAACTTGCCATCGCCTTGCTCTTCGACCGCGTCTCCTTCGACTTCTTTGAACAGCATGTCAGCGAATAATGGTACGGCGGTGATGGCGAACACCCAGCTGTAGAGTAGCGAGATCAGGACCACCCAGAAAAGATGGCCGGTAAATTCTGCGGTGGACCCCGGCGCAAAGCCAATCGGCGCAAAGGCAATGATCCCGACCAGCGTGCCGCCGAGCAGCGGCCATTTGCTGCGGCTCACAATCTCCTTGGCGATATCGAGTTTCTTGCGCCCCTTTTGGACGCCCACCAATATCCCTTCAGTCACCACAATCGCATTGTCGACGAGCATCCCGAGCGCAATGATCAGCGCGCCGAGCGATATTCGATGCATCGGTATCCCGTTCAGATACATGGTCATCAAGGTGGCCGCGATCGTCAGGATCAGCACCGCGCCAATGATGATCGCCGAGCGCAAACCCATGAAGAAATAGAGTGTGACCAGCACGATCACGAGCGCCATCAAGACATTGAGCGCAAAGGCCTGAACCGCCGCGTCGGTTACTTTGCCTTGGTGATAATATTCGTGGATCTCAATGCCGAGCGGGCGGCGGCCCTCGCTCTCGGCGAGCGCGGCATCAATTGCCTCGCCCATAGCGACGACATTCGTTCCCGGGACATTGGAAACACCGATGCCTATCGAGGGCTCGCCATTGTATCGGTTCTGGAAGCTTGGCGGGTCCTGATAATCGCGGCGGACCGTTGCCACATCGCGCAGGAACACCACGGTGTCGGCTTCGGGTGTCGAGACGAGGATATTCTCGATTGAGGCAACCGAATCCACTTCGCCGGTTGGCTGGATCATGACGCGGCGATCGCCGATCCGCACATCGCCGGATGAGACTACGGAGTTCTGCTGGGCGAGGTCGTTATAAACCTGGTCTACCGAGACGCCGAGTGCCGAGGCGCGTTCGCGCGAAATCTCGACATAGATGACTTCTTGTTGCTGACCCTGAATTGCGACCTTTGCCACGCCATCCACTGCGAGCAGTTCGGTCCGCAGGTCGCGGGCATATTCGTATAGCTCGCGCGGCGAATAACCCTCGCCGGTGATCAGATAATAGATGCCATAAACGTCACCAAAATCGTCATTGACGATAGATTCTTCCGCACCGGGCGGCAGCGAGCTTTGCGCATCGCGCACCCGATTGCGCAGCTTTGTCCAGATCAGCTGCAATGCGTCGCGGGTCGTGGAATCGCCATATTTGATCTCGACCGTGATCCGAGACAGGCCGTCAGACGATACCGAACGAACTTCCTCAACCTCGCCCATCTGCTGGATCGCACTTTCCAACGGTTCGGTGACTTCGTTGGCGACTTCTTCCGGCGTTGCGCCCGGATATTGGGTAATGACAACAGCTTCGCGGATCGTGAATTCCGGATCCTCGAAGCGCGGCATATTGCCATAGGCAAGCCATCCGCCAACCAGCACCCCGATGATGACCAGGAAGCTGATGAGCCGGTTTTTTATGGAGAATTCAGCAGGACTCATTGCCGGCGGCTATTCTTCATAGGGCCGGATCTCCATGCCCTCATGGAGATAGGATGCCCCTGCGCCGGCGATTTTGTCGCCGCGTCGCAGTCCGCTGGTGACCGTCATCATTTCGCCATCGGCGGACGCCACCACAACATCGCGGCGGGACACGGTCATAGTCTCTTCATCGACCAGCCAGACATAGCGATCATCGCCATCTGATTGGATAGCGGCCAGCGGAACCGAAACACCTTCGGGTACGATGCCACCTTCTTCCAATTCCAGTCGCGCCCGGACCGTGCCAGTCATGCCGGGCAAAATGAGCGTATCGGAAGGCGGTGTGAAATTGAATCGTACTTCAAAGGTCTGGCTCGATGGATCGGCCTGGGTCGATGTCGAATAGATGGTCGCCGGCATTTCGACATCCGGCGCCGCATCAAGCGTCATCACACTGCCGAGCGGGCGGATTTGCCCGGAATTGGCAACGATTGTGGCGGGGACTTGCACAACCGCGCGCGCTTGGCCTTGAGTCTGAAGCGTCAAGATTTCCTGCTGCGCGCCGATATTTTC
Source organism: Parasphingopyxis sp. CP4 (assembly GCF_013378055.1). NCBI lineage: Bacteria > Pseudomonadati > Pseudomonadota > Alphaproteobacteria > Sphingomonadales > Parasphingopyxidaceae > Parasphingopyxis > Parasphingopyxis sp. CP4. The sequence continues at coordinate 1,532,104 of NZ_CP051130.1, read as the reverse complement.
GAACCGCTCGACATAAGTCCGCGCGACGACGCCGGAGAAAGGCGCGCGGAGCACGGTGTCATCAAGTCGCACGCGCGCGGTATCGAATTGGGCGCGCGCCACTTCGCGCGCCGTTCGGCGTTGTTCGTAAACATTTTGCGCAATCGCATCCTCAGCAACAAGGCGGGACGCGCGCTGATACTCGGCATTGGCGTTGTTATATTCCGCCCGGGCGGTCGCGAGATCATTTTGATAGGTGCGCGGATCGAGACGGGCCAATACCTGGCCCTGGCGAACATTATCGCCTTCGCGAACCAGCATTTCCTGCAACGTGCCGTTGATTTCGAATGTCAGATCCGAAGAGCGCGCTGCTTCGATAACAGCTGGCAGACTTTGTGTGCGGACATCAGCACCGGTCGATACTTCGATGATTTTGACGGGGCGGACCGGCGCAGTTTCTTCTTCGGCACCGCCCGAACAAGCGGCCAAACCAACAGCCACTCCGATCGCTAACAGGCTATCGCGGCACATGCGGCCGATTTGATGAGCCGGCGAGCCGGAGATTTGCGGATTCGTCGATTGACCCATTATCGAATCTCATGCCCCTGAAGTCGTTCAACGCACCATAACTCAACGAAATCTGTGACAGTTGCAACCAGCGAATCAGGCCGATCCGGCACCAACCACGAATGACGCTACGGTGGTCGTGCTGCCGCCGATGTTGAGCATGCCGACCGTGTCCGCGCCCTCTACCTGATAGTCGCCGGCCTTGCTCGTTACCTGTTTCGAACAGTCGAGCATCATGCGAACGCCGGTCGCGCCTACTGGATGGCCGGAACCGATTAGGCCGCCGCTCGGATTGATCGGATGATCGCCATCGATGGCGATTGCGCCATTTTCGATGATCTTCCAGCTTTCACCCGGGTCGGTCAGGCCGAGATGGTCGATCGCCATATATTCGGTCGTCGTGAAACAATCATGGACCTCGATGCCGTGGAGCTGTTTCGCTGAGCCAACGCCCGCACGATCGAGTGCGTCGGACACCGCTTTGCGGACATGCGGAAAGACATAATCCTCCGCCTTGCTCGCTTCGATTTTGGGCTGATAGCCGATATGTGCCGTACGATGGCCCCAGCCATCGATCCGCGCGAGATCGTCGAGCGACTTGCCATGTGCCTTGCAATAGTCCCGGGCACGCTTCTCGCCAGCAAGGAAGATCACCGCGCCGCCATCGGACACCTGACCGCAATCCTGCCGCCGGATGCGTCCATCGATCACCGGATTGGCTTCGTCATCTTCTTCAAAACTCGCATTGCCAAAGGTCCATTTTCGCGTCTGCGAGTTGGGATTGCGCCGGCCATTGGCAAAATTGTTACGCGCGATTTCAGCGAGATGCGCCTGTTTCAGGCCAAATCGCGTTTCATACTCATCGCCCAGTTCCGAAAAGATATGCGGCCAGGGATATTTCACGCCTTCGCATTCCTTGCCGGAGAACATCGCCGGCCCGCCAATAAACTGTGCGGCTTGATCGCCCGGCACGTTCCGCATCATCTCGATACCGAGCACGCAGACCAGGTCGTAGCGCTCCGCCTCGATCTCGGCCATCGCGCTGAGGATGGCCATGCTGCCCGACGCGCAAGCGGCTTCGTGGCGCTGTGCAGGCATGCCGGAAAAGCGATCATCGACCGCAGCAAAGAACCCGCCAAGCTGGCCCTGGTTGCAGAATAGCTCGGCCGTGAAATTGCCGACATGAGCGGACTCGATTTCCTCGGGTTCGAGCCCGGTATCCTCCAGCCCACCTTCAAGTGTGGCCTTGAACATCGCGAACAAGTCGCCGCCCTCGCGATGCCAATTGCGCGCGAAATCGGTTTGATAGCCGCCAAGAATGAAAACCGGTTCTGCCATGATGCCTCGCCTATGCCTGTGTCAGTTCGTCGCAATCGGCCCAGATGGCATGCGTGCCGCTGCTGATCCGATGGGGGAGTTGGATCCGGCACACCGGACCCGCTTCGATATCGCGCGCATCGACCAGCACGCATTCAGAGCGATCATCGTTCGTGTTGATCGTGAAGGTGACGAGATAGCCATCTTCTTCTTCCTTCGACCCGACCCGCGGAATGAATGCTGGCTCGCTCAGATATTCGCCGTCCGGGAATTGCAGCTCAACCGATTCCCCGGTTTCAAAGTCATGCTTGACGATACCGGTGAAGAGAAACCAGCCGGGCTTGGCCGTGGTGCTGTAGAGAAAGCGTGTTTTCTTCGCCTGGAACTTGCGGTTGAAACAGCCAAATTCGAGGATCCGTTCGTCGAGATGCTCTTCATGCGTTTCGCCGGTTTTCAGGTTGAAGCGCCAGCGATGGAGTTTCGGCTTCATCGAATGCTCGTCGACATAAGCCATCAGCTGCGCCCATTCGCGCGGCGCATCCTGGAGCGGCTTGGGCTGCGGATCTTCCTGGAAATAGCCTTCCAGCACGATCTCATCACCCTCTTCATAGGCGTTCATCCAGTGAAGGACGAAGGTCGGGTCGGCCTTGAACCAGCGAATATCCTTTTCCGTGCCATAGCGCGGGATGATCGCAAAGCGGGTGCCGAGTTCGGGATAATAGCGGGCCGCGTGGAGGTCTCGCTCCAGTAGTTCGGGATCCCAGAACAGTGGCAGATCGTTGAAGATCGTATAATTTTCGGTGAAGGCCATATCATGGGGGAGGCGCGGCCCGGGCAGCGGGATCGGCACATAATGGGTGAGCTGCTCATTCTTATCGACAATGCCATAATGCATGTATGGCGCCTTCTTCGAATAGTTGAAGAAGAGCAGCTCGCCGGTCTCAAGGTCGACCTTGGGATGGGCCGATATGCCTTCATCCGGGCCCCAGTCCGCAATGCCAAGATCCTGAAGCGTGACGGGATCGAGCAGATAGGGCTCGCCGCACTGATAGAAAGTCGAAACCACCTTGCCGGCATGGATGACAACATCGGTGGAGGAGGAATCCTTGAGCGATCCCTGGGCGCCCCAGCCGGGTCGTTCGGAGAGCGCAGGGTTGGCGGCGATGCCAGCCCATAGCGATCGCCCGGCATCCTGCTCAGCAAGGAAGCCCTTGGTCTTCACAAAACGGTTTCGATAGCTCGCCTTGCCGCCATCGATATGGATCGCATGCAACATCCCGTCACCATCAAACGGATGATAGGTACCGATTGATTTATGAACCGGATTTTCCGTGTTCCGGACATAAACACCTGAGATGTCATCAGGAATTGTACCGATCGCCTCAAGGTCGAGTGCGTCATATTCTTCGAAGTTCGGAGTCCATGCGCCGCCGATATAGGGGTGGCCATCATCTTCCAGTGTGGGTTTCACACGGTTCACGATAGTCGTCGCCATGGCGCATAGTCCTTTCCGATCAAATGATTATTATCGATACCGGAATGAAGATGCTCTGCCTAGGCTTGGGGAAATAGCTATGGCCAAGCGGCGTTCTGCGCAGCATATCGGGGCAAAGATATAAGGGGCGCACTTATCATGGATGCTGTTTTTTCACTGTTTGCAACCAATGCAGCGATCATTCTCGCGATCCTCGTCCTTCTCTGGCTGATCAGTGTGGCGATCAAGGATGTTAGCTTTATCGATGCCTTTTGGGGCTTCAGTTTCGTCATCATTGCCGGGGTTACCTATTTGCTCACCGAGGGCGGATCGGAAGAACGACGCCTCCTTATCCTCTGCATCACCGCGGTTTGGGGTACGCGACTGGCCGCTTATCTGGTCTGGCGCTGGCGGCTCGAAGGGCCGGACGGGCGCTATCTGGCGATGCTCGGCAAGGCCGAACCGCATCCGCATCGCTTCAGCTTCCGGATGGTGTTCATGCTGCAAGGCGTATTGCTGCTCATCGTCTCGCTGCCGATCCAGCTTGGCATGGTACCGGCTGAGCCTGCCGCGGTTGGTGTGCTAGGATGGATTGGCGCGGGCCTTGCGATTATCGGCATTGCCTTTGAAACGATCGGCGACTGGCAGCTTGCCCGTTTCAAGGCGCAACGGACAGGCGGTGTGATGGACAAGGGCCTGTGGCGCTATACGCGGCATCCCAACTATTTCGGCGATACCTGTGTTTGGTGGGGTTTGTTCCTGATCGCCGCCGAGACGAGCCTGGGCTTGTTCAGCGTGATCGGACCGTTGCTCATGACCTATCTGCTGCTCAAATGGAGCGGCGCAGCCTTGCTCGAGCGCCGGATGAAGCGCGCCAAACCTGAATATGAAGATTATGTGCGCCGGACGAGCGGATTCATTCCCTGGCCACCGAAATCAGACGCATAGCTGGGTCTGACGACTAGCGCAGCAGATGCGCGCCCTTTGACGGCAGGTAGATTCCGGCACTCGCTTGCACTTCAGCCATGCGGTTATGGTCGTGTTCGACCCAGCCGATGACATCCTCGGCGAGTGACTTTTCGACCACTGCTACCAGGCAACCGCCAAAGCCAGCGCCCGTCATCCGCACCCCGCCGCGATCACCGATTTTCTCGGCGAGCATTGCCACCATCTGATCGATCGGCGGGATCGATACCTGAAAGTCGTCACGCAATGAGGCGTGAGACGCCGCCATGATTTCAGCCAGGCTTGCGGTGTCGCCAGTCGTGAACGCATCAATGCCTCTGCGCACCCGCGCGATCTCTGTGACGACATGGCGTGCGCGGCGGAAACAGGCCTCATCGAGATCACCGCGTTCGGGCTCGAGCCGAGCGGGATCCAGGTTCCGCAAGGCATCGACACCATAATGTTCGGCGGCCGCTTCGCATTCTGCGCGCCGCGTATTGAACGGGCTGTCGGTCAGGATTCGCTGGATTCCGGATTCGATGATCACGATTGCAAGGGACTCTGAAATCGGGACCGCGCGCTGTTTCATCGATTGGCAGTCGATCAGAACCGCCGCGCCCTCTGTACCGCAGGCCGATGCCATCTGATCCATGATACCGCAGGCGCAACCGACAAAATCATTCTCCGATTGCTGGGCGATGCGGGCCAGATCGCCCGGATCGACCTTCGCATCCGCGTGCATCGATAGAGCGAGAGCAATCGCCACGCCGAGGGAGGCGGATGAGGAAAGACCGGCACCCATCGGCACATTGCCAGCGATGGCAAGATTGGCCGCAGGCGGCTGGATACCGCGCTCGCGGAGGAAATGAGCAACGCCGCGGATATGGTTTTTCCAGTCCGCTTCTGCATGGTCGATTACGCCTGCAGTGGCCGAGAAACCGTCGCTATCATCATCGAAGTCTGCGGCGAAGGATCGGATTTCGCCATGGTGCGCCGGCCCGATCGCGATCATCGTTTCCCGGTCAATCGCGCAGGGCAGGACAAGACCATCATTATAGTCGCAATGCTCGCCAATCAGATTGACCCGGCCTGGAGCGGCAACAATGCGCACCGGTTCTTCTCCATAGGCGCGGCGAAAGGCAGCGCTGACCCGCTCGATCAAGATGTCCCGTGGCGTCATTATCCGCTCTTATAATGGATATCGCTTGTGGCGCGGAGCATTTCGGCAGCGCGCTCAGGCGTAATGTCGCGCTGGGCCTCGGCCATCAATTCATAGCCGACCATGAATTTGCGAACCGAGGCGGAGCGCAGCAGCGGCGGATAGAAATGCGCGTGGAGCTGCCAGTGATCGATATCTTCCTCGCCGATTGGCGCGCCGTGCCAGCCCATCGAATAGGGAAAGCTGCATTGAAACAGGTTGTCATAGCGCGCCGTGAGTTGCCGCATGGCTGTGGCGAGATCGTCGCGTTGCTCGCTCGACAGCTCGGGCATCCGCTGGACCGGGAAGCGCGGTAACAGCAGCGTTTCAAAGGGCCATGTCGCCCAATAGGGGACAATGGCGAGCCAGTGATCGGTTTCGACGACGGTCCGCCTGCCATCCTTCTGCTCGCGGTCGGCCAGCTCCAACAACAGCGACGCACCCTGTTCGGCGCGATAGGCGCGTTGGTGGCGATCTTCGACGGCCACTTCGTCGGGCACATGGCCCGTGGCCCAGATCTGGCCATGCGGGTGCGGATTGGAGCAGCCCATCATCGCGCCCTTGTTTTCGAATATCTGGACGTTGCGATAGCGGCCGGATTCGGCAAGCGCTGCGGTCTCTTCGCACCAGGCATCGACGATAGCGCGAACTTGAGAATGCCCCAGCTCGGGCAAGGTTTTCGCATGATCGGGAGAGAAACAAAGCACCCGGCATGCGCCGCGACTGCTTTCGGCTGCGAACAGGGGATCATTGTCCGCTTGCAGATCGTTTTGCTCCAGAAGGGCGGCGAAGTCATTGTCGAAGACAAAAACGCCATCATAATCGGGGTTGGTATCGCCAGTTTTCCGAGTGTTGCCTGGACAGAGATAACAGTCCGGGTCGTGCGATGGCGGCTGGGATTGCTCTTCGCCCTCTTCACCCTGCCACGGGCGGGAGAGACGGTGAGGCGAGACCAATACCCATTGGCCGGTCAGCGGATTTCGGCGGCGATGCGGCTGTCCGAAATCGACTGGCATCAGGTCGTGACCCGGCGTGGGAGGATGAACTCTGCGCGATTGCCCAGGAACAATCGATTGGCGACCAGCGCTGCGATCACAGAGGTTACCAAGGTAACCACCATGAAATCGATATAATGCATCGTGATGATGCCGGCGGGCTCAAGCCGGAAGGTATAGAGGCCATACAGCACCACGCCCCAGATCACGCCGCCCACCGCGGCCGGGGCCGCGACATTGCGGAACAGCAGCCCGGCGACAAAGGCCGACAGGATCGGCATCGATAACAAGCCGTTCAGCTGCTGCAGCAAATTGATGATGCTATCGGCATTTTGGTAGAGCGGAACCAGCATGATGGCGACGACAGTCAGCAGGATGGAGACAGCGGCCGCCAGCTTCCAATGATCCTTCACCTCGCCGACAAATTGTTCATGAAAGTCGATCGAATAGAGCGCGACCGAACTGTTGAGCACGGCGCTGAAAGTGGTGATGACGGCTGCAGCCACCATCGCGGCAAAGGCTCCCGACAGCCACGGCGGAAGGATCTCGGCGATCAGTCGCCCGTAAGCCGCATCACCGACATCGCCGAACATCTTGTACGCGACGATGCCCGGTATCACGACGATAGGCGGAACGATGAGGATGCGCACTATGGCGGCGGCCATCACGCCCTTCTGGGCTTCTTTCACGGTCGGCGCCGCCATGGCACGTTGGGTGATATTCTGGTTCGTTGACCAATAGAAAATCTGGATGAAGATCATGCCGGTGAACAGGGTATGGAAGGGGATCGGAGAATCCGGCCCGCCGATCATGGTCAGCCGCTCGGTCGGCACGCCGGTGACGATATCGAAATCGACCGCTGCCAGCGCAAGGATAACGATCAGGACAGCCAGCCCCAGCACACCGATGCCGGAATAGGTGTCCATAACCGCGACTGCGCGCAGGCCACCGAAGATCGTATACGCCGCTGAAATTACGGCCAGAATGCCAGCAAAAAACAGGATCGGCATCGTGCTACCGAACAGCGACTGCATGAACAATCCACCCGAATAGAGCGCCGCCGGCAGGTAGATCAGGATATTGCCGAACAGGAAGAGCGCGGAGATCAGTGTCCGGATGCTGCGTCCGCCATATCGCTTCTCGAGCAGCTCGGTCACCGTCGTGCATTTGTTCCGATAATAGATCGGCACGAAAATATAGGCGAGGATCAGCAGCCCGGCGAACCCGCAGATCTCCCACCAGGCGAGGAGCAGCATCTGGTTGCCGTTCATGCCGACAAGCTGGTCCGTCGACAGGTTGGTGAGGGTGATCGACCCGGCAACGAACAGCCAGCTCAAACCACCGCCGGCAAGAAACACATCCCGGCTCGAACCGTCATGACTGGCTTTGCGAATCTTAAGCCAGGTGGCGAGGCCCACAAGCGCCGTCAGCAGGACACACACCAGAATCTGAATGCCGCTTGCGGCAGGAAGGTTAGCGAGCATGTGCGGCCTTTGGCAGTGAGCGCTCAGCTTAGAGCCGAACTGACGCACAGCCGCAAGGGTCCGGCTGTTTGACTCACGCTGCCTGCCGTCTTTTATGGTGCGGATGACGGGGACCAGCGAATATGCGCGGATCGATGGCGAGGGGATTAGCCTTGTCATTGCTGTTGACGATAGAGGCGTTGCAGACCTCATCTATATTGGCGCGAAGCTGGCTGCCGCTGAGGACTTGGCCACACTGACGAGGAGCCAGCAGCGTGGTCGGCATGAGAACCAGCCCGATATCCCGCCGGTCGCCGGGCTGCTGCCTGAGAGCAAATTCGGATACGCTGGGCATTCGGCGGTCGAGCTGCGTAATGGTGCAGATCGGGTGCAGACGGATTTTCGTGTCACGGCGGTCAGGACGGAGGGCCAGCGGCTGTCGGTCACCTTCGACAATGCGGCGCCAGCATTGCGGATTAACCTGTCATGGGAGATCCGCACAGGGCCTGTCCTGGTCACCCAATTGGCACTGGAAAATCGCTCCGGTCATACGCTCGCTATTGATCGACTGGTATCAATCGCTCTGCCAATCCCGGCACGTTTTGAACGCCTTATCTCCTATTCCGGACGTTGGGCTGGAGAGATGCGGGAAAGCGAAGACGCAGTCGGACCGCATGGCTTTGCAGCCCGCTCGGTCGGTGGCAGACAGGGATTTGGTGGCGGCAACTGGCTGATTTTCGTCGATGCACACGATGCCGGCGTGTTGGGCGCGCATCTCGCATGGAGCGGCGATTTCGAGACATTTGTCGATCGCGATGCCGATGGTCGCGCGACTTTGCTGATGAGCCCGAGGCTGGACGCTGGTGAAATCACGCTGGCACCTGGCGAGCGGTTCGAGACGCCAGAGGGGCTCGTGGCGCTCGGCGATGATCGATCACGGCTTGCGCAGAGTTTTCATGACTATGCGCGATCCGATGTCCTGCCCGGTCGCACTGAGTGGGGGCCTCGCAAGGTGCATCTCAACAGCTGGGAAGCACTGAGTTTTGCCATGGACGAAGCCAAGCTGATGGCTCTGGCGGATCGCGCTGCGGAGCTGGGTGTCGAGCGCTTCGTGCTGGACGATGGCTGGTTTGGCGGGCGGCGAAACGACCGCAGCTCGCTGGGCGATTGGACCGTGTCTCCCGATGTGCTGCCCAATGGATTGGATCCGCTGGTCGCGCATATCGAGGAGCTCGGCATGGATTTCGGCCTTTGGGTCGAGCCGGAGATGATCAGCGCCGATAGCGACCTTTATCGCGCGCATCCGGATTGGTGCCTCCAGATTCCCGGTCACGAACAGCGCGAGCAACGTCACCAGCTGGTTCTCGACCTGACCGTGCCTGGCGTTACGGACTACCTGTTTAGCGCGCTCGATGCGCTGCTGTCGGCGCACCGTATCGCCTATCTCAAATGGGATCATAATCGCGATCTCTTTCCTGCGGCCAATGCGGATGGCCCAGTTGGCTATCGGCAGACCCAAGCGCTCTATGATCTGCTCGAACGGTTGCGCCTAGCGCATCCGGATATCGAGATTGAAAGCTGTGCCAGCGGCGGTGGCCGGATCGACTATGCGATCCTGTCCCGCTGCAATCGCATCTGGGCGAGCGACAATAATGATGCGCTGGAACGACTCCGGATCAACCGCAGCTGGTCGCAATTCCTGCCGCTCGAGGTGATCGGTTCGCATGTTGGCCCATCGCCCAACCCGATCACCGGACGCCGATTGGATATGGATTTCCGCGCCAAGGTTGCGTTGTTTGGCCATATGGGTGTGGAAGCCGATCCCGGGGCGATGGACGCGCATGATCGAGAGGTGCTGCGCGCCCATATTGCGCTGTACAAACACTGGCGGGGCCTGTTGCACAGCGGCCGTCTGCAGCGCCTGAACCATCAGGATCCGGGTATCTCCGGCCTATTGGTCACGGACGACCAACACGGCCTTGCGCTGGTCGCCCAAAGCGGATTTGCCGAAAGTTTTGGAACCACTCCAATCCGCTTTGCAGGCCTTGATCTCGACGCCACCTATCGTGTGACTCTTCCCGAACCATGGCCGCGCAAAGCCAGCCGCTATCTCGCCGATCGCCAAGGCTGGCGCGATGGTCGCATACTCAGCGGCCAGGCGCTCCGCGATAATGGGCTTGCGCTGCCGCTCACCCATCCCGAAACAGCATGGCTGATCGCATTTGAAAGGACCCATGGATGAAGCTGGGCTGTTGCTACTATCCTGAACATTGGCCCGAAGAAATGTGGGCAGATGACGCGCGCCGGATGAAAGAGGCCGGATTGTCGCTGGTACGGATTGGCGAGTTCGCCTGGAGCCGGATTGAGCCCGAATATGGCCGCCTCGACTGGGACTGGCTCGATCGCGCGGTGGAGACGTTAGGTGATGCCGGGCTTCAGATTGTCATGGGAACGCCGACTGCGACACCACCCAAATGGCTGATCGATAAACGCCCCGACATGGTGCCTGTGGGCGCTGATGGATTGCCGCGCCATTTTGGTTCGCGGCGTCACTATTGTTTCTCCCATCCGGGCTATCGCGAAGAATGCCGCCGGATCGTGGCTGCACTGGCGCGCCGCTATGGTGAGCATCCGGCGGTGATCGCCTGGCAGACCGATAATGAATATGGCTGCCACGACACGGTCCGCAGCTACTCCATGGCAGCAGAGCGTCGGTTTCGCGAATGGCTTGCGGAACGCTATGGCGAGATCGGGGCGCTCAACGCTGCCTGGGGCAATGTGTTCTGGAGCATGGAGTATCGCAGCTTCGAAGCGATTGACCTGCCCAATGCGACGGTCACGGAACCCAATCCTGCCCATATGCTCGACTATCGCCGTTTTGCTTCGGACGAAGTGGTCTCATTCAATGCGCTGCAGACGGCGATATTGCGCGAGCATTCACCGGGTCGCGATATCATCCATAACTATATGGGATTCTTCACTGATTTCGATCATCATGACGTGTCGAAAGAGCTCGATATTGCAACCTGGGACAGCTACCCGCTCGGCTTTCTGGAGCAGGCCTGGTTCGATCGCACGGAGAAAGACGCCTATCTGCGCCAGGGCCATCCGGATTTTGCTGCGTTCCATCATGATCTCTATCGCGGATGCACCGATGGACGGTGGGGCGTGATGGAACAACAACCCGGCCCGGTGAACTGGGCGCGGTTCAATCCGGCGCCCTTGCCCGGGATGGTCCGCCTCTGGACGCTGGAGGCCTTTGCCCATGGCGCCGAGTTCGTCTCCTATTTTCGCTGGCGCCAGGCGCCATTCGCGCAAGAGCAAATGCATGCCGGGCTTTTACGACCCGATAGCAGCGAGGATGTTGCGATCGGCGAAGCGCGCCAGGCGGCTGCGGATCTGGAAATACTGGGTGAGGGCGGCCCGTCCGCCAGCAAGGTCGCGCTGCTCTTCGCCTATGAAGCGCAGTGGATGCTCGAAACGCAACCCCAGGGCCGCAGCTTCCAGTATCGCGAACTGGCGTTGAACTTCTACACCGCCCTGCGAAAGCTCGGTCTCGACATCGATATTGTCGGGCCCGATGCGGAGCTTGGCGATTATGCGATGGTTCTGATTCCAACCCTGCCGATCGTGCCGGACGGTCTGATTGAGAGATTGCAGGCGCTGGAATGCCCCGTGTTGATCGGGCCGCGCAGCGGCAGCAAGACCGGGAGTTTCTCGATCCCCGAAACACTTGCGCCCGGCGTGCTGCAGGATCTGCTGCCGCTAAAAGTCGTCCGCGTGGAAAGTTTGCGCGATGGCGTGCGAGAAGAAGGCGATGGCTTCTCCGTGAGCCGCTGGCTCGAACATGTCGAAACCGATCTCACGCCGGAATATGCGCTCAGCGATGGTCGCGGCATCGTCTATGCGGAAGGGTCGTATCGCTATCTCGCCGCATGGCCGGACGCGCGGTTGTTATCAGTGCTAGTGGGCCGCATGGCCGGAGAGGCCGGCTTGAAAACGATCGAACTGCCAGAGGGATTGCGTGTCCGATCATCTGCGGATCACATCCTCGCATTCAACTATTCGAGCGCAGCGATCGATATTGGTCCGGTCGAAACCGCATTGGGCGCTGGGAACCGGGTGAGCGGCTTAGATCTCCTCGAGCCAGCCGGTGTCGCGATTTGGAAGCGATAGTCCCAAGGATAATCCAGACGCTTGTCATTGCGCCATGGGATGCGCATTAGCCGGGCGATGGCGGACCGGCGAACCTATGCAATAATCGGCTGCGGCATGATGGGCCGCGAGCATATGCAAAACCTTGCTCTGGTACCGGATGCGGAACTTATTGCGATAGTCGATCCCGACCCTGAGTCTCGTGCCACCGCCGGGACGCTTGCGGAAAAGCTGGGCCAGTCACCAACGATGTATGGCGAAACTGCAGAGCTGTTCGCGGCGTCCCGCCCGGATGCCGTGATCATCGCTTCCCCCAATTTTACGCACTATGACGTTGTCCGCGAGGTGATGCCGCACAATGTCGCGATTCTTGTCGAGAAACCGATGTGCACCACCGTCGATGACGCGCGATCGCTCGCCAAGATTGTCGCGGATTATGCGCCGCTCTTCTGGGTCGGCTTGGAGTATCGGTACATGCCTCCCGTCGCGCGCTTTATCGATCGCGTGCGGGCGGAAGAGACGGGACCGGTCAATATGCTGACAATCCGCGAGCATCGCTTTCCGTTCCTGCCAAAGGTTGGTGACTGGAACCGCTTCAATCGGAATACGGGTGGGACGCTGGTTGAGAAATGCTGCCATTTCTTCGATCTGATGCGGCATATCCTGGACGATGAGCCGGTGCGGATTTTCGCCAGCGGCGGCCAGGATGTGAACCATCTCAACGAACGCTATGACGGCGAAACCCCGGACATAATCGACAATGCCTATGTGCTGCTGGACTTTGCCAGCGGTGCGCGGGCGACGCTGGATCTGTGCATGTTTGCCGAAGGATCGGAACAGCAGGAAGACATTTATGCGCTGGGCGCGACGGGAAAGCTCGAAGTGCAGATCCCGTCGGCGGAGATCACATGGTCACCGCGCGATCGCAGCGGCACTGTGGTCGAGCCCGTGGAGACACCGCGCGAAGCATTGGATGCGGGCTATCATCACGGCGCGACCTATTTTCAGCTGCTCGATTTTCATCACGCGCTGACGCATGACGAACCGGCGGTCATTTCGGCGCTGGACGGATTACGGTCCGTGGAGATGGGAGCCGCGGCCCAGCAATCCATCGCCACCGGCCAACCGGTCATGCTGGATTTTGGAGAATAGATAATGCCTCTCGCAGACATGCCTCAGATCGGTTTTGGCCTTTGGAAGGTTGCACCGGAAGATTGCGAGGCGACGATCCTTGAGGCCGTCAAAGCAGGGTATCGGCATTTCGATTGCGCCGCGGATTATGCAAATGAAACTGCGGTGGGCGAGGGGATTGCTGCTGCAATCGGTCAAGGGCTGGTGACGCGCGATGAGCTCTGGATCACCTCGAAGCTGTGGAACACATTCCACGCGCCCGAGCATGTCGAGCTGGCCTGTCGGAAATCCCTCACCGATCTCGGCCTCGACTATCTCGATCTCTATCTGATCCATTTCCCGATCGCGCTTGCTTATGTGCCGATTGAAACACGCTATCCGCCGGAATGGATCTACGATCCCGAAGCTGAAAATCCCGAGATGGTGCGTGCGCCTGTACCGCTGCATGAGACCTGGGCCGCAATGGAAAGCCTGGTCGACTTGGGTCTCGTTCGCCAGATCGGGATATGCAATTATAACAGCGCCTTGATCCACGACCTGATGAGTTACGCAAAGATCCGGCCAGCGGCTTTGCAGATCGAGGCGCACCCCTATCTGACGCAGGATAAGCTGGTCCGGCTGGCCGGGGAGTATGGCATTCCGGTCACCGCCTTTTCGCCGCTCGGCGCACTGTCCTATGTCGAGCTTGATATGGCGGGCGACGGCGATAGCGTGCTCAATGAGGCGGTGGTGCGAGCGGCGGCCGAAGCCCATCGCAAGACACCGGCACAGATCGTCCTGCGCTGGGGTATTCAGCGCGGTACAGCGATCATTCCCAAGACGAGCAAACCCGATCGGATGCGCGAAAATCTCGCCATCTCGGATTTCTCCCTTAGCGAAGCGGAGATGGAAGCGATCTCAGCGCTCAATGCCAATCGGCGTTTCAATGATCCCGGCGTGTTTACCGAAGCTGCCTTTGGCACCTTCCATCCGATCTACGATTGATGACGGAGCGCGGCGCGATGGACAGTGATTTCCCGACGATCATCTCCGGCGAAGGCGACCTGGCCGCCTATTTTGCGCGCGAGAAGGCCGCACTCGATGCGCAACTGGCGACAAGCGGCGCCATTCTCTTTCGCGGTTTTGAGGTCCCCGATCCGCAGGCATTCGACGCGGTGGTTGGCGGCTATGGGGAGGAGGACTTCGCCTATGCCGACTCCCTCTCCAATGCCGTCCGGGTGAATGTCACGGATCGGGTGTTCACGGCGAATGAAGCGCCACCCACCACCAGCATCTATCTCCATCATGAAATGGCGCAGACGCCGATCTATCCGAGCAAGCTCTTCTTCTATTGCGAGATCGCGCCGGATGAAGGCGGCGCAACGCCATTGTGCCGGTCGGATATCCTGCTCGAGCAAATGGAGGCGGCCGATCCAGAGTTTGTCGCCGCCTTTGCCGAGAAGCGCGTGCGCTACACCAATGTCATGCCGGCAGATGATGATACCGGGTCCGGCCAGGGTCGCAGCTGGCGCAGTACATTGAGCGCGGACACGCCCGATGCCGCCGAGGCGCGATTGCAGTCGCTCGGTTATGAGTGGGAATGGCAGGACGATGAGACGCTCCGAGTAACGACCCCACCGCTCGATGCGGTGCGCAGCTTGCCGGACGGATCGCGCAGTTTCTTCAACCAGCTGATTGCTGCGTTTCGCGGCTGGTCAGATAGCCGCAACGATCCGTCCAAATCGATTTGCTTTGGTGATGGTACGCCGATCGATGGCGATCAGATGGCCGGCGCGATCGCGCTCGCGGACGCGCTGTCCTACGATCTGGAATGGCAGGCCGGCGATGTCGCGCTGGTCGACAATTTCCGCGTCATGCACGGGCGCCGTCCCTTCGTTGGAAAACGCCGCGTGCTGGCCTCGCTCATCAAATAGCCGGGCGGGCAATTCGCGCAGCCCAGAACCACATGGCTGTGTTGCCCGCTGCCAGGAGAGCGAGCAGAATGGGCAGGGCTGCAGTCGCGCCATTGCCCGAGGCAAAACCGATTGGCGAGAAGATCAGGTAGAGCGCAACGACGCATGAGAAGAGCGTGACCGCGAGCGGTTTGGCAAAGCGCCACGGCGTCATGTCGACCTCGCTTTTCGGTGTGAAACTCCATGGCGTTTCGCGCGGCTTCCAAGCGCCGCATGCCAGCATGATCAGCACCTCGATACCAAAGAGCAAGGCATATTGATGGAGGAAGTGCAGCGTCACCACATCATCGAATACGAACCGCAACAGGCCATAGGTGACGACATGGAAGATGATCACGATCTTGGCACCAAGAGCAGGCACGCGCTGGGTAAAAAGACCTACAATTACAATAACTACTGTCGGTATATTATAAAATCCTGTGAATATCCGGATGACCTGCCAAAGGCCTTCTTCGGCGAAGTAGAGGAGCGGCGCGACGACGAAGGAGAAGAGTGCGATTACGACGCTTGCAATCTTGGCGATGCGGACCAATTCGGCATCACTCGCCTTGCCACCGCGTGCCGGCGCATAGACATCGAGCGAGAATAATGTGGCCGCACTGTTGAGCAGCGAATTGAACGAACTGAACACCGCGCCCAACAGCACGGCAAGGAAGAACCCGGTGAGATAGACCGGCAGCACATCGCGGATGAGACGCGGATAGGCCTCGTCGATCGAGCCAAGCCCGGGGCCGTAAAGATGGAAGGCGATGACGCCGGGGATCATCATCAGGAACGGCACCAGCACCTTGAAGAAGCCGGAGAACAAAACACCCTTCTGACCCTCGGCTAGAGAGCGCGCACCCAGCGTCCGCTGAATGACATATTGGTTGGTGCACCAGTAAAAGAGATTGGCGAATATCATGCCGGTGAAGATCGTCCCGAACGGCGTGGGATCGTCCGCCGCGCCAATCGCGTTGAGCTTGTCGGGATGGTCTGCCGTGATCCGCGCCAGGCCATTGGTTATGTCGCCATCGCCCAGCGCGATCAGCCCAAGCACCGGCACCATGATGCCAACGATCAACAGCCCGATGCCGTTCAGTGTATCCGAAACCGCCACCGCCTTGAGGCCGCCGAATATGGCGTAGATCGAACCCACCACGCCGATCAACACGACCGTCCCGACCAGCGCCGAGAAATAATCGAGCCCGGTCAGTGCCGGGACATCGAACAACAGCATCACAGCAACCGATCCGGAATAGAGAACCGAGGGTATCGTCACCAGACCATAGCCCAGCATGAACAGGATCACTGACATGCGCCGCACAGTCGGGTCAAAACGATCGTTCAGAAATTCCGGCAATGTCGTGAAGGCACCGGCCAGATAGCGCGGCAGGAATATCAGCGCCATCGCGATTGTCGCTACAGCCGCCGTCACCTCCCAGGCCATGCTCGACAGATTATAGCCATAGGCCGAGCCGTTGAGCCCGATTAGCTGCTCGGCAGAGAGATTGGTGAGCAATAGCGAGCCGGCGATAAAGGTCGCGCCCAAACCGCGCCCGGCGAGGAAATAGCCATCCTTGGTATCGACAGTCCCGCGGGTCTTCAGCCAGCTGAGCCAGCCGACCAGCGCCATGAAGAACACACAGCTAGCAAGGGTAAAGCCGAGCGACGTCACCGTAGCGTATTGCTGATCGTCACCGTGTCGCTGTCAGCTGGAAGGCTAATTCGCATGCCATCTTCACCGACATGGATCGGACCATCGAACAGGCTTTCCGCGTCTCCGAGAAAAAACGCATTGAGCATGCTCGTCGGTAGCGGCGGTACGATATGATAAAGGACAAGCTCACCGGCCCCAGCTTCTTGCGCGGCCCGGGCCGCGTCTTCCGGCGAGGCGTGATAGTCCTGGATATCGAATAATACTTTGGCGATCGCGTCTGCACCCTGATCTTCCGCCGCCTGTTCCATCAGCCCAATCATATCGGGGTCGAGCGCCTCATGGATCAGAATGTCGACGTCTTGCGCTGCAGCAACCAGGCTTTCCTGATAGATCGTGTCACCGCTGATCACCACGGATCGGCCGCCATAGTCGATCCGATAGCCAACCGGATTGACAATCGGATCGTGGGATACGGGAAACGCCGTGATCGTCAAACCATCGCGATCGAACACGACCATATTGTCATCGCTGTGGGTGACCTCAAACTCGACAGGGGCAAATCCATAGCCATCGGGATTGGCGACCGCAGCGCCATGGTGAGCCGTCCGATAGCTACTGTCGACGCGATAGGCCGCGTTGATCCCCTCCACAGTCTCGATCGTCCCGGCGGGCCCCAGAACAGGGAGGGGCGTGTCTCTGCTGCCGCCGACCCAGGCCTGGACCAGCAATTCGCCAATACCGTCAAAATGATCGGAATGGAGATGGGTGAGATACAGGGTCTGGATCTGGGCGACCGGGAAACCCATCCGATTGGCGGTCCGCATGCTGCCAGCCCCGACATCGAATAGAACCGCCTGCTCGCCGGCGACGATCCCGACACAGGGGCCGGCTCGATTGTGGTCCGCCATCGGCGATCCGGTTCCGCACATATAGACATGCAGCCCATCAGGCAGGTCCGCGGTCGGGTCTTGCGCAACCCGCTGGGTCACAGCTCGCTCGAACAACATCTGGCCGATCTGGCGTTGGAACAGGAAATAGCTGGCTGCCAACACGACCGCGATCAGCCCAGCGGTAAGTAGTATCCAACGCATGGCTTTGCTCATCCCCGTATCGCCCTGGTCCAATCCCGATCTATCACTTGCCGCCCGTCAGCCTGTTTCCCGCATGAATGTGATCACAGCATCTGAAAGGGCTTGGGCGCTGTCTTCTTGCAGGAAGTGCCCACCGCCAGCGATGGTCACATGATCGCGACCTTTGGCGCCGGCAACGCGATCCTGAAATGCCTTCTCGCCGCCACGGGTAACCGGATCCTGATCGGAAAAAGCGGTCAGCACGGGCTTGTCGAACTTTTCGAGGACAGCCCATGCCCGGTCATTGTCTTCCCGATCGGCCTTGTGATGCGGCAGCAGTGGCACCAGGCTGGGGAATTTGCGAGCGCCAGCGATATAGCTTTCATCCGGGAACGGCGCGGCATAGCCATCGAGAACGTCCGAATCCTCAATCTGGGAGAGAAGCTCGAATACCGCGCGCGGCGTAAAGTCGGGCGCTTCGGCGGCATATTTCACCCAATAGAGAAACGCGCCGGGATTGCCGCTTTGGAACTGCTCGCCGACCTCCTGGGCGCTCGGCACCGGCACGGCCGGATACATTTTGCCGAGCATTTCCGACATGTCATCATTCACCTGGGCTGAGCTTGGGAGCCCGGTATTGGCGATCACCAGACGCGCAAAGCGATCCGGATGCGCGCCCACAAGCCGCAGGCCGATCAATCCGCCCCAATCCTGGCAGACCAATGTCAGGCCATTGAGGTCCAGCCCCGTCAGCCATTGCTCCATCCAGTCGACATGGCCGGCATAGGTGTAATCGTCGATGCTGGCGGGTTTGTCTGACCGGCCAAAGCCAATCAGGTCGGGTGCGATAACGCGATAGCCGGCGGCGGTCAGGATCGGGATCATCTTGCGATAGAGATAGGACCAGCTTGGTTGGCCATGCATGCACAAGATCGGCTCGCCGTCGCTCGGCCCCTCGTCGAGATAATGGAGGCGCAGCTCAGTTCCGTCCGCTGCTGTGACAATGTGGTAATGCGGTTCGAACGGATAGCCGGACAATCCTTCGAAACAGCTATCCGGGGTGCGCTTTACATCCATCTATTCTCTCCTGACCTATTCCGCTCCGAGCTATGCGATGGTCGGTTCCCGGTCAATTTCAAAGGCTGCAAGGATGCGGCCTCGCTAGGCCAGGGTCCGTTCGATGAACCAATAGCTTGCGGTAATACCGATGGCATAAGCGGCGATGCGCTTGCCGGGATGACTGAGCGCGGTGGCGAAACGATCGACGAGCGCGAGCAGGCCAAGTGCGACGAAGACAATCGCGAGCTGGCCAACCTCCACACCAAGGTTGAAGGTGAGCAAAGCCATCGGGGTTTCATTCTCTGGCAAGCCTATCTCGGCCAGTGCGCCGGCAAAGCCAAAGCCGTGCAACAGTCCGAAAAGAAAGGCGACGAGCCAGGGAATCCGTTCGGACAGACGCGGTGGTTCGCCGTCGCGTCGCTTTACGATCTCCACGGCGAGAAACAGGATCGACAGCGCGATCACCGCCTCGACAGGTTGGGAAGGAAGCCCGAAAAACCCCAGCGTCATACCGACCAGCGTGATCGAATGCGCGATGGTGAAGGCGGTGACGGTCTTGGCGATCGTCCAGCCGCCTTTGAGCAGCAACACCAATGCCAGCACGAAGAGCAGGTGATCAAAGCCGAAGACTATATGGTCGATGCCAATAACAAAATAAGTGCGCGCCACCTGCCACCGGTCCGCACGCGCTGCGATTTCCGCCATGGGTTCCGAAGGAGTCAGGCGAATGGCCTGGGAGGGACGATCGAGCGGAGCGACACGCAGCAGGACATCGACGAGGCTTGCCTGATAATTGGCGAGTCCGATCGGCTGGCCAATAACCGCTCCTTCACACTCCACCGTCCATTGCGTGACGACAGCGCGAGGCACGGTCCGCTGCGAAGGCCTGCCCATCGTGCAGCCAGGTGGCACGACAGGTTCAACCCCCGTCGTGATTCCATTACCGGCCGGTGCCTTCCAGACGAGGCGCCACTGGCTCTCGCTTTGCTGGGTGAAATCGAGATAACCGGGCCGCATTTCGTCGGCCGAAGCTGCGGTCGAGAGCGATATCAGGATCGCAAACAGAAACGCCGCCAGATACCTCAATCGCGGCCTTCGATCTCAACCGAATAGGCCGAGCGGAGAAGGGCAAAGGCTTCTTCTTCGCGCTGTGCAGCGGTGGCGTCTCGCCAGTCATTCTCAACCCGTTGGCGGACATCGGCCAGCGTTGGCGTCTGACCAGCATCATAGGCCCGCAGCCGCACGAGATGCGCGCCAAAGCCCGATTGAACCGGCCCTTGCCACTCGCCAATCAGTTCCGCATCGATAGCGCCTGCAAATGCCTCGCCAAACTGGCGCTCAACCGCAGATCGGCTGGCGCCGGCCATGCTGAACGGCAAGCGCGTCGTCGCGCTAAGCTCCTGCGGGTCGGTTCCATTTTCCAGGGCCGCGCGGATATCGGCTTCCTCGCCATCCTCACCGAGATAGATTTGATCAAAAGTCATCACGGCATCGACCGCGTAGATCTCCGGATGATCGTCCAGCCATTGCTGCAGCACGCTATCATCTGGCGCTTCGCTTTCGACCGATGCCCGGGCAAGAAACTCCATCTTCGATCGGAGGCGTCGGCGGATGACGATGTCATCCTCGTCCAGACCCAATCGCAATGCTTCGCGGAAGTAGATTTCCTCGCGCACAAATCCGTCGATGAGTCGGTCCAGCTCCTCTGCGGTGGGCGGACGTTGCCAGGTTCGCTCCCAATTGGCCGCAATACGCGCGATCTGATCGTCATCAACGCGGATTGAATAGCCTTCAGGATGGCCCGTCCCAGAGCGGCCCAGCACAAGGAACAGCAATGCTCCTACCAGCAGGAAATGGACCAGCGGCTCGCGCAGCCATGACCGCCATCGGCTTTCCATCAACTAGGCTTCCGGCGAGTACCAGACGGGTGAGCTATAGGCGCGTTCTTGCGAAACAAGCTCAGTGCCCTCGGCAATCTCTGCCCCGAAGCGCAGCCGATCATATACCGGCCAGCGCGGCGTCGGGATCTCGATGACGCGAACATAATAGAAAGCCCGCTCAGCCGGATCGAAATCCGGATCGGTCCAGACAGCGCTGAGCTCAGGATCACCAATGCTGTTCTCATAGGTTGCCGCTTCAAGGTCGACGGTATTGCCGACCGGCGCGACGCGACCATCGTCATCGACGCTGCGCGTGTCGGCATCGCCCCAGGCAATGTCATAGACCTGCTCCTGCAGCTCCCCGTCACTGTCGAGCCAGCCTTTGACGATCTGTACGCGATCGAGATTGGCACCTTCCGGATCCATCATTGCGGTCACCAGTAAGCGCGGTGCATCACCGGTGCCTGAGAGATTGCCGCCCATCGGCACAGCCCGGTCATACAGAGTGCACGGATCGGCGGAGAGATCGGCATCTTCCAGATCCCAGCCAGCAAACAGCCGGACCGTCATGCGCGGGCCAGTTGTGGCATAGACTTCCCGGCGCGCCATCGCATCGAAGATAGCCGCGCGCGAATTGGCGCCGGCCCAGACGCCCGCATAGCCGCCTGCCAGATATTGCCAGCCGAGCCGGCCTCTGATCGAAGCACCGATCGAGTGTGCCGCCCGCGTAGCATTGGGTTCGTCGGAAACGAACTTGCCGAAATAATTGTCCTCATCGCCGGTTGCGAGCGCCGTATGGCTGTCGGTCGCGCCGATCATGCCGAACTGGAACGGATTGACGCCGAGCAGTGATTCAAGGAGCAGACCGCGCTGCAAGGCGGCGCGGGCATATTCGCCCTCGAACATCCCGGGTTCTTTCGGTATGGACGCATCGAGATTGGCCGTGTCCCAGCCGGTATTGCCGAAATCGGCAAATTCATCGTCTGGGGAGAGGCTGGGATGCGCTTCGCCATCGCCCTTGAACTGGGTGACTTCGACAATCGGCTCCCAGCGCTGGCGACGTTCAGCATAGTCGCGAGTCAGCGCGTTGCCTTCGAAATCTTCCATCGCAAACATCAGGCCGTTCGATAGATTGGCATTGTGCGGAATGGCCATGGCCCGGCCGCCGGTCCGTTCCTCATAAGCCGCAAGATAGGCCCATAGGTCTTCGGGATCCTGGCTCTGATTGGCCGGGAAGGGGAGTGTTTCGCCAAATACGTCCAACCCGTCCCGATACATTACGACACGGTGCAGATTATTGCCGGTCGGCATGGAGGTATATTCATAGCCGATGAAACTGGTGAAGGTGCCCGGGTCATTATAGCGCTCGACCGTCTCGACATGTTCGGCCCAGGTGGAGGTTATCGTCTCACGCGCGATTTCCGGATCTGCCAGTATTTCTGGCAGTGTGTCTTGCGCATAGCCAACAATCAGCTCGCGCGCGGCGCGGGTCGATTGCGCATAGCTCTCGTTCATCATCTCATGCCACCGCCGGACGGTCGGGTCGGAGATCAATGCCGGATCGCCGTCAGCAATGCGGCGGCCAATGCCGATTACCTCGGCATGATCCGAGACAACAAGAAAATCGAGCGGTCGCGACAATTGCGCATCAAGACCCGTTGTCGAGCGAACTTCATCGCCGCGCGCAAAGCGAAGCGCGTCTTCAGCCGTCAGGCGTACGCCATTGAACACCGCGTCGACACTGTTGGAGGTGTGCAGATGGGTATCACCCCATAGCACCTGGCTCGGGCACGCGGTCGTGCCGCCATCCGGTGACATGGCCAGTTCCTCTGGTGTTGGGGCCCGCTCGCCTGACTGGCATGCCGATAGCAGCATGGCGGAGAGGGCCAACATGCCGCCCCCTTTGTGGAATCTCGATTTCATCATTGTGCGCCCTCCCGAAGCATCCCCCCGACTTGACTATGGGCCGGTAGAGGCGGGCGAGGCAAGTGGGTAATAATTCCTGATTGATGCCACTATTCACCGCCTAGCCATTGCGAGCGCAGGATTTCCCGGTACAGTTTACCCTTTCCAGCGAAGGATCGAGAGGAGCGCCACCGCAATGGCCGAGAATGAAATAATCTGGAACTACGCCTATCTCTGGGAGTCGATTGCGGCAGCGCAGCCGGACGAAGCCGCCATCATTCAGGGCGACACTGTTGTGAGCTGGGCAGAATTCGATCGCCAGGCCGATGCACTGGCGGCCTATATGGTCGGTGAAGGATTGGGCCAGAAGGCGAGCGTCGCGATGTACACGCCCAACCGTCCGGAATTTCTCGTTGGCTATTACGCATCCTTCAAGGCCGCGCTCACGCCGCTGAACATCAATTATCGTTACACCTCGGCCGAGCTCGCTTATCTCATCGATAATGCCGATGCCGAAGTGGTGTTGTTCGATATCGAATATGCTGCGACGATTGAGGCGGTTCGAGAGACGTTGGGCACCGTGAAGCGCTGGATCGCCGCAGGCGTCGGCGACGCAGATTGCCCCGATTGGGCGGTGCGCTACGAAGATGTGATTGGGGTCGATGCCGCGCAACGGCCGTACGAAGCCGATTGGGGCCGGAGCAATGAAGACCTGTTGATGATCTATACCGGTGGTACGACCGGCATGCCCAAGGGTGTGATGTGGCGGCTGCATGATCTCCTGGCGAAAAGCGAATTTGGTGCGGTGCCCTTGCTGGGCGTGCCGCCGCTCGACAAGCCGGAAGATGCGGGGCCAAGAGCGGCTGCATCGCCGCTCAAATCTCGGTCGCTTATCGCGCCGCCGCTAATGCATGGCACCGGTTTGCTGACCTCGATGGCAGCGCTGGTCGCTGGTGGCACCGTGATCCTGCTGCCAACCGGCAAATTTTCGGCCGAGGGAATGCTCGATACAGCAGCCCAGCACAAAGCGACGCGATCCACGATTGTCGGGGAACCGTTCGGCCAGCCATTGCTGGATGCGCTCGACGCGAACCCGGGCCGGTGGGACCTCTCGAGCATGTTGCTGATGACCTCGTCCGGCGCAATGTGGACCCGCGAGACCAAGCTTGGCCTGATCCGCCACATGCCGCAGGTCAATCTGATCGACAGCTATTCGTCGTCCGAAGCATTGGGCATGGGCATGTCGGTCACCAATGCTCAGGGAGAAACGCAAACCGCACGTTTTGAGAGCGGTGAGACCTGCGCTGTCTTCACCGAGGATCATCGCCGCGTCGAACCGGGGTCGGGTGAGAAAGGGATGCTCGCCGTCGGCGGATTCAATCCGGTCGGATACTATAAGGACGAAGAGAAAACCGCGAAGACTTTTCCGGTCATCGAAGGGGAGCGCTGGTGCATCCCGGGCGATTGGGCGTTGGTCAATGACGACGGCACGCTCGAAATTCTGGGCCGCGGTTCGCAATGTATCAATACGGGTGGTGAGAAAGTCTTCCCTGAAGAGGTGGAAGAGGCGCTCCGCCGACATGATGCGGTACGCGATGTGGCGGTTACCGGCTTGCCGGATCCGCGCTGGGGTGAACGGATCTGCGCGGTGGTCGAACTGATGCCGGGTGCGGACAATCCCGGCGATGAGACTTTGGTCGGCTGGGTGCGCGATCAACTGGCCGACTATAAGACGCCGCGATCCTTCCTCTATGTCGACAGCGTCGGTCGCGCTCCGAACGGAAAACTCGATTATGCCGCGATCAAGCAACGCGCGCTGGACGCTGAAGCTGCGGGCTGATTGGCGGGCCGCCAAATGCGTGGCCAGTATTTGGTCCAGCTTGCACTCCACGTACAAAGCGTCGATGCTGGTTGGTAATCGATGGCAGCAGGCCTGCTTAAATCGCTGAAAGTCTATCCGAATAGGGGGCGGTATGGACGAACCCAGTATTGCGCAACAGCTCGTCGATGCAATCATCGAGGACTTCCCGAATCACGGCAAGGGCAATCGGCCGATCCATACGGTCGGCATCAGCGCGATCGGCCATTTCGAAGGGTCAAACGTGGCACCGGACTATTGCACCGCCGAACATTTCCAACGCCAGCAAGTGCCGGTCACTGTGCGCTTCTCCAATGGTGCGGGCAGCATCAAGGAACGCGATGGTTGGTCCGATGTGCGCGGCATGGCGACGCGATTTCACCTGAAGGATGACCGCGCAACTGACCTGATCATGATGACTCTGGGTGAGTTTTTCGTGCGCACAGTCGACGAGTTTCTGGAATTTGCCGAGGCATCGAAAGAAACGCCAGCAGTGGTTGAATCAGCATGGTCGAAGATCAAGGACATGCTTCAGCTCAAACCACCAATGCCCAATCCCTATCCGGACCAGCACAAAACCAATGCGACCGGATCGCTGAAATATGCGAACCATCATCGCTCCGCCCAGTTAGCGGTATTTGACGCGGGTACGATCGGGGCGCCGGTCAGCTATGTTCGCGCAACCTATAATGCCGTGCATACATTTGTTGTGACAGGGCCGGATGGTCGGCATCGCAATGTTCGCTTTCAGTGGCAGCCGGTCGCTGGTGTAAAGCTGACCGATCCGAGCGCACCCCCTGTCGACAAATATCTCCACCAGGAGCTGCGCGATCGGCTCGACAAATGGCCGGCAAAATTCCTCTTGCTGATGACGATCGGCGAAGAGGGCGATGCCCTTGACGATCCAACACGCCGCTGGCCGATGAAACGCAAACGCATTGTAATGGGTACACTGGCGCTGACAGCGATCGCCGAAGATCAGGACGCCGATAGCAAAGATATCAGCTTCAACCCGTGTCGTCTGGTGTCGGGCATCGATCTGTCGGACGATCCCATCCTTGCAGCCCGCAAGGATGCTTACGAATATTCGCGCGAACTGCGCAACGGCACGGCCTGTCCCTTCAACAATGAGTGATCCCATGTCCACCAAACCCAGCTGGTTCAATCGCTTTGTCGACAAGATGGGCACGTCGCGGTTCTTCAAATTTCTCGCGGGCCATGTGCTGGTGCCTTTTTGGGCCTGGTGGCGGCCGGTTCCAAAACGCCGGGGCGGCCCGTCACAGGCCATTCAATCGGGCGACAACCTGCAACAGATGATGAACCTGGTCATGCCGTTGAAAGACAAAACGGCGCTCGGTCGCGCCATGGCGGCGCAAACCATTGCAGCCAATCTCGATGCGATTTTTGCAGGGCTCGACAATGTCGGCAATGTGCACTTCGCCCGCTTTGTGATCATCGACAATAATCTGTGCATGATCTCGGCTTATGACGGCGATTTCACTAATTATATCCGTGACTTCATTGCCCAGATTGGCGGGGTTTTCGACGGGGTGGTGGCGCTGATCGAGGATGGCGATGATGTTCTTCCGACCGAGGAGAATATCGAGGCCTTTATCGATTGGGTGCGCGATCACGACCTCTACCAATTCCCCAATATCGTGACCGATATGATGCAATATAGCGACCCGGACGCGACCGGCGATCTGGTCAACGAAGACCTGCGACTGCTGCCGCGCGCGATCGTTCTTCAACTGCATGCAAACCGTAACGTCTTGTTGGGTGGCTATCGCGGATATCCGGCTGTGTCTGTCGGCGAGATCCGGCGCGACACGGGGATGGGCTGGTGAGCGCGATTGAGATCAACAACGGATTCAACCCGGCCGATGTCCAGGGGAATATTCTGCGCGGCTATCGCTATGGCCGGGTGCGCCATGTGATGCTGGAAGTTGTCAACGCTCGCCTGGCACGCGGCTGGCTGAGCGCTACAGTCTCTGGCGTTGAAGGCGACCCGCCGATTACCACCGAAGAGCATTGGGACGTCAAGCCGGAGTCCTGTTTCAACATCGCGTTCACGGTCCATGGCTTGCGTGCGCTTGGCGTATCCAAGGCATCGCTGCGAACCTTCCCGGACGAATTTGTCGAAGGCATGGATGCCCAGGCAGTGAAACTCGGCGATACCGGTACCAGCGCCCCGGACCACTGGCCCGCACCATTTGATGACACGACCAAAATCCATATGATCGCGTCAATCCATGCCGATGATGTTGAGCATCTGGATCGCGTGGAGGCTCTTATCCCGGGATCTGGCGAATATCAGGCATTCAAGATCCTGGGTGCCCGGGATGGTTGGAATTTCGACGGCGACAATGTCCATTTCGATTACCGCGACAATATTTCGCAGCCGCGCTTTATTGGCATTCATGACAGAGACCGTTTCCCGGATAAACAACCCTTAGCCCCGCTTGGCTCAATGTTGATGGGCTATGAGACGGAATATGAAGGCCTGCTCTGGACCATCCCGGAGCCTGACGCTCTCGGCCGCAATGGCTGCTACAACGCCTTCCGCGTGCTAGCCCAGGACGTGGAAGCATTTGAAAACTATCTCAAACAGGCGGCCAATTACCTCCTCACCGATCCGCTGGCGGACGAGTTGTTGCCGCCGGGTGACGAAGAGAAAATCGGACCGGACATGTCCCGCCATGCAGCGCTGTGCGAAGTTGTTGCGGCCAAGATGTGCGGCCGTTGGCGCAATGGCGTACCGATTGCGCTATCGCCCGATACGCCAAATCCCGCCGAAAAGGTGTCACTCACGGACTTCGACTATACCCATGGCGATCGTTGCCCCTATGGCGCGCATACTCGCCGTGCCAATCCGCGGGGCGGCAAGATAGTGCAGCGGGCGGCCAATCACACACGGCGGGTTGTCCGACGCGGGATTCCCTATGGCGATCCCTTCGATCCTGCAAAACCCGATGGCAAAGAGCGTGGATTGCTCGGCAATTTCCTCTGCGCAAACCTGGCTGCGCAGTTTGAGGCACTGATGTGCGATTGGATCAATCTGGGGTTACAGGATCCACGGATTACGGGCTGCAACGATCCGTTGCTCGGCGCTAACCATCCCGAGACGAGCTGGTTCGATATTCCACTGCCGTCCGGAAAGGTAATTCATTTGGAGGGCCTTCCGCGTCTCGTGCATGTCCGCGGCGGCGCCTATACGTTCCTGCCGAGCATTTCTGCGATCCGGTATCTCGCGTCGCTGCGCGGCTAACCCGCTGGCTGCGCCTGATAGCGGTCGAAGCTATCGACGAGCTTCTCACATTCGGCCTTGAGATCATAGATGTCGGCCAGTTCTGCGACACAGTCGGGCCATAATCCGGTGTCGCGCCAGAAATCATAAAGACCAAGACGCACGCAAACTTCCGCAAATCTCTTGTCGCGGCGCAGCGCTTCGCAGTTTGGCATGAACAGCCCAATGGTAACCGTCGCATCAGTGGCCGCGCGGCCGTCATTGTCCGGCGTGAATTCCAGCGGCCGTCCTTCCCGAATTGTATCCAGGAGATGCTCCATCGCGATGTCGACTTCGCCCATTGCGCCGGCCAGGCCAACATCAACAAAATAGCTATGCGGCGCGTTGCGGTGGAGGAACTGGGTCACGGTGGCGGCCCGCGTTGCCGCATCCATAGTCTCGATTGCGCGAATAAAGCCCACCAGGATTTGCAACGGTGCGGCATCGCCATCCGCAGTCGCCAATTTCGCCATTTCTTCCGCGCAGTCGATATCGTTATCGAAGATCGCGATGACACCGCGCAAGAAGAGCACATATTCGGCATCAGCCAAGTCGCGGACGGCATTATCAGCCGTGGATATTGCCGCGGCCTTTCGACCCATGGATCGATAGGCCATTGCCAGGCTGCCTGCGACAACAGGACTGAGAGGATCGCGTTCATACCGTGCTTCCGACAGCGAACCGGCCCGTGACAATAAACCAAGCGAGATCAGCACCATATGGTAGATTCCCGCAACGAGTTGGTCATCGGGCGACAACACATAGGCGCGCTCAGCGAGTTCCAGTTTCTCCGCATGGTCTGAAAATGCTGGTTTTGTCATGGACAGAGCTGCCATCGAGATCGCGCAATTGGGATCGAGTCTTAGCCCGCGTTCGGCCGCGACAATGGCGGAATGCTCCTCCCGATACACGGCCAAACGGCCCCATGCTTGCGCAAAATTTGGTGAGAGCGCGACGGCCTCTTCCAACAATTCCTTGCACTTCTTGCGATTTTCCCAGGTCAGGTCCTGCGCGAAAACGGCCAGTGCTTGCAGGTAAAGATCATAGGCCGTCGGATCGATCGCTCCGCGTGCCTGATCCGGCGCGAAATGATGATTGAGAGCGGTGGCAATGGCCGCAGCGATATCGTCCTGCAGCGCAAATATGTCGGTCAGCGCCCGGTCATACCGATCGCTCCACAGCGTCTCCAGGCTGGCTGTATCGACAAGTTCGGCGCTGATCCGGATATTGTCTCCGGCACGGCGTACTGAACCATCGAGCATATGTGTTGCGCCCAATCCTTCGGCGATCTTCTGGGCTGTCTTGTCCGGTCCGCGAAACTGAAAGCTTGATGCCTTGCCGATCACTTTCATGCCTTTGGCACGGGCAATGGTATAAAGAATTTCCTCGCTAACACCGTCTGAAAAATAGCTAAGTTCTTCGTCATTCGAGAGATTGTCGAACGCCAGAACAGCGAGCCGTGTCTCGCGCGTCGTTGGCGTAACATGGCTTAAGACCGGCGCCGGTGCAGCGGTGGGTTGCTGGTTTTTGAGCGCATCGATGCTCGACACAACTGTCCGCCAGCCTAGAGCCTCGGTATCTCCACTCCAGTCTGCAAGGTTGACGCATTGAATTTGATCGAAAGGCAGGGGAAGGGCGCAGTCATCAATACGCAGCTGCACCAGCTTGCCACGATTGCGTGCCAAATCAGCTTCGGCGCGCACCCATTGCGATTTTGCCGCGTCGGCCGACCAAATCACGACGACCGCTTTGGCAGACCGCAATCGATCTTCGATGACATCACCATAAGCGCGATGCGCGGGCAGCTCTTCATCCCACCACACTTCGTGGCCCAGATTACGCAGTGCCATGGCAACGCGCTGCGCCGCGGCTTCCGTCGACCGCGCATAGGATATGAAAATTTCCGACATTCCCGTGCAGACCCCCTAGATCAATAGCTCTAGCACGACGATCAGTTGGAACAAGATCACGATCGGCATGGGCAAGCTAATGGTTGCTCCGGAATTTATGATCTGATTTAGAGGGGTGTGGAGGGGCGTATGACTGAAATTCTGGGAACGAGTTTGGAACTGCCGTGCGGCGCAGTCCTATCAAATCGGCTGGCCAAGGCAGCGATGACAGAGGGGCTGGGGACACCGGACGGACGTCCGACACCGGAACTGGAGCGCCTTTACGGCATCTGGTCAGACGGCGGCGCGGGCATGCTACTTTCTGGCAATATCATCATCGACAAGGATCATCTGGAACGGCCGGGCAATGTCGTCATCGATCGAGAGCCTGACGCCGATATGGCCGCGCGCCTCAAGAGTTGGGCACAGGCCGCGACCCGCAATGGCAATCATTTCTGGGCCCAGATCAGCCATGGCGGTCGCCAGACACAGAAGCTCGTCAATCCCAACCCGAAATCATCTTCCGATGTCACGCTGGCCTTGCCGGGCGGTCAGTTTGGAAAACCCACACCGCTCACCACGGATGAGATTGCCGATCTGGTTCAGCGCTGGGCTGTGGCTGCAAAAGCCTGCCAGGATGCCGGTTTCACTGGCGTTCAGATCCATGGGGCACATGGCTATCTGATTTCTCAATTCCTCTCGCCGCGCGTCAATTTGCGAGACGATGAATATGGCGGAAGCCTTGAGAATCGGGCGCGTATTCTCCTTGAGATCGTTGCCGCAACGCGCGCGGCGGTCGGCCCGTCCTTTCCGATTGCCGTCAAACTCAACAGTGCCGACTTTCAAAAGGGCGGCTTCGATTTCGACGACAGCCTCAACGTTGTGCAATGGCTCGAGGCAGCGTCTGTCGATTTGATCGAGATTTCCGGTGGCACCTATGAGCAGCCCAAATTGATGGGCGCCGAAGGCATGGAACCCGAAGAAAAGCAGAATGTGGCCAAGTCGACTGCGGCCCGCGAAGCCTATTTTGTCGATTTTGCAAAGGCGATGCAGGACAAGGTCTCGGTGCCGCTGATGGTCACCGGCGGTTTTCGGACTCGTGCGGCGATGGAGCAGGCATTGACACAAGGCGCGGCCGATTTGATTGGCCTAGGCCGTCCCATGTGTCTGACGACCGATGCACCGAAGCAGTTGTTGGACGGGCTGGACGAACTGCCGCGCTATGAAGACGATCTTGGCCTGTTGCCAAATTGGCTTGGATTCCTGCGCAGTTTGAAAATGGTGAAAGCAATGGACGGATTTGCCGGCATCTACTGGTTCTACGAACAGCTTTGGATGCTCGGTCATGAAGGTCGGATCGATGAGGGATTTTCGGTATTCAAAGCGTTCCGGATCGTCGACGCGCGAAACAAGGCAATCATGAAGGCACGCGCGGCACTTTAGGTTTCTGATCTACCAAAAGGTTTGGACAGTGAAACGGATTTGGCTCGCCATGCTGCTGCTTCCTGCTTTGGCTAGTTGCTGGGGGCGGGTTGATGTTCCCGAACCCCCACGGGTCGACGATGCGCCGCATTTTGACGAGCAAATCTCAACCGTTACCGCGCCGGTTGCGATATCACTCGATCAAATCCAGGCGGCTCTGCGCCAGCGTATCCCTCGGCAGCTATGGTCGATCAATGAACGCGAAGAAGCCTGTATCCCGGCCGAAACCATCAGCATTGGTGATCGGCGCGTTGAGATCACCCCCGATATTTCATGCCGCCTTGTCGGCACGGTCACGCGCGGGCCGATCACATTGGGTGGCAGCGGTTCGACCTTGCTGATCCAGTTTCCGGTCAACGCAACGGTCAGCGCGCGGGAAGTTGCCGGTACCTCGATTCGCGAAACGGCGACCGGCAGCGCGGTCGTGCGGCTCGAGGCGCAGTTTACGGTTGGGCCCGATTGGCAGCTGCAGCCAGATATCGAAATTGCCTATGGCTGGTCTGAACCGCCGGGAATTGAGATCCTTGGACAGCGCATCCAGTTTGTCAGCCTCGCCGATCGTGAATTAGGCCGCGTTATCGCATCGCTCGAACGGGAGATGGAAACGGCCCTGGCGCGTACTGATGTTCGCAGCTTGGTCAGCGAAGCCTGGGCAGAAGGGTTTGCCGTCGTCGAACTCAACCGTGAAAACCCGCAGGCCTGGATGCGCATCACACCGCGTGAGTTGGCAATTGCAGGGATTGAAGTGCGAGGGCGTCAGCTCTTGATCAATGCGGGCCTGGAGGCAGTCACCGAAACCTTTGTCGGTGAGCGTCCGGAGGCCAATGACCCGACCCCCTTGCCGCAACAAGCCGAAAGCTTGGCATCACCCGGTGTCCATTTCGTAATGCCGGTTATCGCCAGCTATGCCGAACTGGAGCCAGTTCTCCTGCGCGAGCTGCGCGAGATGAATGAGCGGGGTATTGCGCTTGAGGGTGTCGGCACGATTGAAGCCGATTTCAAAAGCGTCACCATGTATGCGACGGAAAATGACCGGCTGGCAGTGGGCATTGAGGTCGATTTCCAGGTGGATGATGAAGATCGCGCGCGCGATTGGACGCGGACCGAAGGCATGATCTGGCTCACAGGTGTTCCTTATAATGAGCCCAATGACCGCACGGTCGAGATTCACGATCTCGAACTTTATGGCGATACCGATCGCCTCACCGGTGATTTGCTGGTCCGTTTTGCCATGGGTCCAGCGCTCCAGCAACGCATCGCCTCGGCGCTGACTGAAGATTTCACCAATGATTATAACGATCTGCTTGAGGATGCTGAAGAAGCCATAGCCGAATTGCCTATCGACAATAGCTGGATGGTGCGGGCAGAAATGGGCGAAGTTCGCCATGGTCGGATCCGGGTGACGGGCCCCGGATTGTTTCTGCCGGTGGAGATTGATGGTGAAGCGCGGATCGAACTGGCATTGCCAGCGAGCCGATAATCAGATTCGCGCAGGAGTCTTCTGCAAACCCGATATCTGCGATAGAAGCCAATGGGACGATGGAGGGGCGTCTTCCTTCTCGACTCGCGAAACAAGAGGCCGGATACGGAATGCCTGACTGCTATATCCTAAGCGATGCCCGGTTGGCGCCATTCGCTCCGCCTGATGGCGATGGATATGCAAGCGATGGTGTGATTGTCGTCGACCACGGAAAGATTGGTTTTGTCGGCTCCGCTGGTGACTTGCCCGCCCGCTTTGAAGATGCGCCCAGGCGGTCAGTCGGCGGATGCTTGATCACGCCCGGATTGATCGATTGCCATACGCATATGGTTTATGGTGGGTCACGCGCACGCGAATTTGAAATGCGCCAGACTGGCGCGAGCTACGAAGAGATAATGAATGCCGGCGGTGGGATCTTCTCCACGGTCGAAGCGACGCGGGCTGCGTCTGATGAAGAGCTGTTGGCGAGCGCGCTGCTGCGATTGGACGCCATGATCGCGGACGGCGTCACCACGGTCGAAATCAAATCGGGCTACGGGCTGGATCAGGACACGGAACTGCGGATCCTGCGCACCGCACGGGCATTGGAAGATCATCGCCCAATCCGGATCAAGACAACATTTCTGGGCGCCCATGCCTATCCAAAGGGCATGTCGGCGGACGACTATTTGAACGAGGTCTGCCTGCCTGCAATGGCAGCGGCAGCCCACGAAGACCTTGTCGATGCCGTCGATGGTTTTTGCGAATCCGTGGCGTTCACAGCAAGCCAGATTGAGCGTGTGTTCGTGGCCGCACACGATCTGAACCTGCCAGTTAAAATTCACGCCGAACAATTGTCCGATCAAGGCGGGGCAGAGTTGGCGGCGCGCTACTCCGCCCTGTCTGCCGACCATCTCGAACATCTGGGTGACGCCGGCATTGCGGCCATGGCCGAGGCGAAGACGGTTGCGGTGTTGCTGCCTGGCGCCTTTTACGCGCTCAAGGAGACGCAAAAACCACCGATCCAGAAACTGCGCGATGCTGGCGTCCCGCTTGCCCTGGCGACCGATTGTAATCCCGGATCCTCTCCGATGACCTCGCTGCGGTTGATCATGAATATGGGAGCGACGCTGTTTGGCCTGACTCCAGAAGAATGCCTCAACGCCGTCACGACCATCGGAGCGCAGGCTCTGGGGCTCGATGATTGTGGCAGGCTGGAGGTTGGTCAGCGCGCTGATCTGGCGGTGTGGAAGTTCGATGATCCAGCTGAGCTCAGCTATCGCATTGGAGACGCGCCGCTGGAGATGCGCATTTTCGGAGGCGAGATATGCTGAACCTGTCACCCGGTGAAGTCAGCCTTTCCCAGTTAGAACAGATTTGGCGTGAGCAACTGCCGATCAAACTGGACGCAGCCGCGCATGATCGCATTGCAGCATCGGCCGTACGCGTTGAGAAAGCGGCCAAAGGCCCGGATGCCATTTATGGTGTGAACACCGGATTTGGGAAACTCGCATCCATCCGCATTGCGCCGGAAGATACCGAAACTCTGCAGCGCAATCTTGTGCTCTCCCATTGTTCCGGCGTTGGATCGTCGACTCCGCGGGCGATTGCGAGATTGATGATGGTGCTGAAGCTTATCTCGCTCGGGCGCGGTGCGTCCGGCATTCGGCCCGAAACGGTGACCCTGCTCGAGGACATGTTGGAGCATGGCGTAACGCCCGTGGTCCCAGCCCAGGGGTCGGTTGGTGCTTCGGGTGATTTGGCCCCGCTCGCGCATATGGCAGCTGCGATGATCGGTGAGGGCGAGGCGGAATGGCAGGGCGAGGTGCTGCCGGGCGGAGTGGCGTTGGAAAAGGCGGGGCTGGCGCCGGTCATATTGGGCCCCAAAGAGGGATTGGCGCTGATCAACGGGACCCAGTTTTCGACCGCCCATGCATTGGCGGGGCTTTTCAATGCCTGGCATGCGGCACAGACGTCTCTGGTTTCGGCGTCGCTGTCGATCGACGCGGCAATGGCATCCACTGCGCCGCTGATTGACGAAATCCATGCGTTGCGCGGTCATCCAGGCCAGATTTCCGCGGCGGCTGTTATGCGTGCGCTGCTGGACGGGAGCGAGATACGCGAGGCCCATCGCGATGATGATCCGCGCGTCCAGGATCCCTATTGCATGCGCTGCCAGCCCCAGGTCGTCGGCGCGGCGATGGACATGATTATCCAGGCCGGTGAAACGCTGCGTCGCGAAGCCAATGCAGCAACCGACAATCCAATCGTGCTGACTTCAGAAGACCGGATTGTTTCGGGTGGGAATTTTCATGCCGAGCCGGTTGCCTTTGCCGCCGATATGATCGCCTTGGCGATGGCCGAGATCGGCTCGATATCCCAGCGGCGCATTGCCTTGCTGGTCGATCCAACATTGAGCTTTGATCTCCCGCCATTCCTGGCGGCAGATGCCGGGCTCAACTCGGGAATGATGATCGCTGAAGTCACGAGCGCCGCCTTGATGAGCGAGAACAAGCATCTCGCCAATCCATGCTCAACCGATTCCACACCGACGAGCGCCAACCAGGAAGATCATGTCAGCATGGCCGCCCATGGCGCGCGCCGGCTGGGGCCGATGGCGCAGAACCTGTTCCAGATTCTAGGCATCGAACTGTTTTGCGCGATCGAGGGAACGCGGTTTCGCGAGCCCCTGAAAACCAGCGCGGCGCTGAGCGGAGTTTGCGATCGTTTCTATCGGGACATCGGACCGTTGACCGAGGATCGCTTCCTTGCGCCCGATCTGGAGCGCTCAGCCCAAATGGTCGCCGGGCATGATCTATTGGGTGCCACGGGCATTGCGTTTCCTGGAATTGAGGAGAATTTCCGTGATTGATCGTTCGCATAACAGCCGCGCTGTCTTTCCGCCCACGGGTACCGAAATCACGGCCAAATCCTGGCTGACCGAAGCGCCGATGCGGATGTTGATGAACAATCTCCATCCCGATGTTGCCGAAAACCCCGACGAGCTGGTCGTCTATGGTGGGATTGGCCGGGCGGCGCGCAATTGGGAGGCTTTTGATGGCATTGTCGACAGCCTGAAAGAGCTGGAGAGTGACCAGACCTTGCTCGTCCAGTCGGGCAAGCCGGTCGGCGTTTTCCAAACCCATGCCGATGCGCCGCGCGTGCTGATCGCCAACTCCAATCTTGTGCCGCACTGGGCGAATTGGGACCATTTCAACGAGCTCGATAAGAAAGGTCTGGCGATGTACGGCCAAATGACCGCTGGCTCCTGGATCTATATCGGCACGCAAGGCATCGTTCAGGGCACCTATGAGACTTTCGTGGAAGCGGGTCGCCAGCATTATGACGGTGATCTGAAAGGACGCTGGATATTGACCGCCGGGCTCGGCGGTATGGGCGGCGCGCAACCGCTTGCTGCCGTCATGGCCGGGGCCTGTTGCCTGGCGATCGAATGCGATGAGACGCGTGCCGATTTCCGCTTGCGGACGCGCTATGTCGACGAAAAAACCCGCGATATCGATGAGGCTCTGGCGATGATCGATCGCTGGACCGCGGCAAAGGAAGCCAAGTCCGTCGCGCTGATTGGCAACGCCGCGGAAATCGTGCCGGAGCTCTTCAAGCGCGGCGTGAAGCCAGACATTCTGACGGATCAGACCAGCGCCCATGATCCGGTGCATGGCTATCTGCCGATTGGTTGGGGCGTCGCTGAATGGCGTGCCAAGCAGGAAAGCGATCCCAAGGCCGTGGAAAAGGCCGCGCGGTCCGCGATGAAGATCCATGTCGAGGCAATGGTCGATTATTGGAATGCCGGCGTTCCCACCGTCGATTATGGCAATAATATCAGGCAAGTGGCGCTTGAAGAGGGGTTTGAGAATGCCTTTGCATTCCCGGGCTTCGTACCGGCTTATATCCGTCCGCTATTCTGCCGGGGTGTCGGGCCGTTCCGCTGGTGCGCGCTGTCTGGCGATCCGGAAGATATCTACAAGACCGACGCCAAGGTGAAGGAGGTCATCGCCGATGATTCTCATCTCCATAACTGGCTCGACATGGCCCGCGAACGGATTGCGTTTCAGGGGCTACCCGCGCGCATCTGTTGGGTTGGTCTGGGTCTGCGCGACAAGCTTGGGCTGGCCTTTAATGAGATGGTTCGCACTGGCGAACTCAGCGCGCCTGTCGTAATCGGTCGTGATCATCTCGACAGTGGATCGGTCGCATCTCCGAACCGCGAAACAGAATCCATGCGCGATGGGTCCGATGCGGTATCCGATTGGCCTCTGCTCAACGCGCTGCTCAATACGGCAAGCGGCGCGACTTGGGTCAGCCTGCACCATGGCGGTGGTGTTGGCATGGGCTTCTCCCAGCACAGCGGAATGGTGATTTGCTGCGATGGAAGCGAGGACGCCGACCGCCGTTTACGCAGGGTGTTGTGGAATGATCCGGCCACGGGCGTCATGCGGCATGCCGATGCGGGGTATGAGGATGCCATCGAATGTGCCCGGGAGCATGATCTGAATCTCCCGGCCATCTTGACGGACGAGTAGACCGCGATGCCGGTAAACATCATTCCGCCGCAGCCCTGGTCCGGGCGTGATGATCCAGAAGACGGGGAGGGCGCAGTTCGTCTCCACAATCTGGTGGAGGATGATGCCTCGCGCGCGGTTTTCGGTTTTGCGTGTGATGCGGGCGTGGCGCGGAACAAGGGGCGGACCGGCGCGCATGATGGTCCTGCGGCCCTTCGCACGGCGCTGGCCAATCTCGCTGCGCCCAAAAATATTACGGCTTTCAGTGATTTAGGTGATATCGAGGTAATCGGTAATGATCTCGAAGCGGGGCAGGCCGCTTTGGCGGATACCATCGACCAAGCGCTCGGCGTGCATGATCGACTGGTTGTGTTTGGCGGTGGTCACGAAACTGCCTTTGGCAGCTTCACCGGGCTGAGGAAGCGCTATCCCGACAGCCAGATCGGCATCATCAATCTCGACGCGCATCTCGATTTGCGTTTGGTCGGGGAGGCTGGACCTTCTTCTGGTACGCCCTTTGCCCAAATCCGCGATCTGGATCCCGGCCGATTTGATTATCTATGCCTCGGTATCGCCGCAGAATCGAACACGGCTGCGCTGATGAGCCGAGCGCATGACTGGAGCGTCAACACGGTTTCAGACCATGACTTGATTGCCGATGGGCATGCGGCCGATCAAAGGATCGACGAGATCATCGAACGGTCCGACATCATCTACCTGACGATCGATATCGACGTGCTCCCGCATTTCCAGGCACCGGGCGTCAGTGCGCCAGCTGCCCGCGGTGTGCCACTCGCTGCGATTGAACATATTGTGGGCCATGTGCTGGCCGGCTGCCGCCGCACCGGTACCAACTGCCCACTGACCGACATTGTCGAGCTTTCACCGCCCAATGACCGGGATAATGTCACGGCCAGAACCGCGGCATTGCTGATCCGTACAATGCTGTTCGAAGGCTAGGCTCCAAGGCCGCCCGACCAACTCGCAATGTCAGTGACGGATATCGCCGCGCTATAAGGGATCAATCGCCGCTTATGCGTTTTTGCACATCTTCTGCTTGTGTCATGATCTGCGTGACCAATTCTTCGCAGGTCGGGATGTCATGAACCAAGGCCTGGCTTTGTCCGGATGACCAGATGCCGCCATCCATATTGCCCTTGCCATAGACTTCTTCGCGGGCGCGTGCCCCGGCCATCAGATGTTTGACATCATCGAAACTGGTCGTCGGATCGCGCTGGATGGTGGCGACCTCCTCTGACACGGCATTGCGGGCGACCCGCGCCGTGTTGCGCAGGTTGCGACCAACCAGAACAGTGTCGAGTTCATCATTCTCGACGATCTGGTTCTTGATGTTCGGGTGGATCGCGGCCTCCTGGGTGGCGCAAAAGCGCGTACCCATATTGACGGCATCTGCGCCAAGCGCGAGCGCGGCGATCAGGCTCCGTCCATCGGCCATGCCGCCGCTTGCGATGATCGGCGTGTCGGGGAGGGCATCCACTGTGGCGGGAAGCAGCACGACCAATCCGACATCATCTTCTCCCGGATGACCGGCACATTCAAAGCCATCGATGCTGATCATGTCGACGCCCTTGCGAACGGCAGACTCCGAATGGCGAACGCTGGTGCATTTGTGAATTACGGTCACGCCGGCTTCTTTAAAGGCGGGCAAATGATCTGTCGGGGCGCGGCCGGCCGTCTCGACAATTTTCAGACCGCTTTCGATGATCGCTTCACGATATTCATCATAGGGGATCGGATTGATTGAGGGCAGCAACGTAAGATTGACGCCAAAAGGCT
The DNA here is from genome assembly GCF_013378055.1 of Parasphingopyxis sp. CP4. Lineage (NCBI taxonomy): Bacteria > Pseudomonadati > Pseudomonadota > Alphaproteobacteria > Sphingomonadales > Parasphingopyxidaceae > Parasphingopyxis > Parasphingopyxis sp. CP4. Next base: position 1,493,084 of record NZ_CP051130.1, on the reverse strand, counting down.
TGTTGGTCAGCCCGCGAGTCTTGTCGATTTCTTCCTTGAGCGCTTCACCGGAAGGAAACATGTGCGCGGTAATGAAGCCAAGCGCCCCGGCATTGGCGACAGCCGCAACCAGCTCACCATAACCAACACCCGTCATACCGCCCATCAGGATGGGTGTTTCTATCCCGAGTTCCTCTGTGATGCGTGTCTTGATCATTTTTGTTCCTCTCAATCATCGGGCCATCGAAGCGCTGCCGGTCGACAGCTATGCCCTACCAGCCACCCAATGTTCCAGCACTAAGTCTGCAAAGATTTTTGCCAGATTCGCCGCGTCGATGCGATGAAATCCTGTTTCAAGAACGCTGTTCAATGGACACTTTGCTGCTCGGCAAGGTCCCCGCCAGTCAGGGGAATCCTGGTGAGCGGTGGTGCGATCTGGGAACTGGGTGGTGCCGGATGTCCGACTCGAACGGACGACCTACCGCTTACAAGGCGGTTGCTCTACCAGCTGAGCTAATCCGGCACAGGGTCTGCGAAGCCCCCATGCGTCATCGCACGCCGAAGGTCCAGCCCTCTTGTTGCGCTAATTGTTCGGTCAGTCCGGCTGGTTGCCACAGCGCTGCGTCGCTGGCGGCCATGCGGAGCCAGGCAGCCGTCAGGAGCGCGTCGGTGCGGTGATCGTCATAGGCGGGCAGGGGGCTGTGTCGTTGGGTTCCCAGGGCATCCAGCGCGCGGTCCAGTGAGGCGGCGTCCCGGATCTTGGTGGGGCCGGAGAGCCCGGCTGCCCGCGCTGCCAAGCCGGTGTAGATCTCCACCAGCATCGGGCCGGTCTCGGGAATTGGATCGAATGGCCAGACCGGAATTTTACCGCTCAGCCGGTGGAGCACGCGCATCCCCGTCAGGCTCGACTTGCCGACCTGTGCCGCGCCAACGAGATTGAAGCAGGAGACGGCATTGCCTTGTTTCTGGGTGCGGCAGCGATGTTCTGTGACGCGCAGGCGGCCTAGCCCGGCTTCGAACTGATCGCCGGTGATTGTTTCACGGCCTTCTTGGTAGCGGAAATAGGGGGCCAGTGCGGGATGACCACAGGCACCGATCGCGGCAAGGTGCTCGTCATCCGCACAAATCCGATCAAGCGTCTCCCAGAGCGTTTTGGCGCTGCCTGGGGTCTTCGACCAAGTTGGGAAATATCCGCCGCGATCGGCAAAGGGCAGGGCGGCCGAGAAATCGAAGCCGATCAGCATATCGGTTTGCGCGCCTGCCTGATCCTCGAGCCATTCCAGCGCCTGTTGACGCGACCACTGGGTGTCGGACGCAACAAGGGCGGGCGCTTGCACACCCGCCCTTGCTATTGCCAATGCGATGCCCTTGGGCTTTGCCACCGCCTGTCCCGACCAGTCGAAACAGGCAAAGTGGCCAAAGCTGCGCACCTGTTGCTGCGCCTAGATACCCGGCGGTGTCTTGTCGCCAGGATTGGTCCGGTTGGCTTTGCCTTCCGTCCAGCGTTCGAGCAGCTTGTGCGCTGTCGGACGGCCGCCAAGCCCGAAGGCGATGGCCGCGGCCACTGCCGCAGAACCGAGGATCGCCGCAAAAGCGATGATCACGATTTCGTCGGCAATCTCCATGAACTTCAGGCCCATTGCAGCAAACAGCGCGATGATCAGCCATTTGAGGAGGGTCGGAAGGAGCCCAGCCGTTTCCCCGGTCGAACTCGCCATCAGGCCAGACAGCAACCGTGCCAGCAAGACGCCAACGCCGATGATGACCAGGCCAAAGATCACCCGGCTGCCCAGGGCAACGACTTCCGTCACCATGGCCTGGACCGAGTTGATTTCCAGCACCTCGATTGCGGCGACCGTCGAGACCAGCATGATCGCCGTCAAGGTGATCGTGCCCAGAACGCGGCTCACCTTGACGCTCGATGGCACCAGGCCTGAACCCATTGCAGCATTGTCGACGCCGAGTGCTTCCATGAGTTGCTGGAGCCAACCTTTGACCCAGCGACCAATGAAATAGGCCGTCCCAAGGATCAGCGCTGCAGCGATGGCCCGCGGCAAGAAGTGCGCTACGTCATTGAGTATCTGGATAAGCGGCGCGGATATTGAATCGAGGTTCAACACATCGAGCGCGGCCGTTGCCACCGGAATGATGATCAGCACGAATGCGACGATGCCGAGCGCGGAGCTCAGCGTGGTATGATCATCGTCTTTCGCAGGCGCATCATCCGCACCGGTTATTTCCGTCACGCCGGCTCTTGCAAACCAGCCATCTGCGTTGACTGCCATGAGCCCGGTTTCGACAATGCGCCGGACTATTGTTGCAAAGATAAAGCCGAAGAACATTATCAGTCCGGCACCGAGCAGATTGTCCAGATAGCTGAAGATTTCGAGTGTCAGCTCCCGGACCGGATCGAGTACACCGGATAGTTCAAGCGGCTGGAGCGCGACCACAAGGCCGACCAGCCAGACAATCCAATAGGCAAGGGTTCCGATTTGGCTGCCCACCGTTTCGCTCGGCTGGGCGTCGCTATGTTTCTGGAGCGCCGGGATCTTGTCGACCATCCGGGCGATGCCCCATTTTACGGCCTTGGCGATGAAATGTGTAATCAGCAGGATCAGCAAGGCCGCGCCGATCTTGAATGCCCATTCCCAGACCATGGGCCAGTCTATGTCGCGATTGAGATCGAACTCCATGAAATTTCCCCTATTGCGCAATATTGATTTGTGCCGAGACCAGAATAGTCCGACTTTTTCGCATTGCCTAACACTTTACCGGCTTTCAGCCCGCAATTTCTCCCAAAAGGCCAGTCGTTCTGCGACTTTTGCCTCAAATCCTCTTGGGGATGGTTTGTAGAAATCCTGCCGGTTCATCTCCTCCGGCCAGTAATTATCGCCTGAAAATGCGTCATCGCGTTCATGGTCATAGGCATAGCCCTTGCCATAGCCGACCTCTTTCATGAGCTGGGTCGGGGCGTTGAGGATGTTTTTCGGCGGCATCAGGGAGCCGGTTTCCCTGGCTGATTTCCAGGCGGCTTTCTGTGCTGCATATGTCGCATTCGACTTGGGCGCAGTGGCGCAATAGAGACAGGCCTGGACGATCGCGAGTTCGCCTTCCGGGCTACCGAGAAACTCATAAGTATCTTTGGCGGCGATGCACTGCACCAAGGCTTGCGGATCGGCGAGGCCGATATCTTCGCTGGCAAAGCGGGTGATGCGCCTCAGGACATAGAGCGGTTCCTCACCCGCGACGAGCATGCGTGCAAGATAGTAGAGAGACGCTTGGGGATCAGAGCCGCGCATCGCCTTGTGCAGGGCCGAGATCAGATTGTAATGACCCTCACGATCCTTGTCATAGACCGGCATGCGGCGATGCAGGAGATCGACCAGACCCGCTGGTTCCAGGGGCTCCGGTAGATCCATCGAGAATAATGTTTCCGCCTGGTTGAGGAGAAACCGTCCATCGCCATCGGCCGATGCGATCAGCGCATCCCGGGCATCCTGGGTGACCGGCAAAGGGCGATCCAGATGAGCCTCGGCACGCGAGAGCAGCGTTCCCAGTGCATCTGCATCGAGGCGGTTAAGAATCAATACCTGGGCGCGGCTGAGCAAGGCCGAGTTTAATTCGAAGGATGGGTTCTCCGTCGTCGCGCCGACCAGGATTACAGTGCCGTCTTCGACATAGGGCAGGAAGCCATCCTGCTGTGCGCGATTAAAGCGGTGGATCTCGTCCACGAACAACAATGTGCGTTTGTCCGCTCCTGCCATTTGCCGCGCTTCGGCGAACACTTTCTTGAGATCAGCAACACCGGAGAATACGGCTGAGATGGCAACGAAGCGGAGTCCGACTGCGCCAGCAAGCAACCGGGCAATTGTAGTCTTTCCCGTACCGGGCGGACCCCAGAAAATGATCGAAGCGAGTTTGCCCGCCGCAACCATCCGCCCAATGGCGCCGTCAGGTCCGGTGAGGTGATCTTGGCCGACGACCTCATCGAGGGACTGTGGACGCAACAGGTCTGCGAGCGGCGCATTGGCCGAGATTTCGCTGCTCTTATCAGAACCGTCAGAAAAGAGATCAGCCATGCTGATACCCTAACGTCGGCATTCTTGATTGCCATAATCTTTTCGACCTGCCTCTTGACAAATATATCTGCGATATATCTTAGATAGATCACTAACAAGGTTTAGGAGACCCAGAATGACATATCGAAACAAAGGTGGTTTCGGCGGAAGATGGCCAAGAAGCTGGCCTGAAGCGCTGCTCGCCATGCAATTCGGAAATTTCGCGAGTGATTCCGGCGATTTTGGCGGTCGTAGCCGCAAGCGCCGTAAAAAGCGGATGTTCGACAGCGGTGAACTGCGGCTCGTTCTGCTCAAGCTGATCGCCGATGAACCACGCCATGGATATGATCTGATCCGCGCGATCGAAGAGATGACGGCGGGCGAATATGCGCCAAGCCCCGGCATCATCTATCCGACGCTGAACTTTCTTGAAGATGGTGCGCTGATCAAGCCGGTAGAGAGCGATGACAGCCGCAAGACCTTCAAGATTTCGAAACGCGGCAAGACTGAGCTGAAGGAAAAGGCCGAAGAAGTTGAAGCGTTGATGGCCCGTCTCGAAGGCCTTGGTCAGCGAGAAACGAAGGGCGATAGCGCAGCTATCAAGCGGGCGATGGGCAATCTGTTTGCCGTGCTCGGCCATCGCCTCTCTGCAAAAGGCATCGACGAAGATCTGGTTCGTGAAGTGACCGATATTCTCGACGAAGCTGCACAGCGGATCGAGCGGATCTAACGAAGTGATTATTCGGGCGCCCGCACGGCTTTTGCCAGTCTATGGCAAGGGCGTGCGCGGTGGCCCGGATACGCCTTCTGAGTGCTGGCGAACCACACGCAGATAGCCATCGACCAGCGCCTGGTTGACCTGGTCCCATCCGTATCTCTCACTGGCGGCACAGCCAGCATCGCCCGCGGCTTGGCGGGAATCTGCGTTCTCGCAATAGAGTTGCAGGGCGTCGGCAAAAGCCTCGATCGCGCCGGGACGCACCAGGCGGCCGGTTACGCCATCATCGACCAGGCTCTGGCTGCCAGTCGCTCTCGCGGCGACAACAGGCAATCTAGCGGCCATTGCTTCGAGAGTCACATTCCCAAATGTCTCGGTAATGCTCGGATTGAACAGCATGTCGAGCGAGGCGACCGCGCGGCCGAGATCGGGACCTTTCTGGAAACCAACAAACACGCCGTCAGGTAGCCTGCGTTCAAACCAATCGCGGGCAGGGCCTTCGCCAATAACCAATACGCGGTGGCGGACACCCCGTTTTACGAGCTGGTCGATCGCGTCCGAAAAGACATCAAGGCCTTTTTCCATCACCAATCGACCAACAAAGCCGACTACGACATCATCGTCGGCAATGCCGTTATCCCGTCGCCAGTCCATGTCACGATGCTTCGGATCGAACGTGTCGCGATCTATCCCGCGGGACCAGATGCCGACATCGTAGCTCATACGTTGTTCGCGCAAGATCTGGGCCATGGATTCCGACGGCGCGAAAATCGCATCGCAGCGGCGGTAGAAACGTCGCAATATCGCAAGGACGAGGGGCTCGAGAAAGGTGAGTCCGTAGTAGCGCGGATAGGTTTCGAACCGCGTATGAACTGAGGCGACGGCGGGTATATCCCAGCGTCGCGCCAGGCTCAGTGCCCGGTGGCCAAGGATTTCAGGGCTCGCAATGTGAAACAGATTGGGGCTGAACTCGGCAATGTCGCGCCGTACATTACCCGGCAGGCGGAACGGTGCGCGATATTCTGCGCGCCCCGGTAGGGCGAGGGCGGGGACATGGACGAGATCGCCCGTCGCTTCGAAATCCGGCTCCTCGACAGTCGGCGAATAGACGCGAACTGCGGCGCCCTGACGCAACAGATAGCCGACCAGGCGATTGAGCGCCTGGTTCGCTCCGTCGCGGACATAGTTATAATTGCCGCTGAACAGGGCAATACGAAGATCGGAAACTTCCATCGGTACGGGATAATCGCTTGCGGTCGAAACGCCAATGGTGGGCGCATCTGGCCGATCCGGCGTGAAAAAGCCCCGCCGGCTAATGCCAGCGGGGCTGTTTTCTGTAGCGGATCGCGGCAAGACCTAGCTTTCGCTGGTCTCTGCGGCCGCTTCTTCCTCTGCCGGTTCGGCAGCGGCTTCCTGTGCAGCCAGCATCGCTTCTTCCACCTTCTTCTGTTGGGCACGAAGCGCAGCATCGCGAGAAGAGGCAGTCACCCGGACGCGGTTCATACCCGCACCCGTACCAGCCGGGATAAGCCGGCCGACGATGACATTCTCTTTCAGGCCTTGCAGCGTATCGATCTTGCCCTGAACCGCGGCTTCGGTGAGAACGCGGGTGGTTTCCTGGAACGACGCGGCCGAGATGAAGCTGCGGGTCTGCAGCGACGCCTTGGTAATGCCGAGCAATACCGGCTTGCCCTGAGCCTTCTTCTTGCTCTTGGTAAGCTTGGCATTGATCTCGTTCATTTCCGCTTCGTCGAGCTGTTCGCCGACGAGCAGAGTCGTATCGCCACCATCGATGATTTCCACCTTCTGCAGCATCTGGCGAACGATCGTCTCGATATGCTTATCGTTGATCTTCACGCCCTGCAGTCGATAGACTTCCTGGATCTCGGACACGAGATATTCGGCCAGTGCTTCGATGCCGAGAACTTCGAGAATATCGTGCGGATCGGGCGAACCGGCGACAAGATCGTCGCCCTTCTTAACAAAGTCGCCTTCTTGCACATCGATAATCTTCGTCTTCGGGATCAGATATTCAACCGGATCACCTTCCTCGGGAACGATCGCAATCTTGCGTTTCGCCTTATAATCCCGAACGAATTCGATACGGCCGTCAATCTTGGCAATAACCGCATTGTCCTTCGGCACACGGGCTTCGAACAATTCGGCAACCCGTGGCAGACCACCGGTAATATCACGCGTCTTGGCAGCTTCACGCGGCAGTCGGGCAACGATGTCACCTTCATGCAGCTCCTGGCCGTCCTCAACCGAGATAACCGCGCCGGGGATCAGGCGGTAGACACCGGCTTCGCCGCTATCACCGTCAAGCAGCGTGATGCGCGGCTTGAGATCATCCTTCTTGGTCTTCGCCTGGTCTTCGGTAACGACGCGCTGGGTAATACCCGTGGCTTCGTCAGTTTCTTCCTTGACCGTACGGGAGTCGACAATGTCCTGGAACTTCGCGGTACCGCCTTTTTCGGTGATAACCGGTGCGTAGCTCGGATCCCATTCTGCGATCCGCTCACCCTGTTCGACAGTGTCGCCATCCTTGTGGAGCAAGCGCGCGCCATAAGGAACGCGGAACACGCCGACTTCACGGCCTTCCGCATCGATAATGGCGAGCTCGCCCGAACGGGAGAGGGCCAGCGTCCGCTTCTTGCTGTCGACGATGGCATTGAGCTCGCGATATTCGAGCTTGCCGTCGGCCGGCGATTCAAGATTGGACTGTTCGTTGAGCTGAGCAGCGCCGCCGATGTGGAAAGTCCGCATCGTCAGCTGTGTGCCCGGCTCACCGATCGACTGGGCAGCGATAACGCCAACCGCTTCACCGATATTCACCGGCGTTCCGCGAGCAAGATCGCGACCGTAGCATTTGCCACACACGCCAACCTTGGATTCGCAAGTAAGCGGCGAACGGATCTGCACCGACTGGACACCGGATTCTTCGACGGCGAGCGCCATCGGTTCGTCCATCATCAAGCCAGCTTTGACGATCACATCGCCATCCTTGCCGCCGATAATATCTTCGGCTGCGGTACGACCCAGAATACGCTCGGACAGAGTTGCAATGGTCGAACCGCCCTGGATGATCGCCTTCATCTCCAGTGAGTTCTTCGTCTTGCAGTCTTCCTCAACGATCGTGCAGTCCTGCGACACATCGACCAGACGACGGGTCAGATAGCCCGAGTTTGCGGTCTTCAGTGCCGTATCGGCAAGGCCCTTGCGGGCACCGTGAGTCGAGTTGAAATATTCGAGAACGGTCAGGCCTTCCTTAAAGTTCGAAAGGATTGGCGTTTCGATGATTTCACCTGACGGCTTGGCCATCAGGCCGCGCATACCAGCGAGCTGCTTCATCTGCGCGGGGCTGCCACGGGCACCGGAGTGCGACATCATGTAGATCGAGTTGATCTGTGCTTCGCGTCCGTCGTCGTCCTTCGGCGTTGCTTTGATTTCCTCCATCATGGCGTTTGCAACCTGGTCCGAACACCGGCTCCAGGCATCAATCACCTTGTTGTACTTTTCCTGCTGCGTGATCAGGCCGTCCTGATACTGCTGCTCATAATCGGCAACCAGCGCCCGGGTTTCTTCAACCAGCGGATCCTTGGCGTCCGGAATGATCATGTCATCCTTGCCGAAGGAGATGCCGGCCTTGAACGCGTGGCGGAAGCCAAGCGCCATGATGCCATCGGCAAACAGGACCGTGTCCTTCTGGCCGGTGTGGCGATAGACCGTATCGATAACGTCACCGATTTCCTTCTTCGTCAGAAGACGGTTGATCGTCTCATAAGGCACCTTGTGGGACTGGGGCAGCTTCTCAGCGATCAGCATGCGACCCGGCGTCGTTTCCACGCGCATCATGTAGCTTTTGCCATCTTCATCGGTCTGCGGAACCCGGCTCGTAATCTTCGAGTGGAGCGTCACAGCGCCGACTTCGAGAGCCTGATGCACTTCGGTGATGTCAGCCAGGATCGATCCTTCGCCCGGCTCGCCTTCGCGATCCATCGAAAGATAATAGATGCCGAGCACCATATCCTGCGACGGCACGATGATCGGCTTGCCATTGGCTGGCGAGAGGATGTTGTTGGTCGACATCATCAGCACACGGGCTTCCAGCTGCGCTTCAAGGCTCAACGGAACGTGTACGGCCATTTGGTCACCGTCAAAGTCAGCGTTGAATGCGGCGCAGACCAGCGGGTGAAGCTGGATAGCCTTACCTTCGATCAGAACCGGCTCAAATGCCTGGATACCGAGGCGGTGAAGCGTCGGTGCGCGGTTCAGCATGACCGGATGCTCGCGGATAACCTCATCAAGGATATCCCAGACTTCCTTACGCTCTTTCTCGACCCATTTCTTCGCCTGTTTGAGCGTCATCGAGAGGCCCTTGGCGTCGAGACGCGCGTAGATGAACGGTTTGAACAGCTCGAGCGCCATCTTCTTCGGCAGGCCGCACTGGTGCAGCTTGAGTTCCGGACCGGTCACGATGACCGAACGACCCGAATAGTCGACGCGCTTGCCAAGCAGGTTCTGGCGGAAGCGGCCCTGTTTGCCCTTGAGCATGTCGGACAGCGATTTCAGCGGGCGCTTGTTGGCACCCGTGATCGTACGACCGCGACGGCCATTGTCGAACAGCGCATCAACCGATTCCTGAAGCATGCGCTTCTCGTTCCGGACGATAATGTCCGGTGCGCGCAATTCCATCAGGCGTTTGAGGCGATTGTTCCGGTTGATCACCCGGCGATACAGATCGTTGAGATCCGACGTTGCGAAGCGACCGCCATCCAGCGGCACCAGCGGGCGCAGTTCCGGCGGAATGACCGGAACGATGTCGAGGATCATCCATTCGGGGCGGTTGCCCGATTCAATGAAGCTCTCAACCACCTTGAGGCGCTTGATGATCTTCTTCGGTTTCAGCGTCGATTTGGTGGTCGCCAGATCTTCAAGCAGGTCTTCCTTTTCCTGCTCAAGATCGAGATCCATCAGCATATGCTTGACGGCCTCTGCACCGATGCCGGCGGAGAAGGCGTCTTCGCCATATTCGTCCTGGGCTTCGAGCAGCTCGTCTTCCGTCAGCAGCTGGAACTTCTCCAGCGCCGTCAGGCCCGGCTCGATGACCACATATTGTTCGAAATACAGGATCCGCTCGAGCTGCTTGAGCTGCATGTCGAGCAACAGTCCGATGCGCGAGGGCAGGGACTTGAGGAACCAGATATGGGCAACTGGCGCAGCGAGGTCGATATGGCCCATCCGCTCACGGCGAACCTTCGATACGGTGACTTCAACACCGCATTTCTCGCAGACAATGCCCTTATATTTCATGCGCTTATATTTACCGCACAGGCACTCATAATCCTTGATCGGGCCAAAGATACGCGCACAGAACAGGCCGTCACGTTCCGGCTTGAACGTGCGATAGTTGATCGTTTCCGGCTTCTTGATTTCGCCGAAAGACCAGCTGCGGATCTTTTCGGGGCTCGCAAGACCGATCTGGATCTGGTCGAATGTCTCCGGTTTGGCCACCGGGTTCTGGAAATTGGTCAGTTCGTTCATGTCTGATCCTTATCTGCCCCCGCCCATATCAGGGCGGGGGACTGAATAGTCTTGATTACTCGGCGGCTTCGGAAAGGTTGTCCTCGTCATCACCCTCTTCGGAGAGCGATTTGAGATCGACACTGAGACCCAGCGAACGCATTTCCTTGACGAGAACGTTGAAGCTCTCCGGAATGCCGGCTTCGAAGGTGTCGTCGCCTTTGACGATTGCTTCGTAGACCTTGGTCCGGCCGACAACATCGTCCGACTTGACCGTAAGCATTTCTTGCAAGGTATATGCAGCGCCATAGGCCTGGAGTGCCCAGACCTCCATCTCACCGAAGCGCTGGCCACCGAACTGTGCCTTACCGCCCAGCGGCTGCTGGGTAACGAGGCTGTACGGCCCGATCGAGCGCGCGTGGATCTTGTCGTCCACCAGATGGTGCAGCTTGAGCATGTAGATATAGCCCACCGTCACCTTACGATCGAACTGGTCGCCGGTGCGGCCGTCATACAGGACAACCTGACCGCTTTGATCCAGCCCGGCGAGGTCGAGCATGTCAGAGACATCGCCTTCGCGCGCACCGTCAAACACTGGCGTACCCATCGGAACACCATTGGTGAGGCGGCCCGCCATTTCGATAACCTTGTCATCATCGAGCGACTTGATCGCATCATGATACGGATCACCATAGGCGGTCTGCATTGCATCGCGAACGGCTGCCGGGGCCTTGCCGGCCTTGGCATCCGGATTGGCATGGCGCCAATCTTCCAGGGCACCCTTGATCTGACGCCCAAGGCCGCGTGCGGCCATGCCCAGATGGGTCTCGAAAATCTGTCCGACATTCATGCGCGACGGCACACCAAGCGGGTTCAGAACGATATCGACAGGCGTACCATCTTCAAGGAACGGCATGTCTTCCTGCGGCAGGATGCGAGAGATCACACCCTTGTTGCCGTGACGGCCAGCCATCTTGTCACCCGGCTGCAGCTTGCGCTTCACCGCGACAAAGACTTTGACCATCTTGAGAACGCCAGGCGGCAGCTCATCGCCGCGTTCCAGCTTCTCACGCCGATCTTCGAACTTGGCTTCAATCTTCTCGGCTGCTTCGTCATATTGCTGCTTGACGACTTCAAGCTCGCCCTGACGCTTGTCGGTCTTGACCGCAAACTGCCACCAATCGTGCTTTTCAACACTTTCGAGAACGGCCGCCGTGATCTTCGTGCCCTTGGTCACGCCCTTTGGCGCGGCCGTGGCCGTCTGTCCGGTCAGCATGTCCTTGAGCCGGCCATAGGTGGCACGGTTCAAAATGGCGCGTTCATCGTCGGCATCCTTGCGGAGGCGTTCGATTTCTTCGCGTTCAATCGCCAGCGCACGTTCGTCCTTGTCGATGCCGTGGCGGTTGAACACCCGGACTTCGACGACGGTTCCCGCAACACCCGGCGGCAGACGCAGCGATGTATCGCGAACGTCCGAAGCCTTCTCACCGAAGATCGCACGAAGAAGCTTTTCTTCCGGCGTCATCGGGGATTCGCCCTTCGGCGTGATCTTGCCCGCCAGGATATCACCCGGATGCACTTCAGCACCGATATAGACGATGCCCGCTTCATCGAGGTTGCGCAGGGCTTCCTCGCCGACATTCGGAATGTCGCGGGTAATGTCTTCGGGGCCAAGCTTGGTGTCACGCGCCATGACTTCGAATTCCTCGATATGGATCGAGGTGAATTCATCGTCTTTCACGATGCGTTCGGAGATGAGGATCGAATCCTCATAATTATATCCGTTCCACGGCATGAACGCGACGAGCGTGTTCTTGCCGAGCGCAAGCTCGCCATATTCCGTCGACGGACCGTCAGCCAGGACGTCACCCGCTTCGACCGTCTCACCAACCTTCACCAGCGGACGCTGATTGATGCAGGTGTTCTGGTTCGACCGCTGGAACTTCATCAGCGTGTAGATGTCGACGCCGCTTTCATTCGCATCAACGGCGCCCGAAGCACGGATCACGATACGAGTTGCGTCAACCTGGTCGACGATGCCGGCGCGCTTGGCGACAACCGCAGCACCGGAATCGCGGGCCACAGTTGCTTCCATGCCGGTACCCACCAGCGGTGCTTCGGCTTTCACCAAAGGCACGGCCTGGCGTTGCATATTCGATCCCATGAGTGCGCGGTTCGCGTCATCATTTTCCAGGAACGGGATCAGCGATGCGGCAACCGAAACCAGCTGCTTTGGCGAAACGTCCATCAGCGTGATGATTTCGCGCGGTGCCATCAGGAACTCACCGGCCTGACGCGAGGAAACGATTTCCTCGACAAAACCACCCTTGGTATCGAGATCAGCATTGGCCTGGGCGACCGTATGCTTCTGCTCTTCCATTGCCGAGAGATAGACCACCTCGTCGGTGACCTTGCCATTCTCAACCTTGCGATACGGCGTTTCGATAAAGCCGTATTTGTTGACGCGGCTGAACGAGGCCAGCGAGTTGATCAGGCCGATATTCGGGCCTTCGGGTGTTTCAATCGGGCAGATCCGGCCATAATGGGTCGGGTGAACATCGCGGACTTCAAAGCCGGCGCGCTCACGCGTGAGACCACCCGGCCCAAGCGCCGACACACGCCGCTTATGCGTGACTTCGGAGAGCGGGTTCGTCTGATCCATGAACTGCGACAGCTGCGATGAACCAAAAAATTCGCGAACCGCGGCCACGGCCGGTTTCGCATTGATCAGGTCGTTCGGCATCACCGTCGACACATCGACCGAGCTCATCCGTTCCTTGACTGCGCGTTCCATCCGCAAAAGGCCGACGCGATACTGGTTCTCCAGCAGCTCGCCGACAGAGCGGACACGGCGGTTGGCGAGATTGTCGACATCATCGACTTCACCCTTGCCGTCCTTGAGGTCGACCAGTTCCTTGACCACTGCGAGGATGTCATCCTTGCGCAGCGTCGTCAGGTCTTCAGCCGCATCGAGATCGAGGCGCATGTTGAGCTTCCAGCGACCAACGCCGGACAGGTCATAACGTTCGCCATCGAAGAACAGGCCTTCGAACAATGCGTCAGCCGTTTCACGCGTCGGCGGTTCGCCGGGGCGCATGACGCGATAGATATCGGCCAATGCCTGGTCGGTATCTTCGGCCTTGTCAGCTTTCAGCGTGTTGCGGATCCAGGGGCCTGTCGTGACATGATCGATGTCGAGCAGGACGAGATCATTGACCTTCGCACCATCGAGTCTTTCGAGATTTTCTTCCGAAACCTCGTCGCCAGCTTCAATGTAGATCTCGCCGGTTTTCTCGTTGATCAAGTCGAACGCGCTATAACGGCCGAAAATCTCTTCAGTCGGGATGAGGAGGTTTTTGAGGCCGTCCTTTTCCGCCTTGTTGGCGGCGCGCGGCGTAACCTTCTGGCCAGCCGGGAAGACTACTTCACCGGATTTCGCATCAACAATGTCGAATGTCGGCTTCTGGCCGCGCCACGTATCGGCGATGAACGGGATTTCCCAGCCATCCTTGGCCCGTTTGTATGTAACGGTCTCGTAGAAATGCTGGAGGATCTCTTCGCTGGTCAGGCCCAGCGCGTGAAGCAATGCGGTAACCGGCAGTTTGCGCTTCCGGTCGATACGGACATTGACGATGTCCTTCGCGTCGAACTCAAAATCGAGCCAGGAACCGCGATAGGGGATCACGCGGGCGGCGAAGAGGAACTTGCCGGATGCGTGCGTCTTGCCGCGGTCATGGTCGAACAGCACACCAGGCGAACGGTGCATCTGTGAAACGATAACGCGCTCGGTACCATTGATCAGGAAGGTGCCGTTCTCGGTCATGAGCGGCATATCGCCCATGTAAACATCCTGCTCCTTGATATCGAGGACGGAGCGGGTTTCGGTGTCGGGATCGACTTCGAAAACGATCAGGCGCAGCGTGACGCGCATCGGCGCGGCATAGGTGATGCCTCGCTGGCGACACTCTTCGGTGTCATATTTTGGCGGTTCCAGTTCGTAATGAACGAAATCCAGTTCGGCCGTGCCGGCGAAGTCGCGGATCGGGAACACCGACCGGAGTGTCTTTTCCAGGCCCGAAACATAGTCAATGTCCGGATTGGACCGGAGGAACTGTTCGTAGCTGTCGCGCTGAACCTCGATAAGGTTCGGCATCTGGATGACTTCGTGAATATCGCCGAAAATTTTGCGGATACGCTTGGTGCGGGTCTGATCTGCCGCTTTCGCCTTGGTCGCCATGTAAAATATGCCTCGGTTTCTGCTCAATTTTGCAGCGCTTAGACGACAAAAAGCCGCAAGACTCCCAATCCTCGAAATCGGGGAGTCTGCAGCTTTTAGCGTCTATGAAGCCGAAGCCGATCCATTCTTGTGACGCGGTGCGCAAATTCGCATCATTGCTCGAAAGGCAGCGGTGATGGAGGCGATATAGGAAGGCGGTGTTGGAGTGTCAATTGGACGGCACCCTCAAAACCGCGATTTGCCTTTACAGGCAGGCCGGTACTAGGCTCGGCTTGTCGCGAGTAGGGGGGATTTTCGAATTGACGAATTGGTTGCGTAAAGGGCTGCTCTCGGTAAGCGCCTTGTTGGTCGCGTTCAGTGTGGCTCCGCTGACGGCTGAACCGGTCGCACCAGCCTGGATGGACGAGCCCGAACAGGCCGCCGGTGAACGACGCATCGTGGCAATTGGTGACTTGCACGGCGATCACGCTGCATTTCGTGCGATTGTCGAGGCCGCAGGGCTGGTCGATGGCAATGGTGCCTGGATCGGTGGCTATTCGATATTGGTGCAAACCGGCGATGTGCCGGATCGCGGTCCGGATACGTTGCTGATCTTGCGCGATCTGATGCGCTTGCAGGGCGAAGCGGCGCTTACGGGTGGCGCTGTCATTCCGCTGATCGGCAATCATGAGGCGATGAATGTCGTGGGCGACCTGCGCTACGTCCATGAGGGCGAATATGCGGCCTTCCGCACTGACGGGTCGGAACGCGCGCGGCGGCAATTCTATCGCGACAACCAGGATTTGATCGAGCGCGCCTATCGGCGGATGCAGGCTGACCTTTCGGAAGATCAGATCCGCCGGCTATGGCTGCGCAATACACCATTGGGCGGCGCAGAATTGATGGACGCTTTTGGCCCGGACGGGGAGATTGGCCGGTGGCTCGCGCGCAATCGCGCGGTCGCGCTGATCGACGGGACATTATTTGCGCATGGCGGAGTGAGCGAGCTTTACTCGCAACTTCCGATTACCGAGATCAACAGCCGGGTAGCAACCGCGATCGTCCGCCGCGACAATGGCTCGGAATCAATCCTGTTCGATCCGATGGGACCGCTTTGGTATCGCGGCTATTTCCTGCGCGGTTCGGGCGATGACCTCTCCTTGCTGCCGCCCGAGGAAGCGCAGCCTGAGGTCGATCTCGTGCTCGCGGCCTATGGCGCCGATCGCATGGTTGTTGGACATACGCCTTCGCTGGGCGGCATCAGAATTCTACTGGATGGCCGATTGATCGGCATCGATACCGGGATTTCTGCCCATTATGGCGGCGTGAGATCCTATCTGGAAATTAGCGGTGACACCGTCGTCGCGCATGTTGTTGGGGAGGGGAACCCATGATCTATTGCAAACTGATCCTGTCTGTGGCGGCCGTATTGCTGGGGCTCGCAATCGCGACACCCGCGCACGCACAACCGGCCGAGCCGACACCGTTATTCGCGTCGGACGAGCCGATCCGTATATCGATCCGCGGCGATTTGTCTCGCTTGGCCCGGTCGAGCGGTGCGTCGCCTGGAACGCTGACCGTGATGGGCGATGCTCCTGAAACGCATTCCATCCAGCTGTCTCCCCGCGGCGTATCGCGCCGGCGTCGGGAGATCTGCACCTTCCCACCGCTCCGGGTCGAATTGCCATCGCGCCCAGAATCCGGATTGTTCGAGGGGCAACGCCGGCTGAAGCTTGTCACCCATTGCCGCCGCCAATCATCGCATCAGCAATATGTGCTGCTCGAGTACACGGCCTATCGCCTGTTCAACACGATGACGTCGCGCGGCTTCCGCGTCCGGCTCGCCGAGATCGACTATTATCGCAATGACGATGATGAGCCGTCCTACACCCGGGTCGGCTTCTTCATCGAGGATGTTGACGATGCCGCCGCGCGCAATGGCATGGTCGAAGTCGAGCGGGGTGATTTCCCGACCAACTGGTTGAACCAGGAAGATACCGCGCGTGTCGCGCTGTTCCAATATATGGTCGGCAATCTCGATTGGGCGGTGCAGGCCGGGCCTCCGGGCGAGGATTGCTGCCACAACACCCGCCCGATCGGCGCGACCGAAAACGCGACCAGCAATTTGACGCCGATGCCTTATGATTTCGATCAGACGGGATTGGTATTTGCACCCTATTCTGCGCCACCGGCCCAGATCCGGGTGTCGAGCGTGCGCACACGCGTCTATCGCGGCTTCTGTTCGCATAATGCACAGACCCGCGCGA
Source organism: Parasphingopyxis sp. CP4 (assembly GCF_013378055.1). NCBI lineage: Bacteria > Pseudomonadati > Pseudomonadota > Alphaproteobacteria > Sphingomonadales > Parasphingopyxidaceae > Parasphingopyxis > Parasphingopyxis sp. CP4. Next base: position 1,476,323 of record NZ_CP051130.1, on the reverse strand, counting down.
TCGCGGCTGAAGTGTTGGCGGCTCGGTCGCAATATGAGGCGGTGATTGCGTCAATCCCGAATTTGCCGGAACGGAGACGGTCTCGCGCGCAATCCTATCTGGCCGATTTCTTTGACGATATCGCGACACCCGAGGATGTCGAAGACAATCTTATTGATGAATGCTCATGACAGCGGCCAGGGGTAGATAGCGAGCTGCCCCGGACCGCCTTGCTGGCCTTCGTCGGCAATCACCAGCCGGTTGGACCCGACAACGGTAACGCCTTCAGCTTGCGGATGGCTCATCACATTCAGCCGATGGCGGGCGAGAATCTGGCCGGTTTCGTCCAGCACCAGCATTGATCGACCGCGCGCGGAGAGGACAAGGATTTGCCCATAATCCGGCAGCCACTCGATTGCTGACGGCGCAAAGTCCGATCGTTCTTCACGCAGCGCCATTCCGAGCCCGATTTGGCGCCACGGCTCGTCTACCGCTTCCTGCGTCTTTGTGTTCCATTGATAGATGAACAGCGTCCCGCGCCGATCGCCTTCGTGCATGTTCTTGCAGGCGATGAGCAGGTGATCGGTTTGGGGAGACAGCGATAATCCTTCGACCTCGCAATATTCGCCCACCCCGGTGTCATATTGACGGTGCAAGACCCGCGTGCGGTGGCGCCCGGCTGTAAAGGCACGGATCACACCCTCGCTGTTGATGACCCAGAGCTGATCGCCCCTGGCGGCAATGCCCTCGATATCGTCTTCGACAACCGGATTGCCGATCACGAATGTGCGCAGAACACGGCCGTCCTCGATCGAGATTTCATGGATCGCACCGACTTCATCGTCATGCGCAAACACGCTGTTGGCCGACGCCATGGCAAGGCCGGATATTTCTTCCAGCGCTTCGGGCATATCGAGATAGCGGGCGCTATCGTTGATATCCGTTCCGGTGCAGCCGACCAGCAGCAGCATTGCCAGCAGAGCCCGGATCATGGTTGGGGGTTTTCCGGCTGTGCGGGCGCGGGAGGATCATCGAGTGCCTCCACCACATCGCCACTGGCCTCTGCCGCGGCGGCCTGTTTCGCGCGCTTCTTCTCTTTCTTCTTGCGGATCTTCTCGGCTTTCACCTTTCTCGGGTCGACACCGCGGCGACGGAAATAGCGCTGGCTGCCATCGCGTCCGCCATAATCATACATCCACAGAACGAGGAAGCCGTAGTTAAACGCAATGGTCACGACAAAGGCGAGCTCGACAGCGCCGATCCCGGCAGACAGCCCCGTGCCAATCGACAGAAGGATGAACAGCGCATCGCCCGGGCTCTTCAGCGCATTGCGAAACTGCACACCTGCCGCGATCCCGGCCAGTGAAAAGGCGAGCGCCAGTGAATTGTGGACCACGATCACAATACCGGTCACGATCATCGGCAAGAGGATGATCGTCTGGACCAGCGACTGGTTATATTCGTCGCGGGTACGCACCGCGACATAGGTCCAGCTGACGGGGAGGGCGGCCAGCAGGGCGCCTCCGACCGCGATAATCAACCAGACGAAGCTGCCCAGCGCGCCGGCATTTGTGGCGCCAATCTCGACACTGTCGAATGGACCTTCAATCGTCTGGGAGATCAGCTCCTCAACCCCACCGATCGGCAGATAGTTGCGAACTTCCGGGTTGACGGCAAAGGCGATCAACAGAACGACCGCGACGCCGATATAATATTTGGTCAGCGCGTAGAAGAGCCTCGGAAACCGAATGCGCATGCTATCCCCAATTCTTGCCGCCCTGTTTCTGGCATGATGCATATTCGCTCAATCGCGCGACGAAAAGGGCGGAGTTATCGGCCCGCTGGATTAACCGATCGCTGTGCCGCTGCGTTTGCCCATGAAAAAAGGGCGACGCATCGCTGCGCCGCCCTCTTTGCGTTCGAATAAATCGGGAAAGATTTACTTGAGTTCGACGGTACCGCCGGCCTCTTCGATCTTGCCCTTGATTTCTTCGGCTTCCGCCTTGTTGACGCCTTCCTTGACGGCTTTCGGTGCACCTTCGACGAGCGCTTTGGCTTCGCCGAGGCCGAGGCCCGTGATGGCGCGGACTTCTTTGATCACCTGGATCTTCTTGCCACCGTCGCCGGTGAGAACGACGTCAAATTCGTCTTTCTCTTCAGCCGGAGCAGCACCGGCGTCGCCGCCAGCTGGGCCGGCAACTGCAACTGCTGCAGCGGCCGAAACGCCCCATTTGTCTTCAAGCATGGTCGCCAGTTCAGCGGCTTCCATTACGGTCAGCTCAGAAAGGCTGTCCACGAGTTTACTAAGATCTGCCATTTTAGTCTCCAATTGGGGCGATCCGCCCCCTTCATTTCAGTATTGAGCTATTCGAAAATCAGGCAGCGTCCGACGCGCCATAGGCGCCGAAAACGCGAGCCAGCTTGGATGCCGGTGCATTAGCGAGCTGGGCGACCTTGGTTGCAGGTGCATTAAGCAGACCCACAATCTTGCCACGCAGTTCGTCAAGCGAAGGCAACGCAGCCAGAGCTTTCACGCCGTCGAGATCGAGGACTGTTTCGCCCATCGCCCCGCCAACGATTTCGAGCCGGTCATTCTCTTTCGAGAATTCGGCAACCACTTTCGTGGCCGCTACCGGATCGTCCGACCAGGCCATCGCAGTCGGCCCGGCGAACAAATCGCTGATCGGGTCATACTGGGTGTCCTTGATCGCAAGCTTGGCAAGCCTGTTCTTCGATACTTTGAAGCTGGCGCCGGCTTCCCGCATCTTCGCCCGCAACGCGCTGGATTCAGCAACGGTGAGGCCGAGGTTGCGGGTCACAACGACCACGCCCGCCTCGGTGAAGGTGCGGTTCATTTCAGCAACCGCTTCGGTCTTTTGAGCTCGATCCATATATCGCACTCCTTCTTCGGCCTGCGGATCATCCGCTGACCATAATGAACCACAGGACCAAGGCCCTTATGGTTCGTTCGAAATGTCCGAGGGGTCGGTTGCCCAAAGCGGCTGGAGCCGCAGCAGACCGGGGTTCCCATCAGATGGAAACACCCGTCAAAAACTTTCCCCGTCTTGGCTGGAAATTAAGAGGACCCAATTGCCCTCACCAACTGTCTCGGACGGTGTGACCGAAGGTGAAATTCACTTTCGGCCGAATCCCGGCTCCGAAGAGCCGGGAAGCCCTTTACGCTCCAGCTTCCGCCGGATCAACCTTCACGCCGGGGCCCATGGTAGAGCTGACGGCGATCTTCTTGATATATTTGCCTTTGGCACCGGAAGGCCGAGCCTTCACAATAGCGCCGACAAATGCGTCGTAATTCTTTTTCAGGTCATCTTCGGTGAAGCTGGCCTTGCCGATCGTTGAATGCACGATGCCGGCTTTTTCTGCGCGAAACTCGACCTGGCCGCCCTTGGCGTCCTTAACAGCTTTCGCAACATCCGGGGTTACCGTGCCGAGTTTCGGGTTCGGCATCAGGCCCTTGGGACCCAGAACCTTACCGAGACGGCCGACGACGCCCATCATGTCCGGTGTTGCAATGACGCGATCATAGTTGAGATCGCCGCCCTGCATCGCTTCCATCAGATCTTCGGCACCAACTGTATCGGCACCGGCTTCCTTGGCTTCGTCAGCCTTCGCGTCCTTGGCGAATACGGCGACGCGAACGTCCTTGCCGGTTCCCGAGGGAAGCGAAACGACGCCGCGGACCATCTGGTCTGCGTGCCGCGGATCGACATCCAGGTTCAGGGCAATCTCGATCGTTTCGTCGAACTTCGAGGTCGCATTGCCTTTGACGATCTTCAGCGCTTCGTCAGATCCATACAGCTTGTCCCGATCTACGGTATCAACCTGTGCTTTTTGCTTTTTCGTGAGCTTTGTCATGATTAGCCCTCCACCACTTCGAGGCCCATCGACATGGCAGAGCCCTCGATGATGCGCGTTGCGGCTTCAATGTCATTCGCGTTCAGATCGACCATTTTCGCTTCTGCGATTTCGGCGACTTTCGAACGCTTGATCTGGCCAACGATTTCCGAGCCAACCTCGCTCGCGCCCTTTTTCAGCTTTGCAGCCTTTTTGAGCATGTAGCTTGCGGGCGGGGTCTTCGTGACGAAGGTAAAGCTGCGATCCGCATAGACCGTGATCTTGGTCGGGATCGGCGCGCCTTTTTCCATTTCCTGCGTGGCGGCGTTGAACGCCTTGCAGAAATCCATGATGTTCACACCGCGCTGGCCCAATGCGGGCCCGAGGGGCGGTGATGGGTTGGCCGTACCTGCAGGAACCTGCAGGCTGATATAGCCGTCAATTTTCTTTGCCATTGTTTCAGTCTCACCTTTTCTCTTGGCTTAGCGGTTCAAATGACAGTGGCACTGCCTCCCGCATTTTCCGGACCATCCGGAAACTCGTAAATTCCTATTTGACCAGTTCGACCTGCTCGAATTCCAGTTCGACCGGCGTCGCGCGGCCAAAGATCGATACCGATACCTTGACGCGGGCACGATCGAAATCGAGCTCTTCAACGACACCGTTGAAGCTTGCAAACGGGCCATCAAGGACCTTGATCTGGTCGCCGATTTCATAATCGACATTGATTTTCTGTTTCGGTGCTGCGGCCGCTTCCTCTTTCGTATTGAGGATGCGCGCGGCTTCGGCTTCGCTGATCGGTTGCGGCTTGCCGCTCGATCCAAGGAAACCGGTTACCTTGGGCGTATTCTTGACGAGGTGATAAACATCGTCGGTCATGCTCAGCTTGGCGAGCACATAGCCGGGGAAGAATTTCCGCTCGGTCTGGACCTTCTTGCCGCGCTTGACCTCGGTGACTTCCTCGGTCGGCACTTCGACTTCTTCGACCAGCTGTTCGAGACCCATACGCGTGGCTTCGGACATGATGGCGTCTCGCACCTTGTTCTCGAAGCCCGAATAGGCGTGAATGATGTACCAGCGCGACATGGAATACCCTTAGCTGAAGTCTTTTAGCTGACGAGGCCGATGAGGAAGGTGACGATCATATTGAAGAATGAATCGACACCCAGGAAGAACAGGGCGAGAATAGCGGTCATGATCATGACCATGATGCCGGTCTGTATAGTTTCCTGACGCGTCGGCCATACGACCTTCGACGTCTCGGCACGGACCTGCCGAACAAACTCGCCTGGGCTAGTTTTTGCCACCGTTTTCAAACCTCGTTCAAACCAAAAACGCACACACGCCGCCATCGGCCCCTGCGGCCGACATCGGCGTGAGTGTTAAACTCTATCTCGGACCCGCAAGCTGCCGTTTCAAGGCATACCCGCCGGACCAATCGAAGACCGGATGGCAGGAGCGGAGGGGCTCGAACCCACGACCCTCGGTTTTGGAGACCGATGCTCTACCAGCTGAGCTACACTCCTCCGAGTCCAAGAGACGCGCGTTTAACGGGGCTGGCCGGGGGATGCAAGGATATTGTCGTACGGAATAGATTGTCGTGACAGCGATTAGGCGACAGCCTCGTCCGGCGCTAATGGGAAACGGGATTGGACATCCTGTCCCTCCATCGGGCGATCAAGATAATAGCCCTGGACCTGCGCAACACCGAGCTTCTCGGCGATCACATATTGGCGATCATTCTCAATTCCTTCGGCGATCGTTGCAATGCCGAGGCTGTCCGCCATGGCGATCACGGCGCGAATAATGGCGACGCTCGATTGTGACCCGGCTTCCGCATCGCGGATGAAGCGCTTGTCGATCTTGATCGAATTGAAGCTTGTGCGTCCGATAAAGCCCAGTGTCGAATAACCGCTGCCAAAATCATCGAGCGCCATCGTAACGCCCAGCCCGCGTAACTGTTCAAAGGTCTGGATTGCCTGCTCGCTGTCATTGTTAAGAATGGCTTCGGTGGTTTCGAGTTCCAACCGGTTTGGTGCGAGGCCGGAGCTGGCCAATGCCTGGATTACAAGTTCGCCAAGCCGCGGATTGCGTAATTGACCCGCGGACAGGTTGACCGCCAGACGATATTGTTCGGGCCAGTTCATGGCTTCCATACATGCTTCGCGGAAGACCCATTCGCCGATTGAATCAATCAATCGTGTCTCTTCGGCGATCGGGATGAATTTTTCGGGCGGGACCAGGCCAAGCTCCGGATGCGTCCAGCGTAAAAGGGCTTCGAAACCGGCCACTTCCTTCGACGCCAGGGTAACGACCGGCTGATAGACGAGATGAAGCTCATTCTTGTCCAATGCTTCGCGCAATGCGGTTTCGATCGCGCGCCGTTCCTCGGCTTTCTGCAGCAGGGAGGGTTCGTACGGAGAATGGGTTCCGCGTCCGCTGGCCTTGGCCCGATAGAGAGCGAGATCCGCCTTGCGCAGCAAAGCCGAGGCAGATCCACCGTCTTTCGGGTAGATGGCCGAACCGACACTGGCGCCGATGTGAAGGTCGTGTCCGTCAACCCGATAGGGTTTGGACAGCTGAATGATGATATCGCGGGCGCGTTTGTCGAGCTCATCCGACGAACGGAAATTACCGATGATCACGGCAAATTCATCGCCACCCAGCCGGCCGCTGGCATCGCTGCCTTGCAGCATGCCGTTGAGGCGCACAGCGACCTGTTCGAGCAGTTTGTCCCCTACCGGATGGCCAGACGTGTCGTTGATCGCCTTGAAGCGATCCAGGTCGATCATCAGAAAAGCGCAGTAGCGATGTTCATCGGCAGCTTTGGCAATGCGATCACGCAGGAGCTCATTAGTATGCGCACGGTTCGACAAGCCGGTCAGCGCATCAAAATGGGCCATGTGATAGATGCGGCGCTCCATTGCTTCGCGGTCCGTTACATCGGAAATCACACCGCGATAACCGATTACGTGCCGGTTGGTGCTCAGCCGCGGTGTCCCAGAGATCTTCCACCAGCGTTCTTCGCCGTTCAGCATGACGGGCATTAGCAAGTCACTGAAGGTCTTTCCTGCTTGCATCTTGGTGAGAAGTTCACGCGTTTCGTCGCTTAGCACCTCCTCGCGCCATTGGTCGCCAGCAAGCAAGTCAAGCAATGGCATTCCCTCTAACTTGCGAGGCGCCAGACCAGCGGCAGCAGCAAATCGCTGGGAGGCATCGACAATACATTTGCGAGCATCGACCTGCCACAACCAGTCGCTTTCAGCGGCATTCTCCTGACGCAGCATCAGCTTCACCACGTCATTCTGGGCAGCCAGCGCGATATCGTTGCGCAGCCGTGCGACGGCGGCTCGACCGTTGATCAGCAATGTGAAGGTGAGGCATAGTCCGTAAGAGAAGGTCAGCCCGGCCAGCAGAGTGAGATCGAGCCGGAACAGCATGACGCTGACGCTGATCGCCACCAGCCCATTGAGCATGATACCGCCCAACGGCACCGAATTGAGCATCAATGCGGTCGCGCCCATGATTGCAAGGCTGAGCGCCGCGATAGTCACGATTTGCTCGAGATTGCCATATTCCGCGAAGAACAGGGACGGAATTGACCAGAACAAGCCCAGGATCGTGCAATTGGCAACCGATCGCATCACATCCGATCGTGTCGCGCCGCCGGTGCGCGCAAGATTAGCGCGTCGGGCGGAGGCGATCGAGGCCATGCCGATGACCAGCATCGCGAACCACACGGCCATCATTTCGTTGGGCACCTGACCCCAGAATAGGGTGCCGGCAGATAATGTCGCGAGCAGCACGGCGACGACCGGCAGGAGTGAGTTTTTGCTGAGTTCACGCAGCTGAGCCGCGCGCACGAGCTTCCACTCGCCGTCCCGCGGCTCCCTGAGGCCTAGAATGTCCAGCCAGCCGAGCTGGTTGGTATCAAGTGCTGCCATTGCTTTCCCTCTAAGCAAGGGATAGCCGAAAAAGCCTTTCTGAATGCCGGACTAGCAAGGTAAATTTTGCATTTACCTTTGCATTTTCTGCCCGATTATCAGGCAGCAATGGCGTAAGGTTGGATTTCACCGGATAGGTAGAGATTGCGCGCCTTTGCCCGGCTCAGCTTGCCTGAGCTCGTGCGCGGCAGGGTGCGCGGCGGAACGAGTTCAATCACGCAGTTCATACCGGTTATTGCGCGGACCTTGTCACGGATCATGCCGTGAAGTCTTGTCCGTTCGTTAACGTCCGACGTGCGGCACTGCACAAGAACAGCCGGTGTTTCCTCACCGCCAGCGGCCGTTATGGAGAAGGCGGCAATGTCACCGGACTTAAAACCGGGCAGCTGTTCGACGGCCCATTCGATATCCTGTGGCCAGTGATTTTTGCCGTTGATGATGATCATGTCCTTGGCCCGGCCAACAACATAGAGATAGCCGTCGGAAAGATACCCCATATCACCGGTATCGAGCCATCCTTCGACAAGGCAGGCATCGGTCGCCTCTTGGTCGCGGAAATAGCCGTCCATAATGGCCGGACCCTGCACCCAGACCTGGCCGATCGCCTTATCGGGCATCAGGCTGCCATCTTCTTCGCGGATTTCGATTACCGTGTCGCGGACAGCCTTTCCGCAATTGACGATCGCCCGATAGCGGGTCGGCTCGTCATTATCGGCCTTGGGTACGCCAGAAAGTTCACTTTCTTCGACCAGATCGACGACGATCCCCTCGCCAGCAGGCATCAGGGTGACGGCGAGCGTCGCCTCGGCAAGGCCATAGCTCGGGACAAAGCATTTGGGATCGAAACCGGCATCCGCAAATGCATCAGTGAAATGCTGCATCACATCGGGACGGATCATGTCCGCACCATTTCCGGCAAGCCGCCACCGTGACAGATCAAAGCGTTCTTTTACGTTCGACTGACTGCCGATGCGGCGGGCACAAATGTCGTAGCCAAAAGTCGGCGAATAGCTGCAGGAAGTCCCAGGATTACGGCTGATCAGATCCAGCCATGCAAGAGGGCGCCGGGCAAAGTCAGCGGTCTTTAGATAATCCGTTGAAACCTGGTTCGCGACCATCGAGAGCATGCAACCCACAAGGCCCATATCGTGATAGAAAGGCAGCCAGGAGATGCAGCGGTCATTCTGTCCGATCAGCATGCCATTGGCATGCGAACCGAGATTGTGAAGCAGCGCCTTGTGGCTGATGATCACGCCGTGCGGGAAGCGCGTCGACCCGCTGGAATATTGAAGATAAGCAACATCGTCAGGACCGGCTTTCGGGAATTCGACATCCGGCGCGTCGCGCAGGGCAAAACTTTCCCAGTCCTCGCCTGGTACCGAACACGCATCTGCGGCGGCTTTCGAGATTTCAGCAATTTCTGCTGGATAGAGCAGGATTTGCGGTTCCGAACTTCGCAGTTGGACTGCCAGCTGGTCGATATAACCTTCCTTACCGCCAAAGGAAGTTGGGAGCGGCAGCGGAACCGGCAGCGCGCCTGCATAGACGGCACCGAAAAATAGGGCGCAGAAATCCGGCTCAGTATCAGCGATCAACGCTACCCGATCTCCTGGCTCGATACCAAAGTCGATCAGCCGCTTGGCGGCAGCAATCGCGTCGCTGCGCAGCTCTGAATAGGGATAGGGTCGAACCAGATTGCCGCGTGCGTCATGGAAATTGAAACCGCGCTTGCCTTGGGCGGCATAGTCCAGCGCTTCGCCCACGGTGTCAAAATCGGCAAAGCGCCGTGGCAATTCGTCGGAGATTGGTGTCGGTTCGAGAGTATCCGTCATAATATCCTTCAGCCGATGCCGTGCGACCCATGGGTGGTTTCGGCATGCTGTCTACGTTGTTTCGATCCCACGAATTAGCCGATCAGGGGCGTTCAAAATCCGGCTCGACTATGGCACAAACGTGGCGCATGACCGGTCGAACCCGCAAAAAACCCCGTCCACCGCTGGATCAAGAGAGTTTAGAGCAGCTCGCGCTCTTCTATGTGGGCCGCTACGCAACGACCCGCGCAAAGCTACGCTCTTATCTTTCGCGCAAAATTCGCGAACGCGGCTGGGATGACAATCGCGAGCCTGACCTTGAGAGGTTGTCGGAGAGATTCTCCGAGCTTGGTTATATTGACGATGCTGCGTTTGCGGAGGCGCGGGCCCGGTCGCTTGCGCGCCGTGGCTATGGTGCACGTCGGGTCGATCAGGCCTTGTTTGCAGCGGGAATCGAAGACGCGGATGGCGTCGATGCGCGGCAGATTGCTGCGGATAATAGCTGGGATGCCGCCTTGTCATTTGCCCGAAAAAGACGATTTGGGCCGTTTGCGAACGCCCCGGTCGATGCCGATCGCAAGCGAAAGTCTATCGCCGCAATGATGCGTGCCGGGCATTCCTATGAAATTGCGCGAAAATTTATTAATGCCGACCCTGGAAATATCCCGGAACGGGAAGACTAGCCGGCTTGACTTAAGACTATTTCACGCGAGTGAGATTCTGTGTTAGATATTTGCGCTAACAGGGGACGATGCATGACATCCGAGCGCAACGCAGTGGCTTTTCGTGCTGCGTCGGACGACGTGGCGCACGGCGAGTCCGTGGCTGTTTCAGTCGCGGAAGACCATATGCACGCGGCCGGAACCATTAAATGGTTCGACGGGACGCGGGGCTACGGTTTCCTGATTCCCGATGATGAAGATGGCGATATCCTCATCCACTTTTCCGTATTGCGTGATCATGGTCGCCGGACATTGCCTGAAGGTGCACGGATCGAATGTTATTTCGTCGAGCGGGACCGCGGTAGGCAGGCCACTGAAATCCTCTCGATCGATGTTGAGGGCTGCGACAACTACGCGCATTCGCGTCCTGAGGGCAGTGACGCGGAAGACGCGGCACTTGAAGAGGCGGCGGGCGATTTCGAAACAGTGACTGTAAAATGGTTCAATCGTCTCAAAGGCTATGGCTTTCTCGTCCGTGACGATGAGGATCGCGACGTATTCATTCATATGGAGATCGTACGCCGGTCGGGCCTGGGCGAGATCGATACTGGGGATCGCTTGCAAGCGCGCATCGCCGACGGTGGAAAAGGGCCCCTTGCGGTTGCGCTCGCGCACTGCGAATAGCAGGCAATGATCAGAAAAATTTCCGGACTTGTAATCTTCAGCGCAATCGCGCTCGCGGGGTGCCGAGCCGAATCACAGCCGCGTCCCAATCCACCTGCCACTCAGGAAACGGTGGAATCGCCCGAAGAGGCGGCTGTGGAAACCATTGCTGTCACTATTCAACTCGCCGATGGCGGGCGTCACATATTCAATGTGGAGACTGCGATCACGGCTGAGGAGCAGCGGCGTGGACTGATGTTTCGCGAATCCCTGCCGCAAGACGGGGGGATGATCTTCCCCTTTGAATATCCCCGCTATGCCAGTTTCTGGATGCGCAACACGATGATCCCGCTCGATATGATCTTTATCCGGGCGGACGGTGTCATCACCAATATTGCCCGCGAAACCGAGCCCTATACGCTGGATTCCAATGTTTCGATCGAGCCCGTCATTGCCGTCCTGGAAATTGATGGCGGCCGTGCGGCGGAACTCGGTATTGATGCTGGAGACCGTGTCAGCTGGGCCGGCGGACCTGGCGCTGCCGAATAGGCGCAGGCAGTTAGGCGCAGATGAATCGCAACAACGGTTGGCGCGCCCGGCAAGAGACGCTAAACGCCGAACCACTATGCGATTTTTGAAAATGATCTTCACCTGGTGGGAAGGGGCCACAATTGGCACCGCCCTGTATTCCGCCCGCAAGGGCCGTCATGTCGCCACGGACGACAGCGGCAACCGCTATTATGAGAGCAAGAAGGGCCCACGGCGTCGCTGGGTAATCTATCCCGGTGGCAATGACGCCAGCAATGTTCCGGCGGAATGGCACGGATGGCTGCATCAAACCGTCGAAGATGTGCCCGATCAAAGCCTGCCACCGGCGCGCGCGTGGGAATCGCCATACACGAAGAACCTTACGGGCACGGACGAAGCCTATCGACCGGCCGGCGATCTTGAACAAGGTGGCAAACGTGCGGGCGCTAGCGGCGACTACGAGGCCTGGAGCCCAAGTTGAGCACGGTGCGCAATCATCTGTTTGAGGCACTGGTGGGCCTGGTCGTTGTTATCGCGGCAATCTGGCTCGTCTTCACCTTCATCGGCCGAACGGCGAGCGGAGCGGGTAGTGATGCAATTGAGGTTACCGCCTATTTCCCGAATGTGAGCGGAATCTCGGTGGGTACCGATGTTCGGGTGGCTGGCCTCTCCATCGGTGAAGTAACGGCGATTACGCTCAATCCGGAAGATTATCAGGCGGAAGTCCGCATGGCGATCGACCCGGGGACTAATCTTCCCAATGACAGCAGCGCAGCGATAACCAGCGAAGGCTTGCTGGGCGGTAGTTTCATATCGATGCTGCCCGGTGGTTCGGATGAAGCCTTGCGGGCCGACGATGTCATTCTCGACACCCAGGGTGCGATCGACATGACCGGCCTGATTGGCTCGATGATCAACGATTCCGGTGGCAGTGATGGTGGTATGGATGACACCATGTCGGACACGTTCGGCGATACCATGAGCGACGAGTTTGTCGCCGATCCCGCCGATGCTGAAGATCCGCTTCCATGATCCGCGGTGTGGCGGTTGTCGCCTGTGCAGCCTTGGCTGCCTGCGGTTCGGCTGAAGAAGTCCCTGATGAAGCACCGCCGAGTGAATTGACGCTCGATCAGAATCGAAGCGGCGCGGATGACGACACGCTGAATGTCGACGATATCGAGATCGTCGGCGATCTTCCCGTGAATATGGCGGGTGTGACGCCCATGGAAGATCGGGTTGCGGTGCTTGGCCTGCTCAACAAGCGCAACGGCTTGTCGCGCGAAATCCGGTTGCAGCCGGGCGAATCAACGCGGGTGGGCGACGTTCTGGTCCGCCTGCGCGCATGCGAAGTGACCGCACCATGGGAGCCGCAACAGCTCACCGGCGCCTTTGTGCAGCTATTTGTTCGGGATCGTGACGCAAATGGCGACGACGATAGCTGGAACCGGGTTTTCTCGGGCTGGCTCTATAAAGAGCGCCCGGCGCTCAATGTGGTCGAGCATCGCCTTTATGATGTCTGGCCCAAAGCCTGCGAAATGACATATCCGGATAGCGCGCCGTCTTCCCCAGTACCGTCTCCGCCTTCCAGTGCGGACAGGTCTCCGCCGGTTGCAGAGACTGTGCCCGATGGCCCCAGCGGCGACAGCGCAGCGTCCAGCAACGACGCATAATCTTCTTTGCTGATCTCGATCGCGCCTAACGAGGCGAGATGATCGGTCATGAATTGGCAATCGAGAAGCTCGAATTCGCCGGCGCGCATCCGCGCGACAAGATGCGCCAGCGCGACTTTGGACGCATCCGACATCCGGCTGAACATGCTCTCGCCAAAAAAGGCGCGGCCCAGCCTGACGCCATAAAGGCCGCCGACCAGCTCATCATCCATCCAGCATTCGATCGAATGGGCATGGCCGCGCTCGTGCAACTCGCCATAGGCCTTCTGGATCGCCGGATTGATCCATGTGTCCGGACGATCCGGGCGGGATTCAGCACAGGCCGAAACAACCGCATCAAACGCCGTGTCCAGTGTCACGCGATAGCGATCGGAGCGGATGGTCTTGGCGAGCGATCTCGATACACGCAACCCGTCCAGTGGCAGGATAGCGCGTTTCTTGGGGTCGACCCAGAACACATCGGAGGCGTCTCGGCTATCGGCCATCGGAAACACGCCAATCGCATAGGCGCGCAGCAACATGGTCGGATCAAGCAAGTCCACGGGCGCAATGATAGCGTTTCCGCGCCAAGCCGTCATCGGCTGTTGCGGGAGGCATGTTAGAGTTTTGAGATTTTCCGTTCCACGCCGCGCCACAATTTGGCGAAGGCTTTGCCGGCCGGCGAATTGGGCGCAAAAGCTCCCACTGGTTTTCGATGGGCCGCCATTTGTTCAACCGCGCTGGCATAGGGGATTACCGGCCAGCGCTTTTCTCGCTCCAGAGCCGCTTTGTGAAGATTGCGACGCCGATCGACCATGGTGAAAACCGGCAGGATAGCCGTGCGGCCCTTGTGATTGCGCTGAACGTGATCGACCACGGTATCGAAGGCTCGCTCCGAAAGTGGTGAGGGAATTACCGGAACCAGCACAATATCCGCAGCGCGCAGTATCTGATCGCTGGTCTCACTGAGCCCGGGCGGGCAATCGAGGATGACGCGATCATAGTCGCGCGCGACGCTATCGATGATCTTGAGGAGTCGCTTCTTCTTTCCGAAAGAGAAGAACATATGGTCGAGGTCACGCAAAGAGGAATCGGCGGCTAACAGGTCGAGCCGCTCGATATCGGTTTTGCGGATCAGTTTGCGGGGTTTGACCTCTTGGTCATAGACGCCTTCGGCGCGGCGCTTGGGTTTCTTGCCCGTTTGAACGAGATAGGTCGCCGCGGCCTGTTGATCGAGATCCCATAGCAAGGTCCGCCGCGATGAAAGCGTGGCGGCGCTCCACGCAAGATTCACCGCCAGCGTGGTTTTTCCGACGCCGCCCTTCATGCTGTAGATCGCAATTGTGCACATGGGTACGTATCTAGCGACCTCTTGCTCGCCAGCCAAATAGCGAGCCCGGCTGCCATCCCATTTTGGGACGCTTCTTCTATAGGTTACTCGGCGGGTTCTTCTTCTGCCACCGGATACAGCGTTGCCATCCATGACGCGACATCGGCGGCGCTGCGATCGGGGGCTTCTTCCATCGGAATATGGCCGATTTCCGGATAGGCGATCAGCGCGCTGTCCGGGATATGTTCGTCAAACCACTGGCCCGCTTCGAGCGGAACAAGTGTGTCCTCTGCACCCCATATCAGCAGGGTAGGGGTCGATATGCTGGCCATGGTTTCCGGGCTCGCCACAGTGCGCTCGGCGCGATTGCGAGCCCGCGTCGCGGCACGATTACCCGGATAGCGAAGCAGATCATGATAACGATCGACCATCGCGTCATCGATCATCGCCTGGTTGCTGACACTCTGGCGCAACGAGCGCTCGACCATTGAACGTGGCGTTATCTTTTGCATGAGCGAGGAGATGACTGGCATGGACGCAATCCGGAAGCCGATCGGAATCTTGCGTGGCTGCGCGTCTGGCGCGCCTGAGCCGCCGACAAGCATGAGTCCGTCGAGCCGGTCACCATGCGCCAATGCATAGTTCCAGGAGACCCAGCCGCCCATTGAACTGCCGCCGATCACAAAACGATCAAGCTCAAGCGCTTCGGCCACGCCCTGTGCTGTCTCAACAAAGACATGCGTATCGTAATTGCCATCTGGGGTCGGGCCGGTCAGACCATGGCCTGGCTGGTCATAAGTGATGACGCGATAGTCCTCGGACAGTCGCTCGACCCAGGGTTCCCAAGTCTGCAACGAAGCGCTCGATCCGTGAAGTAGCATGATAACCGGCGCATCACGCGGGCCATGATCGCGGACATGGACGGTCAGGCCAGTATCGAGTTCGATAAATTGCGACGCGTCATTGGCGTATATTGCGCGCAGCTCGTCGGCATCGCGATCGGGGGTCCAGAACCAAACGATCGCACCAACTATGACAATCAATAGGGTCAGCGCAGTCCATTTGAGAAACTTCTTCATTGGCGCGCTCCCAGTGTGTCAGGCGTTAGATGATTTCCTTGACGAGATCCTGCGGTCGGCAGAGCCGGACGCCGTTTTTCGTTTCAACGATCGGCCGATTGATGAGAATCGGGTTCTTGATCATCGCATCGAGAATTTGATCATCGCTGATATCCGGGTCGTTCAGCCCGAGCTCCTTGGCAAGCGGTTCCTTGGAACGCAGCCCGTCGCGCGCCGTAATGCCGGCTTTCTTGTAAAGCTCTTTCAGCTTTGCCTTGGTTGGCGTGTCGTTGAGATATTCGATCACTCGCACGGCAATAGCTGGCGCTTTTTCTAGTATTTCCAGCGTCTTGCGAGATGTGCCGCACCGCGGATTATGGTAGATAATGGCCTGCATCGAACGAATTACTCCTGTACCTTCGATAATTTTTCCAGAACCGCCATCGCCTCGTCACGCCGTGCCCAGGGCACAAAGACATGATCGTGATGATATGCCGCAACTATATTGGCACTGATCCCGGCTTCGGCAAGAACCCCGGAGATTTTTGCCGTTAGCCCGACTGCGCTCAACGCGCTGTTAGCGCCAATCGTGATTTTTGCCCAGCCCCCTTCATGATCAAGGCCAATGCCCTCCATGATCGATGCGAGCGCGATCACGCTTGCGCCTTCGGCTTCGGCAAAGGTGGCGACCGGCACCAAACCTTGTGGCCACCCTGTACCCATCGGGATTGTTGCAAAGCCATGCTCCTCTTCGGCAAGCATAGGCTTCAGATCGCGCAGCAGCGCATCAAGATCGGATTCGCCGGGCATTAGTTGGCCTGATCGGCGCTATTGTTTCGGTCGAGCCATTCCTCGAGCCATTTGATCGTATAATTGCCATCGAGAAAATCGGGATCGTCGAGCAATGCCTGATGCAGGGGCAGCGTCGTATCGACACCCTCGATCACCATTTCTTCCAGCGCGCGGCGCAGCCGCATGATGCATTTGTTGCGGCTAGATCCATAGACGATCAGCTTGGCGATCATGGAATCATAATAAGGCGGGATCGAATAACCGGTATAGAGGCCGCTATCGACGCGAACATGCATGCCACCCGCCGCATGATAGTTGATCACCTTGCCGGGTGATGGGGCGAAGGTTTTCGCGTTTTCCGCGTTGATCCGGCATTCGATCGCATGGCCGGTAAAGGTTACCTCATCCTGTGTTACCGACAGCGGTTGGCCTGCGGCGACTAAGATCTGCTCGCGCACCAGATCGAGCCCGGTGATCATTTCGGTCACCGGATGTTCGACCTGCAGCCGCGTATTCATTTCGATGAAATAGAAACCGCCATTCTCGTAGAGAAACTCGATCGTACCCGCACCGCGATAACCCATATCGGCCATGGCTTTGGCACAGATATCGCCCATTCGCTCACGTTCTTCGGCTGTAATTGTCGGTCCCGGTGCTTCTTCCAGCACTTTCTGGTGGCGGCGTTGCAGCGAACAATCGCGTTCGCCCAGATGGACGGCATTGCCTTTGCCATCTCCAAATATCTGAAACTCGATATGGCGTGGATTGCCGAGGAATTTCTCAAGATAGACCGTGTCGTCGCCAAAGGCCGATTTCGCTTCCGACCCGGCTTGTTTCATCAAGGTTTCGAGTTGGCTCGCTTCAGGCACGACTTTCATGCCGCGACCGCCGCCGCCGGATGCAGCCTTCACGATCAGCGGATAACCGATGTCAGCGCCGATCTTCTTGGCTTCGCTATATTCGCGCACCGCGCCATCGGAGCCAGGGACCAGCGGCAAGCCAAGCTTGCCGGCCGTTTTCTTGGCTTCCACCTTGTCGCCCATGATGCGGATATGTTCAGGCTTCGGCCCGATCCATATAATGTCATGGTCCTCGACGATCTTGGCGAATTTTTCATTTTCGGAGAGAAAACCATAGCCGGGATGGATGGCATCCGCCTGACTGATCTCTGCAGCCGATATGATATTCGGGATGCTTAGATAGCTGTCGGTCGCCGATGGCGGCCCGATACACACAGCCTCATCTGCAAGCTTTACATGCTTCGCCTCCGCATCGGCGGTCGAATGCACAGCCACCGTCTTGATGCCCATTTCATGGCAAGCGCGATGGATGCGCAGCGCGATTTCGCCGCGGTTGGCAATCAGGACTTTCTCGATCACGATGGCCGCCTATTCGATCGTTACGAGCGGCTGATTGAACTCAACCGGTTCGGCATTCTCGACGAGGAGGGCCGTAACCTTGCCGGATTTGTCGGCGATGATCGGGTTCATGACCTTCATCGCCTCAATAATGAGCAGCGTATCGCCTTCGGAGACCGAATCGCCAACCGAGACAAACTGGTCTGCGCCCGGTTCCGGTGCCAAATAGACTGTTCCAACCATCGGAGAATTGACTGCGCCCACCAAATTTTCTGCTGCCGGAGCCGGTGCAGCAGCCGCAGGAGCTGATGCCGGTGCGGCAGCCGGCGCAGCCGCGATCGGAGCGGCGACGGGCGCTGGTGCGGCGACCGCAACGGCGCTGCCAGCGCGCGATACACGGATGCTGCGATTTCCATCTTCTACTTCGATTTCGGTGAGATTGGCATCGTCCAACAGCTCTGCCAGCTGGCGCACGAGATCGGCGTCGACATTCATGGTGCCTTTTTCGGCACCTTTAGAGGTCGTCATAGCAAACCCTTTATCCCTGTTGCCGGTACGAAACCGGACTGCAAGAGGCGGCTTTTACTCAAAGCTGCATGGCCGCGTCCAGCGCCAGCAGATAGGAAAATGCCCCGAATCCCGAAATAGTGCCTTTTGCGGCCTCGCCGACATAGCTTTTATGTCGAAACGCCTCCCGTGCATGCGGATTTGAGAGATGGACCTCGATAACCGGCACCGAAACCGCCTTTATCGCGTCATGCAAAGCAACTGAAGTGTGCGTGAAACCGGCTGCATTCAATAGGATAGCCTTGGCATTATCGCCCTGGGCTTCGTGAATCCAGTCGATCAAATGTCCCTCATGATTGGATTGACGCACTTCAACGTCAACGCCCAGTTCCTGCGCCCGATCTTCCAGTTTCCCGGCGATATCGTCGAGCGTATCAGACCCATAAATTTCCGGCTCGCGCAGCCCGAGCAGGTTCAAATTTGGCCCGTTCAGAACAAAGATCACGGGTTTATCGCTCATTGGCCTAGCCTTTTGGTTGCGGCGATGCGGGGCGGACACCTATATGCGGCTCGGATCGTAACGCAAAGGCAGGATGCAGCAATGACAAGTGACGGCACGATATCGATACAGGTGAATGGTGAGCATCGCCGTATCCATCCGGGTCTGTCGCTGGCTGCCTTTGCAAGCGAAGCGCTGGGTCTGGATCCAGCGAAGATTGCGGTTGAACGCAACCTTGAAGTGGTACCGCGCTCGACGCTGGCCGATGTCCTGGTTGAAGATGGTGACACGTTGGAGATCGTGCATTTCGTTGGTGGCGGTGACCATCGGGATGACGATAGCTGGACGGTTGCTGGCCAGACTTTCACCTCCCGGCTTATTGTCGGCACCGGCAAATATAAGGATTTTGAAGAGAATGCGGCGGCGCTTGAAGCATCGGGTGCAGAGATCATTACCGTCGCCGTGCGCCGGGTGAATGTTTCGGATCCCAATGCGCCGATGCTGACCGATTTCATCGATCCCAGACGCTTTACCTATCTACCAAACACGGCAGGCTGCTTTACCGCGGACGAAGCGATCCGGACGCTCAGGCTTGCGCGCGAAGCCGGCGGCTGGGATCTCGTGAAGCTCGAAGTGCTGGGTGAGGCGAAGACGCTCTATCCCGATATGCGCGAGACGCTGACGGCCACTGAGACGCTTGCCAATGAAGGCTTCAAGCCCATGGTGTATTGCGTTGATGATCCGATCGCGGCGAAACAGCTGGAAGCGGCCGGAGCTGTGGCGGTGATGCCGCTGGGCGCACCGATTGGCTCAGGCCTTGGTATCCAGAACCGGGTGACAATCCGGTTGATTGTCGAGGGCGCTTCGGTGCCGGTACTGGTAGACGCTGGTGTCGGTACGGCGTCCGATGCGGCCGTCGCCATGGAGCTGGGCTGTGACGGGGTGCTGATGAACACCGCGATCGCCGAAGCCAAGGAACCGGTCCGCATGGCCCGGGCGATGAAGCTGGCGGTTGAGGCGGGACGCGAAGCCTATCGCAGCGGCCGGATGGCAACGCGGAAATATGCCGATCCCTCTAGCCCATTGGCGGGGTTGATCTAAACTCATTGGTCGTTCGTCGAAAACGAACCGCAGGTTGCTTTACTCCGCGACGATTTCGCGGTGTACGACACTCGTCGGAGATACCTGGTTTCTACTGCCCCTGTAGTTAAACCGGGTCGCATTGGGCCATCATCGCTTGATCGGTGATGGCCCTTTCGATTCAGGCGCTTGTCGCGGCGCGCACCTTTGCCACAGATGTCCCAGCCGCCAGCTGATCCTCAACATCGATCTTCAGATGGAGGAGGCGCACACCGGTTTCTGCCTTGGCGCGATCGAGCGCACCGGCGAAGTCTGCGGTCTTCTCGATCGTTTCCGACCAGCAGCCATAGGCTTTCGCTAACGCGGCGAAATCGGGGTTGCTCAGCGCGGTCCCGGATAACCGTTCGGGATAGTTGCGCTCCTGATGCATGCGGATCGTGCCATAGCTGCCATTGTCGATCACCATCACCAACATATTGCAGCCATGCTGGACTGCGGTCGCCAATTCCTGCCCGTTCATCAGAAAGTCGCCATCACCCGCTACCGCAATCACCTGGCGATCCGGATTGCGCAGCGACGCCGCGACAGCAGCCGGTACGCCATAGCCCATCGCGCCCGCCGTCGGGGCGAGCTGGCTTACCGGGCCGGTGTAGCGCCAGAAGCGATGCCACCAGCCTGAAAAATTCCCGGCACCGTTGCAGATGATGCTGTCAGCGGGGAGCGCTTCGCATGCCGTGCCGACACATTGGGCAAGATCGAGTGCGAGATCGTCATTCGGGGTTACGCTGTTCCAGGCTTCCCATTCGGTATGCGCGTCCTTGCCGCAGTCGAAATCGATAATGTCATGCTCCCAGAGCGAGGCTTCCTCGGAGAACTCCCGCATATCCGCGCAGATGGCGAGATCGGTGCGATAGACGCTGCCGAGTTCCTCGGGATCAGGATGGACCTGAATCACGGTCTGATCCGGATGATCGGGGGTGATTAGCGTATAGCCATCGGTCGTCGCTTCGCCGAGCCGGGCGCCGACCACGAGCAGCAAATCGGCCGCCCTGATCCGCTCGAGCAGCTTCGGATTGGGCCCATAGCCAAGATTGCCGGCCCAAACCGGGCTCTCATTGGGTATCGCGTCCTGGCGACGGAAACCGCAGGCTACCGGAATACCAATATCTTCGGCAAAGTTCTGGAAATAGTGCGATGCGCCCGCGCACCAATCTGCGCCACCGACAATGGCGACCGGCGAAACGGCGTCCTTGAGAAGCTCCATCATCACCGCCATCGCTTCAGGGTCCGGATGCTGGGCCGGACGGATAACTTTCGGGCGATCGGCTGCTTCGACAGTGTCACGCAGCATGTCTTCGGGCAGCGCGAGAACGACGGGTCCGGGACGCCCGTTCATCGCGACCGAATAGGCCCGCGCGATATATTCGGGGATCCGCTCGGCCTGGTCGATCTTTGCTGCCCATTTGCACATCGGGCCGAACATTGCCGGAAAGTCGATCTCCTGAAACGCTTCGCGATCCTTGTCGCCGCGCCCCACATCGCCGATGAAATAGATCATCGGCACCGAATCCTGCATCGCCACATGGACACCGATTGAACCATTGGTCGCCCCGGGTCCGCGCGTGACGAAGGCGATACCCGGATGGCCCGTCATCGCACCGTCAGCGGCCGCCATGAAAGATACACCGCCTTCCTGACGGCACACGACGAGATCGATTGCGTCCTTGTCATGCAGGGCATCGAGGACAGCGAGATAGCTTTCGCCGGGCACGCAGAATATCCGGTCGCAGCCCTGCTCAACGAGATTATCGACGAGGATCTGGCCGCCGGTGCGAGAGGTCGATGCGTCGCTCATGCCTGATGCACCGCTTTGGTGACCATATAGGCTTCCAAGCCTTCTGGCCCGTCCTCACTGCCGAAGCCGGATTCCTTCACCCCGCCAAAGGGTGCGTCGACCGCACTGATACCGACTGTGTTGATACCGACCATGCCGCTTTCGATCGCATCGCCCAGCAACATCGCCTGACGGCCATTTTCGGTGAACGCGAAGGCAGCAAGGCCATAGGGGAGGCGGTTTGCCTGTTCGATTGCTTCATCGAGCGTCGCAAAGGGTCGCATCATCGCGACCGGGCCAAAGGGTTCATTCGCCATGATCTGAGCATCGAGCGGGACGTCAGCGATCACGGTCGGGCGGAAGAAAAAGCCGCTCTCGCCAAGAACATCGCCGCCGGTTGTGATCCGCGCACCTTTGTCCGCTGCATCGGCGATGAGCGCGCCGACCGCTTCGGGGCGTCGCTCATTGGCGAGCGGACCCATTTCGGTTGCATCTTCAAGGCCATTGCCGACGGTCAGCTGTTCGGTGCGTTTGGTGAACTCGTCGACAAACCGATCATAGATGCCGTTCTGGACGTAGAAACGCGTCGGGCTGACACAGACCTGGCCGGCATTACGGAATTTCTGCGGGACGATAATGTCGAGCGTGCGATCGAGATCGCAATCGTCAAAGACCAGCACGGGCGCATGGCCGCCCAACTCCATCGTTGTCCGCTTCACGCCATCTGCGGCAAGCTTCATCAGATGCTTGCCGACGGGCACCGAACCGGTGAAGCTGATCTTGCGGATGATCGGCGAGGCGATGAGATGCGTGCTGACCTGGTCGGGCACACCAAACACCATCTGTGCGACATGGCCGGGCACGCCTGCATCCAATACGCAGCGCATGAGCGCCATGCAGCACGCCGGTGTTTCTTCCGGCGGCTTGCAGATGATTGAACAGCCCGCCGCCAGCGCTGGTGCGAGCTTACGGGCCATCAGGAAGAGCGGGAAATTCCACGGGCTAAATGCGGCAACGGGACCCACCGGTTGCTTGATGACGATCGAGCGCTGCCCGGTCGGACGAACCAACACCCGGCCTTGAGCGCGTTTCGCTTCTTCAGCAAAATAATCAAATAATCCCGCCGCACCATGTACTTCACCGGCGGCTTCCTTGACTGGCTTGCCTTGTTCCAATGTGAGCAGCGGCGCGATATCATTGGCCCGGTCCCGCAACAGATCGGCTGCCTTGCGCAAGACAGCGCCACGCTCATTGACGTCTTTTGCCTTCCACTCGCGAAAACCAAGCTCAGCTGCAGCCAGCGCGCGATCAAGATCGTCGCTATTGGCCAAAGGCAAGGCGGCCAGTGTCTCTCCGGTTGCCGGATTAATAACGTCCTGGGTCTGCCGGTCCCCGGCCTCAACCCATTCGCCATCGACATGAAAGCGTAAATCTTGCGGATATTCGGTCGTCATTTGTTGCGTCCCTTTGTTCCCTTCGTCATGCTGAACTTGTTTCAGCATCCACTTATCACCCTGCTCCGGTGTGTAGATTGAGGAGTGAACCCTGAAACAAGTTCAGGGCGACGATGTCTGATTATAATAGCGCGTCGCGACAAGGAGAGGAACTGGCATGAGCAATTTTGAATTGGTATCCGACGGACTGCGCTTTCCTGAAGGTCCGGTGGCGATGGACGATGGTAGCATTATCCTGGTGGAGATTGCCGAAGGCCGCATCACGCGCGTACTTCCAGATGGCACCAAGGAAACCGTGGCCGAACCGGGCGGCGGTCCGAACGGCGCGGCGATCGGCCCGGATGGCAAGCTCTATGTCTGTAACAATGGCGGCTTCGAATATCTTGAGAGTGACGGCATGCTGGCCCCCCATGGGATCGCCAGCGACTATTCGGGTGGTCGAATCGAACGCATCGATCTGGCGACTGGCGCGATCGAGACTTTGTACAAGTCGGGCGATTTCGACTGTGTATTGCGCGGTCCGAATGACATTGTCTTTGACGCGCATGGCGGCTTCTGGTTCACCGATCATGGCAAGGTGGATTATGCCAAACGCTGCCATGACATTGTCGGCATCTTCTATGCCAAGGCCGATGGCAGCCATCTCGAAGAGGTGATCTTCCCGTCCAACAACCCAAATGGCATCGGCCTCTCGCCCGACGGCAAGACGCTCTATGCGGCCGAGACCTACACATGCCGGTTGATGAAGTTCAACATCACTGAACCTGGCAAGGTGGCCGACGACGCCGGACCCGGCGGCCCCGGCATCCCTGTCTATCGCCCGGCCGGCTACAAATTCTTCGATAGCCTCGCCGTGGATGGCGATGGCAATGTGTGTATTGCCACAATTGGCGAATGTGGGATTTCGGTCGTCTCCCCGGATGGGTCGTTGGTCGAATTCGTCGCGACTGATGATATCTTTACGACTAATGTCTGTTTTGGCGGGCCGGACATGAAAACGGCTTGGCTGACGCTCTCGGGGACGGGCAGATTGGTCAAGATGGAATGGCCGCGTCCGGGCCTGAGACTGGAACATAACGCCTGATTTCAGGCCTTTCAGTCTTGGAGAAAATGATGAAATTACAGGTGGTAACCGGCGGGCTCTTACTCGCAATCGGTGCTGCGGCTTTGCCAGCACAGGCCCATGACATGGCGGCGTTCGATGCAGCGGCGGCTCAAGCCGTGCTCAATGGCTGCGTTGTCCATGCCGAAGCCAATGGCCAAAGCCAGGGCATCGTTGTTGTTGATGCCGGCGGCCATATCATGGCGGCACTCCGGATGGATGGAAATGGGCCTGGCGCAATCGCCTTTGCCGAAGAGAAGGCCTATGCGGCCGCGACCTGGGGTTTCCCGACATCCGGCATGGAGCAGGGCGCTCGTAACACTCCCGGCTTTGCCGACGCACCTGGCGTAGTCACCGTCGGTGGTGGGGTCCCCATTTATGACGCAACCGGCCAGCATCGGCTTGGCGCGATCGGTGTATCGGGCGAACCACCCGAAGACGATATCGCCTGTGCCGAGGCCGGGATTGCGGCCGCCGGCTTCTTGCCGAGCCGTGTCAGGCAGTAGCGAGCTGGCTTTTCATCGCGGCAAACCGTCGCATCCGCGAAGCTATTGTTTGACCGGTGCGATTCATCGCCTCTAAGGACCACGCAGAAATTTTCGGCGAGGATGGCGATGAACAAGACGACGGTGATTTGGGATTTCGGTGGCGTGATAACATCCTCGCCCTTCGATGCGTTCAATCGCATGGAAGAAGAACGCGGCATGCCGATCAACAGTGTGCGCAAGATCAATGCGGCTGACCCGGACAGCAATGCCTGGGCGAAGTTCGAGCGATCAGAGATTAATGCGGCTGAATTCGATACGCTGTTTGCGGAAGAAGCACGGGCCGTCGGTGTCGAGCTGCGCGGAAGCGATGTGCTTGCCTGCCTGTCTGGCGATATCCGACCGCGGATGGTTGAGGCGTTGGACATTTTGAAATCCAAAGGTTTCGCCATTGGCTGCATCACCAACAATGTGCCGGCCGGCAAAGGTGCCGGAATGGCGGGCAGCGCGGAAAAAGCGGCAGCAATTGCCGAGATCATGGCGCGGTTCGATCATGTGATTGAAAGCTCCAAGGTCGGTGTGCGCAAGCCCGATCCGCGAATTTACGAGATGATGTGCGACGCACTGGAGGTCGAAGCTACGGCCTGCGTCTATCTCGACGATCTGGGTATCAACTGTAAGCCCGCTGCCGGATTGGGCATGGCTGCGATCAAGGTGGTCGGCGAAGATAAGGCGCTTGTAGATCTGGGCACCGTTCTTGAATTTGAAGACGGTTGGGTGTGATCTTCCTCCGGTCATTTGCCGGCTTTCTTCTGGCCCTGGCCGTCCTGTTTAGCGGACCAGCACAGGCAGACAACGGCCGGCTACTGATTGTCGGCGGCGGTTTGCTGCTCGAAAATGAAGCAGTCTATCGCGCGCTGATCGACAATCGCCCTGAGGACAGCCCTGGCATCGCGATTATTGCAGCGGCCGGGGTCGACGGATCTGCTCGAGCGACCACATTTGCTGGCCATCTTATGCATCACGGCGTCGATCCGGAGGTCATTACTATTGTCGCTCTTGCCACGGTCGATGATCCCGACACGCCCGATATCGACGAAGGTGATTGGGTCGCCAACGCCGCTAATCCCCAAGAGATTGCCAAGATCGAAAATGCGGGAGCGATTTGGTTCACTGGCGGGGACCAGGCTCGACTGAACCGTACACTGGTGCGCCCCGGGGGCATTGATAGCCCGATGCTGGCAGCGATCCGTGCCCGCCTTGCCGCCGGCGCCATTATTGGCGGCACCAGTGCGGGAGCGGCAGCCATGAGCAGCCCGATGATAGCGCGCGGTGGACCGTTCGAAGCGCTATTTGGTCCGGTCGGTGACACGCCGAGCGATGAAACCAACCCGTCGGAACCATTGGTTTTAATGCAGGGACTCCGTTTCTTTGCGCCGTTCACGATTGACCAGCATTTGATGGAACGGGCGCGCTTGGGTCGGCTCGCGCGCGCAACCGCCCGGCAACCAGGTCCGGCACGTCTGGGGATCGGCATCGATGAGGATACAGCATTGCTGGTTAATCTGTTCGAGCGCCGGGGCACCGTTATCGGGCGTGGTGCGGTCACTGTTCTTGACGCGCGCGACGCTGTGGTCAGTGCCGATGCAATCACCGGCATCCGCCTGTCACGATTGCATGATGGCGATCGGATCGGTCTCAATAGTTTCGAAGTCACGCCGTCCGATACGCGCCTGTCGGTTGCCGATCGCGATCGCATTTTCGGCGGGCTCTGGCCGACGCTTGAACCGCTGCAATTCCTCGAGAGCGAAGCGATTGGCTTTCACACATCGGAAATGCGCCGCGGTACCACTATCCGCGTCTCCGCCCGCCTGTCCTATGCCAAGCGGACCGCCACTTTCACGCTCAGCGGGGATAGCGATACCCGCTATTGGCGCCGCGATAGTGATTATGGCTGGAACGGCACGCTGACCGGCGTGCGTCTGTCGCTGACGACTGAAACCGCCGAATAGCCGCTCCGCGCCTTAGTGCGTCATAAACACCGGCACTGGCGATTGCTGGATGAAGTGACGCGACACTCCACCGAATAGCGTCTCGCGCAGCCGGCTATGGCTGAAAGCACCCATCACCATATAGTCGGCGCTGCGTTCGAGCAGCAGGTCGTGCATTTCATCGGCAATCTTGTCTTGCCGCTCGCGGCGAATCAGTTCGGTCTTGATGCCATGGCGTGACAGATAGGCACAGGCCTTGGCGGCCGGGAAATCCTTTGGATCTTCACCGATTGTGACAACCTCGACCGAATTGGCGACCTGCAGGAGCGGGATCGCTGCCCGCATTGCGTTGGCAGCCGGCGCCGAGCCGTTCCAGGCGACGACAGCCTTGCCAGCGCAGTTAAATGCCTTGCTGGACTGCGGCACTGCCAGGATCGGACATTCGGCTTCCATGACAAAATAAGTGACGCTCGACGCGAGATCGGCATCGCTGTCGCCAGACGGTTCACTGAGCACCGCTACGTCGGCAACCCGGGACTGGGCGACCAGCACGTCATCGGGCGCGCCATCGACCGAGAGGAAATCCCAGGCCACGTCTTCATTGTCCATTTCCGCCTTGAGCATGGTCTGTTTGCGGGTCGCTTCTTCGAGCGCCGCTTCACGCTGTTCGGCCACGAAATAGGATCCGCCAAAGGGATCGAGTGCGACATAATCGCTGACCGCAATGCCATGCAGAAAGCTGATATGACCGTTTGTGGCGCGGCCTAGATCAAGCGCGGCTTGCAGGCGGGATTCAAGGCCTTCTTCATTATTCACGGGGAGCAGGATGGATCGCATGATCAATCTCCTTGGCTAGATGAGCATTTCCCCATAATAGTAGGAGGCAATCGTCGATCCGCATTGATCGAAGTCAAAGCCTATCGACCGAAAACTGCGGCGATTGCAGCTTTTGCGTGTATGATCGCAGACAGGACAATTGACCCGACTCCACGGCCTTGCCTAATGGCCGGTGACAAGAAACGCCCGCCGGAGCGCATTATGCAAAAGATATACCCTGACGCCGCCGCCGCGCTGGATGGCCTGCTATTTGATGGCATGCACATCTGCGCCGGAGGATTTGGCCTATGTGGCATCCCCGAACGCCTGATTGACGCGATCCGGGATGCCGGAACCAAAGAGCTGACCATTGCGTCCAACAATGCGGGGATTGACGGGGAGGGGCTCGGCAAGCTGCTGCGCACCCGCCAGGTCAAAAAGATGATCTCCTCCTATGTCGGGGAGAATAAGGAATTCGAACGCCAGTTCCTTGCCAAGGAGCTGGAGGTGGAATTCTGCCCCCAGGGGACACTCGCCGAACGCTGCCGGGCCGGCGGCGCAGGCATTCCGGGTTTCTATACGAAAACCGGCGTCGGCACGGTTGTTGCCGAGGGCAAGGAAGTGAAGCAGTTTGCCAATCATGATGGCGTTATGGAGGATTATATCCTCGAGCGCGGTATCTTCGCGGACCTGTGCATCATCAAGGGCTGGAAGGCCGATACCAGCGGCAATCTGGTGTTCCGCAAGACGGCGCGGAACTTCAACCAACCGATGGCAACCGCGGGCAAGATTTGCGTCGCCGAAGTCGAGGAGATTGTCGAGGTCGGCGCGCTCGATCCGGACTGCATTCATTTGCCAGGAATTTACGTCAAACGGCTGATCGACGGATCGCCCTATGACAAGCAGATCGAGTTCGAGACCACCCGCGAAAGGGAGACGGCCTGATGAGCGATGCACCCAAAGGCTGGGACCGGAACCAGATGGCCGCACGGGCCGCGCAGGAGCTTGAGGACGGCTATTATGTCAATCTCGGTATCGGCATCCCGACGCTGGTCGCCAATCATATCCCGGACGGCGTGGAGGTCACGCTGCAATCCGAAAACGGTATGCTCGGTATCGGACCCTTTCCCTATCCGGACGAAATCGATCCGGACCTGATCAATGCGGGTAAGCAGACAATCAGCGCGCTTCCGTCATCAAGCTATTTTGGTTCGTCCGACAGTTTTGCGATGATCCGCGGCGGACATATCGACCTGACGGTTTTGGGCGCGATGGAAGTGGCGGAAAATGGCGATATCGCGAACTGGATGATCCCGGGCAAGATGATCAAGGGCATGGGCGGCGCGATGGATCTGGTTGCCGGCGTGAAGAAAATCATCGTCGTGATGGATCACAATTCCAAGGCCGGAGATCCCAAGTTCATCCCCGAATGTACGCTGCCGCTGACCGGAACCAATGTCGTCGACATGATCATCACCAATCTCTGCGTATTCCATCGGCCGGATCATGATGGCCCATTCGAGCTCATTGAGCTGGCACCGGGTGTGACGCTTGAGGAAGTCGGTGAAAAGACGACGGCCCATTATATCGAGCGGGTTGGGCAGGCTGCCTGATCGGATGCTGCGCTAGGATATCCGCATGCGCGTCCTGCTGACCGGATCATCTGGCTGGCTGGGGCGATATCTTGCGCCGATGTTGCAAGCTGCCGGACATGAGTGCGTGGGACTCGACATCGTTCCCGGCGCATATACCCAGATCATTGCGTCAGTCGCCGACCGCACCGCCATTGACCAGGCGTTCGCGGATTACAGGACCGAAGCCGTCATCCATGCTGGCGCGCTCCACAAGCCGGATATTGCCCGAAACCCGGCACAGGCGTTCATCGATACCAATGTTTCGGGCACGCTGAACTTGCTCGAAGCAGCGATCGCAGCCGGCCATGACCGTTTTGTGTTTACATCGACAACTTCGCTGATGATCCGGGCCGATGTCCGCGCGGGCAAAGAGGGCGGCGCGCAACAGGCGTGGTGGCTCGATGAGGAATTTGGTCCGCTACGACCCCGCAACATCTATGGAGTGACAAAGCTTGCCGCCGAACATCTGTGCCGCCTCTACCATGAGTTGCATGGTCTCGACGTTGCGATTCTGCGCACTGGACGCTTCTTCCCCGAAGACGATGATACGCACAGCGAACCAAGCGGCGAGAATTTGAAAGCCAATGAATTTCTGAACCGCCGCCTTACCGTTGAGGATGCGGCACGCGCGCATGTTACGGCGCTGGGCGCTGCGCCCGGTATGGGGTGCGAGACATATATCCTATCCGCCCCACCCCCCTTTGGGCAGGCTGAGGCCGCGGCGCTGATCGACGACGCGCCCGCCGTTATTGCGCGCCACTTTCCCGATGCTGCCGATATCTATGCGCGACGTGGCTGGACGCTGCCCCCCTATATCGATCGCGTCTATGATCCTTCGAAATTCGTTCGACATACGGGTTTTCGGTTCGACACCGACTTTGCCACAATTCTCAACGCCTTGCAGAGCGATGGTCCGCTCCCCTATGCCCATGACCCGGATTATGTGTCGCCGATTGTAAGGCGATAGGCTGAGTGAGCGGGAGGGACACATGAAGAAATGGATCTACTGGCTAGGGGCTGTTCTTGCAGTTCTCGCCTTAGCCTTTTGGTGGCTACTTCTTGATGCGCGCGCCCCGGCATCGGCAGAAGATGTCTTCGATCTCGATGCCTATCGCACGATGGTGAGTGAGGATGCTGGCAACCTGCCGGTCGAAATCCGCATCGAAACCGTCGGTACGGATACGGCACCGGGTTTTGCGGCGGACGCGGGAGATTTTGGCCGGGAATTCCAGCTTGCCTACACCGCACTTCAAATTGTCTGGCCTGACCAAGCGATCGTCATCGGTGGGGCAGCCGATGAAGCAACCGCCGCCGAAATGGCGCAGTCTGCGGAAACGTCTCACTTTGATGGCGATGCCTATCAACGGGTCTTGGAGGCAATGCTGCAAGCCGAACAGGTCCTGATCACGCATGAGCATCTTGATCATGTCATGGCGATCGCACGTCACCCCGATCCGGCGGCTTTGGCGCCGCGCTTGCGGCTCAATGCACTGCAGCTCGATGCGATGCCCCAATTCGCCATTGATGGTGAGTTGGCGGGCGAGATTGCCGGTTCAGCAACTACCAGTTTCGATGGGCCCGAGCGTATTGCACCTGGCGTGGTCCGCGTCCCAAGCGCTGGCCATACGCCGGGTACGCAATCCTTTTATGTCCGGCTGGCCTCGGGCGAGGAATATTTCCTGATCGGCGATATCGTCTGGGCGATGAGCAATATAGACAATCTCTCGACCCGCCCAAGGCTCCTCCAATATCTCATGTTCGATCCCAATGAGGATCGACCCAATGTGCTGGCTCAGGTCCGCGCGCTCCATGACATGCGAACAGCCAATCCGGACATCATTTTGGTACCCAGTCATGACCGTGATCACCTGGACGCATTGGTGGCAAACGGACAGCTCCGGTCCAATTTTCTCTTGCGCAGTGAAGATTTAGGCGAGAATGACGCTGCGACCACACCGGATTCCTGATTCCCCTCAAAGGACCATTTCATGACCATCAAGCTTCATCATCTGCGCTTTTCGCGCTCGACGCGCATCATCTGGCTGCTCGAAGAGCTTGGGCTCCATTACGAGATGGAGGAGCATCACCGGCATCCGGAAACCAATCGCTCGCAGGAAGATCTGTTTGCGATTCATCCGCTCGGAAAGGCGCCCACGGTCGAGATTGACGGCCATGTCATGGTCGAGTCCGGGGCGATCATCGAATATATCATCGAGACGCGCGGCGAGGGGCAGTTGGCTCCGTCATCAAACGCGGATCGGGCGCCTTATCTTGAATGGCTGCAATTTGCCGAAGGCACGCTGTCGATGCCGATCCTGCTGACTTTGCTTGGGCCACGCTTTGGCGGTCTTGGAGATGTGTTGGGCGGATTTGTCGGCGGAGAAGTCACCAAATTGCTCGATTATATTGACGGCCATCTGGAAGGGCGCGAATTCCTGCTGGGTGACACATTCACCGGCGCCGATATCAATCTCGAATATCTGCTCGAGCTGTCCAATCTTGTCAGCCTGCTCGACGAACGTCCCAATGCGAAAGCTTATCTTGGCCGGTTGATGAATCGTCCGGCGTACAAGAAAGCTATCGAGATCGGTGGTCCGCTGGTTGATCTGCCTGGCTAGGCGAGGGCGTGCCTAGCGGCTGCGTCCGCGGGCGGTCACCGGCCAAATATCGACGAGCGTATCATCCTCGACGACATGATAGGCGTCGTGCAAGTTAACGGTCGGATCGCAGTGCGGGACTTGCACTGAGACGGTAGCGCCATGGTCAAACTCATGGTCCGCATTGATCAATGCGCCATGTTCGTCGCCCATGAAAATATATCTCGTTTCCTCGGGGACGCCGTCCATCACGATTGGCGTGCCTCCATCAGTCGACAAGGCTTTGAAGCCAGCGTCGACTGTCGCCATGCCTGGCGTGTTGCAGCTGATAATCCGCGTATCAACGAGCAGGGCTGTTTCGAAATTCTCCGCTTCGGCGAAGAGCTCGCACTCCCCATATTCATTGTCCATGAAGACATAAGATCCGACCTGCAGCTCGTTGAACAGTCCAAGTTCAGCGTCAATTTCATGGGTGCCGGTACCACCGCCGCTGATGATTTCCGGCGACATTCCGGCATCGGACAAAAGCGTGACTATCCCGCGCAGATAGTCGGTCCGCTCGATGATCGCGGTGCGCCGTTCTTCATAGGATTGTATGTGTTGATGCAGCCCGCAATAGAATTGCAGACCGCGAAATCGCAACGATGCATGGCGGGATATTTCTTCGGCGAGCGCCAAGGCGGCTTCGGGCGAAGCAACGCCTGTGCGGTGAATGCCCGGATCGATATCGATGAGGACATGCAACGGATCATCCTCGTCAAACACGGCTGCCAGTTTTTTGGCATTGTCCGGGTGATCGACCACGAGCATCAGTTCCGATGTTTCCGATGCGAGCTTGGCCAGGCGAGTGATGGCTGCGTCCGATACGATAGGCGAGGTGATCAGGATGCTGGGAATGGGGCCAGCGGACACGAGCGCCTCAGCCTCACCCAGCTTCGCACAACACACGCCTTTGGCACCGGCGGCGACCTGCAGGCTCGCAATCTCGAAGCTCTTATGCGTCTTTGCATGGGGACGCAGGCCGATCGCATGGCGTGCTGCAAACTCAGCCATCCGGTCAATATTTCGGCCCAAGGCTTTGCGATCTATCACCAATGCAGGTGTGTTGAGCGATCGGCGGCCGCCTTGCTGACCCAAAAACCGTTCATTCTCGGAAGTGGCATTCATGACGATCTGTCCCCCAGCTGGAATAGCTCGGCCAAGGCCGGGTTAGCGAATTTTCCATCCGGGTCAGCAGCAAGGCAGGCGCTGCGAAACGCATCGGCCTTGGGGTACAGGCGCTGTACATCATCAAAAGCCAGGGTGTGGCGCTTCGCCCAATGCGGACGCCCGCCATGATCACGAAAAATAGCCTCGGCTTCGGCGAAGATATCGCGCCAGGCCATCTTCGCATATTGATGCATGGATATCGAAGCGCAGGGGCCATTGTTGAACGGGCTCATCCAGATATCGTCGCCAGCAACCAGCCGATATTCGAAGGGAAAGCTGACCGGCAGTTTCTCCCGCCGTATCCAGTCGATCACGGTGCGAAGCGCGGCAAAGCCGTTTGCGCGCGGCAGCTGGTGCTCCATCTCCTCAAAACGCGTATTCCGATCAGACGGGAAAATCACATAGGCCGGGCCGCGGCGCTCGCTGGATTTCATCTGCTTCATGATCTGGCGCTGCAGCGATGCCGTCAGCTTCGGCATTCGCGCGACCGTCTTGCAGTAAAGCGCGAAGGCCTTTTCATCCATGTCCGTGGTCTTGGTAGGGGAAGGGCATTCATCGCACGGCTGGAGCGTCTTCAGGATGGCAGTGTCGGCATAGGGAAAGGCCCAGAATTCGACATGGCGATATTCGCCGGCCAATTCGTCCCAGCGTTCCTCGAGCGCATCCATCGGGATCGCCTCGAGATGTTCTTCCAGATGATAGGCGGGGAGAATGTCGATCTTGATCGTGATGGCGATGCCCAGGAGACCCAGCGACAGGCGTTGCGCCTGAAAAAGCGATTCATTTCCTGTTGGACTGCATTCGACGACAGAACCATCAGCCAACATCAGACGAAAACCGCTCGCAATCGTGGCGAGACTTCCCAGATCTGCGCCGGTTCCATGCGTACCGGTCGATATCGCGCCCGCCAGGGACTGCGGGTTCACGTCACCCTGGTTCGGCAACGAATAACCGCGGTCCCATAGCCATTGGGTGAGCTTGGCGAGGCTCCAACCGGCGGGTGCCCATGCGCTCTTCCCGTCCTCGGCGATTGTCGGTTCGCCTTCGAGATTGTCGAGCCGAAGGAGCAGGCCATCTGTCTCGCATAGCGGCATGAAGCTGTGTCCGGCTCCGGTAACCCGGACCTTGTCATGTTGGGTGACGAGCTGCGCTAATTCCGCTTCGGATCGCGGCGAGGCAATCTGAGCCGGTTGGGCCTGAACGCTTCCGGACCAATTCTCCCAACTATTTGCTGTCATACGGCACCCTTTCGATAATCGGATACCCAGCGATGATGAAGCCGACAAGCGCAACCGGAATCAGGCTTCGACACAGATTCTCGTCAAACATCTCGCCGTTTTGTCCGTTTTGCGGTATCTTCTGTGCTTATGGGGGGACGTTTTCAAATCTATCTGATCAAGCCGACGCGCTACCATGACGACGGCTATCCACTGCAATGGTGGCGATCGATTGTGCCATCCAACTCGCTCGCTTGCATGGCTGGCATTGTCCAAGATGCCATTGCGCGCGGTGTCCTCGGTGATCTGGAATGCGATGTTCACACGCTTGATGAGATTCACAGCAAGGTGGACCCGAGGCGGATTGCGCGTGACATCAAGCGGTCTGGCGGGCGTGCATTCATTGGGCTTGTGGGCGTCCAGTCCAATCAGTTTCCACGAACCATGGAAATGGCGAAGGAGTTTCGTGCAGCGGATCTGCCCATATGCATTGGCGGTTTTCATGTTTCCGGCTGCATGTCGATGCTCAAGGAGTTGCCGCCTGAGCTTGTCGAGGCCCAAGCGATGGGCATAAGCTTTTTTGGTGGAGAGGCGGAGGATTGCCGCATTGATGAGGTGCTGCAGGATGCACTCAACGGCGAACTGAAACCCAGTTATGACTGGCTGAAGGACACGCCCAATATTGAGGGTGCGCCGATCCCGTTTCTCCCGCGCGAGCAGGTCGACAATAACACCAACGGCTTTTCGAGTTTTGATCTCGGACGCGGCTGCCCGTTTGAATGTTCCTTCTGCACGATCATCAATGTGCAAGGGCGCAAGAGCCGATTCCGCTCCGCCGACGATCTGGAACAGATTATCCGGGTCAATGCGGCTGAGGGAATTACCCGCTTCGTCCTGACCGATGATAATTTCGCCCGGAACAAGAATTGGGAAGTCTTTGCCGATCGGCTGATTGCCCTTCGCGAGGAAGGCCTGGCGATCAAGCTTGTAATCCAGGTCGATACGCTGGCCCATCGTATTCCGCGCTTTATCGAGAAATGCGTCCAGATGGGCGTGAACGAGATTTTCGTCGGCCTCGAAAATATCAATGCCGACAATCTCGAGGCTGCCAAAAAGCGCCAAAACCGCGTGGAAGAATATCGCGAGATGTTCCTCCTATGGAAGCAACATCCGGTCTATATCATCTGCGGCTATATCATCGGCTTTCCCAATGACAGCTATGAGAGCATCCAGAATGATATCGCGACCCTCAAGCGCGAACTGCCGATTGATTCCATATATCTCAATTATTTGACGCCGCTTCCTGGTAGCGAAGATCACAAGATTGCCTATGAAGCGGGGCAGTGGATGGACCCGGACCTCAACAAATATGATCTCAACCACCGGGTCACCCACCACCCGACGATGAGCGATGCGGAATGGGAGCGCGCCTATGAGGATGCGCATCGCAGTTTCTACAGCTGGGACCATATGGAAACCGTCATCCGGCGGATGGCCGCGCTCGGTTCCAACCAGAAGAAAATGACCGTCAATCGGCTGACCGCCTATCGCGAAGCCGTCCGCATAGCCGGCGTCGCAAAATTTGAATCCGGCTATATGCGCATCTATCGCCGCAAGCAGCGCCGGCCGGGCTTCAAAATAGAAAATCCGTTGATCTTCTATCCGAAATATTTCGCCAAGAATCTCTACATCACAATTGCTGTTGCTCGAACCTATGTCCGTCTGCGTCGGTTCATGAAACGGGTCATGAAAGATCCTGCGCGCTTCGACTATACAGATGAAGCGATCGTCGACGACAAGCGCACGGTCGATGTCCTGCTGACGGCGACCCGGTCGTCAGGTCAGGCCGAAATTCGCCGCCAGCATCGCGAAGACGCACAGGAAAATGCTGCCGCCTGATCAGCCCTGCGAGGCTAGAAGCTGATAAAGGCTCCGATCATGAACTGTTCGGGATCATAGGCCCCGCTGGCCTCGCGATGCCGATATTCGGCCCGCACGCCGA
The DNA here is from genome assembly GCF_013378055.1 of Parasphingopyxis sp. CP4. NCBI lineage: Bacteria > Pseudomonadati > Pseudomonadota > Alphaproteobacteria > Sphingomonadales > Parasphingopyxidaceae > Parasphingopyxis > Parasphingopyxis sp. CP4. The sequence continues at coordinate 1,440,270 of NZ_CP051130.1, read as the reverse complement.
CATCTGATCCGATCATATAGCGGGCGCCGATACCGTAGATGATCCCATCCATGGAATCGTCGCGTTCAAACTGCGCGCCGCTGGCGACATCGGTTACGGTTATGTCGACCTGCTCGCCGCCATAGCCGGCAATGCCATAAGCAGCGAAGCCGGGCAGGGGGGCGAGACCGAGCCGAGCCGTGGCGCTCCAGTTGAAGCGCGCTTGTGTTGATACCTGGCGATCAACGGTCCCATCGCGGACGAGCGCGGTGGTTTCGCCGGTTGAATCGCCGATCCCGGCTTCGACGGCCATATAGCCGAGCGGAAATGCGGGGAGCTCGACGCCAACATAGGCGCCATAATCCACGCCATTGCTTTCATCGCTTGTGACGATGGTTCCATCTTCGCCAAATCGACTGGCGCTGCGTTCGCCAGTGCCCGCCTCCACGCCCATGTAAATGTCCGGCACAAACGGGATGCTCTGCGCCTGGGCGGGCACGGCAATGACGGCTGCAATCGGGATTGCGATGGCTGATACGATAGGTTTCATGGTGCGATCCTACTCAATACACGGTTGCCCCCGGACCGGCTCTCGGCCCCAGAAAGCGGAATGGACAGCGCGAACCAACCAAATCGCGACGAACCGAATCAGCTTTGCGTTGGGTTGAATCTTCGCCAGAGCATTGGCGACACAAGAAAAGCTTCTTTTGCAGTGAAGAAGATTCGCGTTAGGGATGCCGCCATGAATCAACCACGTACGCTGTATGAGAAAATCTGGGACGCCCATGTCGTTGAAAGACGCGATGACGGCACCTGCATCATCTTCATCGATCGCCATCTCGTCCATGAAGTGACAAGCCCTCAGGCCTTCGAAGGACTACGCACCGCTGGCCGCCCGGTTCGTCGGCCAGACCTGACCCTCGCGGTGCCCGATCACAACCTTCCGACGACCGCCCGGCGCGATGCGGCTGGCAATCGTGTTCCAATCGCCGATCCGATGTCGGCGAAACAGCTTGAGGCGCTGGAAGCTAACGCCCCGGCCTTTGGCATTCGATACATTGATGATGCAGCGCCCGAACAGGGCATTGTCCATGTGGTCGGCCCTGAACAGGGCTTCACGCTGCCCGGTTGTACGTTGGTGTGCGGGGACAGCCATACTGCCGCCCATGGCGCGCTCGGCGCGTTGGCTTTCGGGATTGGCACCAGCGAAGTCGAACATGTGCTGGCGACCCAGACACTTTTGCTCAAACAGTCCAAGACAATGGAAATTCGCGTGGAGGGGAGCTTGGGCTTTGGCGTCTCACCCAAGGATGTCGTGCTCGCGATTATCGGGCGCATCGGCGCCGCAGGCGGCACCGGCCATGTGATCGAATATACCGGCTCGACAATCCGGGACATGAGCATTGAGGGCCGGCTGACGGTATCCAACATGTCGATCGAAGCCGGCGCGCGCGCTGGCCTGATCGCGCCGGATACCAAGACATATGCCTATTTGGAGGGCCGACCCATGGCGCCGACAGGCGCAGATTGGGATGCGGCGATGCAGTGGTGGCAATCGCTGCCGACCGATGTCGGCGCGAAATATGATTCGACCGTCGAACTAGCCGCTTCTCAGATCGCGCCGAACGTCACCTGGGGTACCAGTCCCGAGGACGTCGTGCAGATCACGGATAGTGTACCGGATCCGGCAAGTTTCGATGATGAATCGAAACGCGCAGCGGTTGAAAAATCATTGGATTATATGGGATTGACCCCCGGCCAGCGCATGGAAGACATCACGGTCGACAATATCTTTATCGGCAGCTGTACCAACAGCCGCATCGAGGATTTGCGTGCTGCCGCAGCCGTCGCCAAGGGGCGCAAGGTAGCCGATGGCGTCAAACAGGCATTGATCGTACCGGGATCGGGTCTCGTCAAACGCCAGGCCGAAGAAGAAGGGCTGGATCGCATCTTTGTCGAAGCCGGATTTGAATGGCGTGAGCCAGGCTGTTCGATGTGCCTGGGCATGAATCCTGATAAAGTACCGGCGGGTCAGCGTTGCGCATCAACGTCAAATCGCAATTTCGTTGGTCGTCAGGGGCCGGGTGCGCGCACGCATCTATTGTCACCGGCAATGGCCGCTGCGGCTGCCATTACGGGCCGATTGACCGATATAAGGGAGATGAAGGGATGAGGCGGTTGAAAGCTTTGGGAATGGCGCTGGCGGCGCTAGCGATGCCATTCGCCGCGGCGGCGCAGGATCGCGTGACGCCCGATATCGAAATGTGGCGGCTTGATTGCGGCGCCATCGCAATCAGTGACCTCGATGCCTTTGCGGATGGCTATCTGTATGAGGGCCGGGAAGGCCGCTTCACGGATAGCTGCTACCTGATCCGAAACGCGGATCGCTATCTGCTCTGGGATGCGGGGCTCCCATCGGCGCTTATCGACAGCCCGATGACACAGGGCATTTTTACCGTGTCGTTGGAACGCACTATTGCCAGCCAGCTTGCCGAAATCGGCGTCGCTGTCGAGGATGTCGATTTTCTCGGTCTCAGTCATCACCATTTCGATCATGTGGGCCAAACACCAGATTTTGCGGCTTCGACTCTGCTGTTGAACAGTCGCGATGTCGAAGCTCTGCGCGCCGGCGCTAACCCTCAATCGTCACAGATCCTCGCGGCTTGGTTGGAAGGTGGCGCTGCGATTACGGACTTCTCAGGCGATCATGATGTGTTTGGCGATGGCAGCGTCGTCATTCTGGCCATGCCGGGCCACACGCCGGGGCACAGCTCGCTATTGGTCCGCTTGCCCGAAACCGGAAACGTACTGCTGACTGGCGATCTCTATCATTTCCGTGAGCAAATCGAGAATCGCGGAATACCGCGTTTCAACACCGATCGCGCGGATACACTCGCGTCTTTTGAACGGTTTCTGCAGATCGATCAGGCGCTTGATGCGATGATCGTGATCCAGCACGATCCGGGTGATCTCGAGCGCTTGCCAGTCTTTCCGGAATCCGCGCGCTGATGGAACCGTTCAAACAAGTTGATGGCCGGGCCTATCCGTTCGGTCGGAAAAACGTCGATACCGATGTCATCATTCCCGCGGAATATCTGAAGACGATCAGCCGGGAAGGCCTGGGTGAGGGCGCGTTCAAAACCGTGCGCGCGGAAGACGGCAATGTCTTTGACAATCCCGAATATGCTGGATCGCCGGTGTTGATTGCGGGTGACAATTTTGGCTGCGGCTCGAGCCGTGAGCATGCAGCATGGGCGCTCAATGACATGGGTGTTCGCGTTGTAATCGCACCGAGCTTTTCGGACATTTTTTCCAGCAACGCCTTTAAGAATGGTATTTTGACGGTCGAACTGCCCCAAGAGGTTATCGACCGGTTGATGGAAGTGGCCGAAAGTGATCCAATCACCGTCGATCTGGAAAATCAGGTGGTCACAACACCATTCCAGGACCGTTTTGAATTCGCGGTCGATCCATTCCGCAAGTCTTGTCTCCTCGCAGGACTTGATGAGATCGGCTTGACCCTCGCCAGCGGGGACGCGATTGCCGCATATGAACAGAAAGCCAGCGCCGCTCGGCCATGGCTCGTAAAGGAGACGAACTGATGAAAGCCCTGCTGTCTTACGAAACCGGTGGACCCGAGACCCTCAAAATCGGGGAAGTTGATACACCGGAGGTAAAGCCGGGTCATGTGCGCGTGGCCGTGAAAGCCTGTGCCATCAACTATCCGGACGTGTTGATCATTATTGATCAGTATCAGTTCAAACCGGAACGGCCATTTGCCCCAGGCGGAGAAGTGTCTGGCGTCATCGACGCTGTCGGTGAAGGCGTGACGGACTTCGAAGTTGGAGATCGCGTGCTTGCCATGTGCGGCAATGGCGGCCTGTGCGAATATACCGTCACACCCGCAACCAGCGCGTTCAAGCTCCCCGATAGTGTCAGCTTTGAAGATGGGTCGGCGATGATTCTGACATATGGCACGACCATCCATGCCCTGCAGGATCGCGGCGATTTGAAAGAAGGCGAGAATCTCCTGGTGCTCGGCGCGGCTGGTGGCGTTGGTATGGCCGCTGTCGAGATCGGCAAGGCGATGGGTGCCCGGGTGATCGGTGCGGTTTCCAGCGAAGAAAAGGCGCAGGCCGTGCGCGATATCGGGGCGGATGAGACTATTATCTACGATCGGGGCCCACTGGACCGTGACGCGCAAAAGGCACTGTCCGCGCAGTTCAAGGAGCTTGGCGGGTCCCAGGGCATGGATGTCATCTATGATGCAGTTGGCGGGGATTATTGCGAACCGGCATTGCGTTCAATAGCCTGGGAAGGCCGCTATTTGGTCATTGGGTTTCCGGCCGGAATTCCCAAATTGCCGCTCAACCTTACCTTGCTGAAGAGCTGCGATGTGCGCGGCGTTTTCTGGGGGGCTTTTGCGGCGCGTGACCCGCAGCATAATCGCGCCAATATCGACAAGCTGTTCGATTGGTGGGCCGACGGCAAAATTTCTCCGCAGGTCACGGAAGTTTTTCCGTTCGAACAGGGCGGCGATGCGATCGCCAAGATGGGCGCGCGAAAAGCTATCGGAAAACTGGTCGTGAAAGTCGCCGATTAGCGGGAAACCGTTGCGCAGAGGCATTCGCCTCCCTATCTGCACTTCAACATAGTTTTACGCTCGGAGAGAGAGTTTCATGGCCGATTTCAAAGACCGCAAAAAAGGGTTTGAGAACAAATTCGCTCACGATCAGGAAATGTTGTTCCGCATCAACGCCCGTCGGAACCGCTTGATTGGCGAATGGGCGGCTGGAGTGATGGGCCTGACGGCGGAAGAAACCGATGCTTATGCGAAGGCAGTAGTCCAGGCGGATTTCGAAGAAGCCGGCGATGAGGACGTCATCCGGAAAGTCGTCGGCGATCTTGTTGCGGCAGACCACGAAGTTGATGATGCTGCCGTGCGTGCCAAGCTTGAAGAGATGACGGTTGAAGCGCGCCGCCAGCTGATCGAGTCCACGGACTAGCCGAGGAGCAGGCGCAGATGCCGATGGCCGCCGACGATATCGAGGCAATGATCCGGGAGGCGATTCCGGACGCTGCGATCGAGATTACGGATCTAGCTGGCGACGGTGACCATTATGCAGCGCGCGTGGTTTCAGAGAGTTTCCGCGGCGTTCCGAGAGTGAAACAACATCAAGCCGTCTATGCGGCGCTTAAAGGCCGGATGGGTGGAGAGCTGCATGCCCTCCAATTGACCACCGCCGTCCCCGAATAGGAGTTTCTATCATGTCCGACGCGCAAACCCGCATCGATGAAAACGTAAAAGCAAGCGATGTCGTGTTGTTTATGAAGGGATCACCCCTTTTTCCGCAATGCGGTTTCTCCAGTCGCGCTGTCGCCATTCTTGAGCATTGCGGCGTGGAATTTTCGAGCGTCGATGTCTTGCAGGATCAGGACGTGCGTCAGGGGATCAAGGAATATTCTGACTGGCCGACTATCCCGCAGCTCTATGTAAAGGGCGAATTTGTCGGCGGATCGGACATCATGATGGAAATGTACGAAGCTGGCGAACTCCAAGCCTTGATGCAGGAAAAAGGCGTCAAAGCCGCCGCTGCCAGCTAACGTCTTCGCCGACCAGGCAAACACATCGACGACATAATGCGGCCAGATGATTACCTTTGAGGTAATGGAATTGCCGCGCTGACCGCCCTATCATTTGCTCCAGTACAGACAGGAGCGAAGCAATGGCGACGATGGCAGTAGGACACCAGATCCGACAGTGGCGGGAACGTCGACGGCTGAGCCAGATGCAATTGGCGCTCGAGGCAGAGATTTCCCCGCGGCATTTGAGCTTCATCGAAACCGGGCGATCCCAGCCGAGCACCGGAACCATAGACCGGCTCGCTGAGCAGTTGGACATTCCCTATCGCGCCCGGAACGGGTTGCTCACTGCTGCGGGTTTTGCTGCGCGCCATGGCGAGCGAACCCTGGACGATCCGGCGATGACCGTCGCGCGGCGATCGGTCGAACATATTCTGAAAGGTCATGAGCCCTATCCGGCCATAGCTGTTGATCGCCACTGGAACATCGTGGCCACCAATGATGCGATCAGCTTCTTCACCGAGCAGATTGGCGATGCGCTCCTTACGCCGCCAATGAACGCTATCAAGCTTGCGCTCCATCCCGAGGGATTGGCGCCGCAGGTCGTCAATCTTGGCGAATGGCATGCGCATGTCCTGGAGCAGTTGGATCAGCAGATTGCGGTTACCGCCGATCCCGGCCTGGTTGCTCTGCGCGAAGAAGTGTCGAGCTATCCGCATGAAAGCGACTATGAAGCGCCGCCAGCCGATCCGGATCGGATCTGGGTGCCATTGATCCTGGATACGGTGGTTGGGCGCCTATCCTTTATAAGTACGATCACGATATTCGGGACGCCGGTTGATATTACCCTGTCGGAACTCGCGATTGAGGCCTTTTTCCCGGCGGATGAGCATACAGCCGAAATTCTCCACAAGAACTGGACGCGCTAACGAGACGCAGATCGGCGTGCGGAAACGCAGCGATAATGCGGGGTTTTCGGCGATTTGGGAATTTGGGGTAATGAGGGGACGGATTAGCGCGAGACCAGGGTAGCTGGCTAACCCGTCCCTCATTGGGGGGTATGGTGGTATGGAACGCCCTATACCATGCACCCCGCGTGCCAGTTTTTCGAAATCCCGGAAATCCAGGCCTTTCAATGGTTTTCGGTCTGTTAACCATATGCCGAACTGTCAGATTTTTCGACAGTCGGTCGGTTTTTCGCCACCAACTACATTTGTAGTCATTTACAGAAGCTGTGCCGTTCGACTACATCTGTAGTTGAAATGGAAGGCGCAATGGACAAACGAATTAGCGAAGCTGAGCTTGAGATCATGGAAGCATTGTGGCGCGAGGCACCGCGTACCGCTGCCGATGTCGCTGACGACGTGGCGGCTGAGCGGGGCTGGAGCCTCCAGACCGTGAAGACGATGCTGGCGCGGCTTCAGGACAAGCAGGTGGTCGATCATGTGAAGGATGGCCGGCGGTTCCTATACTCGCCGCTGATTGCTCGGTCGGACTATATACGCGGCGAATCCCGGCGATTTGTCGATCGGCTCTTCGGCGGGAAAATTTCCCCCCTCGTTGCGCACCTCGCCGAACGAGACGGACTCAGCGATTCCGACATCGACGAGATCGAAAAGCTGATCGGGGAGCTCAAGTCATGACCGAATGGCTGGCCGATACTTTCATTGCCACGACAATATTGATGGCACTCGTCATGGCCGTTCGCGGCCCGGTAACGCAGCTGTGTGGTGCGCGCGTTGCATATGCGCTGTGGCTGATACCAGCTGCTCGCTTCTTCATGCCGACGATCGAGCGGACGATCGAAGCATCTGGCGGTCCATTATCGGCAGATCCGTCGATTCTCTTGCAACCCGAAGTTCTAGTAGCACTGGCAAGCAACCAGCAAACCGGCGGGACCGATTGGACAGTAGCGCTAGTGACGGTTTGGCTAACCGGTGCCTCGCTACTCTTCCTGTGGCGCGTTACTGATCATTTCCGCGAGTGTGAGGAAATCCTCGAAGAATCAGATGAACTAGGCCGGGCCAATGGTATTCGGATCGTCCAGGCGCGCGGCATTACTGGCCCCATAGCATTTGGCGTAGTCCGTAAACACATTGCCCTGCCGCCCAATTTCTATCGCGACTATAGCGCGCGGGAACGAGACCTAGCGCTCGCCCATGAGTTTGCGCATCACCGATCGGGCGATCTCTTGATCAACCTGATCGCATTTTTTGCGCTCTGCCTGCACTGGTTCAATCCGATCGCCTGGATCGCATGGCGGGCATTCCGCTTTGATCAGGAAGCGGCATGCGACGCGCGAGTGCTTTCTCAAACGATTTCGGACGACCGACCGGCCTATGGCCGCGCGGTTGCCAAAGCCTCCTCCGGCCAGGCGCTGCTTTTCTCCAGCGTCCTCGACAATCCCCAATCATTGAAAAAAAGGCTAAAAACAATGGCTATGAATGACAAATCTCGGCTGCGCGTTGCAGTTGGGCGGATCGCGATCGGCGCCGGACTGCTCGTGGCGCTGCCGATGACGGCTACCGTGAGTTACGCCATCGCACAGGCACCAGGAGATGAGCAGGTAACGCAGCATGATGGCGAGCGGCATCAGGAACATACACGGCTCGCCGCGCATCAAGCTCACGATGAAACTACCCACCGCCGAGTTTACACCTATCGGTCGGATGGCGAGGCTCCAACACGAGAGGAGATTGAAGCGATGATTCCCAGTGAAGAGGAAATTGCCGCCATGATCCCGAGCGAGGCGGAGATCCGTGCGATGATACCGAGCGAAGCCGAACTCAGGGAGATGATCCCCGACGAGGCGGAGCTGCGCGAGATGATCCCGGATCGCGAAGAGCTGTTGGCGATGATCCCCGATGTCGAAACGCTTGAGCAATGCCACGCGAATGGCGAGGCAGTGCACACCGATGAGAGCGTCGACCCGGCGACCGGTCGGGAACGGATCCGCATCATGATCTGCCGCGAACGGCTGGGTCAGCAAGGGCGCGCGGAGGCCCTTGAAGGCATGCGCGAAGCCCGCAGCGAAGTCGCCGCAGACGCTGAAATCCCCGAGGATATTCGGACGATGGTGCTGGCCCGGCTCGATGCCGGTATCGCGCGCCTCGGCGAATAAGCCTGAGGAGACCCGCCGGAGCCCCTCCGGCACGGTTCAGGAGGAAAGGGGGCAGGGCACCAGTCCTGCCCCTTTTTTCGTCGCTTACCCTTTTCCGATGCCTCGCAACTTGCCACATGGGGCAGATGAACTTGCCTGATGACCTGCCGACCGGCCTGACAATGGAGTTGCACCCCCAGGTGCGCCGCGTCCTTGCGCCCAATCCCTCACCGTTCACCTATACCGGTACGCAGACCTATATTGTCGGCCATGGCGATGTCGCGGTCATCGATCCGGGCCCCAAAGACCCGCGCCATATCGATGCAATCCTTGCGGCGACCAAAGGCGAAACCATTCGCTACATCATCTGCACGCATACCCATCGCGATCACAGCCCCGCGGCTGCACCGCTCAAAGAGGCGACCGGCGCGGAAATCGTCGGCTGCGCGTTTCTCGCCATCGATGATGGTGGCCCGCGTGCGGATGCCGCCTTCGATCGCAGTTACGCGCCAGATCGCGTGCTCAGTGATGGTGAGATCATCTCCGAGACCGGCTGGACACTCGAAACGGTCGCCACCCCCGGTCACACCTCCAACCATCTCTGCTTTGCGCTGCATGAGGCGGATGCGATCTTCACCGGCGATCATATCATGGGCTGGTCGACAACTGTCATCGCGCCGCCTGACGGCGATATGAAAGATTATATGGAAAGCCTCGCCAAGCTCGTTGAGCGGGAGGAAACGCTCTACTATCCGGCGCATGGCGAACCGGTGCAAAAAGCGCGGCGTTATGCGCGCGGCCTGATGGGCCACCGTAAACAGCGGGAAGGCCAGATTTTGCGCGCCATCGATGACGGCCTGGTCGCTATCCCGGACATGGTCGCCAAAATGTACAAAGGTATCGATCCGCGCCTCCATGGCGCCGCCGGACGTTCCGTCCTCGCCCATCTGATCGATCTTCGCGATCGCGGCCTGGTCGAAGAGAATGATGAGACATGGTCGAAGACAGCCGCATAGAAATTGATCCACCGGGCGGGCCGAATGAGCCGCCGCCGCGCGAACCGCCGGTGATCATGATCCGCCAGGGCTCGGGCCGCTGGTTTGCGCTTGGCTGCCTGCTGACTCTGGTCGCGCTTGTGACGATCTTCTTTGTCGGGGTTGGCAGCATCACGAGCCGTGTCTTTGGCGGCGGCCCGGATCCTGAGACTATCGCCAGCTCCAGCCTTGAGGGCTTGCGCGAACAAAACACACTGATTCCTTTTTCCGCCCGCTTCGTGGCCGTGATTACCTCCACCCAGCGCCGCTTTGGCCTTTCTGCGCGCAAGACGCTGATCATGCCCGGCACGGTCCGCTATGAGCTCAATCTCAGTCAATTGGGCGAGGATGATGTCGCCTGGGATGCGGGATCGAATATTCTCACCGTCACCATGCCGGATCTCACCGTGTCCGAGCCCGCTATCGATATCGCCGCGATCCGCGAATATGATGATGGTGGGATCCTGATCGCGGTTACCGATGCCGAAGAGACGCTGGACGAAGCCAATCGTGCCGAAGGCCAACGCTCCCTGATGCGTCAGGCCCAGGCCGCACCAACAATGCGGCTGGCGCGTGATGCCGCGCGACGGGCGGTAGAAAATAACTTCCAGCTCCCGCTCCGTGCCGCTGGCATCGATGCGACGGTGCGCGCCCAGTTTGCCAATGAGGTCAATCCCAACCAGATGGATCGATCCCGCGACGTGCTTGGCGAGATACGTGAAGGTAAGCGTTAGCGGCCTTCGCGGGAGCGATGCTTTCAACTGTCCTATTGCCGTTAGGCCTGAGCCTGTCGAAGGGCTCAGGATAATCGCAAACATGCTGTGCTCCGGCGCAGGCCGGAGCCTAGACCCGAACCGTCCGGACTGGGCTCCGGCCTTCGCCGGAGCACGGCTCGCTCCCAATCTTCCGTCATGCTGAACTGGTTTCAGCATCCACTCATCAGACCGCACAGACTGCGCCTGTTACGCGGTGGACCCTGAAACGAGTTCAGGGTGACGGGATATCCTTCTGCGAACAACGACGATTTGACGGGCCCTTCCCCGCCGATCCATCTCATATCCACCCGAGACAATCGCTTTTTGAGTTCCTATATGGTTCCAAAGGAGCAGAATCATGGACGCACGCGAAGGTATTGGCGGCAGCTTGGCTGGTGTTGACATCAAGGAAGAGATCAACCGGCTGCGCAAGGAGCGGAACGCGGTTATTCTTGCCCATTATTACCAGGATCCGGAAATTCAGGACATTGCCGATTTTGTCGGCGATAGCCTCGATCTCTCGCGCAAGGCGGCGGATACCGATGCTGACGTCATTGCCTTTTGCGGCGTCAAGTTCATGGCGGAAACGGCCAAGATTCTTTCCCCGGAAAAGATTGTCGTGCTGCCGGATCTGAAGGCCGGATGTAGCCTGGAAGACAGCTGCCCGCCGGACAAGTTCAAGGAGTTCCGCGATGCGCATCCCGATCATATCGCGCTGACCTACATCAACTGTTCGGCCGCTGTGAAAGCACTTTCGGATATCATCGTAACCTCTTCATCCGCTGAGAAAATTCTCAACCAGATTCCCAAGGATCAGAAGATCATATTTGCGCCGGACAAGCATCTGGGTGCCTATATGGCGCGCAAGACGGGCCGGGATATGCTGCTCTGGCCCGGCGTTTGTATTGTCCATGAAGCGTTTTCGGAAACTGAGCTTCTGAAGCTCAAGGCGCAGCATCCAGACGCTCCCGTATTGGCGCATCCCGAATGCCCCGCAGCGATCCTTGATCATGCCGATCATATCGGTTCCACCAGTTCTATCTTGGCCGAAGCCAAAGCGACCGAAAGCGATACCGTGATTGTCGCGACCGAGCCGCACATCATGCACCAGATGGAAAAAGCGCTCCCTGACGTCACCTTTATCGGCGCGCCAGGTGCGGACGGAAACTGCAACTGCAATATCTGCCCGTATATGGCCTTGAACACGATGGAGAAGCTTTACGTGGCACTGCGTGACCTTGAGCCGCAAATTGAGCTCGACGAGGAATTGCGCGTGCAGGCGAAGAAAAGCCTCGACAAGATGCTCGAAATGGCCGGCGCTACGGTAGGGCAGGGCGATGTCGGCGATCCCGAGGCTGCGGCGAACCAGTGATCGTTTGCCCTGAGCTTGTCAAAGGGCTGTCCTTCGATTCTACGGCTTAAGTAAGGACAATCCTTCGACAGGCTCAGGATATACGGAGTATTTGGGCACTCTTGTGCTCCGGCGCAGGCCGGAGCCCAGTTCGAACGGTTCTGGCCTAGGCTCCGGCCTGCGCCGGAGCACAGAGCGCTTCCAATCTTCCGTCATGCTGAACTCGTTTCAGCATCCACCTATCAGTTCGAACCGACTGGGACCTGTGGAGCGGTGGACCCTGAAACAAGTTCAGGGTGACGATTATTATTGCATAAGTATTTTATGTGCTCCGGCGCGCTCATCACTATTCGTCATTGCGAGGAGCCGTTAGGCGACGTGGCAATCCAGAGCCGCATGCCGGGTGCCCATCCGCTCTGGATTGCTTCGGTGCGCTCGCAATGACGCTTATGCTCGTATATTAGCTGATTCATGACTGAATTTGCCCTCGACCGTTTCGATCTTGATGCCTTTGTCGCATCGACCTTCGCCGAAGACCTTGGCGAGATTGGCGATATTACATCGGCGGCTGTGATCCCGGAAACGGCGCGCTTTGAAGGTGTGATGGACAGCCGCGACGCGATTGTGGTCGCGGGCATGCCGATTGCGGAAGCTTTTTTCCGGGCGCTGGACCCGAATGTCGAAATCGACGCGTTGGTCGAAGATGGCGATCGCGTTCCTGCCGGTACCGATCTTATGCGTCTCACCGGTTTGGCCCGGCCCATGCTGACAGCGGAACGATCAGCACTGAACAGCATGCAGCATCTGTCTGGAATCGCGACCATGACGCGGAACTATGTGAAGGAAATTTCGGGTACGCGCGCGACCTTGCTCGACACGCGCAAGACGATTCCGGGACTGCGGGCGTTGGAGAAATATGCGACCCGCATGGGCGGCGCGCAGAACCACCGCATGGGATTGTGGGATGCGGCGATGATCAAGGACAATCATGTGGCCGTCGCCGGATCCGTCCGCGAAGCCGTGCGCCGGGCAGTCAGTGCCGGCATTGATCGGATCATTGTCGAGGTAGACCGGATCGACCAGATCGAACCGGCGCTGGAGGCGGGAGCTACACATTTGCTGCTCGACAACATGCCGCCCGAAATGCTCCGCCATGCCGTCGATATGGTTGACGATCGGGTGCCGACCGAAGCCTCGGGCGGAGTTACGCTGGGCAGTATCAACGAGATTGCAAAGACCGGGGTCGACTTTATCTCCGTTGGCCGGCTGACCCAATCTGCGCCTGCCGCCGATATCGGCCTCGACTTCGCCGAGATATGATAACAGCCAGACTACCGTTTGGGCTGAGCCCGTCGAAGCCCTGCACTTTCTTTGGGTTGGCACGGAGAAGAACAAAACAACCCTTCGACAAGCTCAGGGTAATCGGTTTTATTGTCGCCCTTTTTTCACTTCCCGCAGGCGTGCATGCCCAGGCCCGTGAATGCCGGATCCCGGATCGGGTCGCTGCCCCGCGCGCCGTCTCTATTCCACCCGGTGAAGCGCGCACTGCACCGGTTACGCGTCATGTCCTGGCGTTGAGTTGGTCACCCGAATTTTGCCGGACCCGGCGAGGCGATGCCAGTCACCGCATGCAATGTGGGGGTATCGCCAATGGCGGGGCCGGGCAGTTCGGCTTCATCCTGCATGGCCTATGGCCCGAGACCAATGGTTCGCGTTGGCCGCAATGGTGTCGGCCGGTCAATGCCTTGTCGCCGCGCCTGGTGCGCCAACATCTCTGCACGACCCCCTCGGTCCACCTGATTCAGCGCGAATGGGCCAAGCATGGGAGCTGCATGACGCGCGATCCGGGTCGCTATTTGCGGGCCGGAACGATCATGTACCGCGCGGTCCGCTATCCCGATATGGACGCGCTGTCGCGACGCAACTTGACCGTGCGGCAGTTTGCGGATGCTTTTGCGGCCGCCAATCGCGGCGTAACTGCGGATATGGTGCGGGTGCAGAGCAACAGTCGCGGCTGGCTCACCGAAGTGCGAATTTGCCTGGCTCGGGATTTTCGACCGCAACGCTGCCCGGCGCGGCAACGGGGCGCGCGGCCCAATGAACGATTGCGGATCTGGCGCGGACGCAGCTAGCGGCGGACTTCGCCCTCAATCACCATCGTTTCGGGATGATGCTTGTCGAGATGCTTGCGGATGATCTTCAGGTTGCGCGTGTTGGACCGGAACACAAAGTCAGCCGCGTCGCCGATGAAGGGAACCGCGCCCACGGCAAGATCGACACCGATATTGCCGAACATGCGGGCGATTTTCCATTTGGGCATGTTGAGGTTGCGCGCTTCCCAGACCAGCCAGGTGCCCATTACAGCCGCGATGATGTCGCCGATTACCGGGATCAGACCGAGAATGAAATCAAGGCCGAATTCGCGGTTGATGATTGGCATGGTGAAACCGCGCTCAAGCACCGCCTCCATGGCTTCTATGCGTTGGCGAACAGAAGCCGGATCGCGCCCGATCTCGGGCATATTGGCTGTAATCTTGTCTAGATGATCCTGCGTAAGCGCCATGAAAAACCTCTTTAAACTCAATGATATTGCGGAAGAACAGGTCCGCACCCACCCTTTATGTAGGTATTGAGAGGTGTTTTAGCTAGGTGGCGCACCCAGTGTGTCGAGCGGGTGGCTGCCAAATCTATTGGGTGTAAAGCCCGAAATTCTGGGCGAAACCAATGACCAACGAATGGGTCGGAGCAGGGGGATATAGGGGGTAAGCCGCTGCAATTCGGTCGCCGCTTCGCCGATCCGGATGGCGCGGACGCGGTCCGATTCCACTTCGTCGATCTGTTCGAGCAGGTCGGCATAATCATCGCTGCAGGGAAGACCGCGATTGCAGCGAAACTGCTCGAGATACCAGGTTGCGCTTTCTGTCGCGGCGACGCGATCGATCAGTCTGAGATCTGCGTCGTCGGTCCAGGCCACCCGCTCAACGGGAATGCCGACTGCCGCCCAGTTGGTGCGGAGAACGGCAAAAACGACCCGACTGCCGGGACCATCTGGAAGCGCGATGCGTAGCGGTTCGATATCGCCATTATCGGCAGTCCAGCTTGCCACCGCCTGGCGCGCAAAGGCGCGGCGGAGCGCGATCGTACTGTTGACCCAGGGCGGGCCGACGGGATCGAGCAGCCCATCGACGTCGGCCGGGACGATGGTCAGCCGCGCTTCGGCGAGGTCGGCGCCGAAATAGCCGGCCAGTTGACCGCGATCGATGGCGAGCGAAAGGACTTCACGATTCTGCGGCGTTTCGAGAAAGCCGGTTTGTTCGACAATTGCGAGACCGTAGAGCCCGTCGACGGGATCGATCTGGAGCTGATTGGAATTCGGATTGATAGCTTCTGCGAGCACCAGCGTCGCCCAGCTGCCGCCCAGCACGATATCAGCAAGTTCGGCGTCAAACCGCGCGACCGCCGTTGCGGCTGTGCGAAATCTGAGCTCGATTGTTTCGCTGGGTGCGATCGGGGGGAGTTCGACAATCTCGTCGTCAACGATTTCGGGCGGTTCGCGGCGCGGCGCCAGCAGTATCATTTCGCTATCGGGTTCATAGCCATCGGCAATCTCATAGGGCCCAAGGCCGGCGCCTTCGACGAAGATAGCGAGGTCCGGTGTTGCGAGAAGCTGCAGGAAATCGAGGCGCGGCCGGGTGAGGTTGATCTCGACAACCATTGGCGTGACCGCATTTACCGTCTCGATATCGGAGAGCAGCGCCGCGATCCGGTTGTTGCGATTGACACGGCTGGCGGTGCGCAATTGCTGCACGACCTGGCCTGCGGTGACGGCGGTTCCGTCATCCCAGGTGACATCGTTGAGGCGGAACACATAGGTCTGGCCCTCGTCGAGCACGATCCAGCGTTGGGCCAGGGCCGGTTCGATCTGCCCTTCGCCGTCCAACCGGACCAGGCCTTGTGCGGTCGCCTCGAGCAGCAACGCATCGGCAGGCGAGGGGAGAGCGGCGATCGGGTTTGAGAAATCCGTCGGCTCGGCCAGCATGTCGACCCGCAGCGCGCGAGCATCCTCGCTATCGGTGCAAGCGACGGCCAACAAGCCGAGAAGCGGAGCAAGAATCGAGACGCGTTGGCGGATCATGACGCTGGATTGAGTAGCAGCGTCCGGCTCGGATGGACATTGGGCGAGTTATCGACCCAGCCCGAGACCCGCTCGGAAACCAATGATCGGCTGACGTAGTAATAGATTGGCAGGATTGGCGCGTCCGCCACCAGTATCGCTTCGGCCGCCCGCATCCTCTCTGCCCGGCGCTCGGGGTCCGGCTCATTGAGCGCCGCATCAAGCGCGCTATCATATTCCGCGCTGGCATAGCCGGAATAGTTGATCACGCCGGCGTCCGATCGATGGACAGCGAGGAAATTCTCCGGCGCCGAGATATCCCCGATCCAGCCTGAACGCGCGAGTGTGAAATCGGCCCGGCGCAACGCGGAAAAATGCAACGTCGCTTCACTGTTGAAGAGCTGCGCCTCGACGCCCAGCGGCTCCCACATGGCTGCGAGCGCTACCGATATCCGGCGATGCTCCGCCGCACTGTTGAAGCGGATATCAAAGCTGAGCGGGTTGGTTGGACCATAACCCGCGTCGGCCAACATCGCACGCGCCTCAGCCAGGCGCGCTTCGCGATCCATCGCCGCACTCGCCGGCGCTATCGGATCAAGCCCCGACATCCCCGGCGGGATGATGCCCCAGGCCGGTTGCGTACCGATGGCGAGCAGCTCTTCAGAGATCCAGCGCCGATCGATGGCGAGGCTCAATGCACGCCGCACGCGCGCGTCATCAAAAGGCGGCTGGCGTGTGTTGAAGGCGAAATAATAAGCGCCGCGATAGTCGGTGATGCGGGTCTCGGCTGGACGGCGCGCCCGAAGCCACTCAAGCCGTGTCGAAGGGAACTCGCCTGCAATGTCTGCGCCGCCCGCCAGGAACATGCGCATTGCCGTAAGGCTATCATCGACTGGCCGCCAAGCGATCTCAGCGATTGGCGCTTCGCCGCCATGCCAGCGCGGATTGCGTTCGAGCAGCACCCGGTCGTTCAATGTCCAATCGGCGAGCCGATACGGACCCGAGGTGACCAGCGGTCGATCGCTGGTCCAGCCGTCTCGGTCCGCCTCGATCCGATGGAGCGGCAAGGCGGCCATTGCCGGATGCGCCAGCAGCTCAATTATTGCTGGATAGGGATAATTCAGGCGGACCCGAACAGTATCAGGAGCAAGGGCATCCACCGCCGCGATCGCATCGAACAATGAGGCAGTCGGCGCGGCCGTGACTGGATCGCGAAGCCGCGCAAAAACCGCTGCGAAAACCGCTGCGGTGATCGCCTCGCCATCGGAAAAAACCAGGTTGTCGCGCAAGGCGAATTCCCACACCAACCCATCGTCAGAAGCCGCCCAATCCGCCGCCAGGCCAGGTTCGATACTGCCATCCGCGGCATAGCGCGTCAGGCCTTCAAACTGGTCGGATGCAACGCGCAAGGACGCGAGATCGGACACGCTGTGGGGATCGAGCGACTTCACCTCGTCATCGGCAAGCCGGACAAGCGTCTCGGACGGCAATGCGCCGGTCTGTGGCCCGCCACAGGCAGCCAGCGCTCCATACAGCATGAGGGCGAAGATCAGTCGTTGCAGCACGACGCTACATTACGCCAAGCGCCGCCAATGCTCCACGGCCAAGATCAGCTGCTTAGGCTTTCCCAAGGTCCGCGGATTGCGAGCGTGATGCCCGGAACCTGGATGTTCACAAACATCGTGCTTCCGTCCGGCGAAAAACAGGCACCGCAAAACTCGCTCTTCAATGGATGCGCATTGCGGGCGACGTCGTAAATCTCTCCCGTGGGTGTCAGACCGCGCAGATAATTCTCGCCGCGACCATCCTCACACAGGATGAGATCGCCCCAGGGCGCAACAACCAGATTGTCGCACATGTCGAGCGAATCTGCGCCCGGCGATTCATACACCAGGGTCAGTTGGCCTGGCGTTCCGGTTTCATCGCCCTGGCCCTCCGACGGACTTGGCGAATATCGCCACACCTGACCCGCCCGCTGGACGCCGCCCTGTGTACAGTTGAAATAGATGTCACCGCCGCTGCCATCGGGCCGCCGGGCATAATCCATACCTTCACCACGGAAGAACTGAGCTGCACCCGCCGCATAGCCGCGGGCCGGCAAGGTCGCATCGGGTGATTCCACATCGTTCAGGTCGATCCAGTCGACCGCATAGGATCTGCCCTGGCCAATTTCACCCAATCCTGCGCCACCCCAATCCCGCGGCCAGTTACTGGTATTGGCCGACGGCCATTCCCGGATCACCAGCGCCTGGAGGCGGCCACCCAGGTGTAACTGACCCGGGCTGTTCGGCAAAAAGCGATAGAAGAGACCGGTCGGGCTATCTTCAGTGAGGTAAATAATGCCGGTATCCGGATCGACGGCCACGGCCTCATGGACAAAGCGTCCCATGGCAGTCAGCGGCACCGGGTCGATCAAGCCGGTTGCAGATGACGGCGTTTCGAAGACAAAGCCGTGATAGCGTTGCGATTCTTCCGGTGGTCGCCGGGGGGCTTCTTCGCAGGTCAGCCAGGATCCCCATGGCGTTGCCCCGCCAGCGCAGTTGGCCGAAGTGCCGGTCAATACGAGATAATCCTCAACCAGCTCTCCGCGACGCATATCGTACACGACCTTGGAGACGCCGCCGAAAAACGGGCTGCCATCAGGTTTCAGGCCGAAAATCTTGCCTTCGGGAACGCGCGATAGCAGCTCGTTATTCTCGCCAAACGGGCTGCCATCGGTGGTGTCCGGCCAATTTTCATGATTGCGCATCAAGATGCAGCGATCTGCATTTGTTGGATCAGCGAAACAGGCCATGCCATCGGGACGGCCAGGCCGAAAAAATCCATCGGCCATCATGCCGCCCGTTTCTGACACAACCGAATAGGAAAAGCCTTGGGGAAGGTCGATCAGCGCTTCAGGGTCCGGAACAAGGGGATTGGCACGGGCCGACGATGTCAGAGCCGTTAGGCCGCCCAGTGCAGTTGCTGAATAGAAGAGACCAGCCGCCTGGCCATATTGTAGGAAAGTTCGGCGAGAGAGCGTCATCGATCAGGTGTCCCGGCTGGTTGATTGGGTAACCAGCAGCCTAGCGCGAATATGGTACAGTGAACAACTTTTCGCGCTTTTGGTGCGGACGGCGGGACTCGAACCCGCACTCCCTTACGGGAAGCAGATTTTAAGTCTGCAGCGTCTACCGGTTTCGCCACGTCCGCATCTGGAAATGCGTGGCTGAACTGTCTTCGTGTTACAAGCGCAAAGTGCGCGCGCCTTAGTCGTTAAGGCGTTCGCGCATTTCCTTGCCCGGTTTGAAATAGGGCACGCGCTTGGCTGGAACACTAACCGAAGCCCCGGTGCGCGGGTTGCGGCCGATGCGTGCTTTTCGGTCACGCGTCGAAAAGGCACCGAAGCCACGAAGCTCAACCCGTCCGCCATCGGCGAGCTGGTCGGTAATCGTGTCAAAGAAGCAGTTCACGAGTTTTTCGACATCCTTGGCCGAGAGGTCAGGATTGTCGGTGGCGATCTTCTGCACAAGCTCAGATCGAATCATGCGCGTTTCCCCCAAAACATTTTAGTTTGCGACTCTTATTTCACATGGCTTTGCCATTGCGGCAGAGGCCAGACGCGTGTCTCCGCGCTTATGACCCGTGCAATTCCGTAATGTTCCGCTTTGCCATCTTTTTCAAGGCGATTGGGCAGGTTTCATGGTGAAATGCCCGCAAATCGGTCTGATTTTTGGGGAATTCGTGATTAACGAGCAAAAAAAGAGGCCTGAGACCACGCTATGAGACAATGTCCCACTCGCGAGTCGCAGGCCTCTGATCCTGCGCGATAATCGCTCAGATGACGGCTTTAGCTGTCGTCTGAGTCATCGCCTTTCTGCTTCAGCGCTTCGCCGAGAATATCGCCGAGGCTCGCACCGGAATCCGTCGAACCATATTGTTTGACGGCCTGTTTCTCTTCGGCAACCTGAAGCGCCTTGATCGAGAAGTTCGGCTTTTTCGAGCGATCGAAACCGACGACCATCGCGTCGAATTTCTGGCCAACCTGGAAACGGTCCGGACGCTGTTCGTCGCGGTCGCGACCCAGATCCGAGCGCTTGACGAAGCCGGTGGCTCCATCGTCGCCAACCTGTACGTCGAGGCCACCATCGCGAACATCGAGCACGGTGACCGTAGCCACTTTGCCTTTACGAAGATCGCCGGTGTCGGTCGATGCGCCGCCGCGTTCGAGCTGCTTCATGCCGAGGCTGATGCGTTCCTTTTCGGGATCCACGTCGAGAACGATTGCCTTGACGGTTTCGCCTTTGTGATGAAGTTCAAGGGCTTCTTCACCGGAAACGCCCCAGCTGATGTCCGACATGTGAACCATGCCGTCGACATCGCCATCGAGGCCGATGAACAGGCCGAATTCGGTAGCGTTTTTGACTTCACCTTCGACTTCGGCACCAACCGGGAAGCGATCTGCGAAGCTATCCCACGGATTGTCCTGTGCCTGTTTCAGGCCAAGGCTGATCCGGCGCTTCTCTTCATCAACTTCGAGAACGACGACTTCAACCTGTTCGCTCGTCGAAACGATCTTGCCCGGATGGACGTTCTTTTTCGTCCAGCTCATCTCGGACACATGGACCAGGCCTTCAATGCCGGATTCCAGTTCGACGAAAGCACCATATTCGGTGATGTTCGTAACCCGACCGGTGAACTTCGCCTCGACCGGATATTTGGCCGATGCACCATCCCAAGGATCGGTTTCGAGCTGTTTCATGCCAAGGCTGATGCGCTGCGTCTCGCGATTGATGCGGACGATCTGCACGGTAACCTTGTCGCCGATATTGACCATCTCGGACGGGTGGTTGATGCGCTTGTAGCTCATGTCGGTGACATGCAGCAGACCATCAATGCCGCCGAGGTCAACGAACGCACCATAATCGGTGATGTTCTTGACGACGCCTTCGATAACCTGGCCTTCGGTGAGCGACTGGATCAGGTCCGAACGCTGTTCGGCGCGGGTTTCTTCCAGAACGGCGCGACGCGAGACAACGATGTTGCCACGGCGACGATCCATTTTGAGGATCTGGAACGGCTGCGGAATATCCATCAGCGGGGTGACGTCGCGCACGGGGCGGATATCGACCTGACTGCCGGGAAGGAAGGCCACGGCGCCGCCAAGATCGACGGTGAAGCCGCCTTTGACGCGACCGAAGATCGTACCTTCGACACGGGCTTCCTTGTCATATTCTGTTTCGAGGCGGTCCCAGGCGGCTTCGCGGCGGGCGCGATCGCGGCTGAGCATTGCTTCGCCATTCGAGTTTTCGACGCGGTCGACATAGACTTCGACTTCGTCGCCAACGGAAAGTTCAGCTTTTTGGCCGGGGCTCGCAAATTCGCGAAGCGGCACGCGGCCTTCGGATTTCAGCCCAACATCGATAACCGCGAGATCATTCTCGATACCGGTAACGGTGCCTTTGACGACGCGGCCTTCGAAGCCGTCAGCATCGCCCAGTGTTTCGTTGAGCAGTTTTTCAAAATCGTCCCGTGTAGGGTTCGGCGCAGTTGCCATGAATAAATAGTCCTTCGAATATTCGTTTCAGGCCATCCGGTTGTCTCCGGAGGTCTTGGAACAAAATTGCAGAAACGACCCCATGTCGATCCCGCATCCAGTGGCCGTTTTCGGCGTAAAAGCTAGGCGCTGTGCGAAAAGCACAAAAACGCACCAAGACCGCGGCGCATGCGCCGTTGCCTGATACGTTGCTGGGTGGATGCGGTTGTTACCGCTTACCCGTCCGAGCTTCTACGAGCGCAATCGCCCGCTGGACGGCGGCTGATATAGTCAGGTTCGTGGTATCGAGCAAGTCCGCATCGTCTGCGCGTTTCAGAGGGGCGCTGGAGCGTTCTGAGTCGCGTTCGTCGCGCGCTTCGATATCAGCGAGGATCGCATCGCGATCTGCATCCGGATTGCTCTTCACTTCATCGGCGAACCGGCGGTCTGCGCGCGCTTGCGCACTCGCTGTTACAAACAGTTTGGCGTCGGCATGAGGCGCGATCACCGTGCCGATATCGCGACCGTCAAGAACCGCACCTCCCGGCTGGTTTGCAAAGCGTTCTTGTCGCTCGATCAGTGCGGCGCGTACCGCCGGGTGTACGGATACGCGTGAGGCATAGTTTCCGGCCCGTTCGCTGCGCAGTTCGGGGTCTTCCAGCAGGTCGTCCGCGAAATCACAGCCGGCCAGGGCCGCATCGGAATCCTCTGGATCCGCCTCTGCCCGCATCACGCTCACCCCTACGGCGCGATACAGCAGGCCGGTATCGAGCCAGGCGAGGCCGTAATGCGCCGCCAGCTCACGGGCGATCGTCCCCTTGCCGGATGCGGCGGGTCCGTCGACCGCGATGATCATTGGAGGGTGGCGCCCAAATCTTCGAGCATCGGCGGGAAGCTGGGAAAGCTGGTCGCTATCGGGCGGATATCGTCAATCCGCACGCCATGCTGCGACGCAAGGCCGGCCACTGCAAAGCTCATTGCGATCCGGTGATCGAGTTCAGCGGCAATCACGGGCGTTGCATAGTCTCCGCGTAACTGTTCGCCGCCCGATCCGGTGATTGTCAGCCCATCGTCGCTCTCTTCAACCGGCACGCCCAGCTGGGCGAGACCTTTGGCCATCACCGCGAGGCGATCGGACTCCTTGTGGCGCAGCTCGCTGAGGCCTGTGCAAACCGTTTTCCCCTCGGCCATGGCTGCTGCCACGAACAGGACTGGAAACTCGTCGATCATGCGCGGTGCGATTTCGGGCGGAACTTCAATGCCCTTGAGCGCGCTATGCTGGACATGGATGTCGGCCACCGGTTCGCCGCCGATTTCGCGCTCATTAGCGTAGGAGATGTCGGCACCCATATCGCGCAGCACTTCGATCAGGCCGATGCGCGTCTCATTAACGCCAACATGACGGATCCAGATGTCAGAGCCCGGCACGATCAACGCAGCGACCATCGGGAAGGCAGCAGAGGAGGGGTCTCCGGGAACGCTCATCAGCTGCGGCTGGAGTGCGGCCTCGCCGGTAACGCTGATGATCCGTTCGCCATCGACTTCCTCGACCGTGACCTCGGCGCCAAACCCCTTGAGCATCCGCTCGCTATGGTCCCGGGTGCGTTCCGGCTCGATCACGCGCGATACGCCCGGTGTATTGAGCGCGGCGAGCATGATCGCGGATTTCACCTGGGCTGAGGCGACCGGCAGGCGATATTCGATCGGCACCGCCGGCACCCGCCCATGCACCATCAGCGGCAGGCGGTCTTCCGGCGTCACCGAAAAGCTCGCGCCCATTTTGGAGAGCGGCTCGATCACCCGACCCATGGGCCGACGGGAGAGGGAGGGATCGCCGATAAAGGTCGTGCTAATCGCGTGACTGGCGACCAATCCCATCAACAACCGCGTGCTGGTGCCGGAATTACCCATGTCGAGAGCGGTTTCCGGCTGCAGCAATCCGCCGACCCCGACCCCGTTCACGACCCAATTGCCGTTGGAATCCTGGCCAATCTGCGCGCCCATCGACCAGAGAGCGGCCACCGTCGCGATCACGTCCTCGCTATCCAGCAACCCTTCGATTCGGCTCTCACCGGTGGCCATTGCGGACAGGATCAGGGCGCGATGGCTGATCGATTTGTCGCCGGGAACGCGGGCATGGCCACGCAATGGTCCTTGCGCCATAAAGGTCCGGGGAATCGGTTCTGACATGGTCGTCCTTTTTAGGAGGCTGTGCTGCAGCATCAGCTTCGAAATCGCATTTGAAGGCCTTGGCTTTTGACAGTGGCAATCCCATGTGGCAAGCGCCCGGCGAAGTGCGGCATTTCGCCAGCAGACAATTTTTCTATCCGATGAAAGACACAAGATAATGGTGAAGCCAGAATGGGGATCGAAACGCACCTGCCCGAAATGCGGCCTGCGTTTTTATGACCTCGGCAATGACGATCCGGTAACCTGTATCAACAGCGAGTGCGGAGCGATCTGGGAACCTGAGCCGGTTCTCAAATCAAAGCAGCCGGTGATCTTTGACGACGCCAAGAAAGACGACAAAGACAAGAAGGACGATGCCGATCTTTCCGGCGGCGATGACAATGACAATGAGGATCTCGTTGCCGATGTCGATGAAGATGCCGAGATCAACCCGGACGACGAAGTCGATCTGGGTGGCGACGACGATATTCAGGTCGATACCAGCGCCAGCGACGACGATAAGGAAGACGATAGCTAGGGCGTTTGGCTGACTTGCCAATTTCGGGCGGCGGCGTTACATGCGCCGCTCCCAATATGATGGGGCCGTAGCTCAGCTGGGAGAGCGCTACACTGGCAGTGTAGAGGTCAGGGGTTCGATCCCCCTCGGCTCCACCATTTTCCATATCTACAATCTGAGTTGAATAACCGTGCGATTGGATTGGCTCCAACGAAACGCGACGGTCGGTTTCTCACATCATTCTCGGCGCCCATGTTCTCGGTGCGTTGAAGCACCACTTTGTTGACCGGCACACGGGCGCCCTTAAGAGGATGGTCAACTGAACCACATGGAGTGCGCGATGAACATGAGATCCCTTTTCGATGTCAGCGGCAAGGTCGCTGTCGTTTCCGGCGGTTCGAGCGGTATTGGTGCGATGATGGCGCGTGGGCTGCTGGAGAATGGCGCCAAGGTCTACATCACTGCGCGCAAGGCCGAACGGCTTGAGGCGAAGGCCAAAGAGCTGTCCGAACTGGGAGAATGTATCGCCATTCAGAGCGACATGTCGAAAGTCGAGGGGATTGAAGCTCTTGTTGAGGAAATCGGCAAGCATGAGGACAGGATCGACATTCTGATCAACAATGCCGGCGCCAATTGGAGCGCGCCGCTGGAGGATTTCCCCGAAAAGGGCTGGGACAAGGTCATGGACATCAATATCAAGTCCATATTCTTCGCCACCCAGAAGTTCCTTCCGCTGCTGAAGGCGGGTGGAAATGCCGACGAGCCTGCCCGGGTGATCAACATCGCGTCGATCAACGGGATCAGAAATTCTGGAATGCCCACCTATGCCTATTCCGCGAGCAAATCTGGCGTGATCCATCTGACCGAGCATCTGGCGACAGATCTGGCATCGAGCCGTATCAATGTGAACGCAATCGCACCCGGCTTTTTCCCAAGCGACATGACCAAACAGATCGTCGAGAATGACGAAATGACGAAGTTTGCACTGTCCCAGATTCCCCGCGGAAGAATGGGCAAGCCAGAGGATATTGCCGGAACTGCAATTTTCCTTTGCTCCGAGGCCTCGTCTTGGATGACCGGCCAGACCATTGTGCTGGACGGCGGCATGATTTCAACCGCCTAGGCACGTTTGCTCGATTGCATGAACCGGCTTGACTGATCGGACTGCCTGAACGGCTGAAAAGGCCAGTCTAAACCCCGCTCGGCCGCCGGCGCTGTGATTATCGCTCGAACACCAGCGGCCGTTCGTCGAATCGCGCTTTGTGCTGGAAGATGCCCTGAATACGGTTTTCGCAAGAAAAAGGGGCATCGCATGCACAGACTATTCCAACCGTTTTCACGCGCAGTGGCAGGCTTCGCATTGGCCGGCGCAGCGCTTCTGGCTCAACCGATGAGCGCGGTTCAGGCGCAGGTTCCGGTTGACGGCAGCGTCGGCGCGCGAACCGCATCGGCGCTGGCCGACCGCGGTGAGTTTTTCCTTGGCCTGTTCAATGGCGGTGAGCGGGACGGGTTCATGCGGCTTGGCTGGATAAAGACTGAGGACGGTGTGATCCTCTACGATCGCTCGATGATGCCGAGCGCAGAAGTCTATGAGACGCTTGCCTTCAACCTCACCCCGAGCCTGGAGTTCGATAGGGTCCATCTCCAATTTCATCGGGGCATGTCCTATATGGTTCTCAATCTCGAATTCACCGATGGGCGTGCAACTGGCAGTCGCTTTATCGATGCCGTTGAGGAAACGGAGACGCAGCCAGTAGATTTCAACGTACCTGATGGCACGCTGCCGCGCCCGGTGGCCTTTCTTATGCCGCTGGTGATGGGCGAAGCGGAAGGGACTGCGGAGAGCTTTCACTGGTATGGCCCGCTCGGCAACGCCTTCGCCGATGTGACGGTTACGGCCTATCCCGGTGGCGAGATCAGCACTCCTGCGGGAGATTTTGACACGATCCGCTATGAAATTCGCGGCGGATCGCCAGACAATGACGTCTATGTCACGCGTGGCGACAATCGCCGCGTCGTACGGATCGATGTGGTTGGCCAGGACATGCAATTCCTGGCCGTACCCATGCCGGCAAGCGGAAGCTAAGCCGCGAGAAAACCTTCGAGCCGCTGATTGATGATCGTTTCGGCCTCTTCCATGATGCCGTCGATCAGTTCCTTGCAGGTCGGGACATCATTGATGAGCCCTGCAACCATGCCGCAGCTCCATGCGCCGCGATCCATGGTGCCTTCCATCATGATCTCCGGATAAACACCGGCAACCTGATCGAGAATGTCGGTGATCTGGAGGTCAGCGCCTTTTTCGCGTTCGATCTTCAGAATTTCTTCGACCGCATCATTCTTCAGCACGCGCTCGGTATTGCGGAGCGGGCGCATCACAAGCGCGGTGTCCAGCTCGCTCGCATCGACGATCGCCTGTTTGACATTGTCATGCACCGGCGCTTCTTTGGTTGCGATAAAGCGCGTGCCCATATTGATGCCTTCGGCGCCCATGGCGAGGCTCGCGACCAGGCTGCGCGCATCGGCTTGACCGCCGGATGCGACGAACGGGATTTCCAGTTCATCGGCGGCGCGCGGCAGCAGGATCATGTTTGGGATATCGTCTTCACCCGGATGGCCGCCGCACTCAAAGCCATCAACCGACACGGCATCGCAGCCAATCGACTGGGCCTTCAGGCTGTGGCGCACGCTGGTGCATTTGTGGATGATCTTGATGCCCGCTTCCTGCATCCGCGGCAGATGTTCCTGCGGATTGCGACCAGCGGTTTCGACGGCTTTGATATCATTCTCGATGATTGCGTCGATATACTCGGGGTAGGGCGGGGTGGTGAATGCCGGGAGGAAAGTCAGGTTCACGCCGATCGGCTTGTCCGTCATTTCCTTCGCCTTCTTGATCTCCTTATCGAGATCTTCAGGCGTTTTCTGCGTCAGGCCAGTGATAATACCGAGGCCGCCCGCTTCGGACACCGCAGCGGCGAGCTCAGCAAAGCCGACATAATGCATGCCGCCCTGGATGATCGGATGTTCGATGCCGAACAGTTCGGTGATACGGGTTTTCATTCTTGTCTCTCCTCGGGCGGTCGTTCTGTTTGAATGGCCTGGTTTCTACCGGCCCTTCCATTCGGGTTTGCGTTTCTGGGCAAAGGCCATCGCGCCTTCGCGGGCATCTTCGGATTGGAAAATGCCGCCGATGATTTCCTGCTGCTTGGCCCACATTTCATCGTGCGACCAATCTTCAGTCTTCACGATGACTTCCTTGCTGGCCTTTACCGCGAGCGGGCCATTTTCGGCGATTGTCGCGGCGAGTTCCTTGGCACCATCGAGCGCCGGGCCGTCGACCACGCGATTGACGAGGCCCATCTCCGCGGCGCGCTGGGCCGAAATGAAATCGCCGGTCAGCGCGAGTTCCATCGCATAGCGTTGCGGCATCAGGCGGGGGAGGCGGAGCAGTGCGCCGGCGCCTGCTGCCAGGCCGCGCTTGGCTTCGGGAATGCCGAACTGTGCGTCCTTGTTGGCCACGACGAGATCACAGGCGATGGCGAGTTCCATACCACCGGCGAGTGCATAGCCGTCTACCGCGGCGATCAGCGGTTTGGCAGGCGGATCTTCGACAAAGCCAGCAAAGCCCTTGCCGGCCACAACCGGAAGCTCGCCCTGCAGAAAGGCTTTCAGATCCATGCCCGAACAGAAAGTACCGCCGGCACCGGTGATGATGCCGATGATCAGGCTGTCGTCGCTTTCCAGCGTCTCGATGGCTGCGGCGATACCTTCGGCAACCTCCCGGTTCACCGCATTTTTGGCTTCGGGCCGATTGATCGTGATTGTGAGAACGCCATTTTCGGCATTGGTGGTGACGGCTTCGGACATGATCGCTTCTCCCATGATTCTGTTTTGGCGCACTCTCGCGATACCTTACGTTCACGTCAACCTTGGTTTGTGATGCAGCATGCGGAATAAGGGCGGCTATGACCAAACTCTCTTTCCGACCTCGCCGTTCTTGCCTCTATATGCCAGGTGCCAATGCGCGTGCCCTGGAAAAGTCCAGGACGCTTGCTGCCGATGTCCTGATCTTCGATCTCGAAGATGCGGTGGCGCCTATAGAAAAACCCAATGCCCGAGAGCAGGTGGCGGCGGCGGTGAAGGCCGGAGGTTATGGCGCGCGCGAGACCGTCATTCGCGTCAACGGAGCCGACACCGAATGGGGTGCGGACGATATTGCCATGGTCAAAACCGTGAAGCCCGATGGCGTCTTACTGCCGAAAATATCCGAACCGGGTGATATTGATTTTGGGGTTGCGACCAAAATCCCGATCTGGGCCATGGTCGAAACGCCGCTCGCGATCTTCAATATTGCGGAGATCGCGGCGAGCAAGAAGCTCTCTGCGCTGGTGATGGGCACCAATGATCTTGCCAAGGAGATGCAGGCCAAGCTGCGTCCGCAGCGCTCGGCATTCGAAACGGCATTGTCGCTGACCGTTATGGCTGCGCGGGTGCATGGCAAGATTGTGATCGATGGTGTGTACAATTCGATCAGCGATGAGGCGGGCCTTGCGTCCGAATGCGAACAGGGTCGTGAATTCGGGTTTGACGGAAAGACTGTAATCCATCCCGATCAGCTTGAGGCGGCCAACCGGATATTTGCCCCCTCGCGCAGCGCGCTGGAAGATGCGCAGGCCATAATCGCGGCCTTTGCCGAACCCGAAAATGAGGGGAAGGGGGTCATCGATCTCGATGGCACCATGGTTGAGCGCCTACATCTTGCTGAAGCCGAAGGGCTGGTCGCAATGGCCGAGGCAATTGCTGCGCGCCAAGAGGCTGACAGCTAGAAAAATCGAGTGAAAACAGTGCTGCTGTTGTCCCGATAATGGACAGGAAATTGGCCTGTCCGGGTTAACCCTAATTTGCGGTAAACGAGATCGTAAAGAAAGTGTTAACGCCGGGGAATGGCAACTGCCCCAACCGAATCGCTTCCTGAAACGCTCCCAGAAACGCTCTACGCGTCGCTGACTGCGGATATGATCCGTCGGCCCAGTGAGGCTGAGTTTGCGGCGACGCTGCGGCGCGTGCCGCGATTGCGTCGTCCGATATTTAGCGAGAATGTCCGGCTATTCGCCACGACATGGGCCGGGGGCTTTGTCTTCTTCTTTACGTTCCTGGGCTAGCCGAGCGCAGGCTTAACCTCATCGCAGGCCTTGTGCAGCAGCCAGGCTGTCCAGGAGGATACCAAACACATCGCTGCCACGAGGAATAGCTGCTCAGTAGTCGACACGCCGAGCAAGCTGAGACCGAATGCGGCGAGCGCGCCGAGCACCATGCAGCCTGAATTCACGACATTGTTCGCCGCAATCGTCCGCGCGGTCTGGCTCAGGTCAACGGTTGTGGTGAGGAAGGCGTAGAGCGGCACGACGAACATGCCGCCGGCAATTGCAACGCCCAGCAACACGCCAAGCAGCAGCCAGCTGCCGTCATGCAGGATGAAGCCGACCAGATCGTAGAGCTCACCATTTTCGAGCCCTTCCCAGCTGATCGAGATGAAATAGAGCACCAGCACAAAGGCGCCCATGACGATCACGCTCAGGGGCGCGATCCGGGCGGAGACTTCGCCTTTCAGGATCCGGTTGGAGAGGATCGAGCCGATGGCGATGCCGATCGAGAAAACGCCGAGGAAAAGGCTGGCAACCTTCGGGTCGGCGGTCAGCACATTTTTGACGAGCGGCGGGAATTGGATGATCAGCACCGATCCGATCGTCCAGAAGAAACTGATTGCGATGATCGCCAGGAACAGCCGACGAATATGCATCGTCCCGTTCACCAGCCGGTAGGAGGAGCGGAAGATATTATAGTCGATCGGCTCGACTTCCTTCTGCGGCGGGGCATCCGGCACGAAATGCGCGCTGATGCGGCCAATGATCGCAACAGTAAGCACCCAGATGGCCGCCCAGAAGGCGCCCAGCCAGTCGACAATCACACCGCCGAGGATCGTTCCTCCCAGGATTGCGACATAGGTTCCTGCTTCGACCAGGCCGGTCCCTGCGAGCACTTCTTCTTTTTTGAGATGCTGCGGCAGGATCGCATATTTGATAGGCCCGAAAAATGTCGATTGGGCGCCAAGGGCAAATAATGCTGTCAGCATTAGCGGGATGGACTGCAGAATAAGCCCGGCAGCGCCGGTCAGCGCGATCACGATTTCCAGCGTTTTGACGAAGCGAATGATTTTCGCCTTGTCCATATTGTCGGCTAGTTGACCGGCAATCGCCGAAAGCAGAAAAAATGGCAGGATAAACAAGGCAGTGGAGATCGAACTGAATTGAAACTCGACTGCCGGATCGTCGTAAATTTCGTAGATTACCAGCACGACCATCGCGAACTTGAAGAGATTATCGTTGAACGCGCCCAGTAGCTGGGTGACGAAAAGCGGCGCAAAACGGCGCTTTGTTAAAAGTTCGAGCGATGTTGGCATGCAGTCCTTCGAGAAAAGGGAAGGGGTGCGTTGAGATTGGTTGTCACGCATAGCGAAGCCATTCGGGCACGCCAAGGGCTGTGCTGTGTCGGTCTATGCGGATCGAGGCTTTGTCGGATGGCGAAAAGCGGTTAGGAGGGCGGGACCATGCTGACGCTTCCGAACCTTCTCACTTTGTCACGCATCTTTGCGGTGCCCGTGCTGGTGGCGCTGCTCTGGGATTCTGGGTGGCTCGGCTATAGCTGCGCCTTCGTGCTCTACTGCATCGTCGGCGCGACGGATTATCTCGACGGCTATCTTGCCCGTGCGGCCGGTACGGTGTCGAAGCTCGGCATCTTTCTCGATCCGATTGCCGACAAGATCATGGTGGCAGCGGTCATCGTGATGCTGGTGTTCACGCGCGATATCGATAGCTGGCACGTGATTGCTGCGATCGTCATCCTGTTGCGCGAGATCATTGTTTCGGGCCTGCGCGAGTTTCTGGCGGGGCTCAGTGTCTCGGTGCCGGTCAGTCAGTTGGCCAAGTGGAAAACCGCGTTCCAAATGGTGGCGCTCGGTGCGCTGATATTGGCTGGTGCGGTGAACCGCGGCGGCTGGACGGATTTCGATTGGGTCAACATGGTCGGCCTGGTGTCGCTTTGGACGGCCGCGGCGCTGACGTTGATCACCGGCTGGGATTATTTGCGCGCCGGCCTCAAGCATATGGACTAGCGACCATGGCCATCGACATGCTCTATTTTGCCTGGGTGCGGGAAGCGATCGGATGCAGCGAAGAGAGCGTTGAGCCGCCGGCAAATGTCGATACCGTGGCTGGGCTGATCGACTGGCTTGCCGAACGAGGCGATGGTTATGCGACTGCCTTTGCTGATCGTGATCGGCTTCATATGGCGGTGAACCAGGAGTTTTCCACGCCCGATGCACCGCTGCCTGCCAATTGTGAGGTGGCGGTGTTCCCGCCAGTGACAGGCGGATGAGGCCGTTTGTTTCGGTCCGGCCGGAAGATTTCGATCTCTCGCAAGAATCTGCGCGGCTCGAACAGAATGCGCCCGGTGCAGTTGCGACTTTTGTCGGCCTGGTGCGCGGCGATGGCGGCATCACGGCGCTCGAGCTTGAGCACTATCCGGCGATGACGGTCTCGGCGCTGGAAACGATTGCTCAGCAGGCGAGCGAACGCTGGGCGCTCAACAGCCTCACCATCATTCACCGGGTTGGCCGCTTGCCGGTCGGCAGCCGCATTGTATTTGTCGGGGCTTCGGCGCGCCATCGCGGCGATGCGCTGGATGCGGTGCATTTCGTGATCGACTGGCTCAAGACCGACGCGCCTTTCTGGAAGCGCGAAATCTTTGCCGATGGGCGCACGCAATGGGTCGAATCGCGAAGCGATGATAAGACGGCCCGCGATCGCTGGACCGCGGACTGAGCGCGCAAGAAAGAGCGAGATCTGCCCTTTTGGGCAGGCTCGATTTATCTACGCGGCCGCCTCACGCATTGCGTCAGCCAGCAGGCGGAAATCTTTTTCGCGGGGACTGTTCTTGCGCCACACCAGGGCGATCGTCCGAGACGGGTGATCGGCATCGAGTGGCCGGGCGACAATATGAGTATCGCGCAAGATACCGGCATCGATTGCCATCTCCGGCAGCATCGTGGTGCCAAGGCCATTTTCGACCATCTGGACGAGCGTGTGCAATGAGGTTCCCATCATCCGGGCCTCTGCGCGCAGCTCCGGCCGGTTGCATGCCGCGAGCGCATGATCCTTCAGGCAATGGCCGTCTTCGAGCAGCAGCAATTTGCCTTCATCTATTGTGTCGGGCGAGATCTGCTTTGGCGGGTCAGCGGGTTCGCCTTCGGGAAAGGCCACGAACAGCCGATCATCGAACAACTCCGCATAATCGACTTCGCCACAGCTATAGGGGAGGGCGAGCAATATGCAGTCAATCTGGCCACGCTGCAGGGAATCGCATGCTGCTGGACTGGTCTCTTCGCGCAGGAACAATTTGAGATCCGGCCAGTCCGTTCGAAGCTTGGGCAGAATATGGGGCAGCAGGAACGGAGCGATGGTTGGGATGACGCCCATTCGCATTTCACCGGACAACGGCTTACCGGCGGCCCGAGCCATCTCTGAAAGCTCTTCGGCTTCGCGCAGAACGCGCTGGGCTTTGTCAGCGATGCTGAGGCCGAGCGGTGTAAAGCGAACCACCCGACGCGTGCGTTCGACCAAAGTGATACCGATCAGGGATTCCAGCTCACGAAGACCGGCCGACAGGGTCGATTGGGTAACAAAACAGGCTTCGGCAGCTTTGCCGAAATGGCCATGATCGCGCAGCGCCACAAGATATTGCAGCTGTTTCAAAGTCGGCAGATAAGTCGACATGGCAGGTTCTTCCGTAATCGGTTTTATAGCTTAATACACGGTTATTAATCGATTTCAACATTCAATATTGAGATAGCTGGGCTTTGTGGGCTATTAGTCGGTTGAACTGGTCTTTTTCCGCTTGAACGATTATTACGTTGCGGATTGCCACTGGCGCGGGAGAAGCAAGATGCCCGGCAGATTGATTGCCTATATCGATTCCATACGGTCTCGCGATCCCGCACCGCGATCTCGGGTGGAGGTCTTGCTCTATCCAGGAGTATGGGCCTTTACCTATCATCGCTTCGCGCATTTACTGTTTCGCGGGCGGTTGTTTTTCCTTGCGCGTTTCGTGAACCATTTTTCGCGTTTCCTCACGGCGATCGATATTCATCCCGGCGCGAAGATCGGTCGCCATCTGTTTATTGATCACGGATTCACGGTGATCGGGGAAACCGCGCAGATCGGCGACAATGTCACCATCTATCAGAACGTAACGCTGGGCGGCACAAACCCGGCCGATGGTGTCGCGGGCAAGCGGCATCCGACGATTGAAGATGACGTGATTATCGGGTCGGGCGCACAGATCCTCGGTCCGATCACGGTCGGGCAGGGCGCGCGTATCGGTGCCAATGCCGTGGTGACCAAGGATGTCCAACCCGGCGCGGTTATGGTCGGTATTCCCGCCAAGCCTACGCTGATGGAGGCCGAGGACAAGCCTGAAGGCTTTGTTCCATATGGTACGCCGTGCAGCGATATGTTTGATCCATCGACCCAGCGCCTTGAGCTGATGCGGTGCGAGTTGGAACAGCTCCACAAGCAGCTCGATGCCCTGATTGCCGAGCGTGATGGCGCTGAAGACGAGCCTCAGGAGAGCGATTGCGCCTGATGGGCACAGTTACCCCATTTCCCAAAAGAAGCGGCCAGCATGGTCAATCCAAGCCCAACCAGGTCGGTTTTGAGCGCCCCGAACTCAACCGTATCCTCGATCTCTATGGTCGGATGGTCGCGGCCGGGCACTGGCGGGACTATGCGATGAATTTCGAGAAGGATTTTGCCTCTTTCTCCGCCTTTCGCCGGACGGCAGAACAGCCCGAGTACCGGATCGAGAAACGGCCCTCGCTGCGCAATCGGCAGGGGATGTGGGCATTGCTCAACGAAGCCGGGATGATCCTGAAACGCGGCCATGAACTGGCGCCGGTATTGGCACCGGTTGAACGGCGTTTGCTCAAAATCGTCGGAGACTAGAATCAGAAAAGGGCGGGAGGGTGCGTGTGCATCCTCCCGCCCTTTGCTGTTGACTGGCGTGGCAGAAGCTCCGTTGGGGAGCTCCGCCCGCCCTTAGGCCGTAGCCGTTTCCTTGCCGATTACCGGGAGCCTGTTGGTAATCGCTTCGGGGAGCGGCTTCACAACCAGCCCGCGGGCATTGTGCCAGAAGGCCGAGAGCAGCAGCAGGGCTGAACCAATGACCAGCGCCGCCAGGGCGATGTTGGTTTCAACCGCGCCGAACTGATCGAAGAGGCCATTGAGTGCCCACAGCACATAGACAAGCGACGACACCATCAGTGCCCGGCGATCGATCGCCAGTGCGATCACGGCCATCACGACATAGAGGCCAATGACGAGCACCGCGCCGCCCATGCTGAGCGTACCTTCGAGGACGCCGATTTCCGCGAAGATCGGGTGAACGATCAGCGGGGCTGCCAAGAGGTGGAGCCAGAAGGCGACGTCCGAACGCCGCGTTTCGCGGACCGGATCGCTAATGTCCCAGCGCATCGCCAGGGCAAAGACGCCGAGGCCCGAAATCAGCAGAAGCGGATGCAGGAACGGTTCGATTTCGCCATCGGTGGCAACCGCCATCAGGCCGATAATGGTCGCGACCACCGCTGCAGCGCCAGCCGCAATCGTGATCGGCACGCGGAACCGCCGCCAATGCAAGAAGGCGCCGATTGCGGCGACCACGCCGGCAATCGATATGAAGGTGGCTACCGTTGCTTCATCGCCCGGGCCATATTGGTTTCCATCTCCGATCAATCCGCTGACCACCGTAGCAAAAAGACCGCCGACAAAAGCGAGCAACAGCAGGATCGACGGGAACGCCATGCGGCGGACCTTGGTGAAATATTCAGACAGACCCCATGCCGCTGCGGCAACGCCAAGCGCGCCAACCCAGGGTTGAATCTCTCCGCCCAACCAGGCGATGGCGACCAGCAGCAAGACGCTGGCAATCGCCACAAAGATATCGTTGAACCCGGTGATGAGGCGAAAATGCTCCTCATCGACAAGGGTGGTGGACCGGTCCGCGGCCATGAACCGGCGGAATTTGGCTACATCGGCTTCGTTCAACGCTCCCGCGTCGATCGCCGCCTCTAAATCGCTCTCGCTATACATCGGCATCCTTCCTCATTGTGCCTTGGATGGGGCGGCCCTAGCACAGCTGTATTAGTGATGCAATACGGTGGTACGATCAGCGGTGAACATGACGACCGGAATTTGCGTGCTAAATAGAAAGGGCGCGCCGGTTAATCCGACGCGCCCTTCACTATTCGATTGTTTGGCTTGAGTTAGCCAGCCAGAGCCTGCAGCTTCTTGAACGCCTGTCCGCCCTGTTCCGCGCCGCTCTGCGGTACGAATTCTTCCGCACGATCGATGATTTCGTCCCAGACCGCGGCTACGCCTTCGGCGTTGCGCTGGTCATCGGGAAGGGCAACGCCCTGCGTGTGGGTGACATAGGCGGCATGGAAGAAGCCGCCGCCAGCGCCCACGATCATGTTGGTCGGTGCGTCTTCGGCAACCAGGTAAACCGCCGCCGGAACCACATTTTCTGGCGACAGGGCCTGGAACATTTCCGGCGGCATGATGTCTTCAGTCATGCGCGTGCCAGCGATCGGTGCGATCGTGTTCACCTTGATATTATACTTCGCGCCTTCGATGGCGAGCGTCTTGGTGAAACCGGCAAGGCCGAGCTTGGCCGCGCCATAATTGGCTTGGCCGAAGTTACCGTAGAGACCGGTTGAGGAGGCTGTGTTGAGAATGCGGCCATAGGCCTGTTCGCGCATCGTTTCCCATACGGCCTTGGTGCAGATCGCCGAGCCATTGAGATGCACATCGATGACGAGCTTCCAATCTTCCATCGTCATCTTGGCAAAGCTCTTGTCGCGCAGGATGCCGGCATTGTTGATCAGGACGTGCACGCCGCCCCAGGTTTCTTTGGTCTTGGCGACCATCTCGGCCATATGCTCTTCATCGGTCACGCTGCCGCCATTGGCCATGGCCGTACCGCCAGCTGCTTCGATCTCCGCAACCACTTCGGCTGCAGCATCGGAGGTGCCGGTGCCATCGCGAGCGCCGCCGAGATCGTTGACGACAACTTTGGCGCCGCGCTTGGCGAGATCGAGCGCATAAGCGCGGCCCAATCCGCCGCCGGCTCCGGTGACGATGGCGACTTTATCTTCAAAGGAAATGGACATGATGGAGACTCCATGGATTGGCTGTGAATTCAGTTGACGTGCGCGTTAACCCGCCGCGTTTGCGTTAGCAACGGGCTGGCAAACAGAATTTTCCTGGCTCTGATCTGCCGTATCGGCGAGCCCGGCGGATGCGGGTTATCCTACGCCTTCTGCATCCAGCGCATAGCCCGCTGAACGGACCGTGCGGATGATATCCTGCTTTCCGCCCTTATTCAGGGCCTTGCGCAGTCGCCGGATATGCACATCGACTGTCCGCGGCTCGATATCCGAGTCATGGCCCCAGACAGAATCGAGCAACCGTTCGCGGCTGAATACGCGGCCGGGATGTTCGAGAAAATGTTTGAGCAAGCGGAATTCGGTCGGGCCAAGCGGAATGGTCTCGCCGTCGCGCTTAACCTTATAGCTCACCGTATCCATCGCGATATCGCCATGGTGCAATGGCTCGCCAGCCAGGGCAGGACGCACACGGCGGAGCACCGCGCCAACCCGCGCCACCAGTTCGCGCGGGCTGAACGGCTTGGTCACATAATCATCGGCGCCGGTTTCAAGACCGCGCACGCGATCTTCTTCTTCGCCACGCGCGGTCAGCATGATGATTGGAACATTGGCGGTATCGGGCATGCGCCGCAGGCGGCGGCAGACTTCGATCCCGGAAAGGCCCTCGATCATCCAGTCGAGCAGCACCAGATCCGGCGGGTTTTCGCGAGCCAGGAGCAGCGCTTCTTCGCCATCGACGGTATGCTTCACTTTGAATTCTTCGCGCTCGAAATGCCAGATTAGCAGCTCGGTCAGCGCCATATCATCTTCGACTAGCAGGAGTTTTGCCTTGCTCATTCTTCGATATCCTCGGTGTCGGGCTCGTCACCCTGTCCCGTGTTAGGGTCTTCGAGATAATCGCCGGTGG
This sequence comes from Parasphingopyxis sp. CP4, assembly GCF_013378055.1. NCBI lineage: Bacteria > Pseudomonadati > Pseudomonadota > Alphaproteobacteria > Sphingomonadales > Parasphingopyxidaceae > Parasphingopyxis > Parasphingopyxis sp. CP4. The sequence goes on along the minus strand of NZ_CP051130.1, from coordinate 1,402,969 downwards.
CGGCGAAATAGACCATTTCCGCAATGTTGGTTGCATGATCACCAACCCGTTCAAGGTTCTTGGCGATAAACAACAGATGCGTGGACTGGGTAATATTGTGCGAATTCTCCATCATGTAGGTAAGGAGGGCGCGGAACAGGCTATCGTAGAAATCATCGACCGCTGAATCGCGTTCGATCACGGTCTTTGCCATCGCCGCATCGCGAGCGGCAAAGGCGTCGAGCACATTATGGATCATCTCTTGAACAATCTGCGCCATCGACGGCAGGATGCTCAGCGGTTCGATATCGCCCCGACGATCAAAGATCGGCACACGCTTGGCGATATTCTTGGCATAATCGCCGATACGCTCGAGAACGGTTGCGATCTTGATCGCGGCGACCGCCTCGCGCAGATCGTCAGCCAGGGGCGCGCGCAGTGCGATAAGGCGCACCGCCAGCCGCTCAATCTCGGCTTCCAGCTCATCGATCCGCGCATCTTCCGCGATTATCCGCGTGGCGGTATCGAGATCGTGGCGGCTTAGGGCATGGATAGCATCGCCGATGGCCGCTTCGACCAGTCCGCCCATTTCGGAAACGAGCGCGCGCAGTTCGCCGATATCGTCGTCAAATGCTTTGACTGTATGTTCTGTGTTCTTGGCCATGATTGCGTTCCGGACTAACCGTAGCGTCCAGTGATATAATCCTTGGTTCGATCTTTGCTTGGATTGGTAAAGAGCTCCGAAGTCTCGCCATATTCAACGAGATTGCCGAGATGGAAAAAGGCCGTGCGCTGCGACACTCGAGCGGCCTGTTGCATGTTATGGGTGACGATCACGATCGCATATTTGCCGCGCAGCTCGTGGATCAGCTCTTCGATCTTCGCCGTGGCGATCGGGTCGAGCGCCGAGCAGGGTTCGTCCATCAGGATGACTTCAGGATCGACCGCAATCGCGCGGGCAATACACAGGCGCTGCTGCTGGCCGCCGGAAAGCGCGGTACCGCTATCGGCGAGCCGGTCTTTCACTTCTTCGAACAGGCCTGCGCGGATCAGCGAGCGTTCGACAATCGCATCGAGATCCGCCTTGGACGAAGCAAGTCCATGAATGCGGGGGCCATAGGCAACATTTTCGTAAATCGATTTCGGGAAAGGATTGGGCTTTTGAAACACCATGCCAACCCGGGCGCGCAACTGCACCACATCCATCGATGCATCGTAGATATCGTTGCCGTCGAGCTCGATCTGACCTGTGGTCCGCGCGATCGGGATCGTGTCGTTCATCCGATTGAGGGTCCGGAGAAAGGTTGATTTGCCGCAGCCGGACGGTCCGATAAAGGCCGTCACATTGTCCATGCCGATATCAATCGACACATTATTGATCGCCTGCTTGTCGCCATAATAGACATCCACATCGCGGGCCGTCATCTTTGGCTCTTCGGGCGCTTCAGCGGCGGTTTCATCCGGAGATTCGGCAGCATTTTCCGTTGCTTCGTTCATAATGTCACCAACGTTGTTCATATTTGTTGCGCAGCCAGATCGCGATACCGTTCATGGCAAGCAGGAAGAGCAGCAATACGATGATTGCGGCTGATGTTTTTTCGACAAAGCCGGGATCGAGTTCGTCCGACCAGAGGAAGATTTGCACCGGCAGGACGGTGGCGGGATTTGTGAATCCATCGGGCGGTGTCGCGACAAAGGCGCGCATACCAATCAGCAGAAGCGGTGCGGTTTCGCCAAGCGCTCGACTCATTCCGATAATCGTGCCGGTGAGGATCCCTGGGAGCGAGAGCGGGAGCACATGATGGGTCAGCACCTGCACCGGCGATGCGCCGACGCCGAGCGCTGCATCGCGGATCGATGGCGGCACCGATTTGATGGCATTGCGCCCGGCAATCACGATCACCGGCATCGTCATCAAGGCGAGCGTGAGACCGCCGACAATCGCGGCGGATCGGGGCAGGTGGAATGTGTTGATGAACACCGCGAGGCCGAGCAGGCCAAAGATGATCGAGGGGACGGCGGCGAGATTGTTGATCGAGACCTCGATCATGTCGGTCCAGCGATTTTGTGGCGCATATTCTTCAAGATAGACCGCCGCGAGCACGCCAATCGGGAAGGCAAGCGCGAGCGTGACGAGCATCGTCAGCAGCGAGCCCTTCAGTGCGCCCCATATTCCGGCAAGCGTTGGATCGCTTGAATCCGCCATAGTCAGGAAGGTCCAGCTCAGTGCGCGCCGCACCTGACCCGCTTCTTCGAGCTCTGCATAGCGATCAATCATTGCCGATCGTTCTTCGCTCTGGCGCGCTCCTGCATCGCCGCGCGCGGCAAAGTCGACCTCGGTGGACGCTGGAAGCCAGAGTGTTTCCTGGCGAGTGAGCAGCGTCGGGTCTTCGGAAACTGCGTTGCGCAGGGAGACCCATGCGCCGCCAGAGAACAGCGCGTCACCGTCTTCGCCATAAGCGGCGATGGCGGCTTGCCGGGCCAATCCCTGAAAATCCGCCTCTGCAAGCAGTTGATCGCGATTTTCGCCGTCCAGCTGGCTTGGTTCGAGGAAGATGTCGGATGATGAAAAATCCACGGGCAAGGCGACTTGCACTTGGGTAAATCCGCGCGCGCCGCTGGACATCATTGTGATGAGCAGAAATGCGAGGAAGCCGGCGGAGAGCAAAACGGCGAACAGACCATAGATGCGGAAGCGCTTTTCAGCGCGGTACCGCGCGCGAATCCGGCGCTGCATGGCGTCAGTCGCCCAGTCGGTTGGGTTCCGGGCTTCGGAAGAGGCGAGAGAGGTGTTCATCTATTCATATGCCTCGCGGAATCGTTTGACGACGCTGAGCGCGATGATGTTGAGCAACAAGGTGACGATGAACAGAACCAGGCCGAGCGCAAAGGCGGCCAAGGTCTTCGAACTGTCGAATTCTTGATCACCTGTAAGCAGCTGAACGATCTGGACGGTTACGGTCGTCACACTCTCGAACGGATTGGCCGTCAGATTGGCGGCAAGCCCGGCGGCCATCACAACGATCATCGTTTCGCCAATCGCGCGACTGACCGCCAGCAATACACCGCCGACAATGCCGGGCAGGGCAGCGGGGATCAGAACGCGCTTGATGGTCTCAGAATTGGTCGCGCCCATCGCCAAGCTGCCGTCGCGCATCGCGCCTGGTACGGCGGCAAGAGAATCATCGGCCATCGAAGAGACGAACGGTATGATCATGACGCCCATCACCACGCCCGCTGCGAGCGCCGATTCTGACGATGCACTGCTGACGCCGAGCACATTGACGGCAAAGTCGCGGACCGCCGGTGCCACGGTCAGCGCGGCAAAATAGCCATAAACCACGGTCGGCACCCCGGCGAGAATTTCCAGCACCGGTTTCATGATCGAGCGAACCCGGGCCGGCGCATATTGGGTAAGATAAACAGCGCTCATCAAGCCCAGCGGAATGGCAACGATCATCGCGATAATGGCGCCGATGAGAATCGTGCCCCAGAAAAGTGGGATCGCGCCGAATGAACCCGGATCGTCGCTAAACGTCGTCGATTGCGGGCTCCAATGGGTGCCGAAGATGAACTCGATCGGCGATATCCGCTCAAAGAATCGCATCGTTTCGAACAATAGAGATGCAACAATCCCGATCGTCGTGAGGATCGCGATCAGTGATGCGATGAGCAGCACCCACATGACCACGCGCTCGACGCGGTTGCGGGCGCGGAAATCTGGACGAACCCTGAGGAACGCGAAGGCTCCACCGGCAAAGGCGAGCAATATTGTCGCGACAATGCCGATGACACCGTAAAAGCCAGAAGCCTCCTGGAATGCCGGTACGAGGGCCTCTGCTTCAGAGTTGAAGGCGGCGCGTAGCGATCCATCGGCCAGCGCTTGGGCTTCGCCTAAAATCGCCGTGCGCTCGATCTCGGAAACCGGCAATTGCTGCGCTGCGCTGGTCGAAAGGACCGCCTGCTCGACAAGCCCCGGCATGACCACGGACCAGACAGCGAGAAAAGCGAGGGCCGGCACGGCCAGCCACAATGCGACATACCAGCCATGATAACCCGGAAGCGAGTGCGGGCGGGTACCGTCAGTCGGGCGCAGATGCGCCGCGCGCATGCGCGCCACAAACCAGGCCATGGCCGCAAAGCCGAGAACCAGAATGAACAAGAAGAAAATCGACACGGCCCTGCTCAATCCCTGCTTCCGACCGGTACATCGATCGGTTCGATACCCCAAACTCCGCTGCCCAAAGGCCTATCTGCGAAGCTCACACAAAATCTGACTTGGTATTGAAACTATTGAAACGAAATTCCGGCCGTCATCTTGTCATTGCGAATCACGCGCGCCGACCAATGAAGGACCACTCGCCTTTGTGACATTCTCGTTACGGGATGATGACAACGCAGACGGTTTTTTCGGTAAATCGACACTAACAATCGTGCCCGCACCCAACTCACTCTCGATATTGAGGCGGCCGCGATGGCGTTCGACGATATGTTTGACGATTGCGAGGCCAAGCCCAGTCCCGCCCAGCGAACGACTTCGGCCCGGATCAATGCGGTAAAAACGTTCGGTCAGGCGCGGGAGATGTTCCGGCGCAATGCCTTCGCCTTTGTCTTCTACCGTCAGCCGGACCAGCGTATCGGAGATTGGCGCATAGCGGACTTCAATCGGGTCTTCCGGCGCGCCATATTTTAGCGCATTGCCGACCAGATTGCTGACCAGCTGGGCAATCTGCACCCGATCGCCAGCGATCCGTACTTCATCGTCATGCGGCTCTATCTCGACACGATCACGTTCGACGCCTTGTGTGGCACAGACCGATTGGCAGGCCTCTTCGATCAGCGGCCCAAGCGCGATGTCTTCTTCCGGTGCACGATATTTCTCCGCTTCAATGCGGGAAAGTGACATGAGATCGCCGATCAGCGTCTGCATTCGGCTGGCCTCGCCCTGCATAATCTCAAGAAAGCGATTGCGCGTCTTCTTGTCCTTGGCGGCACCGTCCTGGAGTGTTTCGATATACCCAAGTAGCGAAGCGAGCGGTGTGCGTAGTTCATGGCTCGCATTGGCAACGAAATCGGCGCGCATCTTCTCGGCGGCATGGGCGCCACTGCGATCGGCAAGACGGACAAAGCGGGCATTGCCTTTCAACTCATGAATGATGAGCTCCCACGGCCGTTCGCGTTGTCCAATGCCGACCAGCTCCATTGCGACGCGCGATTCTTCGGTGCCGGCTTCTCCCGTCAGTCGTTCGGCGGCTGCGGGATGGCGGATGGCCAGCCTGACATCTTCGCCCACAATGTGGGTGCCGAGCAGCTCTTCAGCGGCGGGATTGGCTTTGGTTACGCGGCGACCGACGATCAAGAGGCTCGGATCGTCAATTGCGTTCATCAATTCTTCGAGCGTGGGAAACAGCGATTCATCGGCAATCGGTTCGGGAAGCTGAACCGGTTCAGGGTCAACTTCCTCGATTGCCGGAGCCTGGAACCCAAATAGCACCAAACCCCCCACAATACCGCCAATACAGGCCAATATGACCGGAATCGGTGCGGCACCCAAAGAATTGGCAATCAAGCCAAGGCCAAAGGTGGTTAACAGCGCGACAATTGCGCGAAGAGGCGTTATCTGACCCATGATGTCCTGATACAGCGCTATTGTTACACTCGCCAGTCGGTGCGAGAATGACTAGCATCAGGATGGCAACGCAGGAAGGAACGCATGACCGGTACGAGCGACGATACGCCGCCTGAAACAGGCGAAACTGGTATGACTAAGCCCGGCAGGCGCCAGGTGCTGGCGCTTGGCGCTGCAGCTGCGTCGACGGTTGTCACCGTGCGTCCCGCGCTGGCGCAAACGCAGATTTCGGTCATGGCGTGCGAGATCCCGATTCCTGATCCTGGGCGGATGGGCAATTATATCGCTGCGGACGGTTCGGTTGTTCCACCCGGAACACCGGGCGCCTTTCCGCCGCCGGGCCGCAATTTGATTGGCGAAGAAGTTCGCGATGCCGTGCTGGGTGGTGGTCGAATCCCGGGCTATGGCTATGACCAGAGCCAAGCTTACACCAATTATATTCGCCGCCTGCAGTCCGGCCAGAGCGGCTTTACCTGCTACGCATCGATCCAGATGTCGCGGAGCTAGCGCTCCTTCGAGATCCCTTATGACCGCACCCGTCTATCGCGCCGATCCGCCTGAGGCCCGGCGCCTGGTGGAGCTGGATGGCGTTGCGTTGATCTTTCATCGATCCTCGGGCCTCACCCATATTGTTGCCCCACCAGCGCCGCAGATCCTGGATGCATTGGGCGAAGGCCCGGCGGATTCCGGTGCGTTGCTCAACCGACTCCAGCGCGTTTATGACTTTGCCGATAGCGGTGACCTGGCCGAGGCGCTGGCGGCGCGGATCGATGAACTCGAAGCGGCCGGACTGGTATGGCGGACATGAAGCACAGCTTTTCTGTCACCGTCGGGCAGACGGGCTTCCGGATCGGATCGGATTGGCGCGAGCCGCTAGACCAGATGCGAGCCTTGTATCGCGGCTATCCAAAACCCGAGATCCCTGATTTCACGGTTCGCCTGTTTGCCCAGCGACCCTGGCGCAAGCTGATCCGACCTTCTGTCATGATCGGCGGCGATTATATGCTGCCCGATGCCGCGCCGCTCTCGCTTGCGCATGGCATGCTTGGTGCGGAGATGGGAATGAACCTGCAAATGGCACTCGGCCAGCGGAGATACCTTCTACTTCATGCTTCGGCCGTTGAACGGGATGGCAAGGCGCTGCTGATGACCGGAGAGTCCGGAGCCGGCAAATCGACGCTTTCCGCACTGCTCGGCGAGCGCGGCTGGCGCTTCATGGGCGATGAGTTTGCGCTGCTCGACCTTGAGACGGGCGCGATCCACGCCTTTCCAAGGCTCGTCAGCCTGAAGAATGAGGCGATAGGGCTGTTTGACGGGCAGGTAGATGCAGAACGACTGGGGCCGCTGATGCACGATACGCCCAAGGGTGATATCCGCCATCTGAGGCCGCCCGATAGTGCGATTGCGCAGATGGAGCAGCTAGCGCAACCGGCATTGCTGTTGTTCCCGCGCTTCGGCCATGCGCCGGAGGTCCGCAAAATCGGCGAGGCAGAGGTATTTGCCCGCTTGACCCAGGCCTCGACCAATTATGTCGCGCTGGGGGAGCCAGGCTTTGATGCGCTGGCGAAGCTGGTGAAGACAATCCCGACGCGGGCCGTCGATTATCCCGATACGAATGCAGCGATAGAAAGCGTCGAGCAGCTCTGGGCGGAGCTTGCCATATGATGGATGCGGGCATCCTTACACGCGCGCTTAGCGACCCGTCATCGACCGCCGGACTGGGATCGCAAGGCTGGACAGCGCTGATCACCATGGCCCGTGCCGAGCAGTTGATCGGCACGCTTGCACACCGGCTGGACGGCCTCGATCTGCCAGACTCCGTTGCGCGGTTGTTCGCGGACACGCGCCGATCGGCCGATATCGGCAGGCGCCAGGCGCTTTGGGAAGCGGAGATGGCGCGCCGCGTGCTTGCGCCGCTCGATACGCCCGTCGTGCTGCTCAAGGGTACGGCCTATGTGGCCGCCGGGCTGTCGCCGGGGATCGGACGGTCGATCGGGGATCTCGATATTCTCGTGCGGCGCGATGCGCTGGATGATGTCGAACGCGCCCTCATCGATCGGGGTGGCTGGGAATGGGTGAAAGACGACGAATATGATGATGCCTATTATCGCGATCACATGCATGAGCTGCCACCGCTCATTCACAACGAACGCGATCGGATGATTGATGTCCACCACACTATCCTGCCGCTGACGGCCGGCCCGACGCCCGATCCGCAAGCGATGCTCGATGACGCGGTTCAGCTGGAAAACGGCCTCTACATCCTCTCACCAGCCGACATGATCTGCCACGCCGCAGCCCATTTGTTTGCGGATGGCGATTTGGCCGGTGGGTTGCGCAATCTCTGGGATATCGATCGGTTGCTGCGCGATTTTGGCGAACAGGCGGGTTTTTGGCAGGCGCTTAGCGAGCGGGCGAGCCGGCATGAGCTGGCCAAGCCGGTGGCTCGGGCCGTGCGTCTGGCCGAGGCCGTCTATGGCACACCGGTCGATGGCGATGTCGCTGGGCGGGGCCGGAGAGGCGACGCACTGTATATTCGCCGCTTGCTGGCGCGCGATGACTGGGGCCGCGAGACACGCAAGGGCACTCGCCTTGCTTTCTATGTTCGATCGCATTGGCTGCGGATGCCGCCGCTGATGCTCGCGCGGCATCTTTGGACCAAATGGCGAAAGAGCTAGAGCCTCTCAGTCGCGCGCAGTTGGCCTAGCTGAGTATGCGCAGCGTCTGCACAAGTGCATCATAATGATCGATCACCGCATCGGCGCCGAGCTCCTCGACCGGCTGATGCAGAAATCCGAAGCTGACGACGACGCTCGGGATTCCGGCATTGCGCGCCGCCTCGACGTCATAGATTGAGTCGCCGATAAAAGCCGCGCGCCCGCCGCCGGATCGATTGATCATCTGGAGAATGGGTGCTGCATCTGGCTTGCGCTTGCCGCCGGGCAGAGTGTCGCCACCGATGATCGCCTCAAAGTGTCTTGCAAAACCCGTTTTATCCAAGAGCTTTACGGCCAGGCGTTCATATTTGTTCGTGACAATCGCAAAGCGCACTCCGACGTCGGCCAAATCATCCATCGCCGTGATCAGCCCCGGAAATGGTGGGGATCCCGAGCCCAGATGCGCATCATAATGATCGACCAGTATCGGGAGCAAACGGTCCGCCAGGGCATCGTCTCCAGCGCCAGATGCCCGGAGTCCCATGCGCAGCATATGCTTGGCTCCAAGCCCCACCATTGGCCGCACTTCAGCCTGAGTGAGAGGCGGTATATCGACTGTCGATAGGGCATGGTTCAACGAAAGGGTGAGCTCGTCACTGGTGTCGAGCAAGGTGCCGTCGAGATCAAAGCCGACAATATCGAAAGGGAAGTCTGCCATGCGCTCGCCCATGCCTGTTCAGGCCCGGAATTGATAGGGCTATGGAAATGGAAAGCATTTGCTGGCAGACCGCCCAGCGTAATGAGCGAAACGACCAAGATAGAAACGCCCGGCCCGTTCGCCGCCATCATATTGGCGGCCGGCAAAGGCACGCGCATGAAATCTGCGCGCCACAAAGTGCTGCACCCGATCGCCGGTAAACCAATGCTGGGCCATCTGATGGATTCGCTGAACAGGCTGGAACCTGCCCAGACGGTTGTCGTGCTTGGCGTCGGCCGCGAAGAGGTCGAACCTTTCGTTGCCGAGCGCGGCGCCAACATAGCCTTGCAGGAACAGCAGCTGGGAACTGGTCATGCGGCTATGCAGGCGCGCTCGGCGCTCAAGGATTTCGAAGGTGATGTTCTCGCATGCTTTGGCGATGTGCCGATGGTGTGCGCAGAAACCGTCGCAGCGATGCTGGATCGGCTCCATGCGGACGATTCCCCAGCCTCTGTTGTTCTGGCGTTTCGTCCGGATGATCCACTGGCTTATGGCCGGATCATTGCCGATGGCGAGGGCCGGATCGAAAAGATGGTTGAGTTCAAGGACGCGAGCGAGAGCGAGCGCGCCGTCAATCTCTGCAATAGCGGGCTGATCGTCGCGCGCGCCGGCGATATGTTCGCGCTACTCGATCAGGTCGGCAACGATAATGCGCAGGGCGAATATTATCTACCGGACATGGTTATGGTGGCCCAGAATGATGGGCGGCACAGCGCGGTGATCGAAGCCGATGCCTGGGAAGTTGCGGGCATTAACAGCCGTGCTGAACTCGCAGATGTCGAACGCGACTGGCAGGAACGGAAACGGGCTGCGATCATGGCTGGCGGCGCATCCCTGGTTGATCCGGCTACGGTCTGGTTCAGTCACGATAGCGAGATTGGCCGCGACGTGACCATCGAACCGCAGGTCCGCTTTGGGCCGGGCGTCACAGTTGCCGATGGCGCAACGATCCACGCTTTCTCGCATATCGAGGGCGCATCAATCGGTCCGGGTTGCTCGGTCGGCCCCTATGCACGGCTGCGTCCCGGGGCAGTCATGGAGCAGGGATCCAAGGTCGGCAATTTCGTCGAGATGAAGAAAGCGGTGCTCGGCGAAGGGGCCAAGGCCAGTCACCTGACCTATCTGGGTGACGCGACCGTTGGGCCGGGCGCCAATATTGGTGCCGGTACAATCACCTGTAATTATGATGGTTTCTTCAAATATCAGACCGAGATCGGCGCGGGCGCCTTTATCGGCTCGAACAGCGCGCTGGTCGCGCCCGTGAAGGTTGGCGATGGCGCCATTGTTGGCGCCGGATCGGTCGTCACGAGGGATGTCGAGGCTAATGCGCTGGGCGTTGCCCGCGGCGAGCAGAGCGCAAAACCCGGCTGGGCCAAAAAATTTCGGGATGTGATGACGCGCAAAAAGGCGTCAAAGGACTAGTCTTCACTACAATTGAAACGACGCGGGCCCGACCGGAAGGGAAAGGGATTCTCCCGGTCAGGCACCGCGAACTGTGGGTCGCACTAGGCGGCCATGAGCATAAGGGTGGCTCCGAAGCTGACTGCGGTAGCCGATGCTGCAAGAATATAGGCCATGATAATTCTCCTGAGTTGGGTTGAATGGGTTGGTGGTTAGAAGCTGAGGACCGCGAGCGTGCTGCCAAAACAGGTGAGGGTGGCAGCGGCCGCGAACACTGAAGTCAAAGCGTAATGCATTGTCATTCTCCGTCACTGAGGGGGAAGTCCCTCGTTACGAAGATTGTTCTACGGCGATTGGACAAAGGGAGCTGTGCGCTGCCTCACAGTTTTTGCAGGGGATTATGTGTCGCAGGTCACGCATGGGACCCGATCGACGCCGTCTGGATGTCAGTCGGAGCAAAGGCTTAGATTGCCAAGGCGGGGCAAATTGGGGGCTCGCGCAGCGCGTTAGGCGGATGCAATTTACCCGCCATATCGCGACCGATAGGACGCAATATGGCGGGCAGAATGTCAGTTAGCAGTGGTTATTCGTACCATTGTCCTGTGCCATGGGCTGCGGTCGCCGAATGCCAATGCATTGTTACCGAACCCAGTCGAGGAGCCGCGTCGCCTTCTGCATTGCGAATGCCGCCGACACAGCCCAAAGCGGTATCGGGACCTCGCTCGCCGAGATAGTTGCAGCCATAGGCGATCGCCGTGGCTTCGCTCGCGCCTTCCCGCGTGGCATCGCATGCCAAGGTCAGCGCGAACACGCTTTCCGATGGTGCTTGGTCCATGCCGACACAGCTGATCGTGCCGTTAATGGCGCCGCCATCTGCAAGCGTAGTCACATAGGTGCCTGAGACTGTACCGCCTCGGCCCCAGGTTCCATCGGCGCCAATGCCACCCACCATGTTCACATCACCCCAGGTGACTTCATAGGTGAAGTTTTCGGCCTGTGCCGTACTCGCGCAGAAAAGCGCGGCGGCAAGCATGCCGCCTCCCACAAGATTTTTCATAATTATCTCCCCTTAGTCCCCATAGCCCGGCTTATAGCTCTCGGGCACGCGCCGCTCGAGAAACGCGACGGTCGCTCGGCTCGCCACGCAAGGTTAGCAGATTGTTTCGGTGGAGTCACAATCTACCCAGATTGCAGTCACCTAAGGCGTGGCAGTCGCGAACCAGAAGGTCGGCTGCTCGAGTAAGCCGAGAAATCCCGCGACAGCCGTGCCATCGCCACTGATCTCCAATGCGCCCGATTGCATCAGAGCAGCCGGTGTCGCCGTTCCAAGCAGCATGCCTTCAAAGCTCGGCCGATCGAGCGTGAGTGTAGCGGCTGGTGTTTCGGATCCCTGGTCGCGTGGTACGATCACGCTGCGACCGATCTCGACGCCTATTGTCTCGCCGGTATCCCGGAACACGAAATTCACCGCGAACGGATCCCGATCCAGCCGTTCCGGCGCATAGCGGGAGGCGAGCATGTCGAACATGTCCAAGGTCGGGACGGCGCGGAGGAAGTCCGCATTGCCGAGCCGCGCTCCGCCAGCATCGGGGACGCCGTTACGCAGCTCGCTGGCCGCGCCGAGATAATAGCTGCGCCACGGGCCACTCTCTGCCTGGAAGCCGAGTTGCTCATAGGCTGCGGCAAGCCAGGTCCGCCCTTGCTCGTCTTGCGGAGTGGCGAAGACGAGATGGTTCAGGATTTCCGATGCCCAGCGATAATCGCCGCTATCAAAGGCAGCGATCCCACGATCCAGCGTAGCGTCCCGCCCGCCCATGGCCTCGACATAGCGAGCCGCGGATTCGGCGTGCGGCAGGCGGTTGAATTCGGCCATCACACCGCCCCACCAGCCGAAATAGAATTGATAGACGGCCTTGGCGTTGTGATTGAGCGTCCCATAATAGCCGCGTGTATCAAAGGCATCGCGCGTGAAATCGGGTTCGCTGATCGCCTCGGCTGCCTCGATCATTGTCGCGCCACTATTCGCCCGGCGCAGTGTTTGATCGTGGATGTAGCGATAGATGTCGCGCTGTCCGCTGAGAAAGCTGATGACATTGTCCGTGCCCCAGCTTGGCCAGTGGTGCGAGGCGAGCACCACATCCGACTGCGCACCATAATGGATCAGCACATGATCGATGGCCCGGCTCCAGGCGAGGGAATCGCGCACTCGCGCGCCGCGCATGGTGAGGACATTATGGAGCGTGCCAGTGGCGACTTCGGCTGTGTGCAGCGCGCGGCTTGCTGGCAGGTAAAACATGAACTCGGCCGGTGCTTCGGTTCCGGCGGCGTCGATAAATTCAAACTCCACCCCGTCGATCGTCCGCCGCGTGCCGCGACCCGATATCTCTTCAGTCGGCAGGACCAGGCTGACTGAACCCTGCGGAATGCCGGGGCCAAGGCCGGATCCGATATGAGACTCAGGCGAGGGCGGGATGACCTGCCCGAACATCAAGGTTGCGCGCCGACTCATATGGGGGCCGGCGAGCAGATTTTCGGCGACGGCGGTTTCCGAAAACCCGATCGGCGCCAGCACCGGAACATTCCGTGCTGCAATCTCTTCTTCATCGAGTATTCCGCGCGCACCACCAAAATGGTCGGCATGGGAGTGGGTGTAGAGCATGCCGGTAACCGGTCGTTCGCCCAGCGTTTCCTGGACAAGGGCCAATGCGGCCGCGGCGGTCTCCGTCGTGGTGAGAGGATCGACAATGATCCAGCCGGTCTCGCCCTCGATAATCGTCATGACGGACAGGTCGTAGCCACGGATCTGCCAGATACCCTCGGTGACCTCGAACAGGCCGTGCTCTGCGGTCAGAACCGATTGCCGCCACAAAGACGGGTTGGCCGTATCCGGAGCATCCTCGGACAGAAAGGCTTGGCCGGCAATCGGCCAGACTACCGACCCGTCCTCAGCCAGGATTGCTTCACCCTCGATCTGCGCAATGCGTCCGCGGCGTGCATCGACAAAATCGGATTGGTCGGCGAGCGGAAGGCGTGCGGCAATGGCAGCATTGGCGCGTCGGGTTGCTTCGGTCGCCACACCAGCGGCTGGGGCTTCGCGAAGGGCACCCGTCTCAATGGACGGCGATTGTGCGCTAGACGGGACAGCCGCCAGTGCGAGGCCCATGCCTGCTGAATTCCAAAATGTGCGCGCTACCCTCATGTGCCGGCTCCCTCTGCTTTTTTCTTTCTCTTATGCAGAATGATCCATCGATTGTCATCGGCCTGAGGGGTACGGCTTACGCTTCGATCAGGTGGCGCGGCCCCGGGCCTTTCAACCCAGCCCGATCTTCCGGATTATAGAGCTGGCACTTTTTGAGGCTCAGGCAGCCGCATCCGATACAGCCATCCAACCGGTCTCGCGTCCGCTCCAATTCCGCGATCCGCGCATCGATCGTACCGCGAATTGCCTTGCTGATCCGGGTCCAGTCCCGCTGTGTTGGCGCGCGTCCCTCGGGCAGCAGCTTGAGCTGTTTCGCGATCTCCCCGATCGACAAGCCCAATTGCTGGGCAATCAGCACGAAGGAGAGACGGCGGATATCGGAGCGCAGAAAGCGCCGTTGGCCACCAGCGCTGCGCAGCGGATGTACCAAACCCTTGTCTTCATAGAAGCGGATCGCGGAAACCGAGAGGCCCGTCCGGGCGGCAAGATCACCGATCGTCAGCAGATTTGATTTGGCCATAAGTCTGATCGCTTTTCTTTGTGAATAATTCTCTTGAGCTCAACTTAGGTTGAGGTTGTAGAAAAGACAAATCAAACGAACGAACGGGCGGGTGAAGCGCTGGAACGGCGCGTCATCACCCGGATAAAACAGGAGAAAAGCAATGAAAACTGGACGAATTGAACATGTAAATATCACGGTGACAGACCCGCAACGATCAGCACAGTTGATGGAAGACCTGTTCGGCTGGAAGATCCGTTGGGAAGGCCCCTCAATGTTGGGCGGGCATACGATCCATGTCGGTAGCGAGGAGGATTATCTCGCGCTCTACACCAATGACGATGTCCAGGCTGCGGATCAAAAATTTTCGAAAAGCAGGCCGCTCAATCATGTCGGTGTGGTCGTGGACGACCTTGATGCGGTTGAAGAGCAGGTGGTCGCGGCCGGGCTGACCCCGTTTAGCCATGATGACTACGAACCGGGTCGCCGTTTCTATTTCTTCGACTGGAATGGCATTGAGTTCGAGGTGGTGAGCTATGCCTGAGCAGCACATATCCACTCGCTGGGCCCGCTTCTGCGCGGCCATGGTCAAACATGGTCATGGACGGACTGCGGACATCGCAGTTATCTCTGTGAACCGCCGGCGACAGGCACCCAGCCGTCCTTTGCAAGGAAAGATGTCTCAGCCAACGCAGATGCGGTCGATGCGCTATGCAGAGCCCGGGCTCAGGCCGGCCGGTCTCCATTCACGGTAACCCGGCGCATATGGCGGCGGTGGCCATGATAATCGTTCAAGGCATAGTGCCAGACACAGCGATTGTCCCAAAAGGCCACAGCACCATCGCTCCAGCGGAACCGACAGGTGAAGCGTTCATCCCGGCTATGCTCGAACAGGAAATTGAGCAGCGGTCTACTCTCACGCTTTGTCATATCCTTGAAACGTAGCGTGAAGGCCGGATTGACATAGAGCGCCTTGCGGCCCGTTTCCGGGTGGGTTCGGACAACCGGGTGCTCATATTCGGGCGCATCGTCAGCAACCTGCGCATCCATTGATTTGCGGGCCTGTGCCGAATGGCCGCGCGCGCTATATTCGCGGGATGCTGAGTGGATCGCGACCATTCCGTCCAGCATCGCCTTCATGCCATCCGAGAGCGCTTCATAGGCCGCCACTTGGTTGGCGAAAAGCGTATCGCCACCAAAGGGCGGAACTTCGATTGCATGCAGGATCGAACCGAGCGCAGGCTTTTCGAGAAATGACATGTCCGAATGCCAACCGCCGCCAAAATTCAGTTTTTCCTCAGGCTCCTTGATGATCTCCATGATCTCGGGATGCGCGTCCATGCCGCTGACATAGGGGTGAACATTGAGGCTGCCGAAACGCTGGCCAAAACTTTTATGGGCTTCAGGCGTCAGGTCGTGCTGATCGCGAAAGAAAATCACATGATGTTTCAGGAACGCATCATGGATCGCATCGAAGTCGCTGTTCGACAGGTCACCGGCGAGATTTACGCCGCCAATTTCAGCGCCCAATGCCCCGGCAATCGGTTCGACGCGGACGGCTTCAGGCATGGGCTGACCTCCCGAACACGCGATAGCCGATAACCGAGATGGCAATCATGATCGCTTCGACGACCATCGGTTGAAACGCGGTTGGGGCTTCGCCGTCCAGCGCCAAGCTCACCACCCGTCCGATAATTGCGATCGACATCAAACACATTGGCACGAGAAGCGGCCACCCGCTTTGTTTCCATGCGCTGTAGAGGGCGAATCCACCGGCGGTGAGAAAGAATGCGGGATAGTCCGCGCGAATTGTGGCGAGGCCTTGAATCCCTTGCGGCTCGAGGAAGAAATCTCCTGCCATTTCGGCTGGGTTGAAGAGAAATGAAATACCCAGAAAAATGTTGAATAGCCCGAGCAGTAAGACCAGAATACGAACCAAAATTGCCATGAAAACCTCTCCCGTTTGGCTGAAAATGGCAGGAATCGGGATCGGGTCAAGTCTCGGACCGCCGATGTTTACTTGATGCTCGGACGTTTCGGTCTAAGAGCATTCTCAAGTAAGTGGCGGAAGCCAGTCAAAAAGTAGGGGCCTATGTGCGGAATTATCGGGATACTCGGAACGGCTAATGTAACCGACCGGCTGATCGAAGGCCTGCGTCGGCTCGAATATCGGGGCTATGATTCTGCCGGTGTTGCAACGCTTTCTGATGGCCAGATTGAACGGCGCCGAGCCGAAGGGAAGCTCGACAATCTGGTTTCGGTGCTCGGCCAAGATCCGATCGACGGGATAACCGGTATTGCGCATACCCGGTGGGCGACGCATGGCGCGCCGACGACGGACAACGCGCATCCCCACGCGACGGAAGAAGTTGCGCTCGTCCACAATGGTATCATTGAGAATTTCAAGGAGCTGCGTGAGGAGCTACTCGCGCGCGGGCGCACATTTGAAAGCGAGACCGATACGGAGGTTGTCGCCCATCTGGTCACCGAAGAAATTGAAGCGGGGACAGATCCA
This sequence comes from Parasphingopyxis sp. CP4, assembly GCF_013378055.1. Lineage (NCBI taxonomy): Bacteria > Pseudomonadati > Pseudomonadota > Alphaproteobacteria > Sphingomonadales > Parasphingopyxidaceae > Parasphingopyxis > Parasphingopyxis sp. CP4. The sequence goes on along the minus strand of NZ_CP051130.1, from coordinate 1,386,333 downwards.
CGCCAGGCGGTTCGCAATACACTCGATCGCTTGCATGGCGCCTTTGCGCTGGCGATCATGTTCCGCAGTGACCCGGACCTGTTGATCGGTGCCCGTCTTGGCTCGCCGCTGGTCGTCGGCCATGGCGATGGCGAGAGCTTCTTCGGCTCGGATGCCTTGGCCCTTGCGCCTTTCACGCAGAAAATCAGCTATCTCGAAGAAGGCGACATGGTCGTCATCCGGCGTGATGCGACAATGATTTATGACAGTGATGACAAGCTGGTTGCCCGTCCGGTGACCGTGTCGGGTGCGTCTGCTTCGGTCATCGAAAAAGGCAATCATAGCCACTTCATGCGGAAAGAGATTTTCGAGCAACCAATCGTGGTCGCCCAAACGCTGCAAAGCTATTTGCGCCCGTTGGAAGAACAGGTTGCGCTTCCCGACATGGAGTTTGACCTTGCCGGTTTTGATCGAGTCTCGATCGTCGCGTGCGGCACCAGCAGCTATGTCGCGATGATCGGCAAATATTGGATCGAGCAATTTGCCCGGGTTCCGGTCGAAGTCGATGTCGCGTCTGAGTTTAGATATCGTGAGCCGGTTCTCACGGAAGACCAGCTGGCTCTGTTCATTTCCCAATCTGGAGAGACCGCCGATACACTCGCTGCGCTCAAACATTGCAAAGCGGCGGGAATCAAGACGGCCGGTATTATCAATGTGCCGACCAGTTCAATGGCTCGCGAAGTCGATCTGCTGCTATCGACCCATGCCGGGCCTGAAATTGGCGTGGCTTCTACCAAGGCCTTTACCTGTCAGCTTGCCGTGATGGCCGCTTTTGCGACCAATCTTGCGCGCGCCAAAGGCAAGCTCGATCCCGAAGCAGAGCGCGAGATCGTGCAGCATCTGGCAGAAGCGCCGGAAGCCATGAACGAAGCGCTGAACCATGACGATGAGATCGCGGCCATGGCGGGGACAATCGCCGAAGCTCGTGATGTGCTCTATCTGGGTCGCGGTCCCGATTATCCGATGGCTCTGGAAGGTGCACTAAAACTCAAGGAAATCAGCTATATTCATGCCGAAGGCTATGCATCGGGTGAAATGAAACATGGGCCGATCGCGCTGATTGACGACGCGGTACCGCTCATTGTGATTGCTCCGTCCGGGCCGTTATTTGAGAAAACCGTGTCCAATATGCAGGAAGCCCAGGCACGCGGTGCGCAGGTCGTGTTGATTTCGGACGCCGACGGTATCGCGAAGGCCGGTGAGGGGACGATCGCAACCATCGAAATGCCCAAAGTCCATCCGCTCATCGCGCCGCTGGTTTACGCTATTCCGGTCCAGCTGCTCGCCTATCATGTGGCGGTCGCGAAAGGCACGGATGTCGATCAGCCGCGCAACCTTGCCAAGAGCGTGACCGTCGAATGAACCTTGTCCTGCTGTTCGCGACTCTATCAGGAGCGATGGCTGTGGCGGCTGGGGCTTTTGGTGCGCATGGCGCGGAGGGTGACAATGCGGAGTGGCTCAAGACGGGCGCACAGTATCAGCTTGCCCATGCGCTGGCCGCCCTGTTGGCGCTTCAGTTGGAAGCGCGGGGGCCAGCGTGGTTATTCATCATCGGTGGATTTCTGTTCGCCGTCACGCTGTATCTGATGGCGATCGGAGCACCGCGTTGGTTTGGCGCAATCACGCCTGTAGGCGGCGTCTTGATGATTGGTGGATGGCTGTGGTTCGCCTGGCAGGCAATGCGCGGCTAGCCGACGCATTCGTAACCTCGCACGCTGCCGCTCCGAACCAGCGGGGAACAGGAGGATACGCATAATGACCAGCACGACCGAGAAGTTTCAGTTCACCAGCAAGGATGGGCAGACGCTCGACGGACGTCTCGAACTCCCGCGCGGGAAGCCGGGTGCGATGGCGCTGTTTGCGCATTGCTTTACCTGCACAAAGCAAAGCCGTGCGGCGACGCAAGTGTCGGCATCGTTGGCAGAGCAGGGCATTGCCGTATTGCGCTTCGACTTTACAGGCCTGGGTGGCAGCGAGGGCGAATTCGCCAATAGCGGCTTTGCATCCAATGTTGCCGATCTCATCGCCGCGGCCGATGCCCTGCGGGAGCGGTACTCCGCGCCCTCTCTTCTCATTGGCCATAGTCTGGGCGGCGCCGCTGTAATTGCGGTGGCAGAACATATCGCCGAAGTGAAGGCCGTCGCGACAATCGGCGCGCCATTCGACGTTGAGCATGTGCTAGGGCAGCTGGGCGATGATCTCGCCAAGGTTGAGGCCGAAGGCGAGGCTGATGTGCATATTGCCGGCCGCGCCTTTCGGGTCGGCCAGGAATTTGTCGAGCAGATGCGCAACCAACCGCAAGAAGCACGGGTTGCCGACCTCGATGCGGCGCTCCTTGTCATGCATGCACCCAATGATTCCATTGTTGGAATCGATAATGCGAGCCTGCTCTTCCAGGCGGCGAACCACCCGAAAAGCTTTGTTTCTTTGGACGGTTATGACCATTTGCTGACCGAACGTCATGCCGGGCGCTATGTTGCCGGGCTGATTTCAGCTTGGGCAGCGCGCTATGTCGAGACCGACGAGGAGGCTCGCGAAGAGCATCGCAGCGGCGTTGTAACCGTGGAAACGGCAGGCGGAAAATTCACCCAGCGTGTGGAAGCCGGTCCGCACGCATTTCTGGCCGACGAGCCACTCTCCTTTGGTGGCGATGATCTTGGGCCGACACCCTATGATCTGCTGCTCGCCGGATTGGGTGCGTGCACCGCGATGACCATGCAAATGTACGCCGCGCGCAAGAAGTTTCCGTTGCAGAGCGTCAAAGTCGAGCTCGAGCATAGCCGCGAACATGTCGAAGATTGCACCACATGCAACAATGACGAAAACCGGATTGATGTGATTGACCGGGCGATCGAGATTGTCGGCGACCTGAGCGAGGAGCAGCATAGCCGATTGATTGAAATTGCCGATCGCTGCCCTGTCCACCGAACATTGGAAAATCGGATTGATATCCATACCAGTGTGATCGAGTAATCCGCGTCCTGCGGTGAAAGCTGCTCTTTAGCGGCCTCAATCATCCGAGGCTCGCCAAGTGCGTGCTTTGGCCCTAAATGCGGATTCATGACAGCAGATAACCCATCAAACGGCATTACGCCGGAACGGCTTACGCATCTTGAGCGCCTTGAAGCAGAGGCGATCCATATCATGCGTGAGGTCGTCGCCGAGACCGAGAACCCAGTCATGCTATACAGCGTTGGCAAGGACAGTTCGGTCATGCTGCACATCGCGCTCAAGGCCTTTTTCCCGGGGCGCCCACCATTTCCGTTTTTGCACATTGCCTCGGGATGGGATTTTCAGGCCCTGATCGACCATCGCGATCGGACGGCTAAGGAATATGGGCTGGAGCTGATTGTCCATCACAATGACGAGGGCGAGGCCGCGGGCATCAACCCGTTCGACACAGGTTCCGCGCTCTATTCGCAAACCATGCTTACCGACCCGCTCAAACAAGCGCTGACGGAACACGGGTTCGACGCAGCCTTTGGCGGCGGACGACGCGACGAGGAAAAGGCTCGGGCAAAAGAACGCGTTTTCAGTTTCCGCAATCAAAGTCATGGCTGGGATCCGAAAAACCAGCGCCCCGAACTTTGGTCGCTCTATAATGCGCGCAAGAATAAGGGCGAAAGTATCCGGGTCTTCCCGCTGTCCAATTGGACCGAGCTCGACATTTGGCAATATATCCATCTTGAGCAGATCAATATCGTACCGCTTTATTATTCCGCCACACGCCCAACGGTTGAACGCGATGGCTTGTTGCTGATGACAGATGATGATCGGTTCCGCTTCGAAGATGGCGAGGAGCCGGTCGAAAAGTCGATCCGCTTCAGGACGTTGGGTTGCTACCCGCTGACAGGCGCAGTTGAAAGCGACGCCGCTGATCTGCCTTCGATCATCCAGGAAATGCTCTTGGCGACCGGTTCGGAACGGCAGGGACGGTCGATCGACAAAGGGCAGGGCGCTTCGATGGAACAGAAGAAGCGCGAGGGGTATTTCTAATGGCCGATATCGATACCTCCTACCGCCCGGACGCGCTGGCCGCCGAAGATATCAACGCATATTTAGAACAGCATCAGCATAAGTCGCTGTTGCGCTTCATCACCTGTGGTTCTGTCGATGACGGCAAGTCGACGCTGATCGGGCGACTGCTTTACGATTCCAAGATGATCTTTGAGGATCAGCTCGCCGCGCTCGAAGCCGATAGCAAACAGGTTGGGACCCAGGGTCAGGATATCGATTTCGCGTTGCTGGTCGACGGCCTCGCCGCCGAGCGCGAGCAAGGCATCACAATCGACGTCGCCTATCGTTTTTTCGCGACCGACAAGCGGAAATTCATTGTCGCCGATACACCGGGGCACGAGCAATATACGCGCAACATGGTGACCGGCGCGTCGACCGCAGATCTTGCCGTGATCCTGATTGATGCGCGGAAAGGCGTGCTCACCCAAACGCGCCGCCACAGCTATCTCGTTCACCTTCTGGGTATCCGGAATATCGTTCTTGCTGTGAACAAGATGGATCTTGTCGATTACGACCAGGGTGCATTCGACGATATCGTTTCGGATTACCGTGATTTTGCCAAAGAGATTGGCATCGAGGATTTCCTCGCGGTCCCGGTTTCGGGCCTGAAGGGCGACAATATCATCGGCATGAGTGATGCGACCCCTTGGTATCAGGGTCCGGCTCTTCTTGATCATCTGGAAACCGTTGGTCTCGACTATGATCGACGCCGCAAGGCGCCGTTCCGAATGGCAGTCCAATGGGTGAACCGCCCCAATCTCGATTTTCGGGGTTTTTCTGGGATGATTGCCAGTGGCCGGGTGGCACCCGGCGACGCGGTGCGGGTCCTGCCGTCAGGCAAGACTTCCACAGTTGAACGGATCGTCACCATGGATGGCGATCTTGATCACGCAATCGCCGGCCAGTCCGTCACTATCACCCTTGTTGATGAGATCGATTGTTCGCGCGGAGACGTGATTGCGGCTTCCGATTCTCCGCCTGAAACCGCCGACCAGTTTGAAGCGACGGTTGTATGGATGGCCGATGAGCCGATGCTGCCGGGTCGTCCCTATGCAATGAAAATCGGTACCAATTCTCTTCGTGCAACGATTACGGACGAGAAATACCAGGTGAACGTCAATACAATGGCAAAATCGCCCGGTAAGGAGTTGGGATTAAACGGGATTGCTGTCTGCAATATCTCTACCGACACATCGATTCCATTCACCGCATATGATGATAATCCAGACCTTGGCGGCTTTATCTTGATCGACAGGCTGACCAATGCAACCGTTGGTGCAGGAATGATCCATTTCGCCCTGCGGCGATCGCAAAATATTCACTGGCAGGCAATCGACGTGACGCGCGAGGCGCATGCTGAACAAAAAGGTCAGCGGGCCAAATTGCTCTGGTTCACCGGCCTGTCGGGTTCCGGCAAGTCGACGATCGCCAACTTGGTAGAGAAGAAATTGCACACAATGGGGCGTCACAGCTTCCTGCTTGATGGTGATAATGTCCGGCACGGTCTCAATCGTGATCTGGGCTTTACCGATGCCGATCGGGTGGAGAATATCCGTCGCGTTGGCGAAGTAGCGAAACTGATGACCGATGCCGGGCTGATTGTGCTGACAGCCTTTATCAGTCCGTTCCGGGCGGAGCGGCAGATGGTGCGTCAAATGGTACCCGAGGGCGAGTTTGTCGAAGTGTTTGTCGATACGCCGCTCGAAGTTGCCGAAGAGCGCGATGTCAAAGGGCTCTACAAGAAAGCGCGTTCTGGCGAGCTGAAGAACTTTACCGGCATCGACAGTCCTTATGAGGAGCCAAAGCAGGCGGAGATCCGGGTGAACACAGTCGAGATGAGCGCGGAAGAAGCGGCCGAATATATCGTCGAGCAATTGTTCAACGGAGGCTAAGCCACATGGAAGAAGGGATGATCGTTCGCGGCGGTTGCCATTGCGGGGCCGTGCGTTTCGAAGCCTTGATCCGTGAGCCTCGCCCGGAATTGCTCGACTGCAATTGTTCGATGTGCAGCAAGACTGGCTTCCTCCACCTGATCGTTCCGCATGAAGATTTCACATTGATGTCAGGCGAGGAGGCGCTCAGCTCCTATCGTTTCGGGACGGGTCAGGCTGACCATCTGTTTTGCCGCCATTGCGGAATCAAAAGCTATTACCAGCCGCGCAGCCACCCAGAAGCCTGGAGCGTCAACTATAACGCGCTCGATGAGGGGCATGGCTTGGACGTGACGATTCGCAAGTATGACGGGCAGAATTGGGAAGCGGCCAAGGCAAATCTGTAAGCGGCTGCTATTCCGTGTCGGATAGCGCGATCAGGCTGCCATCGTCGGGATTATAGCGCAAAACCGTGATGACATCATCGAAGATTGGCTGTTCGGTCTCTTCGTTCCAGCTGCCACTGTGAACGGTACCCGGGATTGTGATTGTCAGCCCTTCGCCTTCCACAAATACCGCCGTTGCGGCGGCGATATTCACGCTGGAAAACATGTCCCGGCCCATGCACGCCATGTTTTCTCCCTCGCCGGGATAATAATTGATTGCGAAGCCGGCCCCGGCATAGGGGCTATGATTGGTCTGCAGCTGGAACAAGGTGACCATGCCATTCCGAAATTGTCGGGGGCTCTGAAACTGTTCTGAGACGATAACGGTGTCGACGGTAAAGCCTTCGCTTCGGCAATCTGCCAGTGCTGTCGGTTCCGCGACTGTCGGAGCTGAAATGCCAGCGCAAACTGCCAGAGCTGAAATAATGCGCATTTTCATTATGTATCCCCCTGATAGTCCAAGATGAAGAAGCCAGTGGTGATGGTCAAATGTTACGGATAAATATGCAGTCGGGCGGCGTACTGCCCGCTTGCCGTTCCCATCGCTTTCTCGCAATAAGGCCCGCAAACAATAAGAGGGGGAGGCTGCATGGCCAGCACAGCAATGGATGCCGCATCGCATGAGCCGAGCAAGAAAGAGGTTCGTCTCGTTATTGCGGCGTCATCTGCCGGAACCGTGTTCGAATGGTATGATTTCTTTATCTACGGCACGCTGGCTGCGCTGATTGGTCAAGCCTTTTTCCCGGCCGGCAATGAAACATTGCAGTTGCTGCTCGTTTGGGCCGGCTTTGCGGTTGGCTTTGGATTTCGACCGCTTGGCGCGATCCTGTTCGGCTTTCTCGGGGACCGGCTGGGGCGCAAATACACCTTCCTTGTAACCGTTACACTGATGGGCATCGCGACGGCCGGGGTGGGAATGATTCCAACCGCCGCAACGATCGGTATCGCAGCGCCGATCATCGTGATTTTCCTTCGTATCCTGCAAGGCCTTGCGCTTGGCGGCGAATATGGTGGAGCGGCGATCTATGTGGCCGAACATGCGCCGCCTGAGAAGCGCGGCTTCTACACCTCCTTCATTCAAGCGAGCGTTGTCGGCGGTTTCGTGCTCAGCATCGCCGTCGTTCTCGCCTGCCGTTTCCTCATTCCCGAAGAGCAATTTGCTGCCTGGGGCTGGCGCGTGCCGTTCCTGCTGTCGATCATCCTGCTCTTCATTTCACTCTGGATGCGACTCAAACTGTCGGAAAGCCCGGTCTTCCAGGCGATGAAAGAGGCGGGTGAGACGGCAGCCAATCCGTTTACTGAAAGCTTTCGCTATCCGGGCAACAAGAAGCGGATTTTTGTGGCGTTATTCGGCGTGACCGGTGTCCTGACGACGATCTGGTACACGGCCTTCTTCTCTGGCCTTTCTTTCCTCCGGCGCGATATGCGGGTCGATGAACTGACGGTCGAGCTGATCCTGTTCACCGCCGGACTTATTTCCATGATCTTCTATGTGATGGTCGGCAAATGGTCGGATCGGGTCGGGCGGAAAAAGCCGATCATGATCGGGGCTTTGCTCGCGTTGGTCCTTTTGTTTCCGATCTTCTGGGGTATGGGTAGCCTTGCCAATCCGGGTCTGGCGCGCGCGGCCGCTGAAAACCCGGTTGTGGTGAGCGGTCCGGAATGCACGACCGATCCCTTCGCCGAACTGTTTGGCAGCGAGCAGACGGAATGCGGTCGTATCCTCGAAACACTGACATCGAGCGGTGTGCGCTACACGCTCGAACCCGGTGACACGGTGGCAATGACGGTGGGCGGTGAGGATATCGCGATCACCGATGAGTGGTTGGCCGATGGGACTGCGCGCCGCGATGGCGTGCAGGCAGCGCTGACAGAACGCGGATTCGATTTCACTCGCCAGACACCGCCCTTCATCAATATCGTTGGGATATTAGCACTTCTGCTGGTGTCCGCTGGCCTCTCTGCGCTGACATACGGTTCCGTCGCGGCGCTGCTGTCAGAGATGTTCCCACCCAAGATCCGTTACAGCTCAATGTCGATTCCCTATCATATTGGCGCCGGCTATCTTGGCGGTTTCCTGCCCTTGATCGCTGGGATCATCGTCGCGCGAACCGGCGATATCTATTCCGGGCTCTGGTACACCTGGGCGATTGTAGCCTTTGGCGTGGTTGTCGCCTGGTGGGGCCTCCCCTCCGGGCCACCGCGCGATTTTGCCGATGACATCTAACCCGCCGCTTCGCCTTCGCTTGGACGGAAAGGCGCTCAGCGGCAATTGGCGCGCGCTTGATCGCCTGAGCGGTACAGCGGCGTGCGGCGCGGCGGTGAAAGCCAATGGATATGGCCTGGGCGTGCGCGATGTGACCGAGCGATTGATGGCTGCTGGCTGCCGCGATTTCTATGTCGCCACATGGGACGAAGCCGCCGAAATTGCCGATCTGTGCAGCGGTACATCACTCAGCGTGTTCCATGGCGTCCGCAATGAAGACATGGGGTCGGCACTTGAAAGTCCGGCGCGACCCTGTCTCAACTCGGCCGAACAGGTTGCCCGTTGGCGCGAAGCCGCTGGCGGAGCATGCGATGTCATGGTCGATACTGGCATGAATAGGTTGGGCCTAAGCGAAGACGAAGTTCACAGCGGCCTGCTGGATGGCCTCAAGATCGATACGCTGATGAGCCATTTGGCGTGCGCCGATGAACCGGATCATCGGTTGAACGAGCTGCAGTATTCCGCGCTCGCACAGCTCGCAGATCGCACGGATGCCATGCGTTTGAGCCTCGCAAATTCGGCCGGGATTGTGCTTGGCAAGAAATATCATTTCGATCTCACCCGACCCGGCCTGTCGATCTATGGCGGCGTGCAGGTCGAGGAGCTTGCGCCTCATATCGCGCGGGTTGCTTTTCCCGAAGCGCAGGTGATCCAGCGGCGAACGATCGGCGTAGGTAAAAGTGTGGGATACAATGCGACCTTTACCAGCACCGAGCCGATGGAACTCGCCATCCTCAATCTTGGCTATGCGGATGGCTATCTGCACGGATTCTCAGGCACTGGCGTCACCCATTTCGGGGACAAACAATGTCCGGTGATCGGCCGCGTGTCGATGGACTTGATTGCGGTGAACGTTGATCAGGCGCCGGAGGTGCGCGAGGGCGACTGGTTGGCGATCGAATTTGAATTGCCGAAAGCATCTAAACAGTCAGGCCTGTCGCAATATGAGTTGCTTACGACCCTAGGCCGCCGCTATCAGCGCCAGTGGAATGACTAGCCCCGCAGCACCCAATCCTGTGATTCTGTTCTTCGCCACAATCGGGCGGGCAGTGATCGGTGCATTCGCAACCGTCGGTCGTGTCTCGCTCTTTGCGCTCCACACCATCAAGCAGGCGCTGACGCCGCCCTGGTATCCGCTCAAATTGCTCGACCAGATGTTCCAGATCGGCTGGGCGTCCTTACCCGTTGTCGCGCTGACCGCAATTTTCACCGGCGCTGCCCTGGCCCAACAAATCTATACCGGTGGTTCACGCTTCAATGCGCAGTCGACGGTACCGGCGATCGTGGTGATCGCGATGGTCCGGGAGCTGGGGCCAGTGCTCGTCGGGCTAATGGTGGCCGGCCGGGTGTCATCATCGATGGCCGCCGAGATTGGCACGATGCGCGTTACCGAGCAGATTGATGCGATGGTGACGCTCAGAACCGATCCCTATCGCTATCTGATTGCGCCGCGCTTGTTCGCCAGCGTGATCACGCTGCCGATACTAGTCTGTATTGCCAATGTCATCGGGATTTTCGGCGGCTATCTGCTGTCCATCTACAAGCTCGGCTTCAATCCGGCCGGCTATCTGGCGATGACCAACGACATATTGGAAGCGGACGATATCATGATGTCGCTCGTCAAAGCTGCCGTATTCGGCTTCTTCATCGCGCTGTCCGGTTGCTATGCAGGCCTGACGACCCGAGGCGGGGCGGCTGGCGTGGGCCGGGCGACGACCAATGCCGTTGTCGGCGCGTTCATCCTCATCCTGCTCTCCAACCTTATCGTAACACTGACGGCATTCGGCTGATGAGTGAGCAACCCAAGATCGAATTACGGGGCGTCGTCAAAAGCTTCGGCAGCAATCATGTGCTGCGCGATGTGAGCTTTGCGGTGCAGCCAGGTGAATCGATGACGATCATCGGTGGTTCGGGAAGCGGCAAATCGGTCATGCTGAAATGCATCCTTGGGCTGATGGAAGTCGATGCCGGGCAGATATTTGTTGATGGCGAGGATGTGTGCGGCATGAACAGTGCCGAACGCGACCAGGTGCGCACCAAATTCGGCATGCTGTTTCAGGGCGGTGCGCTATTCGATTCGCTTCCGGTTTGGCGCAATGTCACTTTCGCTCTGACCAGCGGACGCAGCCAGCGATCCGGCGAAATGCGCAAGATCGCGCTCGACAACCTCGAACGCGTCGGACTGGGAGAGGATGTACTTGATCTTCGTCCGAATGAACTTTCCGGTGGCATGCAGAAGCGCGTGGCGCTTGCCCGCGCGATTGCGCCGCGGCCGGAGATCATCTTCTTCGACGAACCGACAACAGGGCTCGATCCGATCCGCACCGACGTAATCAACAAGCTGATCGTTGAGCTTGTCCAGGACCTGGGCATTACCGCGCTCACAATCACCCATGACATGGGGTCGGTTGAGAAAATATCTGACCGTGTCGCCATGCTTTACGAGGGCAAGATTATCTGGTCCGGACCGGTGGGTGAGCTGCGCGAAACTGGCGATGAACATGTCGACCAGTTTGTCATGGGCCGGGCGGACGGACCGGTCGTCTAAAAGCGGCGAAATCGATCAATGCAAATCCACTGATCGGAATGGCCACTAACTGTCTATTGCTAAATCCATTGGATAACGGCCGGAGTCCCGCCCATATCGGGCCAGAGATCAAACACGGGGTGCATCCCCATTTCCTATCTTTGGAGGCAAATTAATGCTTGGACGTACTGTTCCAGACGTAACGCTCAAAACACGGGTTCGTGATGAGAGCATCGCTGGCGAAAACCCGTTTCGCTGGCAGGATGTGAAAACTGGTGACCTGTTCGCGGGCAAGCGCTCGGTCGTCTTTTCGCTGCCCGGCGCATTCACGCCGACCTGTTCAAACGAACAATGCCCGGCCTTTGAACGCTATTATGATGACTTCAAGGCGCTCGGCGTCGACGAAGTCTATTGCATCTCGGTCAATGACGCGTTCGTCATGTATAAATGGTCGCTCGATCTGGGTGTCGAGAAGATCAAGATGCTGCCAGACGGTTCCGGCGATTTCACGCGGCGCATGGGTATGCTGATCAACAAGGACCATCTCGGCTTTGGCGATCGCAGCTGGCGTTATGCGATGATCGTCGAAGATGACGAGATTGTTGCCTGGTTCGAAGAGCCGGGGATCAATGACGATGGTTCCGACGAAGATCCCTATACTGAATCGACGCCGGACAATCTGTTGGAGTGGCTGCGCAGCAATCGCGAGACTGTCCAACAGGCCGCCTAACCTCCCGACCCCCTGAATCGCGATCTCCCCCTGAACTGTCGCGATTTGGACCTCAACCCGCACTGGCCATCCCCTCGGCCGGTGCGGGTTTTTTCTTTGGCGATTGCGACGTTCGCGCGATAGGATGAGCACGAAGGGAGCCGCATGCCGAACCACATCACCATCGCACCGCGCATCGAAACGGATCGGCTCATCCTGCGCGAGTTCCAGCTCGATGATTTCGACGCCTATGCGGCGATGAGTGCTGACCCGGTGGTTGCGCGCTTCACCGGCGGCTTGATGGAGGATCGAGCGGTGGCCTGGGAGAAATTCTGCCGATCTCCGGGCTGGTGGTCATTGCTTGGCTACGGCTTGTGGATTGTCGAAGACAAAGACAGCGGCCGCTTTGCCGGCAATGTCGGATTTGGAAATTTCGAGCGCGGTATCGATCCACCGCTCCCCGACATTCCCGAAGGTGCCTGGGTCATGGATCGCTGGTCGCACGGCAAAGGCTATGCTCATGAAGCGATGACGGCCGCGCTTGATTGGTGCGATTCCGAGATTGGCGGCGGCCAGAGCTGCATCATCGATCCGGCCAACGCACCCTCTCTCAAACTTGCGGATAAGCTGGGATTTCGGGAAGTCCGCCGCGCCGATTTCAAAGGCGGGCAGACGATCATTTTCGAACGAGCGACGGCCTAGGTAACGGCGGCTTTCTCCGCAAACCGGGGCTCCCGCCAGATACCGCTATCGAGAATCTCACCCAGAATCTCGACCGCCTGCCAAATGTCTTCATGGCGCAGATAGAGCGGCGTCAGTCCAAAGCGGAGGATATCGGGCGCGCGGAAATCGCCGATCACACCGCGCTCGATCAAGGCCTGGCTGATCGGCCAGCCATCTGGGTGGCGGTACGAAATATGGCTGCCACGATGGTCCGGATCACGCGGTGTAATCAGCTCCAGCCCATGGGCACCGCATCGTTCCTCGATCCGCGTCGCAAAAAGATCAAATAGCGATGCCGATTTGGCCGCAATCGCCTCCATCTCGATCTCGGCAAACAGGTCGATCCCGCTTTCCAGTGCCAACAGGCTGAGCACCGGCGGCGTCCCGCACAGGAACCGCGAAATGCCGGGAGCCGGCTCATAATCGTCGCGAAACTCGAACGGTGCGGCATGGCCCATCCAGCCAGACAGTGGCGACCGGATCGTCTCTTGCAAATCCTCGCGCACGAACAGGAAGGCCGGCGCGCCCGGACCGCCATTGAGATATTTATAGCCGCAGCCAACCGCGAGGTCGGCGCCGCAGTCATTCAGATCCACCGGGATGGCGCCCACGCTATGACTCAGGTCCCACAGCACCAGAGCGCCAGCCTCATGGGCCGCATCCGTGATCCGCCCCATCTCATGGCGTGCGCCGCTCTTGTAATGCACATGGGTCAGCATGATCAGCGCCGTTTCGGGGCCGATCGCATCGATCAGGTCACCCGCCTGTTCGACGTGCAACTGGTGATTGGGCAGGACGTCAGAAACACCGTCGGCGGTATAGAGATCGGTCGGGAAATTGCCCGGCTCGGTCAATATATGCGTGCGATCCGGCCGCAATCGCGTCGCTGCAACGATCAGCTTGAAAAGATTGACGGAAACCGAGTCCGTGACGATCACTTCATGGGGCTGTGCGCCGATCAGCGGCGCGATCTTGGCACCAATCCGTTGCGGTGCGCCGATCCAGTCATTGCTGTTCCAGCTGCGGATCAAGTCCGCGCCCCATTGCCGCTCCACCGCGTCCTGCTGCGCGGCGATCGTGGATGTCGGGAGCGCGCCCAATGAATTTCCATCGAGATAGATCACACCCTCTGGCAGCGTGAACTGATCGCGCACTGACGCTAGCGGATCGGCTGCATCCAGGGTGCGTGCATCTTCGAGTGTACTCATCGGTCCAATGCCTCTTCGATCAGCTCAACCTGCCGGTTCCAGCTGTCCGTCCCGGGGGACACAAGTTCGACATGCCCTTCGTCCGGAATCACGACCAGTTCGATATTGGTCGCATCGCGCGCCAGATTGGCATTGCGATAAGCCTCGGCATATTCAGGCGGGGCGATCCGATCGCGATCCGAATTGACGAGAATCTGGCGCGCCATTGCAGCCGGCATGCGCTGCGGCGATGTGAGCTCGGGCTGGTTGCCCATCATCAACCGCGGAGCTTCGACTCCGCAGGGATGGCCTTCGCGCAATATGCCCGCTTCAAGGTCCGGCAGCCCGCCTTGGCTGATCACCGTGCTGATCGGCAGGCGCACATCTCCGGTCAGGGGTTGACCGGTAAAGGCCGATTGCCGTGCCGCCAGCCACAGCGCCAAATGACCACCGGCGGAATGGCCGATGGCAACAATGGGCTCAACATCAAGATTGTAGCGATCCCAATTCTGCATCAGAGAATCGCCAGCGGCGAGAACATCCTCATAGGTGCCGGGATAGCCGCCACCTTCACGGTCCACGCCGCGATATTCGATATTCCAGACGGCGATGCCGCGGACCCGCAAATCCTCCGCTATCCAGTTCATGATATCGCGCTCGGCAATATCGGTTTGCCAACATCCGCCGTGGATCATCAATACCACGGGATGCGGTCCATCGCCTTCGGGCAGCCACAGCTCGGAAAATTGAAGGTCGCCCTCGCCATAGGCGATCCGAATATCGGTTTGCGGTTGGGTGCGTCCGAACAGATCATCCCAGCTCATGATGTCGCCGGCTTCTGTCGGTGCGGCGGGCGCGGTGGGCGTGGGTTCAGTCATGGTGCAGGCGCTCAATCCGGCAAGGCACATAAAAAGGCGGCCCTGCGCCGTACGAATGGGGTTCTTCATTCGCCGAGGCTAGGGCCGCCTGTTCGTGATTGCAATTCGCCTTAGACGGTCGGGCAACCTGCGAAGTGATCGGTCAACAGTGCTTGCCAACCGGCATCACCGCTATCTTCGGTTTCGACGAGGCGGATCGAGAAATCGTCCATGCCCGGGCGATTGGGGATGCCCCATTGCGCGCCCAGCACATGGCCGGATTGTGCGTCAAGCCACAGCGGCCCGCCATTGTCGCCAAAGGCGCTGCCGGTCACATCGAAGCGCAAGGCAGCGGTGCCTTGATACTCTTCGGCGCGGACGAACTCTGCATTGGCTTCACCGAGATGGCGGACATATTGGCCGTCCTCGGGTTCGGTCCAGATCGTCGGCAGGGCGAATGAGAAGCCTTGGCGGGGGTCATCCAGGCCCATTGTCTGAACCGACAGGGTTGCGAGATCGGCATCATAAAGGTGGAAGATCGGTTCCGTGACGCGCACCTGTTGGCGAACCATCCGGTCCGGCAGGGCAGCTTCGGCGCGCAGCATCGTGGCTGCACCGTCATAGCTGATCGTCGCGAAATTCTCGTGACGGGCTTCCGGCATCAGCCGGCCACCCTGGATCACCGTGGCGTTTCCGGTTTCGGAATCGACCCATGCAGTGACAAAACCGGCATCAACGCAGCGCTCGCTCGATTTGTAGATTTCGAGCCGGTTATACGCAGCGCGATACACATAGACATTTTCTGCGCCGCTACCGTCCTGGTTGCTGCGGACATAGTGATAGATGCGGCCTTCAACCGCTTCGGGTTGGCCGACACCGAAGGCGTCGGTAGCGTAACCGGTGATGGCAGCGACGGCTGCGGCACCGAGAAGAGCAAATTCCTTGAACATTCCTGAACCCCTATTTTTGAGTCACAACGGATTTTTATCCGCTAATGCCCTTTAGATAAGCATGACCCGTGCCAGTTTCAAGAAACCGCACAATAGCAGGGAGTTAATGAATATTCGGTTAGGAAAATATGAGGTGAATCGCGACTATGTGGTGGAAATCACCAATATGTGGCAATTTCCATTTATTTCAGCGCATTAGCACTATCGTTCAATGCACATCGCGATTCCCATGCCGCCACCGATGCACAATGTCGCCAGGCCCTTATGCGCATCGCGGCGTTGCATCTCGTAGATCAATGTCGTCAGGACGCGGGCGCCAGACGCGCCGATCGGATGGCCGATGGCGATGGCGCCGCCATTCACATTCACTTTTTCGGGATCCCAGCCGAGCTCCTTACCCACAGACAGGGCCTGGGCGGCAAAGGCCTCATTGGCTTCGATCAGGTCAAGATCGGCAATCGTCCAACCGGCCTTTTCCAGGGCGCGCTGACTGGCGGGAACCGGACCGATGCCCATGATCGATGGATCGACGCCGGCCGATGCCCAGCTTGCGATCCGACACAGCACGGGCGCGCCGCGTTTCTCGGCTTCCTCTGCTGACATGACGACCAGTGCTGCGGCGCCATCATTGATCCCGCTGGCATTCGCCGCGGTTACCGTGCCGTCCTTTTTGAACGCAGGACGTAGGCCAGCCAGGCCTTCGGTCGTGACGCCTTCGCGGATATACTCATCCTGGTCGACGATCGTTTCACCCTTGCGATGGGCGACGGTCACGGGGGCGATCTCGTCGACGAAGCGACCTTCGCTGCGAGCGGCTTCGGCAAGGTTTTGCGAGCGGGCCGCAAAGCCATCCTGATCTTCCCGGGTTACCTGATATTGTTCGGCAAGGTTTTCGGCGGTGATGCCCATATGATAATCGTTGAAGACATCAGTGAGGCCATCTTTGATCATGGAGTCGACCAGACTCACCGGCCCCATCTTCGTTCCACTGCGCATATTCTGGCAATGAGGCGACAGGGACATGCTTTCCTGTCCGCCGGCAACCACGATGCTCGCATCGCCTGTCGCGACTTGCTGACTGGCAATCGCGACGGCGCGCAGACCCGATCCGCAGACCTGATTGACGCCCCAGGCGGGGACTTCCTTCGGAATGCCAGCGCCCATCGAGGCTTGGCGCGCCGGGTTCTGGCCCTGTGCAGCGGTCAACACCTGGCCGAGCACGACTTCCGACACATCTTCCGGCGCAATGCCGGCCTGTTCCAGCGCGGCTTCGATGGCGACGCGGCCCAGTTCATGGGCGGGCGTGGTGCCAAAGGCACCAAGAAAGCTGCCGACGGGGGTTCGTTTGGCGGCGGTGATGACGATATCGGACATGGCTCGGGCCCTTTCACATGCAAATAGTTCAGGAGTCGCTCGCGAGCTTAGCTATTATGTTGCACCTGCGAAAGCCATTGCCCGAGCGGCTCCCATAATGCGGTCCGTCCGCGTCCGCCGACAACCATGCCGACATGGCCCTGCGACAGTGTGATGACCTCACCGGCCCTGGCGGCAGTGGCTTCGGGAACAATCCGATCGCTGCTCGAGATGATATCGAGCGTGGGGCAGGGGAGCGCGGCGGGGTCGACGATCACACCGCCGACCCGCCATTCCCCTTTACCGGAAACATTGGCCGTGAAGAGATCTTCGATCAGCTCGCGCCCCGCGCCATAGGTTAGCGGCGGGCCGTCATTGGCCCAGTCTTCCAGTGCAACAAAGCCTGTTGCCCGTGCGCTGCCCGGTTCGAGCTTGCCGAACATTTCGAACTTGCTGACGGTGCGTGCCGGATCGAGTTTCCAGAACCCCGTCTGCAGTACCTCCATCGGTAGCGCACCGATGTCGCGCGCGGTCGCCTGCGCATTGTCCCATAGCGCGTTCAGCCCGTCCCGGGCTTCGTCGGGAAAGCCGTCGAACCGCCATGGTGCGGCCATCGTCACGAGTGAAAGCGGCGTGCGCAACGCAGCCGCGGCTGTCGCCATCGTTCCGCCCATGCAATAGCCAACCAGATGTGCGGGCGCGTCCAATGCGTCGATCAGCGGAAGCAGCAATGTCTCGACATGGCCGGCGACCGAAAGCGCGGACTCTTCTGGAGTCGGCGCACCCCAATCGACGAGATAAGGATGGACACCATTATCGCTGAGCCAGCGAAGCAGCGAATTGTCAGTCGCGAGGTCAAGAATCGTGGGCGGGTTGATCAGCGAGGGGACGAAGATCGCGGCCGGGCCAGATCCACCATAATCGAGCAAGCGCGCGCGCCCGGATTGGGCGGCGACGGGCATGGGCGGAGGAGGGTCTGTGCGATCGGCTTGCTGATAGGCTTTCAAACCGGCCAGTGCGGCCGCCATTCGCTCCGGCGATGCTGCGGTTTCGCTGCGCAGCAAATCAAGGAATAGTGGGAGGGGGCGGGGTTTGTGTTGCAGTGCACTATCTCCAGGTGCTAAGTCGGGATTCAACAGTTGGAGACTCATACATGGCGAAATCCGCTTCCAGTTCTGACACGGTCATTATCAAGAAATACGCAAACCGGCGTCTCTATAACACCGAAAGCTCGAGTTACATCACGCTCGATCATCTTGGTGACATGATTCGCGACAAGCGTGACTTTCAGGTGATCGATGCGAAGAGCGGCGAAGATATTACGCGCAGTGTCCTCACCCAGATCATCATGGAAGAGGAAAGCCATGGGCAAAATATGCTCCCGGTGAGCTTTTTGCGCGATCTGATCGGCATGTATGGCAACTCCATGTCGGCGATGGTGCCGCAATATCTCGAAGCCTCGATGGAAGCGTTCCAGCGCAACCAGGCCAAGTTTCGCGATGCGATGGAAGGGGCGCTTGGCTCCGGACCTTTCGGGGAGATCGCGCGGCGCAACATGGAAATGTTCGAAGCGGCCGCCGGTGCGTTCCAGCAGACAATCAAGCCGGGCGCCGAAGCCGAACCGGAAAGCCAGCGTGACGCAGAAGTCGATGCGCTGAAGGAACAGCTGGCCCAGCTTCAGGACCAGATCGAAAAACTCAGCAAATAATTCGCTAACAGCAATCGGGGCCGCGCGCGTTTTTACCGCACGCGGCCCCGTTGCGTTGGTTAGAAGCTCGCCCGGATCGTGAAGCGCGCGTTGAGCGGCTCGCCGGTCGAGATATTGTTATTGTTGTGCCCGGCTGGGAAATAATCCTCGTCGAACAGATTTTCGACATTCACCTGCATCCGGACATCATCGCTAATGTCGTAGAACAGAGCCGCATCGAAGCGGGTGAAGCTCGGCAGGCGCACGCTGTTGTCGATCGACGCGAACTGCGACGATTGATGCGTCACGCCAAAGCCGACACCGAACCGGCGCGTTATGTCCACATGGTTCCACATCGAGAACATATGCTCGGGCACCTGGGCGAGCGTCCGGTTCGCCAGAGCAGCGCCGACCACGCGGCCGCGCTCATCGGCGTCGAGATAGCTATAGCCCGCATTGACGCTCCAACCGGGCAGGATCTCGCCGACCAGCTGCACTTCAAACCCTTCGGTGCGGCTGCCGGTAAGGATCGAGTTGCCGGGATCGTTGGGGTCCGGCGTCGTGCCATTCTCCCGATCAAGCCGGAAGATCGCCGCCGTCAGGCTCAGCGCAGGCTGCAGGTCCCATTTCACGCCGATCTCATAATTGTCGAACTGTTCGGGCGCCAAGTTTTCGGTCGTCGGTGAGAGTGACAGGAATTGATCGCCGGAGCGCGGCAGGAAGGAGCGGGCATAGCTTGCATAGAGCGAGACATTATCCTGCGGCTTGTAAATCAGGCCGATCCGAGGCGACCATTCACTGTCGCTACGGCTGAGAAAACCGTCATTCCCGTCTGCCGCGCCATCATTGATCTCGATCTGGTCGACGACGTCGATCTCGAACCGATCAAAGCGAATTCCAACGACGATGATGAAGTGATCGCCAATCGCGATCTGGTCCTGCGCATAGATCGAAAAGAATTCCGCATCCGAGCTCCGCGCGCGGGTAAAGGCGGGGAAGGAGAAAGCCGGGATCGCCAGCGGATCGCTAAAGCCGATCGTGATCTGATCATCCATGCTCGGTGCGAAGAATATATCGCGCCGGGCATTCCGGGTCTGCTGATCGCCATATTCATAGCCGAGCAACAGCGTATGGCCGAGTGCGCCGGTATTGCCTTCCCAGACAAGATTGCCCTGGATGATCAGATTTTCGCGTTGGGTCGTATCGCGATAGCCGTCCAGGGACGTCGTGTTTGCGACATCGTCAAAGCCGATCGGATAGATATTCTGATAGAGCTTGTTGTAATCTGCATATTGCAGGGTCGAATTATAGGTCAGGCTGTCCGAGAAATCATGTTCGAAGCGCAGGCGCGAGATATGCGCCTGGAGCGTCGTCACATTGGTGCCGGGGGCGCCGAAAAAGGTCTCGACAAAACCCTCGAGCGGTGCACCGCGCAGCGATGGGACACCGCGATCGACCGTGCGATCATCATCGACATATTCATAGGAGCCGATCACGCGTGTGTCCTCGCCAAGTCGGACCGTGGCCGTCGGATTGAGCGCGAACCGATCGCCGCTGTAGAAGTCGCGATGATTGTCGAGGGATTCGTAAAAGGCATTGAGCCGCAGTCCGACGGCTTCGCTCGCAGCAATATTGGCATCGCCGCTGACATAGACCGACCCGAAGGTGTCGACGCCGAATGTACCACCACCGAATGTCTCTCGTACACGGGCCGTCTTCGTAACGCGGTTGATCACACCGCCGCCGCCGCCGCGACCGAATATCAGCGCGTTCGAGCCGCGCAGGATCTCGATGCGCTCGAGATTGTAGAGCGGACGGAAATATTGAACGTCATCGCGCAAGCCGTCGACATAGAAATCGGCCGTGGTGTTCTGGCCGCGGATTGTTATCTGATCGCGATGGCCTTCACCCTGGCCGATTGATGCGCCGGGGGTATAGCGGAGCACATCGCCAATATCGCCGAGCACCTGATCGTCAATCTGTTCGCGAGACAGAATCGACACGCTTTGTGGTACGTCGATCAGCGGCGTTTCCGTCTTCGTGGCGCTGATTGTTGCGCCTTCCAGATACTGGCCCGTGACCACGATTGTAGGGCCGGTGGATACGAGGACACTGGATGCTGGCGCTACTGGAACTCCCTGGGCAATGGCTGCGTTGCTGGCAAAAGCGATTGACGAAATGCCGGCCAGAAGCGAAAGGCCGGAACGCGATACTCGGGAAAACATGTACAATCCAATCTGCACCAGAGGAATCAGGCTGTTGATTGTTTTCGATAATGATAACGATTATCAAAAACAATCAAAAAAGCTGCAAATGTAGGAAAAACATGGTTCAGATTGCGAGTGTGTTTCGCGCGGTGGCGCTTCGGAGTGGGTGTAGATGACGCTTGGTATTGCCGCCGGAATAGCCTTGGCGTTCGCCATAATCGCTGGTTGGATGGATTGGCGACGCAATAATCGCGACCAGCTCGACAAGGTTGGCTGGGTCAATTGGACATTGCTGATGGTGTTGGCCGGAATTGCAGCCGCAATGCTCGGGCTATTGGCGGTAGGCGGTCTTTAACAGTCCCGCACCGGTCCTACAGACAGGCATCCAGGCACGGCTGTTCAAAACCAAAGGCCTTGGCTTTTTCGAGCGTGTACGGACGCAGACCCATTGAGCGATATTCGCCCTCGATCTTCCCGTTATCATCTTCACCGGTATATTCGAACTTGAACAGTTCCTGGGTAACGATGACATCGCCTTCCATGCCGATCACTTCGGTGATGTTGGTTGTGCGACGCGAACCATCGCGCAGACGCTTCACCTGAATGATCAGATCAACCGAGTCGGCAATCTGCTTGGAGATCGCTTCTTTCGGGATCTTGATGTCTCCCATCATGACCATGTTTTCCATACGACCAAGGCATTCGCGCGGGCTGTTGGAGTGAAGCGTACACATGGAGCCATCATGGCCCGTATTCATGGCGGCCAGAAGGTCAAAACATTCCGCGCCACGAATCTCACCCAGGATGATCCGGTCAGGACGCATACGCAGGGCGTTCTTCACAAGGTCACCAATTGAGATTTCACCCTTGCCTTCAAGGTTGGCCGGGCGCGTTTCCAGCGGCAGCCAGTGCGGCTGTTGCAAGCGAAGCTCGGCGGCATCCTCAATCGTCAGCACGCGCTCGCCCGGGTCGATCATTTTCGACATGGCATTGAGCATCGTCGTCTTACCCGAACCCGTACCGCCAGAAATAACCACATTGAAGCGGCTGGCACCGGCGACTTTGAGGAACGTCGACATCTTGCGCGACATCGAACCGAAATCTTTCATCATGTCGATGGTGATCGGCTTGTCCGAGAATTTACGAATGGAGATCGCGGTACCGCGCAATGACAGCGGCGGCACAATCACGTTTACACGAGAACCATCGGCTAGACGAGCATCGGCCAGCGGCGTTGTCTGGTCGACACGACGGCCAACCGAGTTACAAATCCGCTGCGCGATCTGGAGCAGATGCTCTTCATCGCGGAACTTAATCTTGGCGAGTTCCAGCTTACCCTTGCGCTCAATATAGGTCTGTTCCGGACCGTTCACCATGATATCGTTGATATCCGGATCGGAGAGGAGCTCTTCCAACGGTCCAAGACCCAGCAGCTCATCGACGAGCACTTTTTCCAATGCAAATTGTTCGCGGCGGTTTAGCGTGATCTTCAGCTCGGCGAGCACTTCGGAAATGATTGGCCGGAATTCTTCGGCGAGTTCGGTCTTGGTCAGCGTCGCAGCTGCTTCCGGATCGACACGTTCAAGCAAGCGCGGCAGCACCTGTTCCTTGATCTTGTGAACCGATGCTTCGAATCCCTGAACTTCTTCTTCAGCTTCGGCGACCGCATTGGCGCGGTCGTTGAGCTTGGACATAGCGTCGGCGTCGGCGGGAATGGCACTACCATCGTCTTCTTGACCGGGAAGCTCGAGTGAATCGATCGGCGGAAACTGTTCTCCGCCTTCTTCCTTGGTTTCCGTCTCATCAACAGCTGGCGCGGCGCCGCCGCCCTTCATTGGGCGCGCTACGCCGAAGGAAGGCTTCTGGCCACCACCTTTTTTACCAAATGCGCTCATCCCATCCCTCGATACAAAATGCCCCCAAGAAGCGGGCAGGTTCGATATGGTGAATAGATTGAAAACTTTGACAATTAGCTAATGGGCGGCAAAGCGGTAAAACCAGCCGGAAAAGCCCGGAATTCCTCAGAAAACAGGGCAAAAGCGAAGCGAGGACGGCGCCTTCAAGCTTTAGAAATGAATAAGGATCTGGCCGTTTTTATCATTTTTCGGTCGAAAACGGCGTCATTGCGTCGTTTTTCGACCAGAGGCCCAGCCCGTCAGCGCGTTTCCTGCACTACGGCATTGGCAAAATTGGCTTATTTGGACCGCTGATCGCGGCTGATGGGCGATGAAGCCAGCGGATATCGACGCTTCGGGGCCAATTTCTTCCGGGCGCTCAGACGCTCTAGTCTTCGCCGACGACCTTTTCAGCCAGGATCGTCAGGCCTTTTTCATTGACCTCGGCAAATCCGCCTTCGACGCGGATTTTTTCCGGCGTGGCGCCAGCGGTCTTATAGATTGAGATGTTGCCATCGCGAATGGTCGACATCACGGGCGTATGCCGCGCAAGTACGCCGAAATCACCTTCGGTGCCCGGAACCACAACCATATGCACTTCCTCCGAACGGAGGAGCTTTTCCGGTGTGACGAGTTCGAAATTGAGGGCCATTCGCTTTTCTCCGCCCCTCCCGATCAGGGGAGGGGCATATTGGGGTTAGGCAGCTTCGGCTGCGAGCTCTTGAGCGCGCTTGCGGACATCTTCGATGCCACCGACCATGTAGAATGCTGCTTCTGGCAGATCGTCATGCTTGCCTTCGACAACTTCCTTGAACGAGCGGATCGTGTCGTCCAGCTCCACAAAGATGCCCGGCTTGCCGGTGAAGACTTCGGCCACGTGGAACGGCTGGGACAGGAAGCGTTGGATCTTGCGGGCACGCGCCACGATCAGCTTATCTTCTTCCGACAGCTCGTCCATGCCGAGAATGGCGATGATATCCTGGAGCGACTTGTAGCGCTGCAATGTTTCCTGAACGGCGCGGGCCGTTTCATAATGTTCCTGGCCAACAACCCGCGGCTCGAGAACGCGGCTGGTGGAATCCAGCGGGTCAACAGCCGGATAGATGCCGAGCTCCGAAATGGCGCGCGACAGAACTGTCGTTGCGTCCAAGTGAGCAAAGGAGGTTGCAGGTGCCGGGTCGGTAAGGTCATCGGCTGGCACGTAAATGGCCTGCACCGAGGTGATCGAACCCTTGTTGGTCGACGTAATCCGTTCCTGCAGGTTGCCCATGTCGGTCGACAGGGTTGGCTGATAGCCCACAGCGGACGGGATACGACCGAGTAGGGCCGACACTTCGGAACCCGCCTGGGTGAAGCGGAAGATATTGTCGACGAAGAAGAGCACGTCCTGGCCTTCCTGGTCACGGAAATATTCAGCGATCGTCAGACCTGACAGGGCGACGCGAGCACGGGCGCCCGGAGGCTCGTTCATCTGGCCGTAGACCAGCGCCACTTTCGAACCTTCGGAGATCGCAACGCCATCGTCGTTCTTGGCGATAACGCCGGCATCGAGAAATTCGTGATAGAGATCATTACCTTCGCGGGTACGCTCACCCACGCCGGCAAATACCGAGGTGCCGCCATGGCCCTTCGCGATATTGTTGATCAGCTCCTGAATGAGCACGGTCTTGCCCACGCCGGCGCCGCCGAACAGGCCAATCTTACCGCCCTTTGCATAAGGGGCGAGCAGGTCGACCACCTTAATGCCGGTGACGAGGATTTCCGCATCGGTTGACTGATCGACAAAAGGCGGGGCTTCGGCATGGATCGGTGCGGTTGATTTTGCGCCAATCGGGCCCAGTTCGTCGATCGGCTCGCCGACAACATTCATGATGCGGCCAAGCGTTTCGGGGCCAACCGGCATCGCAATCTGGGAACCGGTGTCGGTTACTTCCTGACCGCGGACCAGACCTTCGGTCGCGTCCATGGCGATGGTGCGAACCATATTCTCGCCGAGATGCTGCGCAACTTCCAGCACGAGGCGGTTGCCATTATTGTCGGTTTCAAGCGCCGACAAAATCGCGGGCAGCTCATCGGGGAAGCTGACGTCGACAACGGCGCCGATGACCTGGCTGATCGTGCCGACAGTGTTGGTGGTGGCCATGATTTTTACCTCTTGCCTTCTAATTGCTTAGAGCGCTTCAGCGCCCGAGATGATTTCAACGAGTTCGGTGGTGATCGCGGCCTGACGGCTGCGGTTATATTCGATGGTGAGCTTGTCGATGAGCTCGCCGGCATTGCGCGTGGCATTGTCCATGGCCGTCATCGATGCGCCCTGTTCGCTGGCCGCATTTTCAAGCAGCGCGCGGAAGAGCTGGATCGACAGGTTGCGCGGCAGCAATTCGGAGAGAATTTCCTCTTCGTCCGGCTCATAATCGACAGCGGCATTGCTGCCACCTTCTTCGCCCTCGGGGACGGGGACGGGAATGAGCTGCTGGGTTTGCGGTTCCTGGACCAGCGCCGATTTGAACTTGGAATAGAAGAGCCAGGCAACGTCGAACTTCTCGTCTTCGAGCCGTTCGACGAGCTCAGAGGCGATCGCCTTGGCGTCGTCATATTCCGGGTTCTTGATCTCGCTCGTATCGAAATGATGATCGATCGAGTTCGGGAATACGCGCTTGATGGCCGGTTTCGCCTTCTTGCCGATAAGGTAGAAGGTCACTTTCTTGCCGCCGGCGATCAGTTCTTCAGCCTTTTGCCGCGCTTCTTTCACGATATTCGTGTTGAATGCGCCGCACAGGCCGCGATCCGACGTCGCAATCACCATCAGATGATGCTCGGTCTTGCCGGTGCCGGCGAGCAGCTTGGGCGTATCCGAATTGATCGAGATTTTCGATGCCAGGCTCGACATCACGCCTTCGAGCCGTTCGGCATAGGGACGCGCAGCCTCAGCCGATTCCTGCGCTCTGCGCAGTTTTGCGGCGGCGACCATCTGCTTGGCCTTGGTGATCTTCTGGGTCGATTTAACCGACCCGATCCGATCCTTGAGTTCCTTGAGGCTTGCCACGGTTTATATGTCCCTTAGGCGAAGGTCTTCGAGAAATCGTCGAGGATCGATGTCAGCTTCTCGGCCACATCGTCTTCGAGCTTCTGCGTATCGCGGATCGTGGCGAGGATATCGCCATGGTCGTTGCGCATATGGGCGAGGAAGCTTTCCTCGAAATCCGTCACCTGATCGGTGCCGATCCCGTCGAGATAGCCCTGGGTGCCGGCGAAGATCGATGCGACCTGCTCTTCCATCGGCATCGGCGAGAACTGCTTCTGCTTGAGGAGCTCGGTCAGCCGTTCGCCGCGGTTCAGCAGCTGCTGGGTCGAGGCATCGAGGTCCGAACCGAACTGGGCGAAGGCTGCCA
This sequence comes from Parasphingopyxis sp. CP4, assembly GCF_013378055.1. NCBI lineage: Bacteria > Pseudomonadati > Pseudomonadota > Alphaproteobacteria > Sphingomonadales > Parasphingopyxidaceae > Parasphingopyxis > Parasphingopyxis sp. CP4. The sequence goes on along the minus strand of NZ_CP051130.1, from coordinate 1,360,207 downwards.
TCTCGCGATACTGCGCCAGTTCGAGCTTGATCGAGCCCGACACCTTCTTCATCGCTTTGGTCTGAGCGGCCGATCCCACACGGGACACCGACAGGCCGACGTTAATCGCCGGGCGGATACCCTGGTAGAATAACTCGGTCTCCAGGAAGATCTGGCCGTCGGTGATCGAGATAACATTGGTCGGAATATAAGCCGAAACGTCACCAGCCTGGGTTTCAATGATCGGCAGGGCCGTCATCGAGCCAGCGCCATTGTCTTCGTTCATCTTGGCTGCACGTTCGAGCAGGCGAGAGTGAAGATAGAAAACGTCACCCGGATAAGCTTCGCGGCCCGGCGGGCGGCGCAGCAGCAGGGACATCTGGCGATAGGCAACAGCCTGTTTCGACAGATCGTCATAAACGATGCAGCTGTGCATGCCGTTGTCGCGGAAATATTCGCCCATCGTGCAGCCGGTGTATGGCGCAAGATACTGGAGCGGTGCCGGCTCGGATGCGGTTGCAGCGACAACGATCGAATATTCCATCGCGCCATTTTCTTCGAGCTGGCGAACAATCTGCGCCACGGTCGAGCGCTTCTGGCCGACAGCGACATAGATGCAATAGAGCTTCTTCGATTCATCGTCGCCGGCGTTGATCGTCTTCTGGTTGATGAAGGTATCAACAGCAACGGCGGTCTTGCCGGTCTGACGGTCACCAATGATCAGCTCACGCTGGCCACGGCCAACCGGGACGAGGGCGTCGATCGCCTTGAGGCCGGACTGGACCGGTTCGTGGACCGATTTGCGCGGGATGATGCCCGGTGCTTTGACTTCCACCCGAGCGCGCTCGGCGCCTTCGATCGGGCCCTTGCCATCGATCGGATTGCCAAGACCGTCGACAACGCGGCCGAGCAGGCCCTTGCCGACCGGAACGTCCACAATGGTTTCGGTCCGCTTGACGGTGTCGCCTTCTTTAATCTCCGCATCGGAGCCGAAGATCACGATACCGACATTGTCCGATTCCAGGTTCAGCGCCATGCCCTGAACGCCGTTATCGAAAGCGACCATCTCACCGGCCTGCACATTATCGAGGCCGTGCACACGGGCGATACCGTCACCGACCGAAAGCACGGTTCCGATTTCGGAAACCTGAGCTTCGGTGCCGAAGCTGGCGATCTGGTCCTTGATGACCTTGGAGATTTCTGCAGCGTTGATATCCATTGTCAGCCTTTCATGGCGCTTGCGAGCGTGTTCAATTTGGTACGGAGAGAGCCGTCGATCATCCGGCTGCCCATGCGGACGACCAGTCCACCAAGCAGTGAAGGATCGACGTTCATGTCGACATTGACGTCCCGGCCCGCAAGGCTCTTCAACTTGGCCTTGAGTGCGGCAACCTGGTCGTCAGTAAGAGGATGCGCCGAAATCACTTCGGCATTGGCTTCGCCGCGATACTGAGCGGCGATAGTCGAGAAGGCGCGGATCGCAGCACCCAGCTGGGCCAGGCGGCGATTCTCGGCGAGCGTCCCGAGGAAATTGGTGGTGAGAGGATCAAGTCCGAGCGAATCGGAGACCGACTGGGTCGCCGCAATGGCTTCGGACCGCCCGACCAGCGGACTGGTGGTCAGCGTGGCAAATTCTTCCGAATCGGCAAGCGCCGATTTCAGTTTCGCCAAGCTGCCTTCGACCGCGTCGAGCTGCTTGTTTTCTTCTGCCAGTTCAAAGAGTGCCGCTGCATAGCGGCCCGCTAAGCTGGCCTTGATTCCGCCGGAAATATCCACGCGCAAATATGCCCCTAAAGGAGGATGACTGATCCATAGAAAAAGGAGCGGCAAAACGCCCCCGCTACGGCTGCGGGCCACCTAGCAAGGGTCATGCTGCGATGCAAGATAGAACGGGGCGACTTTTCCCCGAATCTATTCAGCGGCCTCCGCCTGATCTTCCCCATCGCCCTCGTCGTCGCTTTCCGCATCTGCGTCCGCGGCATCATTATCATTGGCGACAGCTTCTTCCGCCGGCGGTTCATCCAGGGTCGATGCCAGGCCCGGCCTCGAGATAAAGACGTAGAAGGACCCGGCTATCAGCGCGATCCCGACACCGATGCTCAGACTGCCCATCAGCGAGCCGCGTTGCCAGCGACCGCGGAAGAACATCGCTATGACACCGCCCAGCAAGAGCATTGCGCCAATTACCAGCAGTGCGACAGCTACCGCCAGGCTCAATTCGCGTGCCTCATAGACGGCAAGCAACTCGCGTTCCCGCACCAGATCGTCGGCGCGCGCCTGTTCTTCGGCCTCGCGACGTTCGCGCTCAGGCAGCGGGACGCAGCCCTCGGTCGTAGTTTCGGGCCGTACATCGGCGTTCTGAAGAAAGGGGATGATTTCGCGCGCGGAAATAGCAAAACCAAATTCGGCATCATTCTGCTGGGCCAGCGCGCCGAAGCTATTGATTCCGATTATCCGACCACATTCATCTACCAACGGTCCGCCGCTATTGCCGCGCGCCATTGCTGCCGTATGCAGCAGCGTATCAACGTCGCGGCGGCTGCGGCCACCGGACAGCTGGCCAAAGGTGCGGACCGCGGGAATCGGGCGAACTCGTTCGCTGGCGGACAAATTCTCGGCAAGGTCGACAGAACCCGGATAGCCAATAGCGGCAACCCGGCCAGTATCGGCGGGGCGTCCCGTAAACACCAACAATGGTTCGACAATGCCTTCTTCCATCCGAATCAGGGCCAGGTCGGCGCGAGAATCCGAAGCGAGGAGGCGACCCTCATAGCGTTGGTCGCCCTGAGAGGGGACGATGCTGATTTCAATGCTGGGTGATTCGCGAAGTGGTGCAATGACATGGGCATTGGTCACGATCAGCCCCGGTGCAACAGCCACGCCGCTGCCATGGCCGAGCAAATAGTCGCCCTGTTTCGGATCGTTAGCGATCAACGCAACCCGAACCACGCTTTGGGCGGCAGCCACGACATCATTCTGCCGGGCCTGTTCTTCGTTCTTCTGCGCAGATGCGGACATTGGAAGCATCGCAACGCACAGCATTATCGTTAGTATCCAGCGCACAGCACACCCCTCGCTATTGCCGCAAACCACCCTTCTAGACAGGCGATTGGCTTGATGAAAGCCACTCGCTTTCTTTGGTCGCAATTTTCGGAACGCGTCCGATATGGGCTATAGCTACAAAGATCGCATGACACAGCAACACACCCCCATCGATCCCGATCTTGCCTGGCAGGCCGTGATGGCGCGCGATCGCAGTTTTGACGGCCGCTTTGTTACGGGCGTTCTGACGACCGGCATTTATTGCCGGCCATCCTGTGCGGCGCGCCATCCCAAGCGCAGCAATGTTCGCTTCTTTCCCTTTGGCAGCGATGCACGCGAAGCGGGGTTGCGGCCGTGCAAACGATGCAAACCCGATGATGTTTCGCGAGACGAAGCCGCAGTCGCCGAAGCAGTCTCGCTTATCGAGGCCGCCGAGGAGGCTCCCAAGCTCGACCAGATCGCCGCGCAGGTCGGCTATTCGCCAACCCATTTCCTGCGCGTATTTCGCCGCGCCATCGGTGTCACGCCGGCAGCCTATGCACGGCGGTTGCGCGCTGACCGGGCCGAGCGCGCGCTGGACAAGGAGGAACGGGTGACCGACGCAATCTATGAAGCCGGCTTTTCCGGCCCCGGGCGTTTCTATGCCGAGACCTCCAAGCGCCTGGGCATGACCCCATCCGCTTGGCGCAAGGGCGGGGCGGGGGTCACCATTCGCTGGGCGATTGCCGAAACAAGCCTTGGCGACATGCTGGTCGCCGCCACCGAGCGCGGGGTCTGCCGCCTGAGTTTCGACGAAGATGAAGCGGCGTTGCGCGCGCGATTCCCCAATGCCGAAATCCTACCGGCTGATGAGGAGATGACCGATATCGTCGCAAAGACCGTGGCGGCGGTCGATAATCCAGCCCGGCCGCATGGCCTGTCACTCGATGTGCAGGGGACTGCTTTCCAGGAGGCTGTGTGGCGGGAACTTACCCGCATTCCGCCCGGTGAGACGCGCAGCTATGCCGATATCGCCGAGGCCGTTGGCAAGCCCAAGGCGGTGCGCGCTGCGGGATCAGCCAATGGCGCCAATAATGTGGCCGTATTGATCCCGTGCCACCGGGTGATCCGCAGCGATGGCTCGCTGGGCGGCTATGCCTATGGCCTCAAGCGCAAGGAAGCGCTGCTGGAGCGGGAACGGCGAAATGCGGGCTAGCTGAGACGCAGCACCAAAAATGCGAGTGCGAGCAGCGACATCACAATGATTGCGGCGATGCTTAGCAGGCGGATCCACTGGGCTGGTCGCGCGCCATCCGGCATCGTGCATCGCGTCACCACGAGATGGTTGAGCAGCGCTACCACCGGTGCGATCAGGAACGACGCCGACGTGACAAAGTCGATAAAGACACTGAAATCGGACAACAGGACGTAGAGAGCCGCAACGGCAAGACCGACCTCTGCGAGAATCGCGACGGTATAGGCGGCGCGGAAACGCGCGGGATCGTCGCCCGGCTGGCGATCCGCATAGGCTTCGGCAAAGGAGCGTGCATAGGCGTCGGTCGCGGCAATCACCGTCGACGCCATGACGGACAGCGCGGCAATCGACGCGATCATGGCCGCCTGTGGCCCTAGGGTTTCACTATAAAGGGCGATGATCTGCGCGGCGAACCCGGCAGCGTCTGGGGCTGGATTCACGCCTCCGGCGAACATCACACCGGCACCCATTATGCAGAAGCACAGGGCAAGGACGGCCGAGAGCGCGAAGGACCAGGCAAAACCGGTGCGCATCTCGCCCAGTGTCGAGCGATCGGCATCGGCGGCGTCCTTTTCGGATTCCACCGTCCAGATCGAAACCGGAACCGATGCATCGACCGGATTGGGCATAAAGCCTGCCAGCGCTACGATGAAAAGCAATGCCAGCGGATCGGCCGCCCAGCCGATATCTGTCAGCGAACCCCATTCGACGCGCGGTAACACCATGACGGTCGCAGCAATGGTCGAGACAATCAGGAAGGCGAGCAGCACCCGATTGATCCGGTCGAGCCACTGATAGCCACCAAACATCAATATGGCTGTCGCGCCCGCAAGAACCAGCGCGGCCAATGTCGGAATCGGCATCGATGGGCCGGCAAGGGCAGTGATGATTCCTGCTGTCGTGGCGCTTGTGGCTGCAAGGACAATTGGCGCGATCGGCGCAATCGCAATCAGAAAGATGATCAGCGCCCAGCTGCCCAGTTCGCGATAACCATGCAGCAGGGATTGGCGGGTCGCATGGGCGTAATCGACGCCGAAGCGGAAGGCTGGGTATTTAAGGATGTTGATCAGGATGATGACGCCGACCAGCGCCAATCCAAACATCGCCCCAGCCCGGGTCGACTGCACCAGATGCGAAACACCGACCGCTGCGCCCGAAAACAACAAGCCCGGCCCAATAGCCCGCCAGATCCGCATACGATGTGAAACCATGAACCCGTGCCCCCTAAGCGCGCGTTAGGTGGTTAGATGCCAGTTGGGAAGCGTGCGAGATTATTCACCGTCGGCGTCTGACACCGGTCGATCGCTGGTCATGCCTTGCCGGGCCGCAGCAACAATTTGTGCGATTTCGTCATCCGGTTCGGAATGCGGTGTTTGATACACCGGCATGATTGCGTTGAGTGCGTCTCGATAGTCGCCACGCGCCAGATAGACATTGGCCAGATCGATCCGCAGATGCGGGTTTTGCGGGATCAGTATGAATGCGGACTCCAGCGCATCGATTGCATTGTCGGGTCGGGTTTCCGGTGTCGGAAAGGAATCGAAATAGCCATGCAACGCGCTTGCGCTCCGGGGGTTTGCACGATTGGCAGTCAGATAATGTTCGCGTGCCAGGTTCCAATTGGGATGGCTGGCATCATCTTCGGCATGGGCCATGAGGAGCAATTGCGTGCCCTTCATATTGTTGGCGTCGACATTATTCGGGTCGAGCTCCAAAGCCCGGTCGATTGCCTCGATCGCGGCGTCGGTCTCGCCATCAGCCAATAGTGATCGCGCGAGTTCGACATGGATCTGTGGGTTCTCGGGATAGCGATCTGCCAGCCGCCGCACCCGGCGCTCAAGCTGGTCGGGAGACCGGGGGAACAGCATCGCAATATCCGCGTCTTCGTCCGTCAGCGCGGTGATTGTTACACTGGCCGGATCAATCGGCGTAATCCGTTGCGCAAGTCCCGGCAGACGACGACCCAGGCCATAATCGCGCAACACGCGATCCAGTGGTTCGTCCATCTGGCCGAATGTGGACGCGTAGGCGTCGGGGCCGCTGACGCCATCCGACAGGGCCTGCAGATATTGCCGCAGCAATTCACCGGCTTCCGCATTGAATGCGGCATAATGAGTGAGCATCCATCCCTGAGAATAGGTCATGTCAGAATTCGGCACGGTATTGGACAGCATCTCGGCCATGCGCAGCCGTCGGCCGATTTGATACAGCGCCACGCGGCGCGGCAGCGGGCGACCGATCTCAACCCATTCCGCCCCGCGCATTTCAGCTGTGGCAAAAAGCTCTGCAAAGCCTTCGATGTACCAGCTGGGATATGTGCCCGAGGCGAACTGAGCCATGAAATGATGCGCATATTCATGGAACAGCACATTGTCGGACGTCATGCCCAACTGGCCAGAAGCAACATTCCGGCGGGGCACCACGGCATAGGCCCCGCGCATGGACGGCGTGTAGTAGCCAGCAGCGTTCCCCGATCCATAATAGCGACCGACCTCACCGACATTTGTCACCATAAAGACGCGCAGCTTGAGTTCAGCCGGCTCGTCTGGCGTGTTGGTCATGGCGCGCATCGCTCGATCGAGGCTCTCAAGCTCGATTGCGCGCTCGCGGAGTTCTGCTTCGTCAAGCTCGGCAATGATGATGAAATGGTCGGACTCGGCGCGGTGCCAATTGGCCTGTGCCGGGGCTGCCAGCCACAGAAGCATGATGCAGATGCCGACTAGTTGTTTCGCCATAGAAGCCTGTCTCCCCGCACTGCGATAGCCTCGATCAATTGTCGCTTTCGCCCTGTTCGCCAGCACGGGCTGCTTCGACAATGGCCCGCGCGCGTGCTGCGGCGCCGCCGCCATGTGGGTTTTGCGCCAATGGCCCGGCAATATTAGCCGCCTCTACATAACGGTCCTGGGCCAGATATTCCTCGGCCAGCATCAGCCGAATTCCCGGATTCTGCCGGACCAGGACAAATGCACGTTCGAGGGCAGCAACGGCAGAATCCGGTCGTGACGCGCGGCTTGGAAACGAAGAATAATAGGATGCCAGGGCCGATGGGCTGTTGGGATTGGCGTTGTTCGCCCTGATTATGAATTCGCGGCTTTGCTCCCAATAAGGGCTCTGCGGATCATCAGCGGCCTCGGCCATGGCGAGAAGGATATCACCCTTGGCAATATTGGCTTCGACATGATTGGATTGCAGAGCAAGCGCGTGATCAACGGCAGCCATCGCTTCGTCATACTCGTCATCGGCCAGGTGATCCAATGCCAGCTCGACATGACCTTGCGGATTACTCGGATAATATTCGATGGCTCTGCGCACGGCATATCCCATCCGTCCGGTCGATCTTGGCGCGAGCAGGGCAATCGCTGCCTGTTCGTCGGATATTGGCGTGATGCTAACAGCATTGTCCGGCAACGGATCGAGTTCGATGGCCGATGCGACAAATCGGTTTCGTAGCAAATATTGTTGCAGCACCCGATTGAACGACCGGTTCCATTCGCCAAAGCTCGCAGCATAAGCCTCGCGGCCACTTTCTCCGTTGCGCAACCGCCCAAGATAATCGCCAAGCATCGCGCGGACTTCGGGATCGGTTGCACCCAAATGCGTGATCAACCAGCCCTGCGCATAGGTCATATGATCATTTTCAATCTCGTTTGAGAGCATGCGTTCGGTCGATACCCAGGTTCCATATTGGAATGATCGGGTTCGGTATGTCGGCGGATGCCCGACCTCCGCGCGTCCATCCTCGCGAAAGCGAACGGTCGCGAAATATTCGGCAAAACCTTCAATATACCAGGCCGGATAGGCGGCCGAGAAATATTGCAGCATGAAATGATGGGTATATTCGTGGAACAATATGTTGCGTGGGCTCATCGTATCGAACCCGAATCCGACCTGGTCTTCAGGGATTACCGCAATCGGACCATTGACCGAGCCGACATAGAAGCCAGCCACGCCACTCTGCCCGATATAGCGTTCTACCGCGTCCTGATTATCGACCATGAATATCCGGACCTTGAGCTCTGCCGGCTCAGCTGTCGTATTGGTGTAGAGCCTCAGCAGCCGGTCAAATTGTTCGAGCTCTATGGTAAAGGTGCGAAGTTCATCTTCGGTCAGCTCCGAATAGACCTGAAAGCGCGGTGATTCCGCAATTCGCCATTCTGCTTGAACAGGCATGGCAATGATCAACGCGACTATGCCAATAATTATCCGGATCATGTGTGTGCCCCTTCCCATCCCCAAAGAACATTCGCACCATGACTTAGTATGGGTGTGGCAGGCCTGACAAATTATTGGTGTTGATTCGGTTCTATTCCGTGTTGCGAAGAACGCGAAATCTCACAGAAAGCTATAGGGATCGACATCGACCGAAACGCGCACGCCTTTTGGCCAGTCGCGATCGCCGATCCAGTCACGGATAACGCTCTGCACATCAAGTGCGCGCCGGGCATGGACAAGGAGGCGCTGGCGATAACGGCCGCGTAACATTGCGAGGGGTGCGGGGGCCGGGCCGAGTACCATCATGCCATCTACCTTGGGTGCGGTCTGGCCAATTATCCGTGCGGTTTCGAAGGCCTGCTTCTCGTCTTCCGAGGAGATCACGATCCCGGCATAGCGGCCAAAGGGCGGTGCACCGGCAAGCCGCCGGGCTTCGGTTTCGGCGGCGTAAAAGCTTTCCGCATCCCCCGATATCAGCGCCTCGATGACAGGCGCGCTGGGTTCATGGGTCTGGATCAGTACGCGGCCCGGTTTCTCGCCGCGTCCCGCGCGCCCGGCGACCTGCATGATCTGCTGGAAAGTGCGCTCTGCGGCGCGCAGATCGCCGCCTTGCAAGCCGAGATCGGCATCGACAACGCCCACCAGGGTAAGGTTGGGGAAATGATAGCCCTTGGTCACCAGCTGGGTGCCGATGACAATATCGATATCGCCCGCCTCCATCCGCTGCACAAATTCGCCGGCCTTGGCGGGAGACCAGAGCGTGTCCGACGTAACGATCGCCGTCTTCGCGTCGGGAAAGAGCGCGGAAATTTCATCGGCGATCCGTTCCACGCCTGGGCCGCACGCAACCAGGCTGTCTTCAGCGCCGCATTCCGGGCACTCGGCGGGCGGCGGCATCACATGGCCGCAATGATGACAGGCGAGGCGCGCGAGCAGCCGATGCTCAACCATCCAGGCCGTGCAGTTCGGACATTGGAAGCGATGGCCGCAGGTTCGGCATAACGTAAGCGGCGCATAGCCGCGGCGATTGAGAAACAGCAGCGACTGTTCCTTGCGCTCCAGTGTCTCTTCGACCGCCCGTACCACGGTCGGCGCGAGCCATGAGCCGCGCGGCGGCGGATCCTGCAGCATGTCGACCGCGGTGAGCTCGGGAAGCTGGGCGGCGCCATAGCGGCCCGGCAGGGTGACCGTTTCATAGCGGCCGATCTCGACCATCTGCTTGGTCTCAATCGCTGGCGTGGCGGAGGCGAGGACGATCGGGAATTGCTCGAAATGCCCGCGCATCACCGCGACATCGCGCGCGTGATACATGACACCTTCTTCCTGCTTGAACGCGCTTTCATGCGCCTCGTCGACAATGATCAGTCCCAGCTTGGGATAAGGCAGGAAGAGCGAGGAGCGCGCGCCAACGGTGACCATCGCTTCGCCGGTTGCAATGGCGCGCCAGGCGCGACGGCGTTCGGATTGGCGCAGGCCTGAATGCCAGGCAATCGGTTCGCATCCGAAGCGTGCCGTGAAGCGCGTGAGGAAGGGTTCGGTCAGCGCGATTTCCGGGAGCAACACCAATGTCTGCCGCCCCATACGCAGCGCTTCGGCGACGGCTTCGAAATAGACTTCGGTCTTGCCCGAACCGGTGACACCATCGAGCATGATCGGCGCAAATTCACGATCCCTTACGGCTTCGACGAGGCGGGCGCTGGCTGCCGCCTGGCCGCTCTCGAGGGTCGGCGGGCCGAACGCGGGGTCAGGGATGGGGAAGGGGGCGTCGAGCGAGACATCAACCGGCTCGAGTGCGCCCGCCTTTACCAGTCCGCGAACAACGCCGACCGATACTTCGCCGATTTCGGACAGTTCGCGGATGATGCCCTGGCTGTCGCCGATCAGTTCCAGCGCCTGCTCCCGCTTCGGTGTCATCCGTTCGGGCATCCCGCCCGAGGCGCGATATTCGGTGATCGTCTTCTCGCCGGAATAGCCGCTCGTTGACGCCAGCGACATGCGGAGGACCGAGGCGAGGGGAGCGAGATAATAGTCTGCCGTCCATTCGATCAGCCGGCGCAGCGTTTCCGGAATGGGCGGAGAATCATAAACTCCAAGGATCGGGCGAAGCTTGCTCGCATCGACCGGATTGCCTTCCAACCTGCCCTCATCCCAGACCACGCCCGTCACCTGACGCGGGCCGAGCGGGACTTTGACGATGCTTCCGGGCGGCGCGTCCATATCATCCGGCACGCTATAATCGAGCGGGCCGAGCGCGGCATTGAGGATCAGGACGCGAACGCGAGACATGAAAGGCACAATAGGCGATGCGGGCGCGCAGAAAAGCCGGAGCTGCAATCTGACCGCTTTGTCTGTGGATAGCCCGTACAGCGCGTGCCGCGATTGGGTTATAGCGAGCCCACGACTCACCGACCGAGACAGGACCCAGGGCTCATGAAGTTTTTCGCCGACACCGCCGATACCGACGCCATTCGTGAACTTGCCGAGACCGGGCTTGTCGACGGCGTGACCACCAACCCGTCGCTAATTCACAAATCCGGGCGGGACATCATGGAGGTCACCAAGGAGATTTGCGATATCGTCGATGGCCCGGTCTCTGCCGAAGTCGTGGCGACCGAGCATGATGCGATGATGGCGGAAGCCGAAGTGCTGCGGAAGATTGCCGACAATATTGCGATCAAGGTCCCGCTGACGGTCGATGGCCTCAAGACCTGCAAGAAGCTGACGGACGATGGCACGATGGTGAATGTCACGCTGTGCTTCACGGCGAACCAGGCGCTGCTTGCGGGCAAGGCTGGCGCGACCTTCATTTCACCCTTTGTCGGGCGTCATGACGATATTGGCTATGACGGAATGAACCTGATCTCCGACATCCGGATGATCTACGATAATTATGATTTCCCGACCGAAATCCTGGTCGCCAGCGTACGCCATCCGATCCATATTCTCGAAGCGGCCAAAATGGGCGCCGATGTCTCAACCATGCCGCCGGATGTGATCCTCAAGCTGTTCAACCATCCGCTGACCGAGAAGGGCCTCGCCGCATTCCTCGCGGATTGGGAAAAGACCGGCCAGTCGATCGGCTAAACGTTCGGCCTCCTCACCTTCCGTCATTGCGAGGAGCCGTTAGGCGACGCGGCAATCCAGAGCCGCATGCGCTGAGCCAACCCGCTCTGGATTGCTTCGCTGCGCTCGCAATGACGGATGGTGCGATTACCAAAACCCTTCCGAACGCGGAGCTCTCATAATCTTCCGTCATGCTGAACTCGTTTCAGCATCCACCCGTCAGTTCGCGCCGACTGTGCCTGTGGAACGGTGGACCCTGAAACACGTTCAGGGTGACGAATAGATTATGGTGAAAGCGATATGTGCTCCGGTGCAGGCCGGAGCCTAGGCCTGTCCTGCCAGGAAAGTCGGCACCGTTTGGACTGGGCTCCGGCCTGCGCCGGAGCACAAGGCGCTCTCAATCCATCGCAACCCCTTCCGGGCGCGGGCGGGTCTTGCTAAAGCAACATTCTTTCAAAAGAAGGTTGCCCTATGCCTGCCGCTCCCATGCTTGATTTCGGTCTTGGCGAAACCGCCGACATGATCCGCGACACAACGTCGCGCTTTGCGGCGGACAAGATCGAACCGATTTCCGCAAAGATCGATGCCGAAGACTGGTTTCCTGAAGCGCTCTGGCCGCAAATGGGCGAGCTGGGCCTGCACGGCATTACCGTCGAGGAAGAATGGGGCGGGCTTGGCCTCGGCTATCTTGAACATTGTGTCGCGGTCGAAGAAGTCAGCCGGGCAAGCGCGTCGGTTGGGCTCAGCTATGGTGCGCACTCCAACCTCTGCGTCAATCAGATCCGCCGCTGGGGCAATGACGAACAAAAGGCAAAATATCTGCCCAAGCTGATTTCCGGCGAACATGTCGGCAGCCTGGCCATGTCTGAAGCCGGTGCCGGCTCGGACGTTGTCAGCATGAAGTTGAAAGCCGATGCGGTGCAGGGCGGTTATGTCCTCAACGGCACGAAATTCTGGATTACCAACGCCGAATATGCCGATACGCTGGTCGTCTATGGCAAGACGGGCGAGGGGTCGGGCGGCATCACGGCTTTCTTCATTGAGAAGGATATGCCGGGTTTCTCGATCGGCCAGAAGATCGACAAGGTGGGCATGCGCGGCTCGCCAACGGCGGAGCTGGTCTTCAATGACTGCGAAGTGCCCAACGAAAATGTGATGGGCCCGGTCAATGGCGGTGTCGGCGTGTTGATGAGCGGGCTCGATTATGAGCGCGCCGTGCTCGCGGCGATCCAGCTCGGCGTAATGCAGGCCTGTCTCGACGTGGTGCTGCCCTTCGTGCGCGAACGCAAACAGTTCGGCCAGCCGATCGGCAGCTTCCAGCTGATGCAGGCCAAGGTGGCGGACATGTATGTCGCGCTCAATTCATCACGCGCCTATGTCTATGCGGTGGCGCGCGCCTGCGATGCGGGTCAGACGACCCGTTTCGATGCGGCAGGATCGATCCTGCTGGCGAGTGAGAATGCCGTGCAAGTGGCGCTCGAAGCGGTCCAGGCTCTGGGTGGTGCGGGGTACACGAAGGATTGGCCGGTCGAACGCTATATGCGCGATGCGAAGCTGCTCGACATTGGCGCGGGTACCAATGAGATCCGCCGCATGCTGATCGGCCGTGAACTGATCGGAGCATCAGGGTGAACTGGCTCTGGGCTTCGGCCGCCGTGATGGTGCTGACTGCGGCAATCCATTCCTATTTTGGTGAAAAGCGTTTGATCGCGCCGCTGCTTGCCCAGGACAAGACGGTGCTAACCCAACCGCTGGCCCGCAAGGTTATCCGCTTTGCCTGGCATTTCACCTCGCTCCTGATGATTGTTTGCGCCGCGGTCGTCGCATGGCCGGGAACACCGGATCAGCTCGTGCTGCTCACGGGCGGCGCCTGGCTGGCGGTTGGACTATTCGATGCCGTGTATACGCGCGGCCAGCATATCGGCTGGCCGGTGCTCAGCGCCGCGGGCCTGTTTGCGATCCTCGGCGCGTGGTGATTTCGGCAGCAACCTGATCGACAGCTAGGCCTACCAGACGCGGACCCGTTCTTCCGGCGCGAGATACAGCGCGTCTTCCGGCTGCACATCGAACGCCGCATACCAGGCATCGAGGTTTCGCACGGTGAGCGCGCGATACATGCCCGGTGCATGAACGCCGGTCGCGATCCGGGCGCGCATGGCTTCGTCGCGCATCTTGGTCTGCCAGATCTGCGCATAGGCGATGAAGAAACGCTGATCGCCGGTAAACCCACCGATTACAGGCGCTTCCTCGCCATTCAGCGATGCGCGATAGGCATCATAGGCGGCCTGTAGACCAGCGACATCGGCGATGTTTTCACCGAGCGTCAGGCGGCCATTGAGCTGCAGGTCAGGGAAGGGCGAATAGGCATTATATTGCGCGACCAGCGCATCGCCCTGTTCGTTGAAGCTTGCGAGATCCTCTTCGGTCCACCAGTTGCGCAGCGCGCCCGTGGAATCGAAATCCGCGCCATTATTATCAAAGCTGTGGCTGATCTCATGACCGATCACCACGCCGATCGCGCCATAATTATAGGCGGGGTCGGCGGCGGCGTTGAAGAAAGGCGGCTGCAGGATGGCGGCCGGGAAGTTGAGCGCGTTCTGCACGGGCAGGTTCACCGCGTTCACGGTCTGCGGTGTCATCCACCATTCGCCGCGATCCATCGGGCTGCCAAGCTTGGAGAGCTGATGCGCATATTCGGCACGCTCGCCGCCGATCATCGCCGCATAGGGATTGTCGGCCGGAACCTCATAATCTGCATAGTCGCGCCATGTGTCGGGATAGCCGACGCTGACGACGATGGTTTCAACTTTGCGTAGCGCTTCAGCGCGGGTTTCCTCGTCCATCCATTCGATGGCGCGGACGCGTTCGGCAAAGGCATCGCTGATATTGTCGACCATGGCGGACACTTCGGCCCGGGCCGAAGCCGGGAAATAGCGTTCGGCATAGGCGCGGCCGACGGCATCGCCGAGATAGAGGTTTACCGCACTGATCGCGCGTTCTTCGCGGCTCCGCTGTTCGAGCGCACCGCTCAGCGTGGTGCCGTAGAAGGAGAAGCGCGCCTCATCGACGGCGGTTGGGAGAACGGAGGCATGGCTGCTGATCTGATGGAAGATCAGCCAGTCTTGCCAGGCCTCGATTGGCTGGGAGGCGACCAGCGCCGAGAGGCCAGTAATCGCATCGGCGTGATAGGCGGCAAATGTTCCCTGATCACCGAGCTGGGCGGCAGAGAGGAAGGCGTCCCAATCAATGCCGGGCGCGTTGGTTTCAAGGTCTTCTCGGCTCCACACGGTGGACGAGCCGGCAAAGTCTTCGCTCTGTTCGCGGGTGTTATGGGCCCGGGCGATTTCGGTTTCGAGCGCGAAGATCCGCTCGGCCCGGGCTGCGGCGTCATCGATTTCCGCAGCTTCGAGCAGGCGCTCGATAAAGGCGCGATATTCGGTCCGGACTTCCGAAAGCGAGGCATCTGATGACAGATAATATTCGCGCTCCGGCATGCCGAGCCCGCCTTGCAGCAGATAGGGCAGGACCTCGCCCGGCGTTGCCAAGCCTTGCGTCACGAACAGGCCGAACAGGTTTTCGGTGTTGAAATTGGTTGCGTTGAGCGGATCGACATCCGCGCGCATCTGGTCGCCCAGTACCGCAGACAATTCGCTTAGATCTGCAATTGCCGCGAACCGATCGATATCGCCTTGGACGGGCGCCATGCCGGCGGCGTTGATCGCGTCGACATCCATGAAGGCCGTGTAGAAATTGGCGATCCGTGCCTCATCGGTTCCCGCTTCGGGATCGGACTCGACGATTTCGCCAATCATTTCTGATACCTGGCGCTGGGTTTCGAGAAACGCCGTCAGGAAGGACCCGATGCTCGAGCGTTCGGCGGGGATTTCGGTTTCTTCCTGCCACGTGCCGTTGGCGTAGAGGTAGAAGGCCTCGCCCGGACGGACATCGGTATCCATGGCTTCGACATCGATACCGATCTCAGTGCCTTGCCCGATCTCGTACGTCTCCTCTGCTGAGGTGCAGGCGATGGGGCCTGTGAGCGTGATTGCGCCCAGCGCAATGGCGGAGAGAAACCGGGTTTTCATGGGAGATTGACCTCTTGATGGAAGCGGGTTGCCTGAAAGCAGCATAGAGGGGGGAGTGGTGCGCGGCCAAGGTCGTTCGTCGAATGTTATGCGCGGTTCTTCCATTGAGCGGCTCTCCCGGCTAGGCACAGGACCGAAACAGGGGACGAATTCGCAATGAGCGCGCCGACGCTGGATACAAATATCGATACCAATGGAGAGGCGTTCCGCACCAATAGCGCGCTGAACCGCGAACTGGTCGAAACGCTGCGCGGCGATGTCGCCAAAGCCGCGCTTGGCGGGGCAGAGCGGCATCGCGAACGGCATTTGTCCCGGGGCAAGCTGTTGCCGCGCGATCGCGTCGAACGCTTGCTCGATCCCGGATCGCCATTCCTCGAAATCGGCCAGCTCGCTGCCTGCGACATGTATGGCGGGGAAGTGCCCGGCGCTGGGATGATTGCCGGCATTGGGCGCGTTTCGGGTCGCCAATGCATGATCGTCTGCAATGATGCGACGGTGAAGGGTGGCACTTACTATCCGATGACGGTTAAAAAGCATCTGCGCGCGCAAGAGATTGCCGAGCAGAACCATCTGCCGTGCATCTATCTCGTCGATAGCGGCGGGGCGAATCTGCCGCACCAGGCAGAAGTCTTCCCGGATCGCGAACATTTCGGTCGGATATTCTTCAACCAGGCCAATATGAGCGCCAAGGGCATTCCGCAGATCGCTTGTGTAATGGGCAGCTGCACCGCTGGCGGCGCCTATGTGCCGGCCATGTCGGACGAAACCGTGATTGTCCGCAACCAGGGCACAATCTTCCTCGCAGGCCCTCCCTTGGTGAAGGCCGCGACCGGCGAAGAGATCAGCGCCGAAGATCTGGGTGGCGGCGATCTCCATGGCCGCAAGTCCGGTGTGGTCGATCATGTTGCCGAGAATGACGAACATTCGCTGACCATCGTCCGCGATATCGTGTCGACGCTCAACGCGCCGCATGATCCGGGCGTCAAACTGGTCGAGCCGCGCGCGCCCAAATTCGATGCGGACGAGCTCTATGGCATCATCCCGGATGATGTCCGCGCGCCCTATGACGTGCATGAGATTATCGCGCGGATCGTCGATGGCAGCGAATTCCATGAGTTCAAAGCGCTCTATGGATCGACGCTAGTCTGCGGTTTTGCGCATATCTGGGGCATGCCGATTGCGATCCTCGCCAATAATGGCGTGCTGTTCAGCGAGAGCGCGCAAAAAGGCGCGCATTTCATTGAGCTTGCCTGCCAGCGCCGTATTCCGCTGCTGTTCCTCCAGAATATCTCCGGCTTCATGGTTGGCGGGAAATATGAGGCAGAGGGTATTGCCAAACATGGTGCAAAGCTGGTGACGGCGGTCGCCACGGCTACGGTTCCCAAGGTCACGTTGTTGATCGGCGGCAGCTTTGGCGCCGGCAATTACGGTATGGCCGGACGCGCCTATTCGCCGCGCTTCCTCTTCACCTGGCCCAACAGCCGGATCAGCGTCATGGGCGGCGAACAGGCCGCCAGCGTGCTCGCCACGGTCCATCGCGATGCCGACAAATGGGATGAGGAGGAAACCGAAGCCTTCAAGGCCCCGATCCGCCAGACGTACGAGGATGAAGGCAATCCCTGGCACGCCACCGCGCGGCTATGGGACGATGGCATCATCGACCCCGCCCAAACCCGCGACGTACTCGGCCTCGCCTTCGCCGCGACCCTCGAAGCCCCAATACCCGAGCGCCCCGCGTTCGGCGTGTTCCGGATGTAGGGGGTGTGGCAATGTTGAAATCCCTCCTCATAGCCAATCGCGGCGAAATCGCCTGTCGGATCATCCGTACCGCGCGTGAGCTCGGCGTGCACACCGTTGCCGTTTATTCCGATGCGGATGCCAAGGCTTTGCATGTGCGCGAGGCAGATGAGGCCGTGCATATCGGGCCGTCGCCGGCCGGCGAAAGCTATCTGGTCGGCGAAAAGATCATTGCGGCGGCCAAGGAAACGGGCGCGGAGGCGATCCATCCGGGCTATGGGTTTTTGTCCGAGAACGCCGATTTCGCGGAGGCGGTGATCGATGCTGGCCTGATCTGGGTCGGTCCCAAGCCTGACAGCATTCGCGCCATGGGGCTGAAGGATGCAGCGAAGACGTTGATGGACGAGGCCGGTGTGCCGACTACGCCCGGCTATCTTGGCGATGACCAATCCGAAGAGCGGCTGGCGAAAGAGGCCGAGGCGATTGGCTATCCGGTGCTGATCAAGGCAGTCGCCGGTGGCGGTGGCAAGGGGATGCGCAAGGTGGATGCAGCGACCGATTTCGCCGACGCGCTCACCTCCTGCAAACGCGAGGCCACCGCCTCGTTCGGCAATGATATCGTGCTGCTCGAAAAGTGGATCGAAAGCCCGCGCCATATCGAGGTGCAGGTGTTCGGCGATAGCCATGGCAATGTCGTCCATCTGTTCGAACGCGATTGTTCGCTCCAGCGTCGCCATCAGAAGGTGATCGAGGAAGCGCCCGCGCCGGGCATGGACGAAGCGACCCGCGAAGCCGTCTGCGCCGCCGCGGTCCGTGCTGCGAAAGCGGTCGATTATGAAGGTGCGGGAACGATCGAATTCATCGCCGACGCCTCGGACGGCCTCAAGGCCGATCGCATCTGGTTCATGGAAATGAATACCCGGCTTCAGGTCGAGCATCCGGTGACCGAAGAGATTACGGGACAGGACCTGGTCGAATGGCAGCTGCGCGTCGCAAGTGGCGAAGAGCTGCCGAAGAAACAGGAAGAACTGTCGATCAATGGCTGGGCCATCGAAGCGCGGCTCTATGCGGAGGATCCGGCAAGCGGGTTTTTGCCGAGTACGGGGCGGCTCGAAGTCTTTGATATCGGTCCGCTATTCAGCGAAGAACGCGTTGATACTGGTGTACGGCAAGGATCCGATGTCACGCCATTCTACGATCCAATGATAGCGAAGCTTATTTCAAGCGGCGAC
Organism: Parasphingopyxis sp. CP4; assembly: GCF_013378055.1. Taxonomy (NCBI): domain Bacteria; kingdom Pseudomonadati; phylum Pseudomonadota; class Alphaproteobacteria; order Sphingomonadales; family Parasphingopyxidaceae; genus Parasphingopyxis; species Parasphingopyxis sp. CP4. The sequence goes on along the minus strand of NZ_CP051130.1, from coordinate 1,341,623 downwards.
ACTCGCAAGGACGCGATCGATGCGCTTGAATCGCAACTGATCAATTGCGTAATATGGCCAGTTGCATCGAATTCCGGTTTCCTAGTAAATTTGTTGCGATCTGATCGCTTTGTCGATTTCGATTTGGATACGGGCTTTATCGATCAAAATCTCGAGGATTTGGTGTCGCGATCTGAACCAAGCGACGGCATGCTAAACGCTGCTCTTGAGCGTCTCGGTCCGTGCCAGCCTTCCGGGGCATTGGGTGCGTGCGACCTGCCATTTTCCGATGAGCTCACAAACTTCCGTCTCAACGCGCCTAGCAAGGCCAATGGTGTCCTCTTGGATGATCGCGGGAATACCTACCGTTTCGCACTTGGCCCGGCCATTGATCCTGTGTTTGTATATCGCCAGGGCAATTTTGCGATTGTGCCTGAGGAAGGTTTCACCTTTGCCTTTACGCTTGCGTCGTGGGGCACCGCCGCTGGCACCGCCTCAGACGGCGCCATCCTCTCGCCCATGCCGGGCAAGATCATCGCTGTCAGCGTCGCGGACGGAGCGGCGGTGTCCAAGGGCGATAAGCTGGTAACGCTCGAAGCGATGAAGATGGAACACAGCCTGACCGCGCCGTTCGATGGCACCGTAACCGAACTCAATGCCGAAGAGGGCGGGCAAGTCTCCGAAGGCACCCTCCTGGTCCAGATCGAGGCGAGCGAGTAACGACATCCTCCCGTCATGCTGAACTTGTTTCAGCATCCACTCTGCAGGGCACCTCCACCCCCAATCCCCCAATGGGCAGTTGACCTTTACGTCAAGCTGGCGGAAGCTGCTTTGCGAGAGGAGAGCCTCATGGCCGACTATGAAACCATCCTGACGGACCTCAGCGACAATATTTTCACGATTACCCTCAACCGACCCGACCGGATGAACGCTTTCACCGGGCAGATGATGCACGAGATGATTGCCGCGTTCGATGAAGCCGATGCGAATGACGAAGCGCGCGCAGTGATCGTCACCGGATCGGGCGAGCGCGCCTATTGTGCGGGCGCCGATCTTGGCGCTGGTGCTGATACCTTCAACTATGAGGAACGCGCGGATCGCGATTCCCCGGTCGATGCAGATGGCAATGTCGATTGGAGCCATCGTGGTGCGCGCGACGGGGGCGGACAGCTGACCTTGCGGATCTTCAACTGCAAAAAGCCGGTGATCGGCGCGATCAACGGTGCGGCCGTCGGCATTGGATCGACCATGACCTTGCCGATGGATGTGCGCCTTGCCGCTGATCACGCGCGCTTCGGCTTCGTCTTTGCGCGGCGCGGGATCGTTCCAGAGGCTGCATCCAGCTGGTTCCTGCCGCGGCTCGTCGGCATCAGCCAGGCGCTGCAATGGTGTTATGAAGGCAATGTGTTCGGTGCCGAGGAAGCCAAGGCTGGCGGTCTTGTCCAGGCGATCCACGCGCCCGATGCGCTGATCCCGGCAGCACGCGCGCTTGCCACGAAGATGACCGCGGAAAGCGCGCCCGTGTCGCTTGCCATGACGCGGCAGATGATGTGGCGCATGATGGGTGCCGATCATCCGCTCGAAGCACATCGCATGGACAGCCGGGCGATCTGGTATCGCGGTCGCCAGGATGATGCGAAGGAGGGGGTCGTTTCGTTTCTTGAAAAGCGCTCGGCCAACTACCCGAACACGGTCAGCAGCGATATCCCGGACCTCCATAAATGGTTTGACGATCCGGAATTTTGAGCGGGCGTCTCACGGCGCGAAAACAGATAATTGATTTCCTGAGAGGATAGACAATGAGCACAGCCCCATTTGATTTCACGGCGAAAAATGTTCTGGTGTTTGGCGGCACGAGCGGCATCAACCTTGGCATCGCCAAAGGCTTCTCCGCCGCCGGTGCACGGGTCGGCGTGGCCAGCCGATCGCAGGACAAGGTCGATGCAGCAGTAGCGCAGCTCGGCAATGATCTGGGGCCGGCGATGGGCTTCTCGCTCGATGTGCGAGATGCGCCTGCCGTGCAGCAGGCAGTGCATGATTTTGTTGCCGAGCGCGGCCAGATCGATGTGCTGGTATCCGGGGCCGCGGGAAACTTCCTCGCGCCTGCCGCCGGGCTGAGTCCTAATGGGTTCAAGACGGTGATCGACATCGATCTGCTCGGCACGTTCAATGTCATGCGCGCCGCCTATGAAAGCCTGGTGAAGCCCGGCGCTTCGGTGATCAATATTTCGGCGCCGCAAGCCTGGATCGCGATGGCGTTTCAGGTCCACGCCTGCGCGGCCAAGGCCGGTATCGATCAGGTTACGCGGACTTTGGCACTCGAATGGGGGCCGGAAGGCGTGCGGGTCAATTCGATTGCGCCGGGACCGATTGGCGGCACTGAAGGGATGGAGCGGCTCGCGCCGACCAAAGAGGCGGCCGAACATTCCCAGAAAGCCGTTCCACTCGGCCGTTGGGGCGAGATTGAGGAAATCGCGAACATGGCGATGTTCCTCTCATCGGATCTGGCAGGCTATGTGTCGGGCGCCGTGATCCCGGTCGATGGTGCGTCTTCGGCGGGCCGGTCTATCGGCGGTTAGCGGCCCCAGGCAATGAAGTGCGGATTATCAAATCCGCGCTCGCGCTTGTTATAGGTGAGGGGCCCGGCTTCGTTTTCACCTTCGAGAATATCGACGCGGCCGCCCGCGGCTACGAGCACGGCCTGACCTGCGCCCGTATCCCATTCCATCGTCCGGCCGAGGCGCGGATAGACATCGGCGGAACCCTGGGCGAGCAGGCAGAATTTGAGGCTTGAGCCCGCCGGTGTGAAATCCTTCACACCGATCTTGTCGAGCAGTGCTTCGGTTTCCGGTGAGCGATGACTGCGGCTCGCCACGGCGATCAGGTTTTTATGAAAAGAGGAGCGCGCTTCGATCTCGTGCGGATGCTCGGCCGTGCTGCGATCCTGGCCAGGCGCAATTTCCTGGTAAAAAGCACCTTCGCCAATCGCGCCATAATAGAGCTTGTTGATCGCGGGCGCGTAGACAACGCCGGCGATCGGACGGCCATGGTCGATCAGCGCGATATTGACGGTAAACTCGCCGTTGCGAGAGACGAACTCACGCGTTCCATCGAGCGGATCGACAAGAAAGAAGCGGTCACCAAGCTCGGGTATATGCCCTTCGGACGCCGCTTCTTCGGCGAGGATCGGGATAGCGGGCTGGGCGGCCTTGAGGCCCGCTTCGATGATCGCTTCGGCATCCTTGTCAGCGGCGGTGACAGGCGAACCATCACCCTTGGCATCGGTATCGAAATCGGTCTGGTAGATGGCATCGATGGCTGCGCCGGCCTTGAGCGAGAGGTCGATCATGAGCTCGAGATGGGTTTCGCGTTGCATAGGGTGTCGATCTTTTTCGAAACTGAAAGGGTGCGGATTCGCGCGGCTAGTTAACCTGGCGCTCCTTGCCTTCCCAATAGGGCGCTCGCAAATCTTTTCGTAAGATCTTGCCGCTCGCATTGCGAGGCATTTCGGGGATCACATCGACGGTTTTGGGGGTTTTGAAACCGGCAATCCGCTCACGGCAGAAAGTTATGACCTCGGATTCGTCAAAGGAAGCGTCCGGTTTTGTCACCACAATCGCCTTCACCGCTTCGCCCCATTTTTCATCGGGCACACCGATCACAGCCGCTTCGGATACAGCAGGGTGCTCGTACAGCGCATTCTCGACTTCAGCCGGATAGACATTTTCGCCGCCCGTGATGATCATGTCCTTCATCCGGTCATGGATGTAGATATAGCCATCCTCGTCGCGATAAGCGGCGTCGCCCGTCCGCAACCAGCCATCGCTATCCACCGTGTCGGCGGTCTTTTCCGGTTGCTTAAAGTAGTGCGCCATATTGGAAGCTGAGCGGGTGCAGATTTCACCAACCTCGCGCACGCCGACTTCCTTGCCGTTTTCATCGACGATCTTCACTTCGACACCAGGCACCGGTTTGCCAGCAGATCGCATCCGTTCATTCCCCTCCGGATCATGGTCTTCAGGGGGCAGCACAACGATCGTGCCGGTCGTCTCGGTCATCCCGTAAAACTGGCAAAAGCCCGCATTGGGAAAGGCCTTCATGCAATCACGCAGCAGCTGCAACGGCATGGGTGAGGCACCATAGTTGATCTGGACAACGCCGCTCGTGTCGGTGTCCGCGGCTTTCGGATCATTGATCAGCATCTGCAGCGCCGCAGGCACGAGGAAGAAGCGTGTCAGCTGTTTGTTATGAATGAGATCAAGGATCTCGCCCGGATTGAATTCGGCAACGATATTGCAGGAGACACCACGATTCATCGGCGAGATTCCGTAGCCCGTCCCGGCGATATGGGCGATCGGCATGACCTGGAGCCCGGCCTCATCCTCTTCCCAAATGTCCCAATCAGGGATTTCTGCTGGCGTATCGTCGCCGGCCCGGAAGAAGTTTCCGTGCGTCAGCACAACGCCCTTGGGATTGCCCGTCGTGCCGGATGTGTACAGCTGGACCAGCGGATCTGACGGCTTGGACAAGGTTTCGAGTTCGGGCGCATCGCCGAAATTGGCCATGAAGGTTTCCGGTCCGTCTATGGCCCAGCCTTCTTCGCTGGCCATCATCCATTTGATGGCGGTAATATCGGCCGCGACTTCTTTCGCAAGATCAGCAAATTCCGGTGTTGCAACGATCGCGACGGCACCGGAATCTTCAATGATATAAGCCATTTCCTTCGGGGCGAGACGCCAGCCGATCGGAACCGTAACCGCGCCGGCGCGGGACGCACCGAACAGCAAGGTAAAATAGCGATCGCTATTCTTGCCGATCCAGGCGATCCGATCGCCAGGAGCGATACCGGCGGCGCGCAGGGCTCGTGATAGCTGGACAGTTTGGTCCCGAAACGCGCCGAAACTCGTCTCGCGTCCTTCGAAGCGATAGCCGATATGATCAGGCTTAGTATCGGCCCAATAATCGACTAGTGCGTGTAGCGTTTCCGCATCATGGTTCTCGTGCATCCTCAACCCCATCAATTTATGTGCGCAACAGCCGACTATGTCTGTATAAAGTCGACAGCATAGCCTTGTTCGTTTTTGCGCATTATGGCGTGCGCGACTTATTATTTGGAATCTGGAGGAAAGCAATGCGCTCCGTTGAGCATTTCATCGGTGGTAACCCGGCAGGCGGCGGTTCACGCCAGCATGACATCTGGGATCCCAATAATGGCGAAGTGCAGGCAAAGGTGTCGCTGGGCACCGGCGATGAGCTTCAAAAGGCCGTCGATGCTGCAAATGCTGCACAGCCGGCATGGGCCGCCACTAACCCGCAGCGCCGTGCGCGCATCATGTTCGCCTTCAAGGGCCTGGTCGAAGCGCATATGGACGAGCTCGCCGAATTGCTCTCGTCTGAGCATGGCAAGGTCATCGCCGATTCGAAAGGCGATGTGCAGCGCGGGCTTGAAGTTATCGAATTCTGCTGCGGTATCCCGCATGTCCTGAAGGGCGAGTATACCCAGGGCGCGGGTCCCGGCATCGATGTCTATTCGATGCGCCAGCCGCTCGGCATTTGTGCAGGCATCACGCCGTTCAATTTCCCGGCGATGATCCCGATGTGGATGTTTGGCGTGGCGATTGCCTGCGGCAACGCGTTCATCCTGAAACCGTCCGAACGCGATCCAAGCGTTCCGGTGCGGCTTGCCGAGCTGATGAAAGAAGCTGGGCTTCCCGACGGAATTCTCCAGGTCGTGCATGGCGACAAGCAGATGGTCGACGCGATCCTCGATCATGAGGATATCATGGCGGTCAGCTTTGTCGGTTCTTCCGATATTGCCCATTATGTTTATCAGCGCGGCACCGAGAACGGCAAGCGCGTCCAGGCGATGGGCGGCGCGAAGAATCACGGCATCGTCATGCCCGACGCCGATCTCGATCAGGTTGTGAACGATCTGGCAGGCGCGGCATTTGGCAGTGCGGGGGAGCGCTGCATGGCGCTTCCGGTGGTCGTGCCGGTTGGCGATGAGACCGCAGATCGCCTGCGGGAGAAGATGATCCCGGCGATCGATGCTTTGCGGGTCGGTGTCTCGACCGATGCGGACGCCCATTATGGGCCGGTCGTCACTGCCGAGCATAAGCAGCGGGTTGAGAATTGGATCCAGACGGGCGTCGACGAAGGCGCTGAGCTCGTCGTCGATGGTCGCGGCTTCACGCTGCAGGGCCATGAAAATGGCTTCTTTGTTGGCCCCTCACTGTTCGATCATGTGAAGCCCGGCATGGAAAGCTACAAGGAAGAGATTTTCGGGCCAGTGCTCCAGATGGTGCGCGCGAAAAGCTTTGAAGAAGCGCTCGAACTGCCGAGCAAGCATCAATATGGCAACGGCGTCGCGATCTTCACGCGCAACGGCCATGCAGCGCGCGAATTTGCCAGTCGTGTGAATGTCGGCATGGTCGGCATCAATGTGCCGATCCCGGTTCCAGTGGCCTATCACAGCTTTGGCGGGTGGAAGCGCTCCGCCTTTGGCGACACCAACCAGCACGGCATGGAAGGCGTGAAATTCTGGACCAAGGTCAAGACGATCACCCAGCGCTGGCCGGACGGCTCGCCCGATGGCGGCAACGCCTTTGTGATCCCGACAATGGGGTAGCATCGGTGGATAGGCTGGATATGTCTGGTTTCTGGATTGGGCAATTCAACTACGACGACAGCTGGCTGGGTGACCCGGTATCATTCTTCGCCGTGTTAGCCGACAAAAATGGTGCCCTGAGCGGCACAATCAGCGAACCCAATACTGTCGGCACCTCTTCGCCAGAATTGAACGCCTTTGTGAATGGTGGGCGTCGCGGGCGTTCCGTTAGTTTTGCAAAGACCTATGACGGCGCAAGCGACGCCGCTCATCGTGTGGACTATGAAGGCACTCTGTCGTCGGATGGTGGACAAGTTGACGGTTGGTGGTCGCTTGAAGATCTCGCCGGAGCCTTCCGCATGACACGGGAGATTGTGGAGGAAGAAGTGATTGACGTCGACGCCGAGGTAGAGCTGTCCACAGATATGGCTAAGGGCATCGAAGGACGCGTTTGCCGACTGGCTGACCAATTTTCGAAAGGAGACGAGCATGGTTGATTCCAGTAGTAGGCACACAGCCTCCGCGTCGCCCTTTGAAAAGGCATTTGGTTTTTCGCGTGCCATACGCAAAGGCAATCGCATTCTGGTTGCCGGGACCGGGCCGATTGAGCCGGATGGCAGTTCGACACCCGGCGATGCGGCGGACCAGGCGCGGCGCTGTTTTGCGATCATCGAGGCGGCGATTGTGGAATTGGGCGGATCGCTCTCGGATGTCGTGCGCACGCGGATGTTTGTCACCGATGCCGCCGATGGCGAGCGGATCGGAGCGATCCATGGCGAGTTGTTTGGGGAAATCCGGCCTGCATCGACGATGGTCGTTGTCGCCGCCTTGCTACGGCCCGAATGGCGCGTCGAAATCGAGGCGGAAGCGGAAATCGGCTAATTACGCTGGAGCGCAGGCCGGAAGGCAGGAGTACTGCGATGGCTGGCGCTTGCTTGCTCGGGGTATTATGAGGCGCGCATGACTCAATTCGAATTGACCGATGAACAGCGCCAAATCCAGGAAATGGCGCAGAAATTCACCGCGGACGAAATCACGCCCCATGCTGCCGAATGGGACGAGAAGCATCATTTCCCGCGCGATGTGGTCCAAAAAACCGGCGAACTTGGCTTTGGCGCGATTTATGTGTCCGAGGAATCGGGCGGCATCAATCTGGGCCGGCTGGAAGCCGCGCTGATCATGGAGGCGATGGCCTATGGCTGCCCCGCCACCAGCGCCTATATCTCGATCCACAATATGGCGAGCTGGATGATTGATCGCTTCGGCGGCGATACGGTGAAGGCAAAATTCCTGCCCAAGCTCGTGACGATGGAACATATTGCGAGCTACGCGCTGACCGAACCCGGATCAGGGTCCGACGCGGCAGGCCTCAAGACAAGTGCGAAGCGCGATGGTGACCATTATGTGTTGAACGGCACCAAGCAGTTTATCTCCGGTTCCGGTTTCAACGATATCTATGTCGTGATGGTTCGCACCGGCGACCATAAAAACAAGGGCATTTCCTGCTTGGTCATCGAAAAGGATACGCCGGGATTGTCCTTTGGTAAGCCTGAGAAAAAGCTGGGCTGGAATGCTTCGCCAACCGCGCAGCTGATCTTCGAAGATTGCCGCGTCCCGGTTGAAAATCGCGTTGGCCAGGAAGGCGAGGGGTTCAACTTTGCCATGGCCGGGCTTGATGGCGGGCGGCTCAACATTGGCGCGTGCAGCCTGGGCGGCGCCCAACGCTGTCTCGACGAAGCGGTTGCCTATACGAAGGAACGCCAGCAATTTGACCAGCCGATCGCCGATTTCCAGAACACCCAATTCATGCTTGCCGATATGGCTACCGAGCTCGAAGCGGCCCGCGCGCTGCTGTATCTCGCCGCGGCCAAGGTGACGGCCAATGCACCTGACAAGACGCGTTTCTCCGCCATGGCCAAGCGGCTTGCGACCGACAGCGGCAGTAATATCGTCAATAACGCGCTGCAGCTATTTGGGGGTTATGGCTATTTGAAAGAATATCCGATCGAGCGGTTTTGGCGCGATCTGCGCGTGCATTCGATTCTCGAGGGCACCAACCAGGTCATGCGCATGATCGTCTCGCGCGATATGCTGCGGCAATAGGCAGGCCGGATATCCAATTCCGCTAGTGTCGAGCGAAGTCGAGACACGGACGGCGGGATAGGCTGTCTCGACTTTGTTCTCGACTGCGCTCGAACCGCCGCTCGACATGGACGGATAGAATGAGAAGGTGAATGCTATGAGTTACGAAACCATCCTCGTCGAACAGCGCGGCGCGGTTACATTGATCACGCTGAACCGGCCAAAGGCTCTGAATGCGCTGAACAGCGACGTGCTCGCAGATCTCGCCGATGCCTTTGCCGCTTATGAAGCGGATGATGGCCAGCGCTGCGCGATCCTGACCGGCTCCGGCGACAAGGCCTTTGCAGCCGGCGCGGACATCAAGGAGATGTTCGATAAGGCGGCCGCCGATTTCTACCTGGAAGACTTTTTCGCGAAATGGACAAGCGATATCGTGAAGGCGGTTCGCAAGCCCTGGATCGCGGCGGTTAATGGCTTTGCGCTGGGTGGCGGCTGTGAGCTTGCAATGATGGCGGATTTCATCATTGCGTCGGACAAAGCCAAGTTTGGCCAGCCCGAAATCAATCTGGGTGTCGCGCCCGGCATGGGCGGATCGCAGCGGCTGACCCGCGCGATCGGCAAGTCGAAGGCGATGGAAATGTGCCTGACCGGCCGGATGATGGATGCCGAGGAAGGCGAACGCTCCGGTCTCGTGGCACGCGTGGTTGCCCATGATACGCTGCTCGACGAAGCCATGAAGAGCGCAGAGACGATCGCCTCAAAAGCGCCGATGGCTGCGCGGGTGAACAAGGAAATGGTCAATGCGGCATTTGAAATGACACTCGATCAGGGGGTCGTGCATGAGCGCCGCCTGTTCCAGATTTTGACCGCCACCCAAGACAAGACCGAAGGCATGGGCGCATTTATCGACAAGCGCGATGCCGAATGGAAGGGACGCTAAGATGACGACTATAGCCTTTATCGGCCTGGGGAATATGGGCGCGGGAATGGCCGCGAACCTGGCCAAGGCGGGACATGATGTCGCCGCGTTCGATATCTCCGAAGCGGCGCTTGAAACCGCCAAAGCCAATGGCTGCCGGGTTGCCGAATCCGGCGCAGACGCGGTGAAGGGGGCAGAAGCCGTCGTTACCATGTTGCCCGCGGGCAAGCATGTGAAAGCGGTCTATGTCGACGATGTGTTCGATCATGCTGAGCCCGGTACATTGCTCCTCGATTGTTCGACGATTGACGTCGGCACGGCGCGCAAGGTGGGCGAGCAGGCGTTGAGCAAGGGCTTCCTGATGGTCGATGCGCCGGTATCCGGCGGGATTGCTGCGGCCGCTGGCGGGACGCTGACATTCATGGTCGGCGGCAGCGAAACGGCATTTGAGCGCGCCCAGCCAATTCTCGAAGAGATGGGCAAAGCGGTGATCCATGCCGGCGATTCAGGCGCAGGGCAGGCGGCCAAGATCTGCAACAATATGTTGCTCGGCGCGACGATGATCGCGACCTGCGAGACGTTCAACCTTGCCCAGTCGCTCGGCCTCGATCCGCAAACCTTCTTCGATATTTCGAGCAAGGCATCTGGCCAGAGCTGGTCGATGACAAGCTATTGCCCGGTTCCGGGTGTCGGCCCGGAGAGCCCGGCCGATAATGGCTATGAGGGCGGCTTTGCGGCTCCCTTGATGCTGAAGGACCTCAAGCTTGCCATGGAAGCCGCGGATGAGGCCGATATGCGTACGCCGATGGGTGCCAAGGCGCGGGCGATGTATGAGCAATATGTGAAGCATGGCGGCGAGAAAAAGGATTTCTCCGGCATCATCAAGTTCCTCGAAACCAGCAGTACGGATTGACAATTCGGGCCTGCTCTTCTTTCTGAAGCGCAAAGGGGAGTGTGATGCAGGACGTACTCGAAGATCTTGAACGCCGCCGCGAGCAGGCGCGGATGGGCGGCGGCCAGAAGCGGATCGACGGCCAGCATGCCAAGGGCAAGCTGACGGCGCGTGAGCGGCTGCTCGTGCTGTTCGACGAAGGCTCGTTTGAAGAGCTGGATATGTTCGTCGAGCATAATTGCGTCGATTTCGACATGCAGGAGCAGGTGGTGCCGGGTGATGGCGTGGTCACCGGATCGGGGACGATCAACGGCCGGCTGGTCTATGCTTTCAGCCAGGATTTCACGGTATTCGGTGGTTCGCTGTCCGAGCGGCATGCCGAGAAGATCTGCAAGGTGATGGATACCGCGATGAAAGTCGGTGCGCCCGTGATCGGGCTCAACGATTCCGGCGGGGCCCGCATCCAGGAAGGCGTAGCGAGCCTTGGCGGCTATGCCGAAGTGTTCCAGCGCAACGTGCTCGCATCGGGCGTCGTACCGCAGCTTTCGCTGATCATGGGGCCTTGTGCTGGCGGGGCCGTTTACAGCCCGGCCATGACCGACTTCATCTTCATGGTGAAGGACAGCTCCTATATGTTCGTGACCGGTCCGGATGTTGTGAAGACGGTGACCAATGAAGTCGTGACCCAGGAAGAACTGGGCGGTGCGGTAACGCATACGACCAAGTCCGGCGTTGCCGATGTGGCGTTCGAGAATGACATTGAAGCGCTGATGGCGGCGCGCGATTTCATCGATTATCTGCCCGCATCGAACCGCGAAGACGTGCCGGAGCGGCCCACTGCCGATGCCTGGGACCGCGAAGAACCAAGCCTCGACACGCTGATCCCGGCCAGCGCGGCAACGCCCTATGACATGCATGAGCTGATCCGGAAAACGGTCGATGAAGGCGAATTTTTCGAGCTTCAGCCGGCCCATGCCGCCAATATCATTATCGGTTTTGGCCGGATCGAAGGGCGCACGGTCGGGATTGTCGCCAACCAGCCCACTGTGCTCGCGGGTTGTCTCGATATCGCGGCATCCAAAAAGGGCGGGCGCTTTGTCCGCTTCTGCGATGCCTTTGATATTCCGATCGTAACCTTCGTGGACGTGCCGGGCTTCCTTCCCGGGGTCGGCCAGGAGCATAATGGCATCATCAAGAACGGTGCAAAACTGCTCTTTGCCTATGCCGAAGCGACGGTGCCCAAGATTACCGTGATTACCCGCAAAGCCTATGGCGGCGCTTATGACGTGATGGCGTCCAAGCATCTGCGCGGCGATCTCAACTATGCCTGGCCGACAGCGGAAATCGCGGTGATGGGTGCGAAGGGCGCGGTCGAGATCATCTTCCGCAAGGATATTGGCGATGAAGAGAAGATCGCCGCCCGGACCAAGGAATATGAGGACCGCTTCGCCAACCCATTCGTCGCGGCCGCCAAGGGCTTTATCGACGAAGTGATCATGCCGCACTCCACCCGCCGCCGCGTCGCGCTTGGCTTACGGAAACTCCGGAACAAGGCATTGGAGAATCCGTGGAAGAAGCATGACAATATTCCGTTGTAGGGGGTAGCCGATGCCCTCAGGACTAGTCGCCCTCCTTGATGATGTCGCTGCCATTGCCAGAGCAGCATCGGCGTCGCTCGATGATGTGAGCGTCATGTCGAAAGCGGCGGCGGCATCGCTCGACGATGTCACTGCCGCAGCGGCGCGTGCGGGAACGAAAACCGCAGGCGTGGTGATTGATGATGCAGCGGTGACCCCGCGCTATGTGACCGGCTTCGAACCGGCGCGCGAATTGCCGATGATCGCGCGGATTGCGCGGGGCTCGATCAAGAACAAGCTGTTGATATTGCTGCCGGCTGCCGTGCTGCTCGGCCAGTTCGCACCGTTCCTCATCCCCTATATCCTGATTATTGGCGGGCTGTTCCTCTGCTATGAGGCGGCCGAAAAAGTGCTCGAATGGATCCATGTCGACGAGACCAATGTCCATGAATTACCGGCGATCGTGGAGGGACCGGAGCGGGAAACTCAAATGGTTTCCGGTGCGATCCGGACCGACTTGATCCTGTCTGCTGAAATCATGGCGATCGCCTTGTCCGAAGTAACCGATCAGCTCTGGTGGCAACAGGCGCTCGTGCTTGCGCTGATCGGTATCGTGATCACCGTTGCGGTCTATGGCGCGGTCGCGCTGATCGTAAAGATGGATGATGTCGGCCTGCATCTCGCAAAGACGCGCAACAATGGTATGGCCACATTCGGGCGCGGCCTCGTCGCGTTCATGCCAAAACTACTCACCGGCATCTCGATCATCGGCACGCTCGCCATGGCTTGGGTCGGCGGCGGGTTGCTGGTCCATAATATCGCGGCGATTGGCTGGCATGGCCCTGAACATTGGATCGAACTTGTCTCCCATCCGCTGGTCGATCTGACTCCCGAAGGCATGCATGGATTCGCCGAATGGTTGATATTTGCCATCCTGTCAGGATTGGGTGGTGTTGCCATTGGCGCGGTGATCGCACCGATCGTGCATCGCATCATCCCGCATGGCGAAGCACATTGACGGCATGACGGAAATATTTGGAGGAAAAGAATGAAACTCGGACCTCTCAACCATGTCGGCGTTGCGACGCCCTCCATCACGGACAGCATCGCCTTTTGGCGCGATGTAATGGGCGCGACGACGGTTCACGAGCCGTTCGATATGCCGACCCAGGGTGTCAAAGTCTGTTTTGTCGATACGCCGAACAGCCAGATTGAGCTGATCGAGCCGCTGGGCGAGGATTCCCCGATCCATGGCTTTCTCAAGCATAATCCTAAGGGCGGGCAGCATCATCTCTGCTTCGAAGTGCCGGATATCCATGCGGCCAAGGCGGAGTTTGAGGCGCTGGGCAAGCGGGTGCTGGGCGAACCGCGGATCGGTGCGCATGGCACGTTGATCTTCTTCGTCCATCCCAAGGATATGGGCGGCGTACTCACCGAGATCATGGAAACACCCAAAGACGCGCATTGATTTCATGCCATGGATTTGACTCGCCGAGCGCGGCATGATTTACGTTAACGTAAACCAATCGCATTCCCCGGGAGAGATACGACCATGGCCGATTATGAAACCATCAAACTTGCTGTTGCGGACAATATCGCGACGATCACGCTGAACCGGCCTGAGCGGCTCAATGCGATGCCGCCGGCGATGGCCGATGAGATTTCTGCAGCGCTCGATGAAGCGCTTGGCCAGGATGTTCGCTGCGTGATCATGACCGGGGAAGGGCGCGCTTTCTGTTCAGGTGCCGATCTTGCCGGTGGCGGTCGTGACGGTGGCGGCGATATCAGCGGCGGCGATCGCGCCAAAGCGTCCCTTGATGGTCATTATAACCCGATGATGAAAAAGCTGGCCGAGCTTCCGGTCCCGTTGATTACGGCGGTTAAGGGCCCGGCGGCTGGTGTCGGTTGTTCGGCTGGGCTTGCGGGCGACTTCGTGATCTGTGGCGAATCCGGTTATTTCCTCCAGGCCTTCGTCAATATCGGTCTGGTGCCGGATGGCGGTGCGTCATGGATGCTGCCGCGTCTGATCGGCAAGTCGCGCGCCTTCGAGATGATGATGCTCGGTGAGAAGATCAAATCGGACAAGGCCCTGGAATGGGGCATGGTCCACAAGGTCGTCGCTGACGATGATCTGATGGCTGAAGCCCAAGCCTTGGCCGAACGGCTCGCCAAAGGCCCGACCAAGGCGCTTGGCCTGATGCGTCGCACGGCGATGGAAAATCTCGAGCGCAGCTATGGCGATGCCCTGGATGCTGAAGCCAATGCCCAGCGGGAAGCGGGTAACAGCCAGGATGCAATTATCGGCGCGGTATCCTTCCTCAAGAAAGAAAAACCGCAGTTTACCGGCCAATAGCGGGATTCCGTCAACCCTGAGCTTGTCGAAGGGTCGTTCTTCCTTTTATCGGTATATTCCAGGCAGGGCAGGGCTTCGACAGGCTCAGCCCAAACGGGTATTGAGCAGTTTATGAGCGATGACGTAAATAAAGACGATTGGCGGGAGCGCGCGGCCAAGGAAGTAAAGGGCCGCGATCTCACCTGGGAAACGCCCGAAGGCATACCGGTTCAGCCTGTATATGGTGCCGAGGACGCAATCGATTCCGGCCTGCCGGGTTTCGAACCGTTCACCCGGGGTCCCTATGCCTCCATGTATACCGGGCGGCCCTGGACGATCCGGCAATATGCCGGCTTTTCAACAGCCGAAGATTCCAATGCCTTTTACCGCCGTAATCTGGCTGCGGGACAAAAGGGCCTCTCGGTTGCCTTCGATCTCGCCACCCATCGCGGTTATGACAGCGATCACCCGCGCGTAACGGGCGATGTCGGCAAGGCCGGCGTCGCGATCGATACGCTCGCGGACATGCAGATCCTGTTCGATCAGATTCCGCTCGACCAAATGAGCGTGTCGATGACGATGAACGGGGCCGTGATCCCGGTGATGGCCTTCTATATCGTTGCCGCAGAAGAACAGGGCGTGTCGCAGGACAAGCTCGCCGGTACGATCCAGAACGATATCCTCAAAGAATTCATGGTGCGGAACACCTATATCTATCCGCCCGAACCATCGATGCGGATTGTCGCCGATATCATCGCCTATACCGCTGAAAACATGCCCCGTTTCAACTCGATATCGATCTCCGGCTATCATATGCATGAGGCCGGAGCGACGGCGGTCCAGGAGCTTGCCTATACGCTGGCCGATGGCATGGAATATGTCCGCGCCGCCATGGCGCAGGGGCTGGATGTCGACAGTTTCGCCCCGCGCCTCAGTTTCTTCTGGGGCATCGGCATGAACTTCTTCATGGAAGTTGCGAAGATGCGCGCGGGCCGCATGCTCTGGCATCGGATCATGGATGATTTCGGTGCCCAAAACCCGAAATCAAAGATGCTGCGCACCCATTGCCAGACATCGGGTGTCTCGCTGACGGAGCAGGATCCTTACAACAACGTCATCCGCACGACGATCGAGGCGATGGCCGCGACCTTGGGCGGCACCCAGAGCCTGCACACCAACAGTTTTGATGAAGCCGTTGCGCTGCCGACTGATTTTTCGGCGCGCATTGCCCGCAACACCCAACTGATCCTGCAAGAGGAAAGCGGCATCACCAATGTCGCCGATCCGCTGGGCGGGTCCTATTATGTCGAAGCGCTGACCCAGCAGCTTGCCGACAAGGCCTGGGAGCTGATCGAGGAAGTCGAAGAAGCGGGCGGCATGACCAAGGCCGTGGCCGATGGGCTGCCAAAACGGCATATCGAAGAAGCCGCCGCTGCCAAGGCCGCCGCCGTCGACCGCGGCGAACAGGTGATTGTCGGGGTGAACAAATATCGGCTCGAGGAAGAGCCGGAGATCGACATTCTCGACATCGATACCGCACGGGTCCGCCGCGATCAGATCGCACGCATCGACAAGACCCGCACCGAGCGCGATGAAGATGCGGCTGAAGCTGCGCTCGCCGCGATGACCGCGGGAGCCAAGGCCGATGGCAATATGCTGGCACTCGCCATCGAGTGCGCGCGGGCGCGTTGCACCTTGGGCGAAATTTCCTCAGCCATGGAAGATGCGTTCGGGCGCTATGATACGATCCCGCAGCCGGTAAGCGGCGTATATGGCGGCGCCTATGATGGATCTCCCGAATGGGAATGGGTCACGGGCGGCGTTGACACGATGGCCGAAAGGCTGGGCCGCAAGCCGAAGATCATGATCGCGAAAATGGGCCAGGACGGGCATGACCGAGGCGCAAACCTTGTTGCCTCCGCCTTTGCCGATATGGGCTTCGACGTTGTTTCGGGACCGCTGTTCCAGACGCCGGGCGAGGTTGCAGACATGGCGCTTGCCAATGATGTCGACGCCATCGGCGCGTCGAGCCTGGCGGCCGGACATAAAACGCTCATCCCGGAATTGATCACCAAGCTCGAAGAGGCGGACCGGCCCGATATCCGGGTTTTTGCCGGCGGTGTGATCCCGCAGCAGGATTATGATTTCCTGCGCAAGGCGGGGGTGAAAGGGATATTCGGACCCGGCACCAATCTGGTCGATGCCGCTGCCGAGGTGCTCAAATTGCTCGGTCACAACCTGCCGCCGCTGGATGAGGCCGCTGAGTGAATGCCGACTATCGCGATCCGGTAGAATTTTACCGCGATCATGCGGAGCAATTCGATGCCGTTCGATCGCGAACGCTGTTTGAGAAAGATTGGCTTGATGCGTTCCTGACGCTGCTACCACCCGGCGGCACCGTGCTGGATGCAGGATGCGGAGCGGGACAGCCCATTGGCCAATATATTGCGGATGCCGGTTTCCGCCTGGTCGGTCTTGATATGAGTGAGCCGCTATTGGCACTGGCGCAGCAGCGCCTGCCGGACGCCGAGTTCCACCACGCCGACCTTCGATCGTTCGAGCTGGACCGCACATTTGATGGCATTATCGCCTGGGACAGTTTCTTTCATCTGGCTCAGGATCACCAGGCTTCGACGCTGGATCGCTTTGCGCGTCATGCGTCGGATCACGCCGCGATACTGTTCACGAGCGGGACGGGACGTGGCGAAGCGATCAACCCGATGTTCGGTGAGCCGCTGTTCCATGCGAGCCTCAGCAAAGCGGATTACAAAGACACGCTTGAAGTTTTGGGCTTTTCGGTATTGAAGCATGTGGAAAGCGATCCGAATTGTGGCAATCGCACTATTTGGTTGGCCAAGCGCGGTAAAGGGACACTGAATGACGGCTGAGATTCGTACCGATTGGACCCGCGACGAGATTGCGAATCTGTTCGATCTGCCTTTTCATGAACTGCTGTGGCGCGCCCAGTCCGTGCACCGCGACAATCATGCGGCGGGCGAAGTGCAGCTTTGCACGCTTTTGTCGATCAAAACGGGCGGTTGTCCGGAAGATTGCGGCTATTGCTCGCAATCCGTCCATGCCGATAGCGGTGTCGAGGCGACCAAGCTGATGGATGTGCGTCAGGTGCTGCAATCCGCAGCCCAGGCCAAAGATGCCGGGTCCCAGCGTTTCTGTATGGGGGCCGCCTGGCGCAACCCCAAGGACCGGGACATGCCCGCGATTGTCGAGATCGTGAAAGGCGTTCGCGACATGGGTCTGGAAACCTGCATGACTCTTGGCATGCTGACGCCGAAACAGGCGGAAATGCTGAGCGAAGCGGGCCTCGATTATTATAACCACAATATCGATACCTCGCCGGAACGCTATGAAGAGGTCATCTCGACGCGCAGTTTTGCAGAGCGGATCGAGACGCTCGACAATGTTCGGGACGCCGGCATCAATGTCTGCTCAGGTGGAATTGTCGGCATGGGTGAGACGCGCGAAGATCGGGTCGGCTTTCTTCATGCGCTTGCGACACTTGAACGCCATCCGGAAAGTGTGCCGGTCAATGCGCTGGTACCGGTGAAGGGCACTGTGCTTGGCGATATCCTCCATGACGTGCCTGAGGCAAAGATCGATGACCTGGAATTTGTCCGCACGGTTGCCGTCGCCCGGATCACGATGCCGCGCTCCATGGTGCGCTTGTCAGCGGGCCGCGAAAGCATGAGCGAAAGCGTCCAGGCGCTGTGTTTCCTTGCCGGAGCGAATTCGATCTTCACCGGGGACAAGCTGCTCACGACCGGCAATCGCGGAGACGATGCCGATGCCGCGCTGTTCGAGAAGCTCGGCCTGGTGCCGCTCGAAGGCGAAGAGCCGGCCCGCGCTGATCTGGTAGCGGCGGAGTAGGGCGTTGCTGGGAGTGGCTCTTTTTGCCCTGATGCAGTTCACACCAGACGCGCAAAGCTGCGCGGATTATGGCAATCTCCCGCAGCAGCAGATGAACGCCTGCGCTTATTGGGAATATGAACTGGCCGATGCCGAGCTTCAGGATGTCTGGGAGCAGGCGATCGGATATGCGCGCAACTATCTGAGTTTCGATGATTTAAACGATGGGCGGGACAGCGGGGCAGATCGGTTAATGGCCGCGCAGCGCGCCTGGATCATCCTGCGCGACGAACATTGCGCGACCTATTCCTATCATATGCGCGGTGGCAGCGCGGAGCCATTGCTCTATCATGGCTGCCGGACCAGTATGACCCGCCAGCGCGTGACCGAGCTGCGCAACCTGATGATCGAGGACCAATAACCAGATGTTCAAGAAAATCCTGATCGCCAATCGCGGCGAAATTGCGTGCCGGGTTATCCGCAGCGCCAAGAAGATGGGGATCGCGACGGTCGCGGTCTATTCGGATGCCGATGCGCGCAGCCCGCATGTCGAAATGGCGGATGAAGCCGTGCATCTCGGCCCGCCGCCAGCCGCAGAAAGCTATTTGCTCGCCGACAAGATCATCGAGGCGTGCAAGGAAACTGGCGCGGAAGCCGTCCATCCGGGCTATGGATTTCTCTCCGAACGCGAAAGTTTCGCGAACGCGCTTGATGAAGCCGGCATTGCCTTTATCGGTCCGCCGCCGGGCGCGATTGCCGCGATGGGCGACAAGATTGAATCGAAGAAGCTGGCGAAAAAGGCAGGGGTCAGCGTGGTTCCCGGCCATGTCGGCGAGATTGACGATACCGAACATGCGGTGAAGATCTCATCGGAAATCGGCTATCCGGTCATGATGAAAGCCTCGGCTGGCGGCGGCGGCAAAGGCATGCGGCTCGCCTGGAACGAGCAGGATGTGCGCGATGGTTTTGAGGCTACGAAACGCGAAGGCCTGGCCAGTTTCGGCGATGACCGTGTGTTTATCGAGAAATTTATCGAGCAACCGCGCCATATCGAGATCCAGATACTCGGCGATAAGCATGGCAATATTGTCTATTTGGGTGAGCGGGAATGCTCGATCCAGCGGCGTCACCAAAAGGTCGTCGAAGAAGCGCCATCACCCTTTGTCGACGAAGAGATGCGCAAGGCAATGGGCGAGCAGGCCGTCGCGCTGTCGGCTGCTGTCGATTATCACAGTGCCGGTACGGTCGAGCTGATCGTCGGTGCGGACAAGAGCTTCTATTTTCTCGAAATGAATACCCGGCTCCAGGTCGAGCATCCGGTGACCGAAAATATCACTGGTGTTGATCTGGTTGAGCAAATGATCCGCGTCGCGGCCGGCGAGAAGCTGCCGTTCAAACAGGACGATGTCACGCTGACGGGCTGGTCGGTGGAAAACCGGGTCTATGCCGAAGATCCCTATCGCGGTTTCCTCCCGTCAATCGGCCGCCTTGTGCGCTACGATCCGCCCGAAGAAGGCGAAGGCGTGCGCGTCGATGACGGCGTGGCCGAAGGCGGCGAAGTCTCGATGTTCTACGATCCGATGATCGCCAAGCTGATCACCTATGCCGATACGCGCGAAGCCGCGATCGACCTGCAGATAGACGCACTGGACAAGTTTGAGCTGGAGGGCCTCGGTCACAATCTCGATTTTCTCTCGGCGCTGATGCAGCATCCGCGTTTCCGGTCCGGTGAGATCACGACCAATTTCATCGCCGAAGAATATCCCGAAGGCTTTGAAGGCGCGCCGGCGGATGAGACGCTGCTGCAGCGCCTTGCGGCCGTAGCTGCCTTTGCTGCCACCGCCCATTCCGATCGCGCGCGTCGTGTGTCAGGCCAGCTGGATGGGCCGCTCCAACCGCCCGCCGACTGGGTGGTCAGGATTGGTGATACGGATTTCAAAGCACGGATCGATCCTGATGATGTCTTCATCAATGACACGGCTATGGAACTGGCCATGGCCTATGCGCCGGGTGATCGGATGATCGAGGCGGAATTTGGCGACGAGATCCTGACCGTGAAGATCAAGCCCGCGCGCTATGGCCTGACGCTGACGGCACGCGGCGCAAGCCATGCGGTACGCACCTTACCGGCCCATTTTGCGCCGCTTGCCGATCATATGATCGAAAAAGAGCCGCCTGACCTTTCCAAGATGCTGATCTGCCCGATGCCGGGTCTGGTAACGGCCGTGCATGTGGGTGAGGGCGACAAGGTCGAGGAAGGCCAGCCACTCGCCGTCATCGAGGCGATGAAGATGGAGAATATCCTGCGCGCCGAAAAAGCCGGTGTGGTCACGACAGTCTCGGCCACCGAAGGCGATAGCCTTCAGGCGGACGATGTCATCATGGAATTCGAATAGCGTGGACCGCAACGACCGTTCCTGTGAAACGGTGGACCCTGAAACACGTTCAGGGTGACGGTTCACCTATTGTGCTCCGGCGAAGGCCGGAGCCTAGGCCCGAACCGGCTGGACTGGGCTCCGGCCTTCGCCGGAGTACGGGGTGTGATCTCGGTCGTCAGGAGGCCATGCACCACCCGCTTGCCCTGAGCTTGTCGAAGGGCTGTCCTCTTCTTTCACCGTCGAAGAATGAAGTGCAGAGCTTCGACACGCTCAGCCCAACGGCGCAGCTCCAGTCTTCAGATTTTCAATTCGCGCTTGATCGTGCTTTTTGTCGTCTTGCCGAATGGCGGCTTGAAACCGCCCATCTTGGCGACGTCCATCTTGGCCTGGCTGTACACGCTCTTGGCATGGCTGAACGTCTTGAACCCTTCATGGCCGGTGTACGATCCCATGCCGGATGGGCCGACACCACCAAACGGCAGTTCGTCCATCGCGATATGGAAGATCACGTCATTGACGGTCGAGCCACCCGAGATCGTTTTTGACAATACCTTCTGCTCCTCGGCGGAATCGCTACCGAAATAATAGAGCCCCAGTGGACGATCATTGGCGTTCACATAATCGATCGCCTCATCAACAGACTTATAGGTCTTGATCGGCAGGACCGGACCGAAAATCTCTTCCTGCATGACCTTCATATCGTCGGTCGGGTTGCGGACGATGGTGAGCGGCATTTTGCGCTTGTTCGATGCGCTGAAATCCTCATTGCCGGGATTGACTTCGACCAGCTCGGCGCCCTTTTCTTCGGCGTCCTTCAGATAACCCTGAAGCCGCTCATAATGGCGATCATTGATGATCGATGTGTAATCGTCATTCGCATCCAATCTTGGATATTGCTCTCCAACAGCGGCGCTAAGGCCTTGAATGACATCGCCTTCCTTGGCTTCGGGGACCATCATATAGTCAGGCGCCAGGCAAATTTGTCCGGCATTCATCATTTTGCCCATGGCGACCCGGCTCGTGCCCTTTTCGATGTCCGCACTCTCACCGAAGATCGTCGGCGATTTGCCGCCGAGCTCCAGCGTCACCGGTGTCAGGCTGTCAGCTGCAGCATGCAGGATATGCTTGCCGATGCTGGTAGCACCGGTGAATAGCAGGTGATCGAAAGGCAGGCCGGAAAAGGCCTGGCCGACTTCGGGTCCACCATTGAACACGGCGATTTCTTCCGGCGAGAAACTCTCACCAATCAGCTTCTCGACGAGCGCGCTGGTGACCGGCGTGAACTCGCTCATCTTGATCATGACGCGGTTACCGGCGGCCAAAGCATCGGCCAGCGGGCTGAAGGTCAGCTGAACCGGGAAATTCCACGGCGCAATGATCCCGACAACACCCAAAGGTTGATATTCGATCCGCGCCTTGGCACCGAACACGCCGAGCGGGAAGCGGGGGCTGCGCTTTTCCGGACGCATCCATTTTTCGACATGCTTGCGGGCATATTTCACTTCGCCCAGCGCCGAGACGATATCGGTCATCATCGATTGATCTTTGGACCGGTGGCCGAAATCTTCGCTCATCGCATCGCACAGCGCATCGGCATTATCGACAAGCAGGCGGCCAACCCGGGTCAACCGGTCTTTGCGGGTCTCTGCACTTACGGGCAGCGCGGCCATGAAAGCGGCGCGCTGCGCCTCGAGCGCGGAAAGCATTGCGTCGTTATCTACGACCTGGGGTTCTGCATCGGCCATGGCGACATCCTCTCTTATTCTTCTCTATGTTGCATTTTGAAACCGAGTTTAGGCGAGGATTTCCGTCTTGAACAGGGTGACGCCGCCCTGCGCGCTCGTTAGATCAGGGCCATGACCGATCAGCTCATTACCCAGATAGATGGCAAGGCCGCCCGGCTCCGATTGAACCGGCCCAAGGCTTTGCATGCCCTCACAACCGCGATGTGCGAGGCTGCGATCGAATCGCTCCTGGCCTGGCGGGAAGATCTTACCGTCGAAGCGGTACTCATCGACCATGCCGAGGGGCGGGGATTTTGTGCCGGTGGCGATATTCGGATGCTGGCGGAAAGCGGCGCGACGGATGGCGTTCAGGCGCGCGAGTTCTTCCATACCGAATATCGCTTGAACCATCTGTTGTTCACCTATGCCAAACCGACCGTCGCGTTCATGGATGGGATCACGATGGGCGGGGGCGTTGGGCTTTCGCTGCCCTGCCAATATCGGATTGCGACCGAACATACCCGCTTTGCGATGCCGGAAACCGGGATCGGCCTGTTCCCGGACGTTGGCGGTGGCTGGTATCTTTCGCGCCTGCCGGGGCGGTCGGGACAATTCCTGGCGCTGACGGGTGCACGAATCGATGGCGCCGAGTGCATGGCGCTTGATCTTGCCACCCATTACCTGCCGAGCGACGCGCTGGACGATGTAAAGGCCGCTATCGCTGCCGATCCCCACAACATCCCGGCAATTCTCGATGACGCGTCCATTGCGCCGCCTGAGGCACGAATTCTCGGCAATATGGACCGGATCGACGCGCTTTTCGTCTCGGATCGCTATGAGGATATCATTGCAGCGCTCGAAGCAGATGGATCGGAATGGGCGCACAAGGAACTCGCGACCCTGGCCACCAAATCACCGCAAACCTGCAAGGTATCGCTCTACCTCCTGCATCAGGGCGCGCAGCAGGTCGATTTTGCCGATGAGATGCGGGTTGAATATCGCGTTGGTGCGCATGTCGTGCAGCGCCACGATTTTCTCGAAGGCGTCCGCGCGGTGATTGTCGACAAGGATAATGATCCGCAATGGAATCCGGCAACACCTGAAGATGTAAGCGATCATTTGATCGATCAGATATTCGAGCCGTTACCCGCTGATGAAGAATGGACGCCGCTGCGTCTCTAGTTAGAGAAGCGTTCGTTTGAGCGCCTGTTTCCAACCGCTCAGCAACGCGTCGCGCTGGGCATTGTCCATCGCCGGTTCAAACCGGCCCGCGGCTTCCCATTTGGCCGATAGATCATCGAGACCATCCCACACGCCGGTCGCCAGCCCAGCCAGATAAGCTGCGCCCAGCGCAGTCGTCTCATGGCTTTCGGGCCGTTCGACCGGTGCCTCGACAATATCGCTGAGGAACTGGGAGAACCAATCATTCTGCGCCATGCCGCCGTCGATCCGCAGTGCTTGAGGCGCGTCCGCGCCATCAGCGCGCATAGCCTCGACGAGATCTCGGGTTTGATATGCAATCGATTCCAGGGTCGCGCGCACGATGTGATCGGCCGTTGTGTCGAGCGTCATCCCGCTGATCAATCCGCGCGCATCGGGTTCCCAATGCGGCGCGCCGAGGCCGACAAAGCCTGGCACCAGATAGACGCCGTGATTGTCAGGCGCAGCTTGGGCGATCGCAGCCGTCTCTCCGGCCTCGGAAATGACGCCGAGCTTGTCCCGCAGCCACTGGATTGCGGCCCCAGCGACAAAGATCGACCCTTCCAGCGCATAGGTGATGTCATCGCCGATCCGGTAAGCCGGGGTGGTAAGCAAGCGATTGTTGGATTGTACTGGTACTGTGCCCGTATTCAGCAACAGGAAACAGCCTGTGCCATAGGTGGATTTCACCATGCCGGGCTTGAAACAGGCCTGGCCGATCAGTGCCGCCTGCTGGTCACCAGCCATGCCCGCGATCGGGATTGCGCGGCCAAATAGCGCGGGATCGGTCTCGCCATAGATTTCCGAATTGCCGACAATATCGGGGAGCAGGCTGCGGTCGATATCGAATAACGCAAGCAACTCATCATCCCATTCGCCGCGATGGATATCGCAGAGCATGGTGCGCCCGGCATTGGTGATGTCGGTTGCGTGCACCCGTCCGCCGGTCAGGCGCCAGAGCAGGAAGCAATCGATCGTTCCGGCCGCGAGCTCGCCACGGCCAGCCGCAGCGCGCGCACCATCGACATTGTCGAGCAGCCAGGCGAGTTTGGTGGCGCTGAAATAGGGATCGAGCAGCAGTCCGGTCTTGCGGCGCACCAGCTCTTCATGCCCATCGGCCTTGAGTTTGCGACAGGTATCGGCGGTCCGGCGATCTTGCCAGACAATTGCCTTGTGCAGGGGTTTGCCGGTTGCTCGGTCCCAGAGCACAATGGTCTCGCGTTGGTTGGTGATACCGATCGCAGTGGTTTCGTCGGAGAGAACGGCCTTTACCGCCGAGACAGTGTCCCGCCAGATATCTTCCGGATCATGCTCGACCCAGCCATCCTCTGGATAATGCTGTGTAAATTCCTGTGCGGAACTTGTGAGCGGTTTCCCGTCTTCGTCGAACAGAATGGCTCGGCTCGATGTCGTTCCCTGGTCGATTGCAAGGATATGGCGGGTCATGCCTCAGCTCCCTCTATCGTCTCGCGCATATAGGTTGTTAGCCGCGCCTGTTCCTCTTCGCTCATCAACAATCCGAGCTTGCTGCGTCGCCAGAGAATATCCTCTGCGGTTTGGGCCCATTCACGGTCAATCAGATAGCGTATTTCGCGTTCCGTAAGCCCGGCGCCGAAATGCTCTCCGAGATCCGCCATGCTCGTCGCATCGCCCAATATCTCGGGTAGTAGCGACCCGTAGGCGCGGGCCAGTCGCTGCGCATGCTCCCATTCCAGGAAATGGTACCGCGCTTCGATCTGCTCGAGAAAATCGTCAAAGCCGATGCCCAGTTCGCCGCCAGGAAGATGAGCCTCTCGGGTCCAAGCCTTGCCGCCCAAACCTGCCATCACGCTCAGCTGGCCATTCGCGTCTTCAGCGAGCGCCCTAGCCGTCGTGATCTTGCCGCCGAACACCGAGAGCAGGGGCGCTGCGCCATCCGAACCTCCGTCGTCAATCTCCAGGACATAGTCGCGCGTCACTTCGGCTGAATCTTCGGCACCATCGTCATAGAGCGACCGCACACCGCCATAGCTGGAGACCACATCGTCCGGCGAAATCTGGATGGCGAAATACAAGTTCGCCGAGCGGCACAGATAGTCGATCTCTTCTGTGCTCACGCCGTCATCGCCCGGCTCGTCGACTGCAAAATCGGTGGTGCCGATCAGGGTATATTTTCCAAGATAGGGCAAGGCGAAGACTATCCGTCGGTCGGGAAGCTGGAGGATATAGCCATGATCGCCGATATAAAGACGCCGCACGATGATATGGCTGCCGCGTACCAGGCGAACCTTGGATGCGTGCGGAACACCGATCGTCTCTTCCAGCAGGTCGGCCACCCAGGGCCCCGTCGCATTGACCATGGCGCGCGCGGATACTGTCCGGCCATCACTGAGGGTCGCCGACCAGCCATCGCCGTCGCGCTTGGCGGCGGTGAGCGCTGTGCGTGTTGCGATCTCCGCACCGCGATCCGCAGCGTCGCGCGCGTTCAACGCAACCAGCCGCGCATCATCAACCCAGCAGTCCGAATAAACGAGACCCTTGGTTTGCGGATCGGAGAAGGGGGATTTGTAGCGCGGATCGGACTTGGCGAGTGAGCGTGTGCCTTTCAGCGTCCTGCGTCCGCCGATCAGGTCATAGAGAAAAAGCCCCGCCCGGATCATCCAAAACGGGCGCACCTGGTTATTGTGCGGGAACACAAAGCGCATCGGCCAGATGATATGGGGGGCCGATTTCAGCATGACCTCCCGTTCCTTGAGCGCCTTTCGCACAAGGCCGAATTCGTAATATTCAAGATAACGGACGCCGCCGTGAATCAGCTTTGAGGAGGATGAGCTCGTGTGGCCGGCCAGATCGTCGCGTTCGACCAGCAGTGTTTTCCAGCGGCGGCCAGCCGCGTCACGCGCAATCGCCGTACCGTTTATTCCGCCGCCGATGATCAGGAGGTCATATGTCATTACCTCTGTTTAGCGGAATTTTTTCGGGCGTCACTAGATGGCGGCCACGCGTTATTGCGGCTATGCCAAAATCATGCCCCGCAAACCGCCCGCCGGCTTCCCGACCGAACAACAGATTGTCGATTTTATCGAGAGCTCAGACCGCCCGGCCGGTAAGCGCGAAATTGCGCGCGCTTTCGGATTGAAGGGCCAGGAGAAGATCCAACTCAAGGCAATGCTGAAACGCATGGCCGAGAAGGGGCTTGTCGACAAAGGCGTTGGCCAGGCGCTCCACAAATCTGGCGGCCTGCCGCGCGTCACCGTTCTCCGGATCACCAGCGTTGATGATGATGGCGATGTCTGGGCAGAGCCAGAACGCTGGGAGAGCGATGCTCCGGTGCCGAAACTGCGCGTGAAGGAACGCAGCCGCCGCCATCCGCTGGGTATTGGTGATCGCGTGTTGGCACGCACCGAGCAAGCGGGTCGCGGCTGGATTGCGCATCCGATGAAGAAGATTGCGCCGGCCGAGGATGAGCTGATGGGTGTGTTGCACGAAGAGGGTGGCAAGCTCTGGCTGAAAGGGCTGGAGAAGAGCAACCGCAAGGATTTCTTCGTGTCCGACGCCAATCGTGCACAGGCGGGGGACCTTGTGCTGGCCGAAAAATCCGGCCGTCCACCGCGGCAATCGGCGCGCGTCATCGAAATTCTCGGCGATCCGTTCGAGCCGCGCAGTTTTTCGCTGATCGCCATCCACAAGCATGAGATTCCGGTCGAATTTTCCGGCGAAGCCATCGCCGAGGCCGGAGAGGTGGCGAAGACCCCATTGGGCGATCGCGAAGACCTGACGCATTTGCCGATCATCGCGATCGATCCGGCTGATGCGCGCGACCATGACGATGCCTTTTGGGCAGAGCCTGATGGCGAGGGCGGCTGGCGGGTGATCGTCGCGATCGCGGATGTGAGCTTCTATGTCCGTCCGGGCTCCGCGCTCGACACGGAAGCGCGGCGGCGCGGCAACAGCGTCTACTTCCCCGATCGTGTCGTGCCGATGCTGCCGGAGGAATTGTCGGCCGATATCTGTTCCCTCAAGGCCGGTGAAGATCGGGCCGCGCTCGCCTGTCACATGGCAATAGACGCAAAGGGCCAGGTGAAGAGCTGGCGCTTCGCGCGCGTACAACTTCGGATAGCGGCCAATATTCCCTATGAAGATGCACAGGCAGCGATCGAAGGACAGGGCGGTGTCGACGCGGAATTGATGGACGGTGTCCTCAAGCCATTATGGGATTGCTGGGATGCGATGTACGCCGCACGCGATAAGCGTGGACCGCTGGATCTGGACTTGCCGGAGCGCCGGATCGAGCTGGATGAGACCGGGCGCATATTGTCGGTTGCGCCGCGCGAGCGGCTCGACGCGCACCGATTGGTCGAGGACTATATGATTGCGGCGAATGTGGCGGCCGCAAAAGCGCTTGAGGCCAAGGCCGCACCGGTTATGTATCGCGTCCATGAACCGCCGAGCCGCGAAAAACTGATGGCACTCAAAGAATATCTGGCGAGCTTGGACGTGCCGTTCACGCTCGGCCAGGTCATCCGCCCTGAAACCTTCAATCATATTCTGACGCGTATCGGCGACAGCGATTTCCGGCCACAGGTGATGGAGCAGGTCCTGCGCACCCAGACCCAGGCCTATTACACACCGCGCAATGCCGGTCATTTCGGACTGGCGCTCGGCAGCTATGCGCATTTCACTTCGCCGATCCGCCGCTATGCAGATCTGCTCGTTCATCGCTCGCTCGTCGGCGCCTATGACCTTGGCCCCGATAGTGCGGACACCAAACTCACCGGCACCGAAGCCGAACGCATGGAAGCGACCGGTGAGACGATCAGCAAGCTGGAACGACGAGCGATGGAGGCGGAGCGCGATACTGTCGACCGCTATGTCGCCGCCTATCTCTCCGAACGCGTCGGTGAGATTATGAAGGCGCGGATCACCGGCGTTCAGAATTTCGGTTTCTTCGCGACGGTCGAAGGTCTGGGTGGTGACGGATTGGTGCCGGCGCGCGACCTGGGCCATGAATATTATCGCTATGATGAGCGGGTTCATGCGCTGATCGGCGAGGAGACCGGTACACGCTATGCCATTGGCGACAGGCTGGAACTGAGATTGGTGGAGGCGAGCCCAATCAGTGGCGGGCTTAGATTTGAGCTTCCAGAAGGTAAGGGCGGCGGCACGTCAGGGCGGCGGTCTGATCGGCATCGGCGGGATCGGCCGCGCGGCAAACGGCGTGACAAACGAGGTCGAGGCAAGCGCTAGGGCGCGTCCTCTTCAACGGTTTCGTCTTCGGCTTCTTCTTCGGCCACTGCCGCTTCCATCTCTCCGCCAAGCTGGGCGACAATCGCTTCCAGATTGCGGCGTAACTGCGCTGGTCGTCCCGTCACGCTTTCCCAGTCTGGATAGTTGGCTCGTATCGCGGCGATAGCTTCGGTAATTTCCTCTTCACTCGCAATCCCGTCTGCCAGCATCTCCCGCTCAACCTGGCCACGGACAAAGGTCAGATAGCCCTTCTGGTTGGCTGCGAGCAGGCTGACCGGACCTGGCTCACCATGGCCCGGATACAATGTGTATCCGCTAAATTCTCGCGTGAGCCGGTCGAGCGCCAACGGCCAACGATCGAGATCCGCATCGGCAAAATCCGGATGCATGCGATTGGCGACCAGATCCACAGCCAGCACGGCTTGTTGGCTGGGGATCGACAGCATTGTCATTGTTTCCGCTTCGGTATTGTCGAGCGTATGGACAACCACCGGGATATCGGAAACCGTCAGCTCTTCTCGATTTTCGATCAGGCGGCTGGGGTCTGGCGGCGCTTGATAATCATCGCCTTGCGCTTCACGGAGCCTTTCGACGTAACCGGACAGGTCCCTGTCGATCTGCTCGGCGACTTCTGCCGTCATTAGCAGCTCGGCATCCGGAAACGCTTCGGTGAAAGCCTGGAGCCCGCCGAAATGCCCCGGATCATAATGGCTGATCACAATTGCTGTGACCGGTTTGCCAGTTTCCTGAATCGCGGCGACGACACGCTCGCCCAAGGCGATACTGCGCTGTGCGTCGAACACCAGGATTTCGTCAGGACCTTCGAGCCAATAGCTGTTTACTGAGCCAGGCCCGCCGCGAAATGGCCGGTGAATTTCCAGCTCCGCGACGGCATCTGCGCCTTCGCTCGCATCATCGGCTCCGCCATTGCAGCTGGCAAAAGCCAGCGAAATGGCGATCAGTCCGATCGTGAGCGGCGCGGCGCGCATCGTCAAAACCCTCCGGATATAACTCTGGCCGACTATATGCAGTCCTCAGAAAATCGCAATTTTCCACGGCGTCCCGAGCGATTTGGCTGGGGATAGTTCCGGTTTCGATGGGCAATCGAACAGAAGGTTGTCATTCAGGTTTTGCAAAAGAGTCACAAAACTGTCGTATAGATGTCATTCAAACGTAACTTGGAGAGGTGGGATGACGAAATTTCTTGCGATCGCAGCGATCTGCGCTCTTCCGATGGCGGCGCAAGCCGCGCCCTATCCTGAGGCGCATCCGACAGGTTTCGATCCCTATGCGGCCTCTGCAATTGAGCGCGGAGACTATGCGGCAGCCGAAAATCGGCTGATGCGGAGACTGGCCGAGAATGAGGGCGATGTGCCAGCTATGCTCAATCTCGCGACTGTGATGATGGAAACGGATCGCGTCGCCCGCGCATCATCTATGCTCGAGCAAGTGCTTGAGGCGGAGAATGTCCAGCTTGGCAATCTCGATGGCGCTGCGATCTGGTCTCATGATGCCGCAAGCGCAGGCCTGCGCGGTCGCGTTACACTCGGGGCTCGCTAGACCCGACAGATTATCCGAATTCTGGGAATAGAATGTGGCGCTGTCTAAGCTATAGCTTGGGCAGCGTTACACCTTTCTGGCCCATATATTTGCCGGCCCTGTCGGCATAGCTCGTCTCGCACGGCTCATTGCCCTGGAGGAACAGGAACTGGCAGGCACCTTCATTGGCATAGACTTTTGCGGGTAGCGGGGTCGTGTTCGAGAATTCGAGCGTCACATGACCTTCCCAGCCAGGTTCCAGCGGCGTCACATTCACAATGATACCGCACCGCGCATAGGTAGATTTCCCAAGACAGATGACCAGGATATCTTTCGGCACCCGAAAATATTCGACCGTCCGGGCGAGCGCGAAACTGTTTGGCGGAATGATGCAGCAATCGGTTTGCCGATCGACAAAGCTGTTGTCCGAAAAGTTCTTTGGATCAACTATCGCATTGTCGACATTGGTGAAGATCTTGAACTCATCTGCGGCGCGCGCGTCATAGCCATAGGACGAAAGGCCATAGCTGATCGTGCCATCGCGCCGTTGTCCGTCCTCAAACGGGTCAATCATTCCATCCTCGAGCGCGCGCTCGCGAATCCATTTGTCCGCCATTATGCTCATGCGTTCAGCCTTAGCCTGACTGATCCGGGCGCACCACATTCCAACGTACCGGGTTTTCCACACCCTCGACCTGCCTGATGTCGCTCGCCTCCCACATGATCCAGGGAACCGCCCCGAAATTGGGTTTGAACAGACGGCGGGGAAGCCAGAAACTGCGCTCAACCCGGCTGGTCAGCTCATATTCCGCGTCAAATTCACGCGTCACGTAGAGTAGCGCTGGCTGTTCGCTATGCGCCTCTACCATGGAGAGAAATGACGCCAGCTCGGAAATGAAGACCGCCAGGTCCGGTCGATCTGCGCAATTGCCCTCAAAATCGAAGATGATCGCGGGCGGCAACGCGTCGGGGTGATCGGGAACCGTGGCGATGAAATTGGCGGCTTGGTCTGACGCCAGGCGGCACATCTCCCAGACATGTATCGCGCCGCGTCGGACACCGGCTTCATGGGACGCAGCCCAGTGCGCAGCGAAAGTCGGATCACGATCCGTGTCGCCATCGGTCGCATGAAGATAGGCGAATTCAGCGCCGGCGGCACGCAGCGTTGGCCAGTGCACATCGCCTTGCTCTGCGCCGATCGTCGGTCCTTGGCTCGGATATTGGCTCGTTACCGGATGCCAGCGGATTGCGACCTGCCACAATATGATCGCCACAATAGCTGCGAGCAGCAGCCAGATAGCGCCCAGTTTTACTGCTCTCATCGTGCCCCCCGGTCCGATCCGCTTCTTAGCCCTTGATGTGCAGGACGCAAATCAATGTGAACAGGCGGCGCGCTGTATCAAAGTCGACGCTGATCTTGCCTTCCAATCGCTCCTTGAGGAGCTCAGCGGCGTCATTGTGGATTCCGCGCCGGGCCATGTCGATGGTTTCGATCTGCTGGGGCGTGGCTTGGCGGATTGCCTGGAAATAGCTGTCGCAGATCGCGAAATATTCGCGGATCGGCCTGCGGAATCGGGTGAGTCCGATGATAATCGTTTCAAGAAGGTCATCGCTTTCCGCGGCGATATCGAGCGCCAGCCGGCCTTCTTCAACGCGCAGGGTAAGCTTGTACGGTCCGGCATAATCACCTGGATATTCGCGCGCGGGTTCGAAATGATTGCCCTCGAGCAGATCGAAGATCGCAATGCGTCGCTCTTGCTCGATATCGGCATTGCGCCAGATGATCGTATGTTCGTCGAGCTGGACGTCTATGATCCGTGGGTCGGCCATCGGGTGAGGCTTAGTGGCGTTGACCGGAATTGGGAATAGACCCATGCACTTTGTCGAATGGGACGATGATTCCGCCTGCGACCGAAAGGACGAGACATGAGCGATTATTCTGACAAGACAGTTGCGATCACCGGCGGAGCAACCGGGATCGGTTTCGCGCTCGCCAAGGCGTTTGGTGCGGAAGGTGCAAACATCATTATCGGTGAGCCTCGTGAGAATCGCCTCGACGAAGCGGTCGCCGCACTAACAGAGTTGGGCGTCGATGCGCGATCCATGGTCATGGACGTGACCGACCCGGACAGTGTTGAAGCCTTTGCCGATTTTGCATGGGAAGCGCATAGCCGGGTCGATGTGTTGATAAACAATGCGGGCATATCGATTCCCCGCGCACCGGTTACCGAGGTATCTCTCGACCAGATGCACGCGGTCTTCGACGTCAATTTCTTTGGTGTCTGGCATGGCTGTCGGTCATTCGGAAAACGCATGGTCGAGCAGGGCGGTGAGGCGGCGATCTACAATCTCGCCTCGGAAAATGCTTTCTTCACAGCGGTTCGAAACTCCGCCGCCTATGTCGCCTCCAAACATGCGGTGATGGGCTTCACCGAAGCCTTTCGCGAAGAGATGCCGGACGAAATCACGGTCGGTACGATCTTCCCCGGCTTCGTCTTGTCCGAAATGACCGGCAAAGAGGCCGCGCCCTTTGCCATGGATACCGATCGCTTCGCTGGAATCGTGCTGGAGCAAATCAAAGCACGAGAAAATTTCATCGTCTCGCATGCCTATAATATCGTCCATATCGATGAACGCCGCGATCGATTGGCACAGGCCTTTGAGAAATATGCGCCGCGATATGAAGGTGATGACGAATATGATGTGCCGACGCTTGTCGCCAAATTTCGCAGCGCCCGGAAGCCGGACGAAAACAGCTAACAGAATTTCCACAGATTTGATGGCTTGAGACCAAGGCCGATCCGCGCGACAAGGAACCTATGGCTGAACCCGTCTCCCTCGTAAGCGACAATGAAAATGGCATCATGGCGATGCCGCACAATGTGGAGGCGGAGGCTGCGCTGCTCGGCGCGCTGCTGATCGACAATCGGCTGGTCGACGATGTCCAGCGGATCCTGCGCGAAGACCATTTCTTCGACCCGACTCATGGCCGTATCTATGAGGCGATCATCAAGATGGTCGTCGACAAGAATATGGTCGCGAACCCGGTGACCTTGAAACCGATGTTCGAAACCGATGAGGGGCTCAAGGAACTGGGCGGCGTCGGCTATCTGGTGAAGATCACCGAGAGCGGTGTTGCGCTGATCGGTGCGCGTGATTTCGCGACACAGATATATGAGCTCGCCCTGCTGCGGGCCCTGATCGGCGTCGGGCGCGACATGGTCGAAAAGGCCGTCGATACGAGCGATGCCGTCGATCCCAAATCGCAGATCGAAGAGGCTGAGGTCGAGCTCTACAAAGTCGCTGAAGCCGGCGGTGAGAGCGGATCGACCAAGACATTCTCCTCGGCTGCAGCCGAAGCCGTAACAATGGCGCAGCGGGCGCTCAATTCAGGCGGCAATGTATCAGGCTATACGACCGGATTTGCGAGCCTCAACCATCATTTTGGCGGACTGCACAAATCCGACCTCATTATTCTCGCTGCCCGTCCCGGCATGGGCAAGACCGCGCTCGCGACCAATATCGCGTTCGAAACAGCGCTTAGATATCAGCGCGACCAGGATGACGGTATCGAACAATCAATCGGTGCGCCGGTTGCGTTCTTCAGCCTGGAAATGTCGGCCGATCAGCTCGCCACTCGTATTCTGTCCGAGCGCTCCCGGATCAGTTCCGAAAAGCTGCGCAAGGGGCAGATCAGCCAGGAAGAGTTCCGCAATCTGGCGCGCGCGGCTGCTGAGCTCGAAAGCCTGCCATTCTATATCGATGATACGCCCGGCCTGACGATCGCTGCACTGCGCACTCGCGCTCGGCGTCTCAAGCGCCAGCGGGGTATCTCGATGATCGTTGTCGATTATCTCCAGCTGCTCCAGGGCTCCGGCAAGCCCAATGATAATCGCGTCAACGAGATTTCGGAGATCAGCCGTGGCCTGAAAACGCTCGCCAAGGAACTGGAAGTTCCGGTGCTGGCGCTGTCCCAGCTCAGCCGTGCGGTCGAACAGCGCGAGGACAAGAAACCGCAACTGTCTGATCTGCGTGAATCCGGTTCGATCGAGCAGGACGCCGATATCGTCCTCTTCATCTATCGCGAAGATTATTATCACGGCTTTGCCGAACCGCCGATGATCAGCGAAGCAAGTTCGCCCGAAGATCGTGAGAAGCGTTCCGCCTGGGAAATCAAAAATGCAGAGATATCCGGCCTCTCGCAGGTCATCATCGCCAAGCAGCGTCACGGCGCGACTGGCACGGTGACGCTGCGCTTCGATCGCGAGTTCACCCGGTTCCACGACATGGCCTTTGAGGATCGCCCTCAGGGTTATTGACCCACCGGCTTTTGCCGCTTCATCGCTTCGACTAGACCAAATCGCATGCATCTTCGCACTCGCGCCCTAGTTTGCGCCCTTCGCCCGCATGGCGAACATGGCACGATCGCCCGGCTTATGACGCCGGAAAGCGGCCTTATGGCTGGCTATGTGCGCGGCGGACGGTCGCGGCGCATTCGCCCGGTATTGCTACCCGGCAATATTGTTGAAGCGGAGTTTCGCGCGCGCACAGAGGATCAACTTCCCGGGCTTACAATCGAGCTGGTGGCGAGCCGGAGCGGCCTGTTTGGCGAACCCTTGCCGGCTGCTGCGATTGAATGGGCGTGCGCGCTGACAGCGGCTATCCTGCCGGAGGGCCAGGGATATCCGCGGATTTACGCTGCGCTTGATGGCGTGCTTGCGGCGATCGAGGCCGCTCCAGCCGCACGGCGCTGGGCTTCGGCGTTGGTGCGGTATGAGCTGTTGCTCCTGTCCGAACTCGGCTTTGGCCTTGATCTGAGCCAGTGCGTGGTCACGGGCAGTAGTGAAGAATTGCTGTGGGTCAGTCCGAAAAGTGGAGCAGCGGTCAGCAAGGAAGCGGGCGAAGCGCATCGCGAGAAACTCTTAAGCCTGCCGGGCTTTCTATCGGCAGGTGGCGAAGCCGACGATTGGGATCAGATATTCGACGGATTGCGCCTGACCGGCCATTTTCTTGCAAGAGACCTGTTGGACGAGCGGCGCAATGATGTAATGGCGGCACGCGAAAGACTGGTTGAGCGTCTACGACGCGCGGCTTGAACGAAAAGGACAAAGAGATGCTCGTCGCTTCATTGCCCGGTGATGGAATCGGCCCGGAGGTTACCCGCCAGGCGTTGCGCGTGCTCGATGCGTTGGGCCTGGAGGGCCTGACCGTTGAGGAGGCACCAATTGGTGGCGCGGCATATAGGGCGAGCGGACATCCGCTGCCGGACGAGACCCTGGACCTTGCGCGGCGGGCCGATGCGATCCTCTTTGGAGCGGTTGGCGATCCGGATTGCGATGATCTCGAACGGCACCTGCGGCCGGAGCAGGCGATATTGGGTATCCGCAAGGCGCTGGGGCTATTTGCAAATTTGCGGCCAGCCAACCTGTTTCCCGAGCTTGCCGATGCCTCAGCGCTTCGTCCTGAGATCGCCCGCGATATCGATGTGATGATCGTGCGCGAGCTGACTGGCGACGTCTATTTCGGCGACAAGGGCATGCGGACAACCGAGGCTGGCCTGCGCGAAGGCTATGATCTGATGTCCTATGACGAAGCTGAGATTGCGCGCATTGCGCGAACCGGCTTTGAAACCGCGCGCGCCAGGGACGGCAAGCTCTGTTCGGTCGATAAGGCCAATGTGCTCGAGACATCGCAGCTATGGCGTGATGTCGTGACCGAGGTGGCCGCGGACTATGCGAATGTTGAGCTCAGCCATCTCTATGTCGATAATGCCGCGATGCAACTGGTCCGCGATCCCGGTCAGTTTGACACAATCGTCACCGGCAATCTGTTTGGCGACATCCTGTCTGATCTCGCGAGCATGTGTGCCGGATCAATCGGTATGCTGCCGTCTGCTTCGCTCGATAAGGATGGCAAAGGCCTGTACGAGCCGATTCACGGTTCAGCGCCCGATATTGCAGGGCAGGGCAAGGCCAATCCGCTTGCGACCATACTCTCGGCCGGCATGATGTTGCGCTATTCGCTCGATCAAGCCGAGGCGGCTGATCGGATCGAAGCCGCCGTCGGCAGGGCATTGGCTGGCGGGTTGCGGACAGCAGATCTCGGCGGTTCCGCTACCACGGTAGAGGCCGCTGACGCTGTAATCGCGGCGCTTTAGTCGAGCTTCGAAATCACCGCGACCTGGAGGCCGCCGGGCGCCTCGCTGAAATACATGCGTTCGCCGTGCATCTCCATCGGGCCGTTGACCGAGAGGCCATTGGCCTTGGCCTGTTCGGCATAGCGATCGGCATCGTCGACAATCACATGCAGCATCGTCGTTTCGGGCATATGCTCGCTCGCCGCCCAAATTTCGGTCCAGCTCGCCTCACCAGCGGGAAACACCGCGCCCTGGAAGCTATCCGAATGGTCTGCGCCCATGTCGCGCTCGCCGAAATTCCATCCCTTAGGGCCCATGAAGTCCGCAATGCCGCGGGCTTCGCCCTCCGGTTTCACGGTGCAGAAACGAATGCCGAGAACTGTCATAACGAAATTTCTCCTATCCCGGGGTCAATATATTCGCGTTGCCCGTCTTCTGCAAAGGCAGTGAACCGCATTGACGCGATGCACCATGGCTTGGCATGGCGGGACACATGAAACGCAATAGCGGACAAGATCGAAAGGTAACCGCCAAATGGCGGCCGGCGACGCAGGCCGTTCGTGGCGGCACGGCACGCTCGGAATGGGGAGAAACGTCTGAGGCGATCTTCCTGACGTCTGGCTATGCCTATGACTGTGCAGCCGATGCAGCTGATCGGTTTACCGGCGAACAATCGGGCATGACCTATTCGCGCCTGCAAAACCCGACCGTGGAAATGCTCGAACAGCGCATTGCGCTTATGGAAGGGGCGGAAGCTGCGCGCTGCACCGCCAGCGGAATGGCTGCGATGACGGCGGCCCTTTTGTGTCAGTTGGAGGCGGGTGACCATGTCGTCGCAGGCCGCGCATTGTTCGGATCATGTCGCTGGCTGACCGATACCCTGCTGCCAAAATTCGGAATCGAGACGACCACTGTCGACGCCCGCGATCCGGCGCTCTGGAAGGCCGCAATCCAGCCCAACACCAAGGCATTTTTCTTCGAAACACCAGCCAATCCAACGATGGATGTGGTTGATTTAAAAGCCGTTTGCGATCTTGCGCGCGAAAATGGCATTGTATCGATCGTCGACAATGCCTTTGCCACGCCTGCGCTGCAGCGCCCTATGGAATTTGGCGCCGATATCGTTGCCTATAGCGCGACCAAGATGATGGACGGGCAGGGGCGCGTGTTGGCTGGCGCGATTTGCGGAACGGAAGAATTCGTTCTGGAAACGCTGCTACCCTTTACCCGTAATACCGGGCCAACATTGTCGGCATTCAATGCATGGGTGGTGCTCAAAGGGCTGGAGACGCTCGATCTGCGCATCCGGCGGCAGAGCGAGAATGCGATTGCCGTGGGCCAGTTCATCGAGAGCCGCGTTCCGCGCATTCTCCATCCGGGACTTGCGAGCCATCCGCAGCATAATCTGGCAATGAGCCAGATGGATGCATGCGGGCCGATCTTCTCCTTTTTCGTGGACGGTGGACGAACCCAGGCGCATGCCTTGCTCGATGCGCTTGAACTGGTCGACATATCGAACAATATCGGAGACTCGCGCAGCCTGATGACGCATCCTGCGTCAACCACGCATAGCGGCCTCGATGAAGCGGTACGCGAAGAAATGGGAATCGATGAATCAATGCTGAGGATCAATATCGGCCTCGAGGATCCGCAGGATCTGATCGAAGATCTCGATAGTGCGCTGAAGGCAGCAGGGCTATGAACGCACTGTTTCCCCATGCCGCTCGGACCGAAGACGTGATCGTGCGGGTATCGGTTAGCTTCCTTCCTGAGCAATCGGAGCTCGAAAAGGAACGCTGGTTCTGGGCCTATCATATCCGCATCGAGAATTGCGGTGACGCACCGGTGCAGCTTGTGACCCGCCATTGGTTCATAACAGACGGCAATGGGCGACAGCAGGAAGTGGAAGGCGAGGGTGTTGTCGGTGAACAGCCGATGATCGGGCCGGGGGAATCCTTCGACTATGTGTCCGGTTGCCCGCTCGCGACACCCAATGGTGTGATGGAAGGTAGTTATCGCATGATCCGCACCGACGGCACTGAATTTGAAGCAGAAATCCCGCGCTTCCCGCTCGCCGGGCCTGCCGTAACCGGATGAAACGCACGCTCTTGCCATTGAATGGCCTGCGGGTCTTTGACGCGGCTGCGCGCCACCTGTCTTTTACCCGGGCGGCTGATGAGCTCGCCGTGACACCAGCGGCCGTAGGCCAGCAGATTCGGGCGCTCGAAGATACGCTTGGTGTCGTCTTGTTTCGTCGCACACCAAAGGGATTGGAACTGACGCCGGAAGGGGAGCGCGGTCTTGATGCGCTGCGCGAAGGCTTCCTGCAATTCGAAGAGAGTGTTCGGGCAATGCGCCAGGGGCAATCTTCGAGTCGTCTCACCATTGCCGCACCGCGCGATTTTAGTCGCTATTGGCTTCTGCCGAGGCTAGCCGAATATGGGAAAACGGATCCGGACCTCCGTTTCCAACTGATCGCCAGTGACGATGATCTCGATTTTACCGAAGCCAATCTCGATCTCGCGATCCGGCTTGCCGACGGCCCTGGTGACCATATGGGTGTGAAGCTCGCCGAACCCGAGGCCGTTTGGGTGGGTGAGGGCGAAATTATCTGCTGGGAAGGCGGCAAGGCGGACGAGATTCGCCTGATCGTGGCGGATGCAGGCCTGGCGCTTGAAGCGGCCATGTCGGGTATCGGACGGACGCGCGTGCCGCGAATGCTCGCTGACGCCGCCGGAGCAGAGATTGGCGAGAGCGAAGAAGCCCAGCGGACATATTGGCTGATGGCACCTCTGCCCCAATGGCGGCAGAAAAAGGTTCGCGATCTGGTCGCTGCGCTAACGACCTGATGGTCGGCCTGGCGACGCTGAACTCCGAACGGTTGGTCTTGCGGCCGCTCGCCGAAAGCGACGCCGAGGCGATGCATCATTTCTTTTCCGACGAAGATGCGATGCGATACTGGTCGAGCGGCCCGCACAAGACGCTGGATGAAACGCGGGCCTATGTTCGGACGAACGCTACCGATCCCAAATATCTGACCTGGGCGATTACCGAGGATGGTGAGGAGGCACTTGGTTGGGTGTGCCTCATTCCGGGACGTGAGGGCGTTGCGGAAATCGGCTATAATCTTCGCCGCAGCCAGTGGCGAAAAGGCTATGTGCGCGAATCAGTTACCGCGGTAATCGACCATGGTTTCAAAGCATTAGGGCTACGTCGAATCTCCGCGGATACCGATCCGGACAATCTCGGATCGAATGCATTGCTCGAGAATTTGGGCTTTCAGCGCGAAGGCTATCTGCGTGAAGAATGGACAACCCATCTGGGCGTGCGTGACAGCATAATTTGGGGATTGCTCAAGCGGGAATGGGACGCGCGCTAAGCGTCGATGGCTTCATCGTCCAGGGCCGAGGCATTGGCCTGAATGAAGGCAAAGCGATGTTCGGGATGCTTGCCCATCAGTCGGTCGACGAGATCGCGGATCCCGGCTTCCTGCTGAAACTCCTGCGGTACAATCACCTTGAGAAGTGAGCGCGTTTCGGTGTCCATTGTCGTTTCGCGCAGCTGTTTGGGATTCATTTCGCCGAGACCCTTGAAGCGTGCGACCTCGACCTTTTTGCCCTTGAAGACGGTCGCCTCAATCTCGGCGCGTTCGGCATCATCCTGCGCATAATGGCTGGTACCACCTGCCGTGAGCCGGTAGAGCGGCGGACGCGCAAGGAACACATTGCCAGCCTTCACGATGGGACCCATTTCCTGGAAGAAGAAGGTCATCAGCAAGGTCGCGATATGCGCGCCGTCGACATCGGCATCGGTCATGATGATGATGCGCTCATAGCGCAGCTGTTCGGGATCGCATTGTTCGCGCGTGCCGCAGCCAAGCGCGAGCATGATGTCCGCTATCTCCTGATTGGCCATGATCTTCGCTGACGTGGCCGAGGCGACGTTCAGGATTTTGCCGCGGATCGGCAGGATCGCCTGGGTCTTGCGGTCGCGCGCCTGTTTGGCGGACCCGCCCGCGCTATCGCCTTCGACGATGAACAGCTCAGTGCCTTCCGGGCCGGCTTCGGAACAGTCAGTCAGCTTGCCGGGAAGCCGCAGTTTACGCGCGCTTGTCGCCGTCTTGCGCTTGACCTCCTTCTCGGCCTTGCGCCGGAGCCGCTCTTCCATCCGCTCCATCGTGTAGGTCAAGAGCGCTTTGCCGCGTTCCATATTGTCGGTGCAATAATGGTCGAAATGATCGCGGACCGCGTTTTCGATGAGTTTCGCCGCTTCCGGACTGGTCAGGCGATCCTTGGTCTGGCTCTGGAATTGCGGATCGCGCAGGAAAACCGAGAGCATGAGCTCGGAGCCCGACATGATGTCTTCAGCCGTAATTCCGGCCGCTTTCTTATTGCCGACAAGTTCGCCAAACCCGCGAATGCCTTTAACCAGCGCCGCGCGCAGGCCCGCTTCATGGGTGCCGCCATCGCGGGTCGGAATCGTATTGCAATAATAGCTGTAAGCGCCGTCAGAATAGAGCGGCCATGCGACGGCCCATTCTACCGAACCCTGGCCATCGGGAAAATCCTGCTTGCCGGCGAAAAAGTCGCTGGTCGCGCAGGCGCGTTCACCGATTTCCTCGCCGAGATGATCCGCGAGACCGCCCGGGAACTGGAACACCGCTTCGACGGGTGTATCGTCCTTGATCAGGCTCTCATCGCATTTCCAGCGGATCTCGACGCCGGCGAACAGATAGGCCTTTGACCGCGCCAACTGGTGGAGCCGATGCGGTTTGAACTGCGCCTTTTTCCCGAAAATCTCGTCATCGGGAACAAAGGATACGGTCGTTCCGCGCCGGTTCGGCGTATCGCCGACCTTTTCAAGCTTGGAGGCCACATCACCGCGCGAATAAGTTTGGCGATGAACCTCTTTGTTCTTGGCGACTTCGACCACGGTCTCGCTCGACAGGGCATTGACGACGCTCACACCGACCCCGTGCAAACCGCCTGACGTCGCATAGGCCTTGTCGGTAAACTTCCCGCCCGAATGGAGCGTGGTCATGATGACTTCGAGTGCCGATTTCTTCTTGAATTTGGGATGTGGATCGATCGGGATACCCCGGCCATTATCGCTGATCGTCAGCCGATTACCGGGTTCCAGCGTAATCTCGATGCGGTTGGCATGACCGGCCACCGCTTCGTCCATCGCATTGTCGAGCACTTCTGCAGCCAGATGATGCAGTGCGCGCTCGTCCGTGCCGCCGATATACATGCCCGGCCGCCGTCGAACGGGTTCGAGCCCCTCCAACACCTCGATAGAGGATGCATCATAATCATCTGTTGAGTCGCCGCCCGACTGGCCTGCAAAGAGATCGGTCATGCTGACGATATAAGAATCGCGGAGTCGCTGCGCTAGCGCTCGGTCGGTGACTTATCCCCAACATCGCGCCAGGGTTGGCCGACAAAGCGTTTCCAGCGGTCGCGAAAACCCCAGAGATATGGGATCCGACGCTCGGCAATGCCGGGCAGGCTGAGCGGGTCGAGCCCGGTCCAGGGGAGATAGGGATTGCGCCGTCCATAGGCCCAAATCTCAACCCGGGTTGATGGTCGAACCGATGGTCCGCGCGCATGAAAACCAAAGGTGTCGCCGACGACGAGCGTATTGGCGGGAACGGCAAAGGCACGGGGTTCCGGCAAGCCTAGCGATGGCAACTCCTCGCGCGTTACGCGAAATGAGCCGCGTGAGGATAACCGGTCAACGCCGTCAGGTGCCTTGATGCTCATCGCCTTTTCCCAGGCGAGACGTTCCGGTGTCAGGCGGTGGGAGCCGGGAACATAACAAAACGGCCCTTCATCTTCGGCCACATCGGTAAGGAACAGCCAGGCTTTGACCGTCGGATGAAATGTGTCCGCGTGAAAATGGGTTTGCGGATCGGGATCTGCGTCGCGGACATGGGACAGGATCGACTGGACATAGGTAAGCGGTTCTTGATCAAAGCTCCCGGCATAGCGGATCAGGCCGCGCCAGTCCGGGTTCTGGAGCAACATTCTCCCCTCGGGGATCGCTGCCAATAGTGGCGGATCGAACGCAAATCGACGGGTGATCGTATCACCCTGGGTCATGTCGCGCGCCGGACCGTGCCAGTTCAGGACGGCATCGCGCAATCGCTGAAACTGGTCTGTCGGCAGGAAATTTTCCTTGGCGATAAAGCCATCTCGATCAAAGGTCGCTCGGTCAGGCGGATCGATCAGGTGAGCGAGTTTCTCTCGCCTTTTCGCGGCCATCCGGTGCGCGCGCTGGACGCGGGACGCATGCAGCCCACGCCGGTTAAGGCGCCGGGATCCGATAATCGGATTCTTGCTGAAATTCTTCGCGCCGGTGGCCAGTTGAGCCACCCACCATGGGGCGAGGAGATAGCGAGCCGGGTTCATGCTGACCCCTTACTCCCATTTCCTCCGGCTTGTCGAAGGCCGTGTTAGCGAACCCGCGGACCACCAAAGGGCAGCGGCGGTGGCGGACGACGGTCCTTGCGGGGCAGCTGAGCCTGATAGGCGCGGCCGCAATGCTCGACGCAATAGGGAAAGCCCGGATTCACTTCGGCACCGCAGAAATGAAAATCCGATTCGCCGGGATGACCCATCGGCCATTTGCAGATCTTCTCGGTGAGATCGAGCAGGCCGGTTTCGTCTTCATATTTCGGATCCAGCTTCTGCGGGACGAGACGACGCGGCGGAGCTGGCGGCAAGGGCTGCTGGTCAGCCGGTGACTGGCGCGTAAAGCCGCCCGGTCCGATTGATCGATATTGCGGCGCTGCCGGCGCGTTTCCGGCCTTTGGCGCTGCTGCTGCTGCTGGTTTTGCGGCTGGGGCAGGAGCCGCAGCAGGCGCGGCCTTGCGCTTGGGCGCCGCTTTTGCCTTGGGCGCGGCCTTCGCTTTTGCTGCCGGTTTTTTCTTTTTCGCTTTTCCGTCCTTGGCTTTCACCGGCGACGGTCGCGATTTCAAGCCAAGGCGATGGGCCTTGCCGATCACGGCATTGCGGCTGACCCCGCCAAGCGCCTCAGCGATCTGGCTCGCCGTCATACCTTTTTCCCACATCGTTTTGAGTTCATCGATGCGTTCGTCGGTCCAGGCCATTATGTTTCCTTCTTCGAGTCAAAGCCCAACTGGGTTGCCGGAATGCGCCGAAGCAGATACTCGCCTTGGCGATGTCAAACCAGTCCCAATCGCGCGACCCCAATCTTCACGCGCAGGAAACCCGAACACTGCCTGAACCAGGCGTACCCGCTATCCCGTTTGTTAACTGGGTTGGATTGCGAACTCTCTACATTAAGGAGGTTCGCCGTTTCTTCAAGGTGCAGTTACAAACCGTCTGGGCGCCGGCGCTTACGACATTGCTGTTTCTGGTGATCTTTACCGTCGCCCTGGGGCGTGGCGATCGCGAAATTCTGGGCGTGCCGTTCAATGCGTTCCTCGCACCCGGCCTGATCGTCATGGGGATGATGCAGAATGGCTTTGCCAATTCCAGCTTCTCTCTGCTGGTGGGCAAGATCCAGGGGACGATCGTCGATTATCTGATGCCGCCGCTCTCGACACTCGAAATGCTCGTCGCGCTGGTTGGCGGAGCCGTGACCCGCGCCTTATGCGTTGGGGTCGCCGTATGGGCCGCCATGTGGCTCTGGGGGATCGATGTATCGCCGGAACATTTCTGGGCGATCGCCTTTTTCGGACTCATGGGATCGATAATGCTGGCGCTGTTTGGCGTGCTGACATCCATGTGGGCGGAGAAATTTGATCATGCCGCCGCGGTAACAAACTTTGTTGTTCAGCCTCTGGCCCTGTTGTCAGGCACTTTCTATACGATTGAACGGCTTGATCCGATCTTCCAGACCATCAGTGCCTTCAATCCCTTCTTCTATGTGATTTCCGGCTTCCGCTATGGATTTATCGGGGCAACGGATTCGAACCTGCTCACCGGTGTAGCGGTGCTGACCCTTCTAAACATCACGCTGTGCGCGCTGTGCTACACGTTGCTGGTCAGAGGCTGGAAAGTGAAGAGCTGATCGCCCGCTTGGTCGATTGACGCCCTGAACCTAGGATCGGTATAACGCGAGCATCTCTGGCGGCCATGAGGGCCGCCTTTTGCTTTGTGAATACCGACTGGAACAATTCGATGACGATCACGCCTCTGATGCCCGTATATCCTCGCAGCCCGGTTCGGCCGGTGCGCGGCGAGGGTGCCTATCTGATTGGTGAGCAAGGCGAGCGATATCTGGATTTTGCCAGCGGTATCGCGGTGAACCTGCTGGGCCACAGTCATCCGCATCTGACCAAGGCGATTCAGGACCAGGCGGCGAAGCTTGTCCATGTCTCGAACATGTATGGTTCCCCCCAGGGCGAGCATCTGGCGCAGCGCATCTGCGACAACAGTTTCGCCGATACGGTATTCTTCACCAATTC
Organism: Parasphingopyxis sp. CP4; assembly: GCF_013378055.1. NCBI lineage: Bacteria > Pseudomonadati > Pseudomonadota > Alphaproteobacteria > Sphingomonadales > Parasphingopyxidaceae > Parasphingopyxis > Parasphingopyxis sp. CP4. Next base: position 1,296,734 of record NZ_CP051130.1, on the reverse strand, counting down.
GGGCGCGGAAGCGGTGGAATGTGCGATCAAGACTGCGCGTCGCTATCATTTCGCCAATGGCGCTCCGGAACGCAAAAAACTGATCACCTTTGCATCGGCCTTTCATGGTCGGACGATGGCGACAATCAGTGCAGCGGGCTCCGAAAAGATGACGAGCGGCTTCGAACCGGTCCTGCCTGGCTTTGAAACGGTTGAGTTCAACAATCTGGATGCTGCGGCAGCGGCGGTCGACGCGCAGACCGCCGGTTTCCTCGTCGAACCCATTCAGGGCGAGGGCGGTATCCGCCCCTCGAGCCCGGAATTCCTGCAGGGTCTGCGCAAGCTGGCTGATGAGCATGGGCTAATGCTGGTGCTGGACGAAGTGCAGTGCGGATATGGCCGGACCGGTACCTTCTTCGCGCATGAGCAATATGGGATCGAGCCGGATATTCTCGCCTCGGCAAAAGGCATTGCTGGCGGTTTTCCGCTCGGCGCCTGTCTGGCGACAGAAAAAGCAGCGGCTGGCATGGTCGTTGGCACGCATGGCTCCACCTATGGCGGTGGGCCGCTGGCGATGGCGGCCGGTGAAGCGGTCCTCGATGTGATCCTGGAAGACGGCTTCTTTGATCATGTGAAAGCGATGGGCGATCGATTGCGCCAGGCGCTTGAGCAGATGATTCCAAATCATGACCATTTGTTCGAAAGCGTCCAAGGCATGGGATTGATGCTCGGCATCAAGATGAAGGTCGACAGCAAGCCGCTGGTTCCCTTTCTGCGCGAGCGTGGATTGTTGACCGTGGCAGCGGCAAACAATGTCCTGCGCGTCCTGCCGCCGCTTAACATTGAGGAAAGCCACATCACCGAATTTATCGAGCTGCTGTCTTCGGCGGCTCGGGAGTTTGAGGCGCCAGAGCAATGACGCGCCATTTCCTCGATCTGGCCGATCTCAGCGGCGATGCGCTCGCCGCAATTCTCGACGATGCCCTGACCAGCAAGGCTGCGCGCGGGGGTAAACCGAAGGGATTGGCAGACGAAAACGCGTCGCTCGGCGGTCACACACTGGCCATGCTGTTCGAGAAGAACTCAACCCGCACGCGAACGTCGTTCGACATGGGAATACGTCAACTTGGCGGTTCATCCATGGTATTGGAATCCGGCACGATGCAACTTGGCCGTGGAGAAACGATCGCCGATACAGCGCGCGTCCTGTCGCGCTATGTCGATGCGATCATGATTCGTACGGACAATCATGACAAATTGTTGGAGCTTGCAGAGCATGCAACTGTTCCTGTTATCAACGGGCTCACCGATCGCTCGCATCCCTGTCAGATCATGGCCGATATGCAGACCGTGTTGGAGCGTCTGAACCGGTTGGCCGGCACAAAATGGGCGTGGCTCGGCGACGGCAACAATGTTCTCACATCGATCATCGAAGCAGGCAGTATTCTCAAATTCGACGTGCATGTTGCCTGCCCGGAAAGCCTGTTGCCCGATCCTGAAGTAGTGACCGCAGCTCGCCAACGCGGCGGAACCGTCGAGATCACCCGTAACCCGATGGCGGCAGTGGCCGATGCCGATGTTGTCGTCACCGACACATGGATTTCCATGGGTCAAAAAGGCGGCGACGCAAAGTTGGCCGCGCTTGAGCCATTCCAGGTTACGCAAGAGGTCATGGCTGGGGCGAAAGGCGACGCGATCTTCCTTCACTGCTTGCCTGCCCATCGTGGTGAAGAAGTGACCTCAGAGGTTATCGACGGACCGCAATCGGCAATCTGGGATGAAGCGGAGAACCGCCTCCACGCACAAAAAGCCATATTGCGCTGGTGTTTCGGCAAGATCGGATGACCGCGAGTACGACGGATACGGCGCTCGGTTTTTCCATTCCGGGACGCAATGCGCGTGGCCGGATTGTTCGGATCGGACCGGTTCTCGACGAGGTGCTGGAAGCCCATGCCTATCCCAAACCTCTGGCGCAGCTATTGGGTGAAGCTCTTGTGCTAGCGGCTTTGTTCGGCTCGACATTGAAAGAAGCGGGCGGCCAGCTGACGATCCAGGCACAGACTCAAAATGGCGTGGTTGAGCTCCTGGTCGCAGACTATAAAGGCGGTGAGCTGCGCGGTTATGTGCGGCATGATCCTGAGCGATTGGCGGCTGCGCCGGTCGACCCCTCACTCTTCTCTTTGTTCGGGCAAGGCTATCTGGCGATCACATTTGATCAGGCTGTAACCGGCGAGCGGTACCAGGGCATCGTACCGCTGGAAGGGGAATCCCTGGCGGAGGCTGCAGAGCATTATTTCGTCCAGTCAGAACAAATTCCGAGCTTGATCCGAATCTCGGTGAAACAGCATGAGAATGGCCGTTGGGTTGCCGGAGGAATGTTGTTGCAGCACCTCGCAGAAGGCGAAGAGGGTCGCGAAAGGCTGCATGTGCGCCTCGATCATCCCGAATGGGAACATATCCGCACATTGGGTGAGACAGTCACGGATGGTGAACTCGCCAATCCGGAGCTCGCTCTGGATGCGCTGATCTGGCGACTTTTCCACGATGAAGGCGAGATTCGGGTGCTTCCGCAATCGCCGCTTGGCCGGGGCTGTCGCTGCGACCCGGTCCATATCCGTCAGGTGGTCAGCCAATTCAGTGCCGAAGAACATGCTGAAATGGCCGATAAGGATGGCGTGATTCGCGTGGATTGCGAGTTTTGTGCACGCAGCTTTCCTATAGAAGTTGCTGAATTATAAAGTAAATATAGTAGTTTCAGGGTTGGTTCACCTTGTTTTCCCTATATAGAGGCCGTGATAGCGAAATGCTGCTATCCGCTTTTGGGAGTGAACATGCGCCGATTTCATCGGATAAAGCCTATCCTTACGGGTGCGGCAGCGATTTTCCTGCTCGCGACGCCTAGCGTTGCGCAGGCTCCCGCGGCAATTGCCGGCGTACAGAGCGGCAGCTGGGAATTGCGCGACCTTGGTCGGTCCGGCGCTCGCAGCCAAATCTGCGTCCGCAATCCTGCGCGTTTGCTGCAAATCCGCCATCCCGGTCAGATGTGTCCGCGCCGTGTCCTCAGCGAAGATGGGCGTTCGGTAACGGTGCGATATGAATGTACGGGGTCCGGTTGGGGCCAAACGTCCGTATCGGTCGAAACGCCACGTCTTGTGCGTATCAGTACCCAGGGGATTGATGGCGGAAGTCCGTTCAATTCCAGTTACGAAGCGCGCCGGGTCGGGGAATGCAGCTAGCAACTTTTCTCGGTCGTTAACCGGCTATTTACCATGTTTGGATAAAAAGCTGCATGCGCGCTCATGGGCGCAATTTCCTCCCTAGCTGGGCCTTTGGCCCAATCCTGGCCGCCCTTTTGGGCGGTCTTTTATTTGCGCGAAAGCTTGCACGGGGCAGCGGACAGGCATAGCTGCGACGCCGATGGCAGATAAAGGCGACAAATATGCGGTCTTGCTCCTTTCGGGCGGGCTTGATTCCATGGTCACGGGCGGATTGGCGCGCGAGGCTGGCTATCGCCTGTTTGCCTTGACGATTGACTATAACCAACGACACCGGATCGAACTGGACGCGGCTGCTCGGGTCGCAGCAGCGCTCGATGTTGAGCGCCATATCGTCCTGCCGCTCGATCTATCGCAATTTGGTGGTTCTGCGCTGACCGCCGATATCGATGTGCCGAAAGAGGGCGTCGGAGATGACATTCCGATCACCTATGTCCCGGCGCGCAACACCATTTTCCTGTCGCTGTGCCTCGGCTGGGCTGAGGTAGTGGATGCGCGGGATATATTTATCGGCGTGAATGCACTCGACTATTCCGGCTACCCGGACTGTCGCCCTGACTTTATCGAAAGTTTCGAGACAATGGCGAACCTGGCGACCAAGGCCGGCGTTGAAGGGGATCGCTTCAGCATCCAGACCCCGCTCATCGATATGAGCAAGGCGGACATTGCCGCGGAGGCCAATCGCCTCGGTCTCGATGCCGGAATGAGCTGGTCCTGCTACGATCCGACCCCGGAGGGCTTGCATTGCGGATTATGTGACAGTTGCCGCTTGCGGACCAAGGGTTTTGCCGAAGCCGGACTTGTCGATCCAACCACATACGCCGCGCAGCCATGAGCTACGCCGTCAAAGAGATGTTCCTTACGCTCCAAGGCGAAGGGGTTCAGGCCGGGCGACGCGCTGTCTTCTTGCGCTTTGCCGGGTGCAATCTGTGGACCGGGCGTGAGCAGGATCGCGCAACGGCGGTCTGCCAGTTTTGCGATACCGAATTTGTCGGCACGGATGGAGAGAATGGCGCGCGATATTCGGATGCTGCGGCCGTAGCGGACAAGGCCGCCGAGCTCTGGGGCGAGGATCGCACCGAGGCCTATATCGTTTGCACCGGGGGAGAGCCGTTGCTGCAGCTCGATGCGCCTTTGATCGAAGCGTTGCACAGTGCGGGTTTTGAAATCGCGGTCGAGAGCAATGGTACCATTGCTGCTCCTGACGGTATCGACTGGCTTTGCATCAGCCCAAAGGCGGGTAGCGATGTTATTCAACGCAGCGGGGATGAGCTCAAGCTAGTGTGGCCGCAAAACGGTGTTGAGCCGGACGATTTTCTCGCTTGGGATTTCCCGAATTTTCTCATCCAACCAATGGATTGCGAGAATGGTGAAGCCGCGATGCAGGCAGCAATGGCCTATGTGCAGGACCACCCGAAATGGCGGCTGACACTGCAAACTCACAAGATGCTGGGGATTCCCTAAGCGCTAATAGCGGACCGGTTTTGCACCGCTGATGCTATTCCAGAGCGCGCGTATCCAGCGCAATCTTTTATGCCCCGGATCAGGCGCATCTTCTGCTAGCCATCCGACAATCTCCTCCGGTGTGCAGGGCAGTCCGGTCGGTGGATGGATGTATCGCGGGTACAGTATCAAAGTACCCGCTACCAATGCGTCCAATGACAAGTTTCGCGAGCGGCGGTCGAATGACAGGCGATCTTCAGTCAGCCCCCAACCGGCGTAAAAAGGTCCGCCATACGCCATAACCTTCTTGCCGCGCATCAGAGCTTCGAAACCGGCAAGCGATGTCATCGTGGCAAGGCTGTCGCAGGCTGCAATACAGGTATCGATATTCGCATGGCGAACCGTTTGATCCGCGACAGCATCGCTGGTTGCCGGATCGATACGCCCGGCACGGTTGCCCGTTTCCACATCGGGATGCGGCTTGTAGACGATATGGGCGTCTGGATTGTCAGCGCGAACCGCCTTCAACAGGCCGAGATTTGTTTTGATGTCGGCAGTGCCGCGTTCAATTGAACGATCATCTTCGACCTGCCCGACGACAAGAATTCTTTCCTTGCCTTTGGGAGCGTCGATTTCTGCGGCGCCGCCCACATTATACTTGCTGATACCGGCAGCTACGAGCATCTCGCGCAACAGTTTCGACCGATTGAGCAGATCATTCGGCATGTCATGGTGTTCGAGGATCATTTCCAGCCGCGAACTGTCATGCCGGTCAAAATACATCCCCCGGTCATCGATAACGATCGATGCGGGGAGGTGGAAGTCGGAGCCGAGCCCGCGCGACCGCAGAAATCCGTCCTCCATTCGCCAAACCGGTGCTGATCCTCCGCGAAGCTGATCGCGCTTGGCGGTATCTTCCTTGCCGGACCAGATCAGGGTCTTGCCGGTGTTGGCCTCGGCATCGCGTTGGGCCGCGGCGACGGATCGATGAAAGCGCACTGAGTTTCTCGGTGCCGCCAACATGTTTCGAACCGCCGCCCGTTTCCATGGTGTGAAACCCGTCGCGGAAAAATGGCCTGCATTTCGATCTGCAATTCGACGCCAGTCAATGAGGCGATCGATTGTGGCTTCAAGGGTCGTGGATGCTCCGCTTATCGGGTCGACATAGCGGGAGTAGAGAAGGCAGGCGGCGGCAAATATCTCCACCACAGATCGTTGCGCTGAGCGACGGTCACAACCTATCTCGTCGCGCGTCGCTCCCCAACCTGCGTAGAATGGCATCCCGAAGCATCGCACTGGCTTTCCGGCAATGAGCGCTTCGAATCCCATCAGGCTCGTCACGCAATAGACGCTGTCGACCTGCGCCAGAATGTCGGCGGCGCGCGCTTCGGTGTCCAGCAGCGTCACACCCTCTAGAGCGTCCGTCGGGATGCACCCCTTTTTCAGGCCAGCGGCAACCGCAGGATGGCGTCTGACAATGATCTCCGCGTCTGGCTCGTCCCGCTTCGCCACCGCCAGCATTTCGGCAAATCGAGCCGTGTCAGCAAGACCGGCCTCAATCGCAACATCGCCAAGTGTCTGATCGACGACCAGCACGCGTTTTTGGTCAGTTGCTGGGAGCAAGCGATCATCCAGCCTGGGAGCGCTGTTGGTTTTGCTGAGGCCAGTTTCAACAATCCGTTCCATTGCCGCGCGGGCGCGATCCAGCAGCTCGGGCGTCTGCCACCCTCCTTCTTCGAGCAATAACTCGACACGCGAAGGTTTGCGGGCATCATAATAGATTCCAACATCGTCTGCCACGAGGCTGAGCGGCGGTGCGCCAGCTTCGCCCAGACCAATGGAGCGCAAGAAACCATCCTCCAAGGCAATATAGGGCAGGGCTTTACTCTCAGCGATCGCGCGCGCGCGCTTTGCTGTTGGCTTGTATCCCCAGCCGGCCACTGCATCGGCACGAGATGTCGGTGAGCCGCGTCTCTCTATCGATTCTACCTCAGGCAGAAACGCTTCAAGATTGCGGATAGCTGCAACGCCACGTCCCGGCACAAGCAGGTGATGCGCGCCAATGCGATAATGAACGGGATCAGCCATTGGGGGCGAAATGCAAGCCCCCGATGATTTTGGCAAGGTTAGCAGCGCCGCGTGTTGTAACTGCTACCGCGCCAGCATCGCTCATCCAGCCGCAGCAGGGGCGGCAATGGAACAGGCGCATGATAGGGCATTATCGCATCCGAATAGGATACCAGGCTGTTGCGCATCTGGCGCATTCTGGTTTGCGCAGTCAGGTACAATTGCCCTTTCGGCCGAGCCAGAGCGTCGCGCGCGATCTCGGCGGCCGAGTGGCAGAAGCTGCGTTGCGAACCCACACGCACATAGCTTTGATACATGGTCGTCGTATATTCATCCATCACGGACTGCCAACGGCGACCTTGCGTCCGACGGAAATAGGCTTTCAATCCTTCATAGGCTTCGTTGAGTTCATCCGAATGGTGGGTCAGGATCGCATTATAGTTGTCAACTGACATTACCGACGGCCAGAACTGACAATTCAGGGCCGCAACATTCAAGCTTGAGCGCAGATTCCAAACGAGATTGGCGCGAATATCAGGTGCCTGGCCATCGGCCATCGATGGAACAAAAAGTCCAGGTTCTGCACCCATGACGGGCTGGCCTTCATGTTCAGGCGGATAAAAGAATATCTGGGCTGAGGCAGGCATGGCGACAGTGACGCCGAAAAAGGCCGTAACCGCTGTCAGAATCTTGCCGAATCTACGCATTGATACTCTCCTTCACTCCGGGCCCTTATATGTCAGCATGATCTCGGGGTCAGGTCGCCAGGACCCATTCATCGCTGGTGCGACTCACTTGGTCCCGCTGCCAGCCCTGCTTATTCCTCGGCTGCGGTTTCTTCAGGCTCACTCGCCTCGGGTTCTGGCGCGGGTGCTTCGGCCTCTGGTTCCGGATCCGGTTCGGCTGGTGCGTCGGTTTCTGCTCCGGCCTCATCATTTGATCCGCTCGGTGCTGCCGGCGCATCTGCGGCATCAGCCGGCATCCGACTTTCCATGCCCATCGCTTCTTCAGCGCCGATCGTACCGTCAATCAGCGTTGTATCGTTGATCGTCCCATCGCCTTCGCCAGGATCGATATCAGTTACCGCGGTATTCTCGTCACTGGTCTCGGTCTCGGTACCGCCGCCGCAAGCGGCCAACGAAAGCGCCGCAACGATTGCCGTTACTCCGCCCAGAAATGATTTTGAAACACGCATCACTGTCTCCCTTTTCACGATGCTGGATAGCGGCCCGGATTTCGGGTCACAAGATCATCCGGCTTGCTATCGTGGTCAACTATCAATCGGATCGGCGGCGAGAGTATCGATAAAGGTGCTGAATGTCTGTTCGATGGCCTGGTCGACACCTTTCATCGCCGCTGGTCCGCCCAGCTTTTCCAGGCTTGTTACCGGATATTCCGAGATACCGCAGGGCACGATCCCGTCAAAGTGCGACAAATCGGGCGCGACATTGATCGCAAAGCCATGAAAGCTCACCCAGCGCCGGATCCGCACGCCGATCGCACCGATCTTGGCTTCGGCATCGCCATCATCGGTCCAGATGCCGATCCGCCCCTCTGCACGCCGCGCCGGCACCCCAAGCGCCGCAAGGCAATCGATGACCCAGCCTTCGAGCGAATGGACATAATGGCGGACATCGCGGCCATATTTGGTGAGATCGAGCAGCACATAGACAATCCGCTGCCCGGGCCCGTGATAGGTGTAACGCCCGCCGCGCCCGGCGGTGAACACCGGAAATCTGTCACCTGACAGCAGCTCGGTCGGATCGGCGCTCGTCCCGGCGGTATAGAGCGGCGGATGTTCGAGCAGCCAGATAAGCTCGCGCGCTTCGCCCTGCTGGATGGCGGCCGCCCGCGCTTCCATTTCGGCTAGCGCGTCGGGATACTCCGTCAATCCGGGAGAAACCCGCCATTCGATATCGCTCAAATCCGTCACGCGCCCTAGATGCGGGGGCAACCGGCTGCGATCAAGGGCTTGTGCGTCGGCCAATCCGGACGCATGTAGGATGCCATGGCTGATACCCTTCGATTTTCCCCAAGCGCAGGTTGGGATGAAGTCCGCCAAATGCTGGGCAGCAATATGCAGCTGCTCATCGCAATTGCCGGCGTTTTCTTCCTGCTTCCCGGACTTGTCCTGTCCTTCACCATGCCGGCGATCACGGACATGTCCAGCCTTGATGCAATTGTTGCCGTTGTGCAGCCCTATCTGCCGCTGATCATCCTTGCCAGCGTGATCCAGATGGCCGGTCAGTTGGCGATCTGGACGCTGGTGATGGCCGCAGACCGCCCAACGGTGGGCGAAGCAATCAAGGCGGCGATATTATTCCTGCCATTCTATTTCCTGATCAATATCCTGACCAACATCATCGTGGGTGCGGGCATATTGCTGTTCATCGTGCCTGGCATCTATCTCGCGGTGCGGCTCGCGCCGATCGGAGTCATTGCGATCACCGAAGGTATCCGCAATCCGTTCACGGCCATTCAACGCAGCTTTGCCGTTACCCGCAGTAATGCACTGCCGATCTTTGCGTTCCTGTTGATCGTGGTGGTCGTGTTTCTGCTGATCTCGCTTGCCGTATCCCTGGTGTTCACCACGGTGTTTGCGATGGTCGGCATGGATGTAACGCCAGCTGGAACCGGAGGCTCGCTGCTCGCTGTCATATCGGGAATTGTTGGCGCCGCCGGAACGACGGTCTTCACCTTGATGGCGGTGACGATCTACCGGCAGCTAACCGGATCAGGAACGCCGGAAGTCTTTTCCTGAGCTAAGCACCGCGTCCTGCCGCACCCATTGTGCTCCGGCGCAGGCCGGAGCCCAGTCCGGACATCACCATTATCAACCACACACCAATTGGCGCGTGTGGGCCTAGGCTCCGGCCTGCGCCGGAGTACAGATTGTGCGCATTAACAGTCCGTCATTCCAATATCGGCACGTGCGGTCCGGCGTCGCGCGGCAGGATGCCGGCGAGGCGCGGATCGGGGAATGTTTCGACGGCCCGGCCACGCGGCACGAATCCCATTTTCTGGTAGAAGGCGAGGGCGTTCGGATGGTCGAGCGTACAGGTGTGAAGATGCACCCGCTCGACATCCGCGCGCCAGGCCCGTTCCAGCGTCTGCATCATCAGCCAGCGACCATAGCCCTTACTGGCCAGTTCCGGGACCAGCCCGAAAAACTGGATTTCGCACTGGCGTTCTTCCCGGAAATCGAGCTCGATCATGCCGATCTCGATACCGCGACGATCTTCGACGGCGTAAAAATCCACATCATCATGGTTGAGGATCGCTTCGAGTTCAGCGTCCGCCATCGTCAGGCGCGAATACCAGAGCCAGGGTGCCCCAACCCGCTCGAACAAGATCCGGTATTTCGCCAGATCGATCGGTTTCCAAGCTTTTACCGACAATGGCACGCTCGGCATGGGCGCTGGTTTGGGCCGCTCCCGCATGTCGAGATAGGTGACGACCTCAGCCAGATGACCGGCGGGTATGTCGTGCAGCGTCATGTCCATATCGCGCGGGGCGGCAGGCTCATCAGAATGGCGTCGATATTGCCGCCGGTTTTCAGGCCGAACAATGTGCCGCGATCGTAAACCAGGTTGAACTCGGCATAGCGGCCGCGCCATTCCAGCTGTTGCTGCTCGTCTTCCGGTGTGAACTCCTGCTGCATCCGTTGCCGGACCAGCGCTGGAAAGGCCTTGAGAAAGGCATCGCCGACATGATCGGCAAAGGCGAGATGGGCGTTGAAGCTTTCTTCATCCTCGATTTCGAGATGATCGAAGAAAATGCCACCAACGCCGCGGGCAACATTGCGATGCGGAATCCAGAAATAGTCATCGGCCCATTTCGAAAACCGCTCATAATCGCCCGGTTCGTGAGCGTCACAGGCTTCCAACAATGCGGTATGAAAGAGATCGGTATCTTCTTTGTACGGGATAGGCGGGTTGAGATCCGCGCCACCGCCAAACCAGCGCTTGGTCGTGTTGAGGAAGCGCAAATTCATATGCACGGCGGGCACATGCGGGTTCGCCATATGGGCAACCAGGCTGATTCCCGTGGCAAAAAAGCGCGGATCAGTCTCGGCTCCGTGAATGGTCTTGGAGAATTCTTCGCTGAACTGGCCGGCAACCGTCGACACATTGACGCCGGCCTTCTCGAAAACCTCGCCCTTGATCAGACCCTGAACACCGCCACCGCCCGGCGCGCCGCTTTCGTCCGGTCGGTCCCAGGGCGTATATTCAAACCGGGCATCACTGCCAGCTTCATTTTCGATCGCCTCAAACTCCGCGCAGATCCGGTCGCGCAGGGTCTCAAAGGTGGTTCGCGCCGCCTGTTGCTGGGCGTCCAATTCGATCATTCCGGCCATTCTCCATTTTGCCTCAATGCTTCGCTGACCGCGATGCCCGCAGCCACGGCGACATTCAAGGAGCGAAATCCCTCACGCATGGGAATCCGGACCCGCAGGTCGGCCGCTGCATGGACGTCTTCAGGGACTCCGGCACTTTCTGACCCCAGCAGCAAAACATCATCGCTTTCAAACTTGGCGGCAGGCAGGGCCGTGCCGCCGGTTACGGTCAACAGCGCCAGCCTGCCGGGTAGCGATTCGTGGAACGCAGCCCAGTCGGCATGACGAGTCACATTGGCAGCAGCGGCATAGTCCATCCCAGCGCGCTTCAACTTGCGGTCGGAAAACGGAAATCCGCAGGGCTCGATAATATCCACCGCGACGCCGAGACAGGCGGCTGTGCGCAGGATTGTTCCCACATTTCCGGCAATATCGGGCTGGTACAGGGCGATTCTCATGCCTGTGTCATTCGCATCGCTGGATGATTGTCACAAGTCGGTCAAAAACGGTGTTGGCAAATGGCCCTTAGGGCGGCTATCAGGCGCGCCAAGAGGGTGCCGGGGGGCACCTATCTGCATCGACGTCCTGAACTATGAAGGCCCGATCAATGGCTAGCGAAGACCATGTAGAAGAAACTGCAGGCGAACAGCCCGAGCAAGAGGGTGTCCGCCGACGCGACTTCCTCAATATTGCTGCTGTCAGTTTTGCAGGCGCAGGCGGCGTGATTGCCATCCTGCCACTCGTTAATCAGATGAACCCGTCAGCCGATGTGCTGGCCCTGGCATCGATTGACGTTGACCTTTCGGCGATTGAGCCGGGCCAGACGGTCAAAACCACTTGGCGCAAACAGCCTCTGTTTATCCGCCATCTTACAGCGGAAGAGATTTCGGAAGCCGAAGCCGTTGACGTGGCGTCGCTGCGCGATCCCCAGACGCTTGGTGAGCGGACTGCCGAAGGGCAGCCGCAATGGCTGATCTCGCTCGCTGTCTGCACGCATCTGGGCTGCATCCCGCTTGGCGCTGCGCCGGGCGAAAACAAAGGTGAATATGGGGGCTATTTCTGCCCTTGCCACGGTTCGCATTATGATACCGCCGGCCGCATTCGCAAAGGCCCGGCGCCGACCAATCTTGTCGTGCCGGAATATGCGTTCACCTCCGACACAACCGTAACGATCGGGTAAGGCAGACCATTATGAGTTTCCCCTGGGCAGAACAATATACCCCGAAAAATCCGTTCATGAAGTGGATGGACGAGCGGCTGCCATTGCCGCGGCTCGTTTATAACTCCGTTGGTGCCGGCTATCCGGTTCCGCGGAACCTGAACTATTTCTGGAACTTCGGTGTCCTTGCCGGCCTCGCGCTGGTCATCCAGATCGTCACCGGTGTGATCCTGGCGATGCACTATGCCGCGAACGCCGATATCGCTTTTGCTTCGGTTGAGCATATCATGCGGAACGTAAATTCCGGCTGGCTGCTCCGCTATCTGCACGCCAACGGGGCGAGTTTCTTCTTCCTGGTGGTCTATATCCACATTTTCCGCGGTCTCTATTACGGTTCCTACAAGGCGCCGCGCGAGATGGTCTGGCTGCTGGGCCTTGTGATCTTCCTCTTGATGATGGCCACCGCTTTCATGGGCTATGTGCTTCCCTGGGGTCAGATGAGCTTCTGGGCGACCCAGGTTATCACCGGCCTGTTTGCCGCGATCCCGCTTGTCGGTGAATCGATCCAGCAATGGCTGCTCGGCGGATTTGCGCCGGATAATGCTGCGCTCAATCGTTTCTTCTCGCTGCACTATCTGCTGCCATTTGTGATTGCCGGCTGCATCATCCTGCACATCTGGGCGTTGCATCTTCCCGGATCGAGCAACCCGACCGGTATCGATGTGAAAGGGCCGCAGGATACGCTGCCATTCCATCCTTACTATACCGCGAAGGACGGTTTCGGCGTTGGCATATTCCTGATCCTGCTTGCGATCATGACATTCTTTGCGCCGAACTATCTCGGCCATGCCGACAATTATATCGAGGCGAACCCGCTCTCGACGCCGGCTCATATTGTTCCGGAATGGTATTTCTGGCCCTTCTACGCGATCCTGCGAGCCTTCACGGTAGACTTCATCCTGCCGGCCAAGCTGTGGGGCGTATTGGCGATGTTCGCATCGATCCTGTTGCTCTTCTTCCTGCCATGGCTCGACAAGTCACCGGTGCGTTCGGGCAAGTTCCGGCCGAAGTTCAAGATCTGGTTCTGGGTCCTGATCGCCGACATTGCCTTGCTCGGTTATCTGGGCGGCGCGCCGGCTGAAGAGCCTTATGTAATGCTCAGCCAGATCGGCTCGATCTACTATTTCGCACATTTCCTGATCATCCTGCCTTTGATTTCACGGACGGAGCGGCCCTCGCCGTTGCCCAACTCGATCACCGAGGCCGTGCTTGGCAAAGACACCACTGCGGCCCAGCCCGCAGCGGCCGAATAAGGGGTTTCGATAGATGATTCGCATCCTTGGATTTTTCGTCGGCCTCGGCTTTTGTGGCGTGCTTGCCTATTCGCTCGTGATTGGCGCAATCGCGTTTATGAACGAGGAAGAAGCTGCGCCGACGGCGTATGACTATCATCACCACGCCCAAGACGTCAGCTTTTCGAGCGACGGCCCGCTGGGGACGTTCGATCGTCAGCAGCTGCAGCGTGGCTTTCAGGTTTTCCGCGAAGTATGCGCGGCCTGCCACAGCCTTGAATATGTCGCGTTCCGCAATCTGACAGATCTTGGCTTCAGCGAAGCCGAAGTCGATGCGATTGCCGATCAATGGCCGATCCAGGTTCCGTCGATCGATCCGCAGACCGGCGAAGATACGACGCGTCCCGCAGTCGCTTCTGATCACTTCCCGCTGGTCTATTCAAACCAGAGGGCTGGCGAGGCAGCAAATAACAATGCCTATCCGCCCGATCTCTCGCTGATGACCAAGGCGCGTGGAGAAGGCGCTGCCTATCTCTATTCGCTGCTCGTTGGTTATGAAGATGCACCGGCGGACCTTCCCGAGGAGCTGCAGCCGGGTACGGGCCTCTACTACAATAGCTATTTCGCGAACCTCAATCTCGCGATGCCGCCGCCCTTGTTCGAGGGTCAGGTTAGCTATGCAGACGGCACCGAAGCTTCGGTTGCGCAGATGGCCCATGACGTGACGGCCTTCCTGATCTGGACAGCCGAACCGACGATGGAAGCGCGCAAGTCCACGGGTTGGGCTGTGCTGATCTTCCTGATCTTCGCAACTGTCCTGGCCTTCCTGTCGTACAAGAATATCTGGCGCGACGAGAAGCACTAGAGCAGGGCGATGGCCGACGGGGCTGACCGCAACGGCGACCTGAAAGCACTGGTCCGGACGATTCCCGACTTTCCGAAGCCGGGAATCCAGTTTCGCGATATCACGACTTTATTGCTGGACCCGGCGGGCTTTGCCGCGTCGGTTGAGCGGCTGGCCGCCATGGCAGACGGGCCGATCGATGCGATCGCCGGTATCGAAGCGCGCGGCTTTGTGTTTGGTGCGGCGTTGGCGCGCGAACTCAATGCGGGCCTGGTGCTGGTGCGCAAGCGCGGCAAGCTGCCCGGCAAGACGCTGAGCGAGGATTACCTCCTTGAATATGGCAGCGACAGCCTGGAGATGCATCACGATGCAATCCCGCAGGGTGCGCGCATCTTGCTGGTCGATGACCTGCTTGCCACTGGCGGCACCGCAATGGCGGCTGTGCGGCTGTTGCGCGGGGCAGGGGCGGTGGTTGGCCAATCGCTGTTCGTGATCGACCTGCCGGACCTGGGCGGCGCTGCAAAACTGCGCGAAGCGGGCGTGTCGGTGGATTCGCTGGTCGAGTTTGAGGGCGATTAGGCCGGTTGCTCGCCATCCGGTCGGCGGCTGATCAGGCCAATCGAGACAAAGGTCATAACGACCACATCATCCTGATTGATCAGCTTCACGTTCGAGCGAAATGACCCCATCTCCGGGCGGCTCCGCGATGGCGTCTTGTCGATAATCTCGGATTCGCAGCGCAGCACATCGCCCGGATATACAGGCTTCAACCAGCGCAGTTCATCAAGGCCGGGCGAGCCGAGGCCTGCCTGGTCATTATCCTTCATATTGTCGGCCATCATCCGCATCATCATTGCGCAGCTGTGCCAGCCGCTGGCCGAGAGGCGGCCGAAATAGGTCTGCGCCGCCGCTTCGTCGTCGAGATGAAAGGGTTGCGGATCATATTTGGTCGCAAACTCGATCACCTCTTCGCGGGTGACTTCATAGTGGCCAAAACTCGCCTCCCGACCGACCTCGATATCTTCGAAATAGAGCATGGTATGGCCTTGCCTGCGGTCTAGACGTTGAACTTGAAGAGCATCACATCACCATCGGCGACGGTGTAATCCTTGCCTTCCTGGCGCAGCTTCCCGGCATCACGCGCGCCGGTTTCGCCATTGCAGGCGATATAATCGTCATAGGCGATCGTTTCGGCGCGGATGAAACCGCGTTCGAAATCGGTGTGGATGACGCCGGCTGCCTGGGGCGCCTTGGCATCCCGCGTGACCGTCCATGCCCGCGATTCCTTGGGCCCGGCGGTGAAGAAGGTGATGAGGTCCAAAAGCTCATATCCGGCACGGATGACGCGGGCGAGGCCGGTTTCCTCAAGCCCGAGATCGGCGAGGAATTCGGGCCGGTCTTCAGCGTTCATGGTGATGATCTCCGCCTCGATCGCCGCCGATATCACAACCGCCTGTGCGCCTTCGACCTTGGCCTTGTCGAAAACCTTCGCGCTATGCGCATTGCCGTCCGCCGCCGATCCTTCATCGACATTGCAGACATAGAGGATCGGCTTGGCCGTCAGCAGCTGTGCTTCGCGCAACAGGCGTGCTTCTTCCTCGTCATTGGGTTCGGTCAACCGGGCAGGCTTGCCATCCTTGAGAAGGTCGAGCGCCTGGCCGAGGACCGACGCAATGGCCTTGGCTTCCTTGTCGCCACCCGTTGCGCGCCGCTTCGCATTTTCGACCCGTTTCTCAACCGATTCCAGATCAGCAAGCAGCAGTTCTGTCTCAACGGTTTCAGCATCGGCAATCGGATCGATGCGATTATCGACATGCTGGATATCGTCATCCTCGAAACAGCGCAGCACATGGACGATTGCATCCACCTCGCGAATATTGGCGAGGAACTGGTTGCCCAGTCCTTCACCCTGTGATGCGCCGCGCACGAGGCCGGCAATGTCGACAAATTCAAGCTGCGTTTCAATCTTCTGCGCGGATCCGGCAATCTCGGCGATCTGGTCGATACGGGGATCGGGCACCGCGACTTTCCCGACATTGGGCTCGATCGTGCAGAATGGATAGTTGGCGGCTTGCGCGGCCTGTGTCTCGGTGAGCGCATTGAAAAGCGTCGACTTGCCGACATTGGGCAGGCCAACAATTCCGCATTTGAAACCCATTATTTTTTCCCGGTAATCTGTGGCGTCAGGTCGGTAGCCGCCCGACGATTGTCGTCTGGCGACTTAGGGAAAGCCGCGCGGTTCGACAAGCGGCAGTTTGGCGATACGCTGTGCTCCGGCGCAGGCCGGAGCCCGTTCCGCTGTCCGTTACTCGTCACCCTGAACTTGTTTCAGGGTCCACCGTGCAACAGGCACTGGCTGTTCGGTTTGACGAGTGGATGCTGAAACAAGTTCAGCATGACGAAGAGAGACTATGAATCGGCCCGCCCTAGTCGTGGACCGCCCGTATCCATGGCCCGAAGCCGGATTCGCCCAGCCAGGCGACCTGGGTTTCGGCCGATATACGATTGATCTCGAGCTGCGGCTTGCGTCCAGGATGGACAGCACGGCGCAACGGACGCGTGCCGCCCGGCATCGCCGCAATCTCGGCAATCGCGCGTGGCACGTCCAGCGGGTCGGCGGATCGCCCTGAACCGTCTTCTGTCCCCATCCGTTGGACGAGCGCAGGATAGGCCTGGAGGCGCTCCTCAGCGGTCCGATCGCGCAGCTCCCCGGTATAGCGGTTGCGGTTGACCCAGATCCGCGTGGGATAGCCGCCGGGCTGGATGATCGTCACATCGATGCCGTGCGGTACCAGCTCATAGGCCAACTGCTCGCTCATCGCTTCGAGCGCGAATTTGGTCGGCGAATATTGGCCGGCACCCGGCACGATAACGCGACCGAGCTGCGAGGAGATATTGAAGATTGCGCCCGCGCCCTTTGCGCGCATACCGGGCAGAACGGCCCGCGCCATGCGTTGGCAGCCAAAGACGTTGGTATCGAACATCAGCTGCGTCGCCGTCATGTCCTGAAGCTCGATCGGGCCGGTGATGCCGATCCCGGCATTGTTGACCAGCATATCGAGCCCGCCACCGGCAATGCGTTCCGCTTCGGCAACACCCGCGGTCACCTGATCGTCCGACAAGACATCAATCTCGACGATGTGGAGATCGAGCTCTTCTGCTGCGGCTTCTTCGGCGAGGGAATCCGCTTCGGGTCGCGGCAGGTTGCGCATCGTCGCGATGACCTTGGCGCCGGCCCGCGCATAATGGAGCGCACCCAGTCGACCAAAGCCGGACGACGTACCGGTGATCAGAACCGATTTACCGCTGAGGTCGGGCGTGGCTGTCTGCGCGAAAACCTCTTTGGTGGCCGGAATGGCGGATAAGGCAGCGACGGCTGCGGTACCGGCGAGCAAATGGCGGCGATTGATCGGTGGCATGGTGATTCTCCTGCGTTTTCGAAAGTCTAGCAGAGATCAGGTTTCGCTTCACGATGCGTTCGACGCACCCGGTCAATCCCCAACCGAGCGGGGCAGGCCATATACGTTGCGTTCCTGATTATCCGGAAAAAATTCGCGAGCAATGATTTCGCCGCCCAATTTTTCTGCCAGGCGGCGGGCCGCTTCATTGCCATCATCCATATGCGTTTCGACCAGTGGCCAGCTCCACTCGCCATAGGCAAAATCGACGATGGCGCGGGACGCTTCGAATGCAAAGCCTCGCCGGCGCGCGTCAGGAACAATCCACCAGGTCAGTTCACGGCGCGGCCAGCTTTCTGGCCAGACCAAGCCGCACCCACCGACCATGGCACCGCTCGTCCGTTCGACCAGAGACCACATGCCGTATCCGCGTAACTCCCAATGGCCAAGATCAGCTGCAAGCCGACGCCACGCCATGCCAGCGTCCAATGGGCCGCCATAAAAGGCTGATGCATCGGGATCGGCATAGAAGTCCCGATAGACCGGATAATCCTCGGCAGCAGGCGCTCGCAGGATGAGGCGCTGAGTTTCGATTTGTGGGATGTCAGCCAAGGCTAGTCCTGCATTCTAAGCGCGATCTCGTTGAGGAACCGCGCGTCATCATCATCGGCGAGCCAGACAGCTTCGGCGGCAATAGCGCCCAACAGGTCCGTCAGCGGTTCGATTTCGGCTTTTGCATAATTGCCCAGCACATGGCGGGTCACGCGTGCTTTATCGCCGGGATGGCCAATACCGATGCGGACGCGGCGAAAATCATTGCCGATATGCGCATCGGTAGATCGGATGCCGTTATGGCCAGCAGTTCCGCCGCCGCGCTTCACCTTGACCTTGAAGGGTTCAAGATCGAGCTCGTCGTAAAAGACCGTCACATCTTCGGATGTGAGCTTGTAGAAACGCATCGCTTCGCCAATCGCCTGGCCCGATTTGTTCATGTAGGTGCCGGGTTTGAGCAGCAATATCTTCTCACCGCCCAACCGGCCTTCCTGCGTCCAGCCCTGGAAGCGTGTGCGCACGGCATCGAAGTCATGCACTTCGGCAATGGCATCGGCGACCATGAAGCCGACATTGTGCCGCTGCATACTGTGTTCCGCACCGGGATTTCCAAGGCCCACCCATAATTGCATATCTAGTGCATCGCCTTTCCGCGATTTGTGCCATCCAAAAGAAAACCGGCCTGTTCGATAGAACAAGCCGGTCTTCCTATCCACCAAAAGTGGAAAAAGCGCAGGGGAGGAGCCTTAGCTCTCTTCCTCGCCGCCTTCGCTGCCATCGCCTTGCGACGTGGTTGGCACTTCGTCGGCTGCGACTTCTTCGCCTTCTTCGCCTTCGACGCCTTCTTCCTCTTCTTCGGCGTCGTCACGCTTGAGCGCGGACGGTGCGACAACACCAGCGATCGTAAAGTCACGATCATCAATGGCAGAGGCTACGCCGTCAGGCAGCTTGACCTGCGAGATATGGATTGAATCGCCAACTTCGAGGCCATCCAGCTCAACCGTGATTTCACTCGGAATATCGTCGGCCGGGCAGGTAAGCTCGAGCTCGTGACGAACAACGTTGAGAACGCCGCCGCGTTTGAGGCCGGGCGATTCTTCTTCGTTGATGAAGTTGACCGGCACGGCGAGCGTAACGCTGGCGCCTTTGCCGATGCGCAGGAAGTCGACATGCATCGGGCGATCATTGACCGGGTGGAACTGCACATCCTTTGGCAGCGCGTTCGTCTTGTCTTTGCCGATGGTCAGCGAAACAAGGCTGTTCATGAAGTGGCCGGTATGCAGCAGCTTCATGAGCTCGCGCTCATTGAGGTGAATGGGTTCCGGGTCTTTCTTGTCGCCGTAAATCACGGCGGGTACTCGGCCTTCGCGGCGCATGGCACGAGAGGCTCCCTTGCCTGCTCGCTCGCGCACTTCGGCCGACAAAGTCAGCTGATCGCTCATCTGATGTCTCCAAAATACTGGTTGGTTAGTCGTTCATCGCCCGCCACGCCTCCAGGGTGCACATAGCGGGGAAGCGGGGCATATAGGCGGGAGAGGGGGATTTGGCAATAGTTTGTGGCACTGCACCATCGATAGCGATGATGCAGCGGTGGCCGCTGAATAGCAGCGAAAGCCTTACTGAACCCGGACCGCTGTAATGCCTTGCGCTTCAAGGAAATCCTGTACCGTATCTTCGCCGGCAAGATGGCCAGCGCCAACCGCGACAAAGATCGTTCCCGGTTCGGCGAGCCGTCCAACGATCCAGTTGGCCCAGTTCGCATTGCGCCGTGTCAGCAGTGCGTCTCGCAGGGTCTCGGAAAAGATCAGATCATCGTCAAACGTCATCGCGATCTGGTCTTCATCGCCAGACCGCCAGGCTTCGAGCATCGCGTTGAATTCCTCGCGGATATCTTCGGGTGCATCGATCACCGAATTCAGGAAATGCCGCTGGGCATCTTCCGGGAGTTGATCGAAAAAGCTCAGCTGTTCTTCGGGTGTTTCAAGGCCCGCGATCGGCAGCTCGGCAAGTTCGAAGATCAGTTCGAGCTGCTCTTCCACGCCGCTTTCCGGATCAAGCCCGAGATCGTTGAGCGTAATGCCAACCAGCATCAGCGAGGCTGCCCAGGTCTCCAGGCCATTGAGGAAGCTTTCGGGAAACGGGCCTCGTGCGATCATCGAGGCAAGCTGCGGACGCA
This sequence comes from Parasphingopyxis sp. CP4, assembly GCF_013378055.1. Taxonomy (NCBI): domain Bacteria; kingdom Pseudomonadati; phylum Pseudomonadota; class Alphaproteobacteria; order Sphingomonadales; family Parasphingopyxidaceae; genus Parasphingopyxis; species Parasphingopyxis sp. CP4. The sequence goes on along the minus strand of NZ_CP051130.1, from coordinate 1,276,213 downwards.
ATTCTGCGTCAACGCGCTCGCCAATTGGCGGCAGGTTTGCGGACATGCCCAACCGCATGAGCATCAGCGCCGCCTGGCTTTGATCGTCGCTGGTGACAGTCTCGAGGATCAGCCCTTGGGATTCGGCAATCGCTGCGTCGATCGTCGGATTGCGCCAGGTAAACCCTGTCGGCAGCACATGGATCGTCCCGAACAGCCAGATCGTCGTGTCCTCATCCGCAATCCGCCATAGTGCTGGCGAACCAGTTGCCGGAGCGGCAGCGCTGTTTTCTAAAGGTAGCGGTGCCGGTGCTTCCGCCACCGGTGTCGGCACAGGCTCCTCCACGGCAACCGGCGCGGCCGGTTCAGGTGTCGCAGCGACAACCGGTTCGGCTGGAGCGGGCGCTTGTGCAGTGTTTGAGGTTGCGCATCCCGCGAGCAGGAGTGCAGCAACAGCGGCGGAGAGGATTTGTGTTTTCATGCCCCGCCTATCCGCGATTTAACCGGCAAAGAAAAGACCAGTTTCCCTATTCGGGCAGCGCAAATGCGACCACATGGTCGCCGAAGCGCGTGCCGGAGCTGCCATGACCGCCAGCCGCGATCACAACATATTGGCGACCGTCCCATTCATAGGTCATCGGTGTGGCCTGACCACCGGCGGGTAACCGGCCCTTCCACAGCTCTTCGCCGGTTTCGACATGAAAGGCGCGCAGATAATCGTCCATCGCCGCACCGATAAAGATCACATCCCCGGCTGTGACGATCGGTCCGCCAAAATTCGGCGTGCCTATGCCCAGCGCGAGACCGCCGGGTGCCAGATCTTCGGTTGTTCCGATCGTTTGCCGCCAGACAATCTCGCCGCTCGCGAGATCAATCCCGGCAAGGACGCCCCATGGCGGTGCGTTGCAGGGTAGGCCGAGCGGAGACAGTATCGTTCTCCGAGTCATCGCATAGGGCACGCCCTCCATCGGCGCGAATTCAGCGTCATCGGGAAGATCGGTAATCTCACTCGGTTCGTCGGCTCCGGGAATCAGGTGAATGGCCTGTACCAGGTTGCTCATATTGATGATGAGGAGATTGCGTCGCGGATCGAAGGCCGCACCGCCCCAATTCGCTCCACCACCGGAAAAAGGATAAGCAAGCAGGCCATCGACGCCGGGCGGTGTGAACAGGCCATCGCCCCGCAGACCGCGGAATTGTACGGCACAGGCAAGCCGATCCCATAATGTAATGCCAAAGGCATCGGCGAATGGCCGCAACCTATTGGGGACGACCGGCGGCGTGTTTACCGGGAAGGGCTGGGTAGGGGACAAGGCCTCACCCTCGACGCCATCTTGCGGCACCGCGCGTTCCTCAATTGGCAGGAAGGGCTCACCGGTGTCGCGATCGAGTACAAATACCAAACCCGTCTTGGCCACCTGTACGACAACATCATGCCCTTCGCCGTCGCGCCACACGGTTACCAGGCTTGGCTGGGCGGGAAGGTCATAGTCCCAAACGTCGTGATGTACGGTCTGGAAATGCCAGACAACCTCGCCCGTTTCACCGTTCAGCGCGACGACCGAATTGGCGTAATTATTGTCACCGGCTCTTGCGCCGCCGAAATAGTCCGGGCTCGGGCTCGAAGTCGGCAGGAAGACAAGACCGCGCTCGGCGTCAACCGACATGGTTGACCAGACATTGGCATGGCCGACCAGATCAGCGGAATCACCCGCCCAGCTATCACGTGCGGGATCGTCAGGATCGCGCGGTACGGGATTGAATGCCCATGCCAATTCACCGGTACGGGCATCGAAGCCATGGACGGTGCCCTGAGGCGCTTCAAGCCGCACATTGTCACTGATGGCCGAGCCGGCGACGATTACATCGCCAACTACGGCAGGGGCCGACGTAATCTGATATTCGCCCGGCCAGCGCAGCGACACGCTGGGTTCGATGCGCACTTCTCCACCTTCGCCAAAGTCAGGGCATAACTCCCCGGTCCGCGCGTCGAGCGCGATCAGCCGCGCGTCCGATGTACCGGTGAATATTCGCGAAGCGCAGATCGCATCGGGTTCCGCCTCTGCATCACGCCAATGCGAAACACCGCGGCACGTGAATTGATTGGCCGGGCGCAGGTCCAGCGAGATTTCTGGATCGTGCCGCCACTTTTCTTCGCCAGAGCCCGGGTCGAGCGCGATTACTTCATTGAACTGCGTGCAGAAGATCAGCGAGTTCTCGGCGAGGATGGGTGTGGTTTCAAACGCCGTTCGCTGGATTACATCTTCGCGTCCCTCAAGTGCGCCGGATTGATGGGTCCAGGCGATCTCGAGACCCTGCACATTCTCGCTGGTGATCTGGCCCGCCGCCGAATAGCGATTGCCGCCTTGATCGCCGCCATAGGCTGGCCAGCCTTCGCCGATTCCGATCCCATCGGATCGCACGATGGGCGCTTCGCCATCTATGCTGAGATCGTCCGCCAGACCGAGAACGGACCATATCGCGGATCCCCCGAGAAAGCTTATCAATACCAGCGTACCGAAAGAAAAAAGGGCGAGGCGGATGGGTTTTTTGAACATAGCGCCATCCTACGCCTAAGCTGTTCGATGACAAGCCGGGCGGTTTTGGCGGATTTTGGGGGCAGATTGCTTGACCCGTGCGGCCGCATAGGCCAATCCGCGCCCATATTTATTGCAACTGCGAAGGCCGACCCGTGGGCGACACTAACCCGCTGAGTTTCCAGAAACTGATCCTGACGCTTCATGACTATTGGAGTGAGCGGGGCTGCGTGATCCTGCAGCCCTATGACCTTGAAATGGGGGCAGGAACTTTCCATCCGGCGACCACCTTGCGGGCGCTTGGCCCGGACCCGTGGAAGGCCGCCTATGTGCAGCCGTCCCGCCGACCAACCGATGGTCGCTATGGCGAGAATCCGAACCGGCTCCAGCACTATTACCAATATCAGGTGGTCCTGAAGCCGAGCCCGCCCGATATTCAGCAGCTATATCTGGATAGCCTGGTCGCAATCGGGATCGATCCGCTCAAGCATGATATCCGCTTTGTCGAAGATGATTGGGAAAGCCCTACATTGGGCGCTTGGGGCCTGGGCTGGGAAGTCTGGTGCGATGGCATGGAAGTCACCCAGTTCACCTATTTCCAGCAGGTCGGGGGTTTCGATTGCAAGCCGGTATCCGGTGAGCTCACCTATGGTCTGGAACGGCTGGCGATGTACATCCAGGGCGTCGACAGCGTCTATGATCTTGCGTTTAATGATGATGGCGTGAGCTATGGCGATGTGTTTCTCGACAATGAGAAACAGTTCAGTGCCTGGAACTTCGAACACGCCAATACGGAAACCCTGTTTCAATGGTTCAAGGACGCATCGGCCGAATGCAAAGCGTGCATCGAAGCCGAGCTTCCGCTGCCGGCCTATGACCAGGCAATCAAGGCCAGTCATATCTTCAACCTGCTCCAGGCCCGCGGCGTGATCTCCGTCGCCGAACGCCAGGCCTATATCGGCCGGGTCCGCGATCTCGCGGTCGGCTCGTGCGAAGCCCATATGGCCAAAAACGGGTGGAGCGCCTGATGTCTGATTTCCTGCTCGAATTGCTGTCGGAGGAAATCCCGGCCCGAATGCAACGCAAGGCGCGGGGCGACCTCGAACGTTTGTTTACGGCTGCGCTCAAAGAAGCCGGTCTCGCTGCCGAAAAGATCGAAACCTATTCGACGCCGCGTCGCCTGGTCCTGATCGCCCACGATCTGCCGCGCGAAACCGAAACGGTGCGCGAAGAACGCAAAGGCCCGAAAGCGGATGCGCCAGATCAGGCAATAGACGGTTTTCTGCGCTCGACAGGGCTAAAGCGCAAAAATCTCGAAACCCGTGATGTGAAGGGTAAACCGACGCTGTTCGCCGTGATCGACAAGCCGGGCCGCAAGACGGTGGATGTCCTCGGTGAGGCAATTCCCGCGATCATCCGCGCTTTCCCCTGGCCGAAATCGATGCGTTGGGGCGAAGCCTCCCAATCGACGGAAAGCATGCGCTGGGTGCGACCGTTACAGGGGATCATGGCGATCCTTGGCGATAACGTCGTCAAATGTGAGATCGACGGCATCAAGTCGGGCCGCCAGACGGTTGGCCATCGCTTTCATCATGACGGCATGATCGAGATCGACGGTGTTTATGATTATGCCGACAAGCTGCGCGAGGCGCATGTGATTGTCGATCATAAGGAGCGCGAGGGCATTATTCGTGAGCGCGCCAACGCTCTGGCCGCCGAAGTCGAGCTGACCCGCAAACAGGATCCGGGGCTGGTGGAGGAAAATGCCGGGCTGACCGAATGGCCGGTGCCATTGCTCGGTAGTTTCGACGAGGCGTTCCTCGCCGTTGCGCCCGAAGCCATCACGCTCGCCATGCGCAGCCACCAGAAATATTTCGCCTGTCTCAAAGCCGAATATGAACTCTCGCCGCACTTCATCTGCGTCGCGAATCTGGAACCCAATGATGGTGGCGCCAATGTGATCGCCGGCAATGAGAAGGTGCTTGCGGCGCGCCTGTCCGATGCCCGCTTCTTCTGGGAGCAGGACCAGAAAACGCCGCTTGCTGAACATGCAAAGAAGCTCGACCAGATCGTGTTTCATGAAAAGCTCGGCACGGTGGCGGACAAGGTCGAACGGGTGGCGAAGCTCGCGCGTTGGTTGGTTGAGGAAGGGATCGTCACTCCATCAAAGATTGGCATTACAGACGAAGACATACAGACAGATGACAATCCCGTCGTGGCTAAGATGACTAGTGGACAACTAGCCGATATGGCTGAGCGGACTGCGCAGCTCTGCAAAGCCGATCTTGTCACTGGCATGGTGAGCGAATTCGGTGATCTGCAAGGAATCGTTGGCGGTTACTATGCTGCGAACGAGGGACTTGCTCCCGAAGTCGGCGCTGCAATCCGCGATCACTATAAGCCCGTAGGACAAGAGGATTACGTACCTAATGAGCCGGTAACGGTTGCAGTGAGCTTAGCGGATAAGATCGATACTCTAACGGGCTTCTTTGCCGCTGAACTTGGTCCGACAGGTTCAAAAGACCCGTTTGCGCTGCGTCGGCAAGCACTGGCAGTTTTGGCGCTCACCAATCAGAATGGACTTAGATTTTCTCTTTCTCATGTCCTGCTGGAGGCGCTGCGTTTGCATTGGACTACTCTTGAGCAGCACAATGACTGGCTTATCTGCATCTATCCGACCAAAAATTTCAAAGGGTTGAGAGATGAACTGCGGCCTCCCGATGCCTGGGAACCCGATTGCTCTGTGACCGCAGAGCAAATTTCTGAAAACATCGAAGAAGCTGGATTGTATTCAGTGGCACGGTTGGTCGATAGCGTTGAGCACGTCGGGTCCGAGGTGGACTATGACAAATTTTCCAATGGTTTTGATATTGAGCTGATAGGCCCTGAGCGATTGCTACAAATCGCGATGCCCTTTTTCGCCGATCGGCTGAAGGTGCAGCAGCGCGAGGCGGGTGTCCGCCATGATTTGATCGATGCGGTGTTTGCGCTGGGCGGTGAAGATGATCTTGTCCGCCTGCTCGCTCGCGTGAAGGCGCTGCAGTCTTTCCTTGGCAGCTATGACGGTGCGAACCTGCTGGCCGGGTATAAGCGCGCGGCGAATATCCTGAAGAAGGAAGAGTGGACACCGATCGAGAGCGATCACACGCCGGAACCCGAAGAAGCCGTATTGCACGACGCACTCGACAGCGCGGAAACCGAAGTTGCTGCCGCGATCGAGATTGAGAATTTCAAGGGTGCGATGGCGGCACTCTCCGGCCTGCGCAAACCGATTGATGCCTTCTTTGAGAAAGTCACCGTCAACGACGAGGATCCGGCGAAGCGCGCTGCGCGCCTGGCAATGCTCGCCCGCTTCCGCGATGCCGTGCACAAGGTCGCCGACTTCTCGAAGATTGAAGGATAGGAAAGGGCCGGACCGTGGAAGGCAGCGAGCTCCTTATCTATATCATCCCGGGATTCTTCCTTTTTTTCGCGGCGATGTGGCTGGGCATCATCAAATTGCTGTCGGTGCTCGGCTGGAGCAAATATGTCGATGATCGTGCGATGATCACCGAGCCGCCGCCCGATGCGCAGAAATTCTCGATGCAGACGATGACAATCGGCGGCGGGATATTCTTCCCGATCAACTATGCAAATTGCCTCAATGGCTGGGTGCATTCGACCGGCGTCTTTCTGCGACCGGCATTTATGTTCAAACTGTTCCACCCGATGCTGCATTATCGCTGGAATCAGATTGAAAGCGTGGAGCCGGCAACGGCAATCCTGTCCAAACGGTTCAAAATGACCGTGCGGCGGGACCTGCGCCCATTCATGATCTATGGCGCACTCGGCAAGGCCGTGCATGATGGCTGGATGCAGCAGCGCGGACGACAATCAGGATCGGCATCAATATGACGCAATATGTGTACCGGTTTGGCGGTGGCGTGTCCGATGGCGGGCGAGGGGACAAGAACCTGCTCGGCGGCAAGGGCGCGAACCTTGCTGAAATGGCGTCGATCGGACTGCCGGTCCCACCCGGCTTCACAATCAGCACCGAAATGTGCACGCGCTATTATGACGACGGCGAAGTCTTTCCCGATGAGCTGCGCGAGCAGGTCGCGAGCGGCATCGCCCATGTCGAACAGATAACCGGAAAGCGCTTTGGCGATGCAAGCGATCCGTTGCTCGTATCGGTGCGTTCGGGTGCGCGGGTGTCGATGCCCGGTATGATGGATACGGTGCTCAATCTAGGGCTCAATGACGAGACGGTGAAGGGTCTTGCCGACACGTCCGGCGATGCGCGCTTCGCATGGGATAGCTATCGCCGCTTCATCCAGATGTATGCCGATGTGGTTCTCGGCCTTGATCATGGGGCGTTTGAGGAAGCACTGGAAATCGCCAAGGAAGACAAGGGCATCTATCTCGATACCGAGATGGAAACCGAAGACTGGCAGAAGCTGGTCGCCGATTATATGCGAATTGCCGAGGAGGAACTTGGCCATCCGTTCCCACAGGATCCGCAGGAGCAACTTTGGGGTGCGGTCGGCGCAGTATTCGGGTCCTGGCAGGCGGAACGCGCGAAAGTCTATCGCCGGATCAATGATATTCCGGGTGACTGGGGTACGGCGGTTAATGTCCAGGCGATGGTGTTTGGCAATATGGGCGAGACTTCGGCAACCGGCGTCGCTTTTACGCGCGATCCATCGACCGGTGAGCGCGCTTATTATGGCGAATGGCTGATCAATGCGCAGGGCGAAGATGTCGTTGCCGGTATTCGCACACCGCAATATCTGACCACGGCGGCACGCGAGGCGGCGAACGCCAAGCCCGCCGCGATGGAAGAGGCGATGCCGGAAACCTATGGTGAGCTCGCCAAGGTCTTCGATCTGCTCGAAACCCATTATCGCGACATGCAGGATATCGAGTTCACGGTTGAACGCGGAACCCTGTGGATGCTGCAGACCCGGTCGGGCAAGCGCACCGCCAATGCAGCGCTGAAAATCGCGGTCGACATGGCGGCCGAAGGGCTGATCAGCGAAGAGGAAGCGGTGTTGCGCGTTGATCCGGGTGCGCTTGATCAGCTGCTCCATCCGACGCTCGATCCGAGTGCGGAACGCGACGTGATTGCGCGCGGTTTGCCGGCATCGCCGGGCGCGGCGTCCGGTATCGTTGTGTTCGATGCCGATGCAGCTGAACGCCGTGCTGCGATGGGCGAAGATGTGATCCTTGTTCGCATGGAGACTAGCCCGGAAGATATTCACGGCATGCACGCGGCCAAGGGCATTTTAACGGCCCGCGGCGGGATGACATCGCACGCGGCGGTTGTCGCCCGCGGCATGGGGCGGCCCTGTGTGTCGGGTACCGGCAGTGTCGCGATCGATGCCAAGGCCAAACAATTCTCCGCCATGGAGCGAGACTTCAAGGAAGGCGATACGATCACCATCGATGGCGCGACCGGCGAAGTCATGGCCGGCGAAGTGGCCACGGTGCAGCCCGAATTGGCCGGCGATTTTGCGCAGCTTATGCAATGGGCCGATAAGAGCCGCCGGATGCGGGTGCGAACCAATGCCGAAACCCCCGCCGATTGCCGCATGGCCCGGGAATTTGGCGCAGAAGGCATTGGCCTGTGCCGTACCGAACATATGTTCTTCGATGCGCGCCGGATTACCGCAGTGCGCGAGATGATCCTCGCGACCGATGAAGCAGGCCGACGCGATGCACTGGCGAAATTGCTCCCGGAACAGCGCGGTGATTTCACCGAGATCTTCACGATCATGGCCGGGCTCCCGGTAACGATCCGTCTGCTCGATCCGCCGCTCCATGAGTTTCTCCCGCACGGAGAAGATGAATTGCAGGAAGTGGCCGATGCGGTTGGTGTATCCATCGATACATTGCGCCGCCGGGTGAATGAGCTGCATGAGTTCAACCCGATGCTCGGCCATCGCGGTTGCCGGCTCGGTGTCACTTACCCTGAAATCTACGAGATGCAGGCGCGGGCAATCTTTGAGGCGGCGCTCGATGTCGCCGCATCCAGCGATGAAGCGCCGATCCCGGAAGTCATGGTGCCGCTCGTCGCCACCCGTCGTGAGCTCGAGCTGATGAAGGCCGTGATCGCCCGGACCGCCGAAGCGGTTTTCGAGGAGAAGGGCGCGCGCGTCGATTATCTGGTCGGCACGATGATCGAATTGCCGCGCGCCGCATTGCGCGCCGGTGAGATTGCCGAATGCGGAGAATTTTTCAGCTTCGGAACAAATGACCTCACCCAGACAGCGCTCGGCGTATCGCGCGACGATGCGGGCCGCTTCCTCGGTTCTTATGTCGATCAGGGCGTCTATCCGCGCGATCCATTTGTCAGCCTGGATATCGAGGGGGTCGGTGAGCTGATCGCTATCGCTGCAGAACGCGGGCGGGCAGCGCGCGATGGGATCAAGCTTGGCATTTGTGGCGAACATGGCGGCGATCCCGCATCGATTGCCTTTTGCGAAGAGGTGGCGCTCGACTATGTCAGCGCCTCGCCCTATCGCGTGCCAATCGCCCGGCTCGCTGCCGCGCAATCCGCGCTATCTGCGGCTAAGGATCGCAGCGGATGAGGATGGCGCTCCGGATCCTTTTGGCGCTCATTCTTGGCGCGGCCATAGGGCTGACGGTGACCTGGCTGTCCTTGCGTGCCGGTATCAGTGCGTTTGAAGAACGTACCGGCCCCTGGGTGACGTCCCAACAATTCGGTTCGGCTGAAGCCAGCGATCGTTCGCGGGCCATTGTCGCCCTTCGCGGATTGATGGCGCTCACCGCGCGCGAAGCCATCTATTTCAATGCTGCAACAGACAGTGAGGGGCAGGCGCTGGAAGGCGGATGTCGCTATCAGGTCACGGGTCCATCCGTTGATGCGCGCTGGTGGAGCGTCACGGCTTACGGGACGGACTCCCATCTCATTCCCAATGACGGCCATGCCTATTCAGCCGGTGGGGACGGCGCAGAGCCCGTCATGGCGATTACCAGTCCCGAGCCCGGGCCAGGCGAGATTGCGACGCAGGACGGGGAAGCTTTTGAACTGACATTGCGAGCCTATGGACCCGGCGATGGATTGCTCGACGGCGAGCTACCGGTGATCGAGAGGCTGGGATGTTGAACCGACTCGGATGGATTGGATTGGTCGCAGCGATTGCGATGCTGGTTCATTGGCTGGCTGTCGGCATGATTCCCGGACGTCTCATGGGAATAGCCATGGATCGGATCGAGCAGAATGCACCGGTGAATGCGATGGGCCATGCACCGCTCAGCACAGCAGAGCGGCGAGTTATTGTCAGGCCCAGTCCCGATCTTGCCTATTCGACATGCCTTTTTGATCTCAGCCAAGGGCCGGTCGCAGTGTCAGTCCAGCCGATGGACGCACCCTATTGGTCATTGTCGGTCTTTGATGACGAAACCAATGTCCGGTTTGTCCGCAATGATCGCGAGACAGGAGATCAGCCATTGAATGTCGTACTGGCGCGAGAGGGGCAGGCGGTCCCAGATGGCAGCGAAGCGGTTCGCGTCCCGTCCGATCGTGGGTTGGCTTTGTTGAGAATATTGGTGCCGGAGCGCGATGCGTTTGCGGCGATCAATGCAGCGCGCCAAATGGCGACATGCGGAGTGATTGAATAAGGAATTGACGGGGCCGGGTGAGAGCGGCCCAGCCCCGTCTATCTTTATGCGTTGACCAGATTGTCGGAGATCGAACAGGCCGCAGGGCCAAGGATCACGACGAACAGGGTCGGCAGGATGAAGAGAATCAGCGGAACCGTCATGATGGCCGGAAGGCGAGCGGCCTTTTCTTCGGCGCGCATCATGCGATCGTTACGGAACTCGGCCGAAAGGACGCGCAATGCGCTGGCCAGCGGCGTACCGTATTTCTCGGTCTGGATCATCGTGGTCACAACACCGCGAACGGCATCAAGGTCCACACGATAGGCGAGGTTTTCAAACGCCTGGCGCCGTTCAGTGAGGAAGCCGAGCTCAATTGCGGTAAGCGCGAACTCATCGCCCAGTTCCGGATAGGCAGCGCCCAGTTCCCGGGCGACGCGCGTAAAGGCGGCATCGACAGTCAGGCCGGCTTCAGCGCAGATAACCAGCAGATCGAGCGCATCCGGGAGACCCTTGCGGATCTCGTTGGAACGCTTTGTAACCTTGTTCGAAACATACAAATCCGGCGCCTTGTAGCTGAGGATCAGCGTACCGGCGACGATCATGAATTTCTTGAACGCGGTGTAATCAGACAGGAAGCCAAAACCGTAAACGGCAATCGCCAATCCACCACCGATCACGATCGGCAGGACCAAGCGACCAAAGATAACGGCCACCGCCAGATCCTTCGAACGGATACCGGCCTGGGCGAGGCGCTGCTGCGCCTGCTGGAGTTGATCATCCTGAAGCGTGTTCAGCGATTTGAGCAGGGACCGCATACGGTCCGTGGTCTCGTTCTTCTGGGTGAGCGCGCGACGCGGACGGCGAGCCGAGGCGGTGATGCCTGCCTTCAGCTGTTCGCGCCGATCGTTAAGCGCCTTGACGCGTTTGGCCATGGGATCGCGCACGGTTGTTGCCGCATAGAGAGCAACAAGCATTGCGAAGGTCGCCACAGCTGCGAGAATGGTCGCAACCAGGAAAACATCGACACCAAGAACGGTAGGTCCGGCAGCTTCGGTCATAATCTTTCTCGCTCCCGTCCGTTAAATTTCGAAGTTGACCATTTTGGCCATGATGAACACACCAATGCCCATCCAGACGAGGCCACCAAGGCCTGCGATCATCAAACGCTCATCGACAAAGAACTCGCCCATATATCCCGGGTTGATCATCATGATCAGGCCAAAGACGATGAACGGCAGTGAGCCGACAATATAGGCCGAAGCCTTGGATTCGGCCGACATGGCCTTGATCTTGAGCTTCATCTGGCTGCGCTGGCGCAACACATTGGCGAGGTTTGACAGGGTCTCTGCCAAGTTACCGCCCGTTTCACGCTGGATTGCGAGTGTGATGCAGAAGAAGTTGAATTCGGGTGTGCCAAGACGCTTCGCCGTTTCCTCAAGCGCCTCGTCCATCGTCTGACCGATCTTCATCTTGTCGACGACATTTGCGAATTCGGTGCCAACGGGATCTGGAACTTCCTGCGAAACCACAGTCAGCGTCTCCGAAATCGGCAGACCAGACCGCAGGCCGCGAACCAGAAGTTCGATGGCATCGGGGAATTTCGAGTTAAATTTGTTGATCCGGCGCTTGATCAGGAACCCGACAACCATGTGCGGAAGGCCGAGGCCGGCAAAGGTGCCGAGCAGCAATCCCAGCAACAGCGGCAATCCCTGGAAATAGAGTAGCCCAGCGACCACGATGATGATCGCGACTACCGCCATCATATAATGGCTGAGTGTCCAGGTCGTGCCAGTTTGCGAGAGCCGTGTCCGCAGCATTTCCGGGCGCGGAATGAAGCGACCGGCAAAGCTGTCCATCCGCGTATCGCCCTTGGCGAGAATACGGTTCATCTGCGCTTCGGCGGAGATCTGGCTGGTAGCCGGCGCATGCCGCTGGCGCAGCGCACCAAGGCGCTTGGCCTGGGCTTTCTGCACATTTGGCCCTGCAAAGGCGAAATAGAGCATCAGCAGGAAGCCAAGCATCCCAGCAAACAGCAAGATCATCGGAATGAAGTTCATATTCCCGCTTTCCTATTTCCCCCAGATGCCCGCACAGGCGGGATCATCCGCATTAGGCGTTTTCGGTTGCTGTTTCTTTTTTCGACTTTTTCGAGATGAGTGCACCGAGACCGCCCAGCTTGCCCATCAGCGAGCCACCGGCTTCCGCCACTTCTTCGATCTCTTCGCCATCAACGCTCGAGACGCGTTCGGCCAGCTGGCGCAGTAGCGAGCCGGTCTTGTTCGAACCGCTAGCCTCAGCAAGGGTCTTGCCCAGCTTGGCAGCCTGAACCGCAGTCTTCTGATCAAACGGAATGACCATATCGATCTTGCGTTCGATTGACGCTTCGAAATCTTTCTTCGAGATTTCGAGCATGCCGCCGCCTGGTACCCGGTTTGCAACCAGGATAACCTTGGCCTGCGGTGCGTTCGACTTGAACCAGGACAGAAGGCGAATGGTGTCGCGCGTCGCTGCGAGCGTAAGCTCGGTAACGATAACCGCCCGATTCACATCGTTGAGCAGATGCGGATACTGGATCAGCGTCTGACGCGGAATGTCGATCATCGAGAGTTCAAAGGCGCTCCGCAATTCTTCCTCAAGCTGATAATAGGCGCTGCCATCGGTCAGCATGGGCTGATTGATCGGCGCTTCAGCCGACAATACAGCGAGCTTCTCATTGGCTTTGACCATGGCGCGTTCGATGAACAGGCCATCAATCCGGCTCGGATTCTCAATCGCGTCGATCAGGCCGCGTCCCGGCTCCAGGTCGAGCGCAAGCGCGTCCGTACCGAAGTGAACGTCAAGATCGAGCAGCGCCGTCAGGCGATTCTGTTCGGTACTGGCGAGCCAGGCAATCGAACTTGCAAGCGTCGATGCGCCAACGCCGCCACGTGTGCCGATAAAGGCGGTCATGACGTGCGGGCGATCCTGCTCGTCGCCGTCCGCATTGCGCGGGCCGGCAAGAATCATCTGTGCCTGAGTCAGGGCATCGCGGACCTGATCCGTGTTGAACGGCTTGAGGAGATAATCCTGGATACCGCTCGACAAGAGATCGCGGTACAGGCGAACGTCATTCACCTGGCCGGCAGCGATAACAATCGTACCCGGCTCGCAAACCTCTGCGAGGCTGTTGATGTCATTCAGCGGATCGCTGCTCTCCGACAGATCCACGAACAAGATGTTCGGGCTTGCCGATACAGACAGCGTCTGAACTGCATTTTGCAGACCGCCTTTATTGACTTTTTCCTGCGCCCAGCCGAGCTCGGTGGCAATCGGCTTGAGCAGTTCGGAAGTCTCGTCGTCGCAGACAAATGCCTGGAACGGATCACGAAGCGACGTGGAACCTGGGCTAAAAGGTGCGTTCATTATTCGCCTCCTGTCGTGGCTTCTTGTTGCAGACCGCCGGCGCCAGTCGGCTCCGAATCGCGGTAGACATCGATAGCGCGTGCCGAAACACGGGGATCACCCGCGGTACCGGCGCTCTGACCCTGGATCAGGTCGGCCGGATCAGCGACCATTCCCGCAAGGTTGCTATTGATTGAGCAGCCATAGTTGGACGTTGTCGAACCGGCATAATTCCAAACCGAATCGCGATCCCAGTTCGGGCAGTTCGGTACTTCGGCTTGCATGCGGCTGACGACAATACGCATCTGGCCTGCTGCGACCTGTCCGGCGGTAACCGGAGCGCGTTCGGCAATCAGCAAACCATAGCGACCGGCAATTTCGGCAACGGACGCGCGGCGGCCGGCCTGACCATAAGGGCTCGGATCGTCGATCGAAACGGTGTCGCCATATCCCAGCTCAAGGGCTTCGAACCAGTCGCTGAGACGGGCCTGTTCGCCATAGGACAGCGAATCGCCGCCCGCATTGACGTCAAACACATAGTCTGTGCGGCTGACAACCGGCTGGTTGATCGTGCTGAGCCCCTGGTTAACCGGGCCGCCTGCACAAGCTGACAGCGTGCCGGCTACGGCGAGAAGGGCGGAAGTGGCAAGAATGCGCATGATTATCTTCTCCAAAAAACGCTGATCTAGTCGTTGAACGAAAAGCCAGGTGCTGCACCGCTTGTTGAAGCGGCTTCAGCGGCGGGCTGTTGCGTTGCGGGAACCGGAACCTGACCAGCATCACCGGTCTGAATTCCAGGCTGAACCGTCGTCGGCGGAGCCATTGTCGGTCCCGGGCGGGTTGCACCCGATTCACCGCTAAACGTCCGGCCAAGGAACACACGTTCCAGATCGGAAGGCGAGCGATAGCCGTCGGTCGGCAGCGCGATCTGCGTCGCCGTTACCGGCTGAACCAGATATGGCGTCACGACGATGACAAGCTCGGTTTCCGAACGGCGCCAGCGGTTCGAGCGGAACAATGCACCAAGGATCGGAACATCGCTGAGACCCGGAGTGCCTTCGACTGTCGAGTTGTGATTATTCTGCAGCAGGCCGGCGATCATGAAGCTCTGGCCCGAACCCAGCTCAACCGTCGTCTCGGCGCGCCGAGTGGTCAGAGCAGGAACGGTGAAACCGTTGAGCGTGATTGCGCCATTATCCGAAAGTTCGGAAACTTCCGGACGCACCCGCATCGAAATCCGGCCATTGGCCAGAACGATCGGTGTAAAGGCGAGGCTGACACCGAATTCCTTATATTCGATCGAAACCGAACCAAGGCCCTGCGAAAGCGGGATCGGGAATTCGCCACCAGCGAGGAAGCTGGCGGTTTCACCCGAAAGTGCGGTCAGGTTAGGCTCGGCCAGCGTGGTCACGAGACCCTGCGATTCGGCAAGATCCAGTGCGCCGGCAATGTCGATACCAAACAGGCTGCCAAGACCGGCAAGCGTTGCCGAACCTTCACGACCGGTCACGGTTGTCGTGCCATCGGTCGAAGCCGTGCCACCAACAAATGTACCATTGCCGTTCGGCGCATATTGCGGGAACGCGTTACGACCGCGGGTAATACCGAACTGGAAACCGCTGGTGTTATCGAACGTAGCAATGTTCGCACCAATATCGCGGACAACCGAGCGGCTGACCTCTGCAATCCGCACTTGCAGATTGACGGTCAGCGGCGTGGCCGTGCGCAGACGGCTGACGACCTGCGTGCTGTCACCAACAAATGCCTGCACCAGCGACTGGGCTTCCTGTACATCGCTCGGCGATGCGACAGTGCCAGTCAGGAGAACCAGACCGTTCATCGGTGTGGCAACGATGGATGCTTCCGGCATGGCCAGCTGCAACATCGAAGAAACACTGTTGAGGTTCGTTCCGACGCGGACGGTGGTGGAGTAAACCACATTGCCGGCTGCGTTGGTTGCATAAACCGTGGTTTCGCCAGGCGCCTTACCGAAGACATAGAGCGCACGCGAGGAGCGAACCTGGACGTCAGCAACTTCGCTGTCGGCCACGAAGAGGTCGGTCATCGCACCGGGAAGGTTGATCAGCTGGCCACGGCCCACCGACAGGGTGAGGTCATTGGTTGGCTGAGGACGCGCGCCGGTTTGGGCGGTTGCTGGCTCGGCGATCGGAGCGCCAAGGCTCGCAACCATTGCCGCGGCTGCAACCGCAGCAAGGGCGCCGAAGCGTGTTTTACGATTAAAAGCCATCTTAGTTACCCCCAACAGGTACATGAGTGACGGAAGTGCCGCGTGCGACGCGAACTGCAGGTCCGTCCGGACGTTCCGAGGACTGGCCACCCGGGATCGGGTTGCCGGTTGCCGCAGCCAGCATGGCAGCAGCCATCTGAGCAGCGGTGCCACCTGGGCTGCTGTTATCGTTACCCTGGGCAGGAACCGTCCGGCGCTGGAAGCGCGAAACGTCTCCGCCTGTCACATAGGTTGTGTCGGTATCGCTCGGACGCTGGGCGACCTCGATGAGCATGCGGCGCTCGGCTTCCGGATCATTGCCTTCCGGCACTTCAATCTCACCGGCGGCGATTGCGCGCTCAAGCTCAGCCGTATTGTCGGCGATCGAGCGAAGCGAAAGCGAAAGCTGACCAATGGTCTGCGCAACGGCGATCTTTTCGGCGATGCGCGGTGTGGCTTCGACAGTTACGGTCGAAGAAACGCGAACTTCGCTCTGTCCTTCTTCGTTCGTTTCATTCGTGGTCCGTTGGTCGGTCGCCAGAATGCGAAGATTGCGAATAATGGTTTCCGAGGCTGCGAGGGCAGGGCCATCGCCACCACCTTCAACTTCCTGGGTCAGGACGAGGTCAACGCGGTCACCCGGGAATACAAAGCCGGCAACGCCCGACTGTGCTGAGACCGGTACGGTAACCGCGCGCATGCCCGGCCCGAGTGCTGCAGCCAGGAAGCCACGATCGCCCGGACGCACAAGCGAACCCTGGGTGATCGGCTGGCCGGCCGTAACATCATTGCGAACGACCGTACCGAGGAGATCCTCGATATTGGATTCGTTCCGGATGAAGTAGCTGCCTTCGATTAACTCTTCAGGCCAAGGCTGATAGCGGAAGCTTTCCTGGTTGATGATCGTGCCGACGGGCAGGGCGCGGGTGGCAACGAGTACCATCGGTCCTTCCGGTTCGGCTTGCTGAGCGACTGCGGTCGGCGTACTGCCGTCCACAAACATGCTCCGCGCCATAAAGGCGGTAACGGCTGCGACTAGCAGCGCGCCTACGAGCAAAATGACTTTACGTGCATCCATGACGGTCTTGCCTCCTGTCAGGCTTTTTCTTGGCCGATCAGTTCGTTACGGCCCCAATGGTTAAAATCCCGTTCATCACCACCCACAGACCGCCGATAGAAATGGCGATTCCGTAAGGAATTTCGGGCTTTTCAGAATTTTGGCTCATGCGGTGGTGAACCAACATTATTAAAGTGAGCAACCCACCGGATATCGCCATTACTATAAGCATTACAGGCAGTTGCATCGGCGTCATCCAAAGGGCGAGTGCGCCAATCATTTTCACATCGCCGCCGCCCATCGCGCCAATTGCGAAAGCGAAGGTAAAAAGAGCAAACAATGCTAATGCGAGGCCGAAAATAATCGTGATTTCCGGCCACAGCGAAAATCCGGCGGCCCACCAGTATAGTGGAGCGGTCAGTGCGATCGCAGCATTAAGCTTGTTTGGAATATCCCGGCGCAACCAGTCGCCCCAGGCCGCATACAGCAGCGCAGGCACGAGTAAGCCGATCGAAAAAAATGTTGCTGCCCCTGTCATAGGGGATGGCCCTAAGGCTTACTGCTTTCTAAACTGTAACCAGCAACTATGAAAAAAAACCAAGTTGATCGCCGTTCCTATCCCGATGGAATGATATTGGACCGCTGGAAGGCGCAGGATGGCTGGGACCACAGGCGTTGGACCTGGCCGGCTCCCTCCGATCGTCCGGTCCGCGGAAGTATGATTTTTCAGACCGGCCGCGGCGATATTTTCGAAAAATATCTCGAAAGCCTCACCGAATGGCATGAAGCGGGCTGGAATTTGACCGGCTTCGATTGGCGTGGTCAGTCCGGTTCCGGGCGCATGCTGACCGATCCGACCGTCGGCCATATTGAGAGCTTTGACATCTGGGTCGAGGATCTGGCTGATTTTGTGCGCGAATGGCGCGCTGAAACACCGGGTCCCCATGTGTTGGGAGCGCATTCCATGGGCGGCCATCTGGCAATGCGATACCTGATTGATCATCGACCTGGGCTGGATGGCGCGGTGTTCAGCGCACCGATGCTCAAGGTTGTGAGCAAGCCCTTGCCGGAACGGGTCGCGGCTTTCGTCGCGCGTATGTTTGTCCGCTTTGGTTTTGCCGATCAACATGCCTGGCAAGAGAATGAGCGGCCTTCGATTCCCGGTAGCTCCCGCCAGAAGCTGCTCACCCATGATTTTGAGCGCTATTCCGACGAAAATTGGTGGCTGCGCGAAAAGCCTGAACTCAAAATTGGTCCGCCCAGCTGGCAATGGCTTGCCGCGGCGTATAAATCCTCGGCAAAGATGTTCGCAAAGGACACATTTGAGCAGGTATCCACGCCGGTTTTGATCGTCGGCGCCAAGAAGGATCGATTGGTCAACGCTCGAGCGATAAAAACTGCCGCCGATCGCCTGGCTAATGCCCAGCTGATGATGCATGATTTTGCCGCCCATGAAGTCCTGCGCGAGCGAGACGATATGCGTGATATATTCATGGCGGAGATTTCGACTTTTCTGAACGCGCTGGTCCGCCCGGCCGGATGAGCTATGATTTCTTGATTATCGGGGCCGGTATTGCCGGTGCTAGCCTGGCTGCGGAACTCGCGGTCGATCACAAGGTCTTGCTACTCGAGGCAGAGGCGATGCCTGGCTATCATTCGACCGGGCGTTCGGCCGCTTTCTGGTCGGAAACTTATGGCGGGCCATTTGTGCAGCCTTTGACCACCGCTTCATATGATTTTCTGGCCAAGCCCGATCCTGATTTTTCGGATGCGCCGTTTCTGAGCCAGCGCGGCGCCTTGCATATCGCCGAACAATCGGGCCGTGCGGCCTTGGATGCGCTGGAAGGTGAGTTTGCAGGCAGCGGGGTAACGCTCGAAAAACTGTCCGGCGATGCGATCTCGCGGCGGTGTCCGGGAATTCGAGGCCATTGGGACCAGGCGCTTTGGGAGCCGACATGTTCCGACATTGATGTCGCCGGCCTCCATCAGTCCTATCTAGCAGCCGCCCGCAGGTCTGGCGCTGAACTGCGGTGCTCAGCGCCGGTCCAGCGCATCGAACCGGATCAACAGGGGTGGCGTGTTGAGGCGGCCGGTGAGGAGATAGAAGCGGCGATTGTGGTGAATGCCACGGGTGCCTGGGCGGATCAGGTCGCGCAGCTCGCGGGTGTCGAGCCAGTCGGCGTGACACCCTATCGACGCACGGTCATCCAATTGCGGACTGATCCGGCGGTTCCGCTTGATCTGCCGTTGGTCATCGATGTTGAGGGCCGTTTCTATTTCAAGGGAGAGAATGGCCGCCTCTGGCTGAGCCCGCATGACGAAACACCCAGCGAAGCCGGGGATGTTGCAGCGGAGGAACTGGACGTCGCGCTCGCCATCGACCGGTTCGAGAAGGCAATGGACTGGCACGTGCTCGGGATGGATCGGAAATGGGCGGGCCTTAGAAACTTCGCGCCGGATCGATTGCCGATCTATGGATTCGATCCTGATACGCCAAACTTCTTCTGGTGCGCTGGCCAAGGCGGCTTTGGTATCCAGACCGCACCGGCCGCTGCAAAACTGTGTCGAACATTGCTGCTGGATGAGACGCCGCCCGCTATAATTGATGGGGTTGAGCCGGAGCGATACTTGCCATCGCGCTTGCGCTGACGAGTTTGTGACAGTTTTGCGGCGTTCACCCTATGCCTGTCTCACTGTTTCGCCTATCGCAACAAAACCGACACACAGTTTAGGAGGCCCTGATGGCGCACAAATTTGAAATCTGGAAAGACAAGAAGGGCGAGTTCCGTGTTCGCTTCAAATATAATTCTGAAGTGATGTTCTCGACCGAAGGCTATTCCAGCAAGTCGAGCGCCAAGAACGCGATCAAGTCGATTCAGACCAAGGGTCCTGGCGCTGAAGTCGAAGACAATAGCTAGCGACTAGCGGCTTGCAGCGGCGACCGCTTCGGCGGCGTCGCTTGCAAGCTGGTCGGCGCGCTCATTGTCCGGGTGCCCGTCATGGCCTTTCACCCAGGCCCATTCGATATCATGCGGCTCGGCAGCATCGAGCAGGCGCTGCCAAAGGTCCGCATTCTTCACCGGCTTCTTGCCGGCCGTGCGCCAATTGTTGCGCATCCAGTTGTGGATCCACTTGGTGATCCCGTCTTTCACATAATTACTGTCGGTCGTCAGCCGTACGCGGCTGGACCGCTTGAGCGCGTTGAGCGCTTCGATTGCCGCGAGCAGCTCCATTCGGTTGTTGGTGGTGTCAGCTTCGGCGCCGGACAATTCCTTTTCATGCGCGCCATAGCGGATGATCGCACCCCATCCGCCGGGCCCCGGATTGCCTTTGCATGCGCCGTCCGTGAATATTTCGACCAGGCTCATGCGGCGAAGAGATCCGCATTTGCACCCCGGTAGAATTCGAGGCGGTTGAGAAAAGCGAGGGGGTCCTTGCGAGTAACCAGGGCATCGGGCGGCGTGTTGAGCCAATCCCATGCGCGGGTCAGCAGGAACCGCAAGGCTGCGCCTCGCGCAAGAATCGGCAGGGCGGCCCGTTCCGCTTCGGCCAATGCTGCATGCTGAGCATAGCCGGATATCAATGCTGATGACCGCTCGGCATCGAATCCGCGCCCGTCATCATCGAAACACCAGGCGGCATGGGTGACGGCCAGATCATAGGCCCGGATATCGGTGCAGGCGAAATAGAAGTCGATAATGCCGGTCACCTGATCATCGAGCATCAGGACATTGTCTGGGAATAGATCGGCGTGGATGGCTGATTGCGGGAGATCGTTGGGCCAATGCGCCTCAAGAAATGCGAGTTCTTCATCAACGGATGCGCGCATCCCGGGCGCGATATCGTCGAGTGCGGAGCCGCATTGATCGGCAAGACTGCGCCAGCCCGACAGTGAGAGAGTATTCGGGCGACGGTCTTCAAAATCGACGAGTGCCTGGTGGAGCTGCCCCAAAGCTGCGCCTGTCGCGAGTGCCTGGGCAGCGTTCGGTTCGCCGAGCGAGACTCCAGGCAGGAATGCGATCAGGCAGGCCGGGCGCCCTTCAACAGTCTGTATTTGGGTGCCGTTGCGATCGGCGATGGCGGGTGGGACGGGCTGCCCGCGCTCGGCGAGATGATCCAGGAGCTTGAGAAAGAAGGGGAGGTCGGCTGCATCAACCCGTTTCTCATACAAGGTCAATATGAAGCGATCCTGCGTCGTCTCGATCAGATAATTGCTGTTTTCGACGCCTTCGGCGATGCCCTTGGCCGACACCAGGGTGCCGACATCATAGCCGTCGAGCAGCGCGGAAATCCCCTCCGCAGATACATGTGTATAGACGGCCATGCGGAATCAGGCGGCTTCGAGGCCACGCGGCAGCTTGAACAGCATTTTTTCGCGCGTCGTTTCAACTTCGCGCTCTGTGACGTCAAATCTGTGACCCAGCGCTTCAACGACTTCACGCACGAGGATTTCGGGTGCCGATGCGCCAGCAGTGATGCCGAGCGTTTGAACATCTTCGAACCAGTCAAAATCTATTTCCGTGGCGCGCTGGATCAATCGCGCCGGTGTCCCTTGCCGCTCTGCGACTTCGACGAGGCGGACCGAGTTTGAACTATTGGGCGCACCAATCACCAGCATCGAGTCACAATTGGATGCAATGGCTTTGACTGCCTCCTGGCGATTCGAGGTCGCGTAACAGATATCTTCGCTGCGTGGCGCGTTGATCTGGGGAAAACGGCGGCGCAGGACCTGGATGATATCGACCGTATCGTCGACTGACAGTGTGGTTTGTGTCAGAAACCCAACATTGTCGGGATTCTCGACCACAACATTTTCAGCATCATCATGCGTTTCGACGAGGGTCATCGCCCCTTCCGGCACTTGGCCGAAGGTACCGACCACTTCGGGATGATCACGATGGCCGATGAACAGGATGTGCTGGCCCTTTTCGACCAAACGTTCCGCCTGACGATGCACCTTGGACACCAGCGGGCAGGTGGCATCAAGATATTCCAGGCCGCGTTCTTCCGCCTTGGCAGGGACCGCTTTCGGCACCCCATGGGCAGAGAAAACCACCGGTACATCGTCGGGAACCTCGTCCAGTTCCTCGACGAAAATCGCGCCCTGGTCCTTGAGCGCATCCACCACATAGCGGTTGTGCACGATCTCGTGCCGCACATAGACTGGCGCGCCATATTTTTCGATCGCAAGCTCTACGATCCGTATAGCACGATCGACGCCGGCGCAGAATCCGCGCGGTGCGGCAATCAAAAGCGTCAGTGCGGTTTTGCTGTTGTTCATACCCAGGCTCTTACGCGATTGCTTGCAGCGACGGAAGCCGCTTCCTATGAGGGGCCGGCATATTCGTGCACCGGTCGTTCGGTGCCCAAATAAGAGTAAGGATTTCGTTTGTGCGGAAATATGGAAATATCGCTTTGGTCGCCGCTATCGGCCTTGTCCTGGTGTCTTGTGGACGCCGCGATGTCATTAGCGCCGGCGAATCAGGTATCGGCCTGCTGGTGAATCGTACCGCATGCCCGGCCGTCGCAACGCCGGTGCATACGAACGAGATCACGATCTTCAATCCGCGGTCCAGCCGCGAGGCAAGCGCGATCGATGCAACGGCTGTGATCACCAATATTCGCAGCACGTGCAGCGACGCATCCGGGACGATCGACGCTGTCGCAAGCTTCGATGTCTACGCCCGGCGCACGGATCCACGTGGGGCGCGACAGATCGTGCTTCCGTATTTCGCAACCGTGCTGCGCGGCAATGGCCAGATCGTGTCCAAGGAAATTGGGCGGGTTGGTCTGAATTTTGCGGATGGAGAGTATCGGGCCAGCACGAATGGCCAGGCATCAACCAGCATTTCACGTGCGGCAGTGACCTTGCCGCCCGACGTCGAAGAACGCCTGACGCGCCGCCGCCGTCCAGGTGACACTGATGCTGCGCTCGACCCGATGGCTGATCCGACAGTGCGGGCCGCCGTCGACAATATCACCTTCGAACTTTTGATTGGCTTCCAGCTAGAGCCCGACCAGCTCGAATATAATGCTACCCGTTAGCGGTTATGGAGCCGCTTTCCGTTGAGGCTGTTCTAACCGGCAGGTCGCTCCCATTGCGGGGCGATGAGCTGAGTGCAATCCGCAAGGAACCCGAAGACGGCCCGATTGAGATCGGCATGCTGGGCTTGATTGGCGACGAGCAAGCCGATTTGCGCGTCCATGGTGGGCCCGACAAGGCGGTGCATCATTATCCGCGCGATCATTATGCTTTCTGGGAATCCCTCTCGCCCTTTCATTCCAAGCTCGATCATCCGGGTGCCTTTGGTGAGAATATAGCCGTTTCAGGCATGGTGGAGACCGAAGTCTGCATCGGTGATCGCTATCGGCTCGGAACCGCGTTGGTGGAAATCAGCCAGGGTCGTCAGCCATGCTGGAAGCAAGCCCATGTCATGGAATGGCCTGAGCTGGTGTCGTTGATGGTCAAGCATCACCTGTCCGGCTGGTATTATCGCGTGATTGAGCCCGGACGCGTCGCCGCAGGCGATACCATTGCCTTGGTCGATAGGCCGCATCCCGAATGGACGGTGGAGCGGGTCTTTGGCCTGCTCATAGGCGGCGGCGCGAAGGCCGATACCGACTCGACGCGAGCGCTTTGCGATCTTTCTGTGCTGGCCCAGGAGTGGCGCGCCAAGGCCCGCAAGCTCAGTTCAGCCTGATCTTTTGCGCCTGTCACCAGATAGGCGGGGTTCGCCGTTGACTCTCCTCGCGCTACGCGCCAATCGATAGTCATGCCGCCGTCGGGAAACCGGCGGATGGCCGCGCGGGAGAGAGTGTGCTTGCCACACCGCCGAAGGAGCAACCGCCCCGGAATCTCTCAGGCCAAAGGACCGCGCTGCCAATCGGTACTCTGGAAAGTGGATATGGGCGTTCCATGTCCCGCCGAAGGGGTAAGCCGTGCACTTAGGTACATGGTGAAAGCTCTCAGGCTTCCGTGACAGAGGGGGTGGGTCGGAAGCATTCCGGCCGTATCTGGTCACGGAGCAAATATGGGCGACGACACACAACTTCCTCTCGATAGCTGGCACAGGAGCCAAGGCGCCCGCATGGTCGGCTTTGCGGGCTATGACATGCCGATCCAATATGAAGGCATCATGGCCGAGCATCTTTGGACGCGGGACTCCGTCGGGCTGTTCGATGTCAGCCATATGGGCCAGGTGATTATCAGCGGTTCGAATGCCGCCCAGGCACTCGAAACGGTTCTACCCGGAGAGATTCAGAAACTGGGTGTTGAGCGCATGCGCTATTCGCTGCTGCTCGCGCCGGATGGCGGGATTGTCGATGATCTGATGATCACGCGCCTGGCTTATGCGGACCCGGAAAGCTGCGGGATGGCCGAAGGCGAGACGCCGCCGGACGACTGCGAATATTTCTATATGGTCGTCAATGGTGCGACCAAGCATGGCGATCTTGCCTATCTGCGTGAGACCTTGCCCGACCATATCTTCATCCATCACATGGAAGATCGCGCGCTGGTCGCATTGCAGGGTCCCAAGGCTGGTGAAGTGTTTGCCCGGCTCGTTCCGGAAAGCGCGGCGCTATATTTCATGCAGGCGGGTGGATTTACCTGGCATTCGGACGCTGGCGATATCGCGCTGTGGGCCAGCCGGTCCGGCTATACCGGTGAGGATGGATTCGAGATATCCGTCGCCGCCGAGCATGCTGAAACGCTCGCCGCTGCGCTTGTCGCGCATGAGGAAGTGCAGCCGATTGGCCTTGGCGCGCGCGATTCCCTGCGCCTGGAGGCCGGCCTGCCGCTCTATGGGCATGATATCGATACCGAGATCACGCCGGTTGAAGCCGATCTTGGCTTTGCGCTGTCCAAGCGTCGCCGTGAAGCCGCGGACTTTCCTGGTGCAGAGCGCATCCTGGCGCAGCGCGAAAACGGCCCCGAGCGCAAGCGTGTGGGGCTGGTTGTCGAAGGCCGCCAGCCGGTGCGCGAAGGTGCGATCGTTGTTGACGCCGATGGTGCACAGATTGGCACGGTGACCAGCGGTGGCTTCTCGCCGACGCTCCAACAGCCGATCGCCATGGCCTATGTGCCAGCTGATCTTAGCGCCCCGGACACCGTAATCACGATCGAACAGCGCAAAAAACCATTCACCGGCACGGTCACGCCGATGCCGTTCGTTCCGCAAAATTATCACAGACCGCCAAAAGCATAGGGGAGACCGCGATGGCCCGTTTTTTCACCGAAGAGCATGAATGGATTGATGTCGATGGCGACCATGCGACGATCGGGATTACCGATTATGCGCAGGAACAGCTTGGCGATATCGTGTTTATCGAAGTGCCGGAAAGCGGCTCGATGCTGGAACAGGGCGGCGAAGCGGCCGTTGTGGAATCGGTCAAGGCCGCGAGCGATGTCTATGCGCCAGTCTCTGGCGAAGTCACCGAGGGTAATGACGCGCTCGAAGATGAGCCGGCTCTCGTCAACACATCGCCCGAAGAGGAAGGCTGGTTCTTCCGCATGACGCTGAGCGACACGAGCCAGCTCGAAGGGTTGATGGATGCCAAAGCCTATAAGGCGTTTGTCGATAGCCTATAGCCGCTGGCCCTAGCGCCACGACGGAGAATAAAATGCGTTACCTGCCGCTTGAACCTTCTGACCGCCTGGCCATGCTGGCCAAGATCGGTGCGCCTGATATCGATGCCTTGTTTGCCGATGTGCCCGAAGAGGCGCGGCTCGACGGGGCGATCCGGGATTTGCCCAATCATGCGTCGGAAATGGCGGTGGATGCGGAGTTTCGCCGGATGGCGCGACGCAACAGCGCAGCGGCGGACATGCCCTTCTTTCTCGGCTGCGGTGCCTATCGCCATCATGTGCCGGCGAGCGTCGATCACCTGATCCAGCGCGGCGAGTTCCTGACGGCCTATACGCCATACCAGCCGGAAATCGCGCAAGGCACGTTGCAGATGCTGTTCGAATTTCAGACGCAGGTTGCGCGCCTGTTCGGTACCGATGTCGCCAATGCGTCCATGTATGACGGCTCAACCGCCTGTTGGGAGGCGATCGTCATGGCGCGGCGGATCACGAAACGGGGCAGGGCGATCCTCTCATCGGGCCTGCATCCGCATTATGTATCGGTTGCCAAGACGATGGCGCGCTTCACCAAGGATGAGCTGGTGCATGAAGCGCCAACGCTCGTCGCCAATGGTGATACGACCGACCTGCTCGATCAGATCGATGACGAAACAAGCTGCGTGGTCGTGCAATATCCCGATATATTGGGCCGGATAGCGGACATGTCCGATCTGGCGGCCAAGGCGCATGCGCACAAGGCCTTGCTGATTGCCGTGGTGACCGAGCCCGTCTCCCTTGGGGCCTTGACGCCACCGGGTGAAATGGGCGCCGATATCGTCGTCGGCGAGGGCCAGTCGATCGGCGTCGGACTGAACTTTGGCGGGCCCTATGTGGGTCTGTTCGGATGCAGCCAGAAATATGTCCGGCAGATGCCTGGGCGGCTGTGCGGTGAGACGCAGGATGCCGAAGGCAAGCGTGGCTATGTGCTCACGCTTTCGACCCGTGAACAGCATATTCGTCGCGAAAAGGCTACATCGAATATATGCACAAATTCAGGGCTTTGTGCGCTGGCTTTCTCAATTCATATGACCTTGCTCGGCGAAGCAGGATTGCGTCAGCTGGCGACGATCAATCACGCCCGCGCCGTGCGCGCCGCCGATCGCTTGGCACAGGTGCCGGGTGTCGAGGTTATCAATGACAGCTTCTTCAATGAGTTCACCATTAGCCTGCCATGTCCGGCGCGTCGGATCGTGCGCAAGCTCGCCGATGAGAAGATCCTGGCGGGGGTTGCTTTGAATCGCCTCTATCCGGGGGAAACGGAACTGGCGAATGGCCTCGTCATTGCCGTGACCGAAACCACCAGCGATGCCGATGTCGATAAGCTCGCAGATGCTCTCCAAGCCGCTGTCGAGGCCGAAGGACAGGGAGAGGCGGCATGAGCATGAACAATCAAGGCCGCCCGAGCCAGCCGCAGGATGCGCAGGGTACGACAGACACATTTACCGGCAACCGCGCGCTGATGCTCGACGAACCACTGATCTTCGAGATCGGCACGACCGAAGAAACCGGCGTCGATTTTGACGAGCGACCGGATGCCAAGAAACGGCTTGGCGGGCTCGAGCGCAATCGACCGATTGGCCTTGCTGGCCTGTCCGAACCACAGACCGTGCGCCATTATACTCGCCTGTCGCGGATGAACTATGCGATCGATCTCGGCCTGTTTCCGCTTGGCTCTTGCACGATGAAGCATAATCCGCGGCTCAATGAGCGCGTGGCCCGGATGAAGGGCTTTGCCGATATCCATCCGCTGCAACCGGTTGAAACGGTGCAGGGTGCGCTCGAAGTGATCCACCAACTGGGCGAATGGCTATGCAAGCTGACCGGCATGCCAGCGGTCGCGATGAGCCCCAAGGCCGGTGCGCATGGTGAGCTGTGCGGGATCCTCGCGATTCGATCGGCGCTGGAAGCGCGCGGTGATGCGCGTGAAGTGATCCTGGTACCGGAAAGCGCGCATGGCACGAACCCGGCGACTGCGGCCTTTGCCGGTTATCGGGTCGAGGATATTCCGGCAACGCCCGAAGGCCGGGTGGATCTTGCGGCGCTGGAAGAACGGCTGGGGCCGGACGTTGCCGGTGTGATGATCACCAACCCCAATACCTGCGGCCTGTTCGAACCGGATATGAAGCGGATCTCGGATGCCGTGCATGCGGCGGGCGGTCTGGTCTATTGCGATGGCGCGAATTTCAACGCAATTGTCGGCCGGGTGCGGCCGGGCGATCTTGGTGTCGATGCCATGCATATCAACCTGCACAAAACCTTCTCCACCCCGCATGGCGGCGGTGGACCGGGGTCCGGCCCAGTGGTCTTCTCCGAAGCCCTTGCACCATATGCACCACTGCCATTCGTCGAGGAACGCGACAGGCATTTCGTGCTGGTTGAAGAGGAAAATGCCGAAGATCATCACGAATCCAGCTTTGGCCGGATGGTCGCCTTTCACGGCCAGATGGGCATGTTCACGCGGGCGCTCGCCTATATGATGAGCCATGGTACGGACGGTCTGAAGCAAGTGGCCGAAGATGCCGTGCTCAATGCCAACTATCTGTTACGCAGTCTGGAAGATGTCCTGGACGCACCGTTCGGGGCGAGCGGTCCGTGCATGCATGAGGCGCTATTCTCCGACAAAGGATTTGCCGAGGGGATGACGACGCTCGATCTTGCCAAGGGGCTCATCGACGAAGGCTATCATCCGATGACGATGTATTTCCCGCTCGTTGTTCATGGCGCGATGCTGGTGGAGCCGACGGAAACCGAATCCCGCGAGGCTCTGGATGAGTTTATCGGGGCGCTGCGTTCGGTGGTTGAGCGTGCCAAGGCCGGCGATGAAACGCTGCACGCCGCGCCGGTTCATGCGCCGCGGCGACGGCTGGATGAAACCGGGGCCGCGCGTAAGCCAATCCTCGTATGGAAAGAGCCCGACCAGGCCGAAGCCGCCGAATAGTCAGATCCAGCGACGGACTTTCTGGCAATAGTCGTCATACGCTTCGCCAAAGGTGGACCGCAGATAGCGTTCTTCCTTGGCGATCACGGACCGGTCGATGAGGATGATCGCAACCGGTACGAGAATAAGCACCGCAATGCTTGGCCACCAGAGCCCGAAGCCGAGCTGGATGAGTGCCATGCCCAGATACATGGGATTGCGCGTGAAGCGGTAGGGGCCTGTCGCAATGATTGTGGCGCTTGGCGTCCAGGGTTCAGGATTCTCGCCAGCCTTGCGAAACAGGCCGATGGCAGAGGCGATCAGCGCTAGCCCAGCGATCACCAGCGCGAGTCCGGCCCAGCCAACCGGTTGCGGAATGACGAGGGACGGCAGCGTAACAAATCGATCTGCGGCGAGGCCCAGCAGAATGAAGCCGATAAACACAAGCGGCGGAGGAAAGCGCACATTGGGCCGTGCTTCGTCCTGATTGGTTTCCGGCATCGGTCTGACCTCCGTTTCTGCGCTCCGTCGTGTCCGTGCGGTCTATCGTCCGCCAGGCCCGGTGCCAATGGTGCCGGCACGCCCGCAATCAAGCTCGAGATCAACGGCTTGCCATTTGAGCGCCTTACCGCCAGAGCAGCGGGCGGGGGGCAGGAGGCAATATATGATCCAGCGGCTAACGAGCCTGTTCGCCCTGTGGACCGTGTTGGGTACGGCATGGGCCTGGTTTATTCCCGAACATTTTCTGTGGGTTGTCGATGGGCGCTTTCGGCCTTTCGGCCAGCCTTTGGTGAGCGTTTTGCTCGGTGTTATCATGCTCGGCATGGGGCTCACGCTCTCATTCGATGATTTCAAGCGGATCGCGAAAATCCCCAAATGCGTGGCGGCGGGTGTCGCGCTCCAATTTACGGTCATGCCGCTGGCGGGAATAGCGCTAGCATCGGGTTTCGCGTTGGAGACAGGACTGGCGGTCGGACTCATTCTGGTGGCTTGCTGTCCGGGCGGAACCGCATCCAATGTCGTCGCCTATCTCGCCCGTGCCAATCTGGCGCTCTCGGTGACGATGACGATGGCATCGACGCTGATAGCAGTGATCGCCACTCCCATACTCACCGGTTGGTTGGCCGGAAAATATGTCGAGATTGATCGCTGGAACCTGTTTGTAAACATGGTCTCGATCGTTCTGATCCCGGTCATCGTCGGCGTGTTCCTCAATCGCTATCTGCCGCGATTGACGGCCAAGGTCTCGATCGTTTCTCCGCTCGCTTCGGTGCTGGTCGTGGTGCTGATCGTCGGCGGGATCATTGCCGCGTCCAAACCGCTGATCGAAACGCATTTCGGCGTTCTGCTGCTCGCCGTGCTGTTGCTGCATGTGTTCGGCTTTGGACTCGGCTATCTGATCACCAAGGCGCTCGGTTTCGGCGCGGAGGAACGGCGCACGATCAGCATCGAAGTCGGCATGCAGAATAGCGGTCTCGGATCGAGCCTTGCCTCGACACCGGGTTTTGCCGCGCAGTTCGCAACGCCGATGCAGGCCGCTCTGGCGCCGGTCCCGAGTGCGATCTCTGCCGTCTATCATGTCGTGATCGGCAGCTTCCTTGCCGCGATCTGGCGCCGCCAGCCGACCGAGCCGGAGGATGGCAAGGCAATGCCGGCGACCGCAAATCCGTGACGAATGCTGATGCCAAACGCCATGCGCCAGCCACGCTGCGCAATCGGGCGGCAATCACTGATGTGTTGCGCGAGGTGCTTCCAGCCCAGGGGATGATCCTCGAGATTGCCAGCGGATCTGGTGAGCATGTGGTGCATTTCGCTGATCGGTTTCCGGATATCCAGTGGCAACCGAGCGATCCGGAACCGACGGCCCTGGCATCAATCGCCTCCTGGGCGGAGGATAGCGGGCTTACCAATATTGCCCCGCCATTGGCGCTCGACGCCAGCGCGACGCACTGGCCGGTCCAGTCGGTCGATGCCATATTGTGCATCAATATGATCCATATCAGCCCCTGGTCGGCCACGCAGGGATTGATGAGTGGCGCCAGCCAGCATCTGCCGGATGAAGCGCCACTGTTCGTCTATGGCCCGTTTCGCAGGGCGGGGACGCAGACCGCGCCAAGCAACGAAGCCTTTGATGAATCGCTGCGCAGCCGGAACCCGGATTGGGGTTTGCGGGACCTTGAAGCGGTCGAAGCATTGGCTAGCGAGATGGATCTTTCGCTCGAGAGGGTGGTCGAAATGCCGGCCAACAACCTGTCTGTGGTGTTTCGGAAGAGCGGCCAAAGCTGAATCAACTAACCGGACTGGCGCCGGACAAGCCACTGTATCGAGCGTATTGAAAAGGTGGTGAGCCCTGCTGGGTTCGAACCAGCGACCTACTGATTAAAAGTCAGTTGCTCTACCAACTGAGCTAAGGGCCCAACCACCGCGAGCGACCTAGGGATGGTTGGGCTTCTGGTCAAC
This sequence comes from Parasphingopyxis sp. CP4, assembly GCF_013378055.1. NCBI lineage: Bacteria > Pseudomonadati > Pseudomonadota > Alphaproteobacteria > Sphingomonadales > Parasphingopyxidaceae > Parasphingopyxis > Parasphingopyxis sp. CP4. The sequence continues at coordinate 1,245,424 of NZ_CP051130.1, read as the reverse complement.
CAGCATATTGCGCTTGAGGCGGTGAAAAAGTTGCCTGAGCGTGTAGCCCAAGACCGGATGGCGCCAGTGGGGCGCGATTTCCGCCAGCGGTTCCAGGACGAATTTACGGTTGGCAAGCTCGGGATGCGGAATGGTAAGGGTCTGGTCGTCCCAGCACCCGCTAGACCAGAGCAGCAGATCGATATCGATGACCCGGTCGCCCCAGCGGCGCGTTGACCGTCGCCCCATATTCGCTTCGATCGACTGCACCAGTTCCAGGAGTTCCTGCGGGTCCAGGTCGGTCCGGGCAAGGACAGCAGCATTGGCATAATTGCGGCTGCCCGGGCCAAGGGGAGGGGTTGTGCGGATGGTTGAACTGGCGTCGATATCGACGCCAGAATCCACCAGCGCGTCGATCGCGGTCTCGATCACGCGCCGCGGTGGTCCGTGCCGGTAGCGATTGGACCCGAGGCCGATGAGATAGCTTGTCTTCGCCATGCCGGTCCGCCTATCGCAGCGCGATGAGGGAGACCAGAGCCAAACCCGGACGCGATTGCGATCTATGTCCTCGCCTGGCTGGCTTTCGGATCGAACAACGTGACGCGCAGCCCGCCTGGTTCAATGCGCCGGTGCCTGGATTTGGAGATCCCGAAGCCTGGCTGGCGGTTGTCGGCCTGGCGCCGGGCCTCACGGGGGCCAATCGGACAGGACGCCCGTTTACGGGGGATCAGGCCGGGGGGATGCTCTACAAGGCGCTGGCCAAGGTCGGTTTGATGTCAGGCGAATATGGCGGTCATGCGGATGACGGGATCGCGCTGGATGGCGTGATGATCCTCAATGCCGTGCAATGCGTGCCGCCGCAAAACAAACCCACGGCTGCCGAGATCAATATGTGCCGATCATTCCTGGTGTCCGATCTTGATCGGCTGCCCAAGCTCACGACGATTATCGCACTGGGCACCATTGCGCATGCGTCCGTCGTGCGCGCCCATGGCGCGGTGGCGGGACATTATAAATTCGGTCATTGCGCCGCGCATGATTTGCCGGGCGGTCGCCATCTTATCGATAGCTATCACTGCTCGCGCTATAACCAGAATACGGGTCGGCTGACCGACGCCATGTTCGAAGCGGTGTTCGCGCGAGCAGTGGAGCGTCGTCCTTAGTTGGCCTTGCGGAACAGCAAGGTCATCCGGTCGCTTTCGCCGATCGCGACATATTGATCGCGATTGGCGTCGCCGAGTGCGAGCACTGGCGGCAGCGTCCAGACCCCACGGTCCCAACCGGCGGTATCATTTGGGTTGGCGTTGATTTCCGATGCCTGCACCAGCTCAAAACCATTGAGCCGGAAGATGTCGATCACATCCTGTTGGCGCAGATATCCGCGAGTGCCGTTCGATCGCGCCCAGGTCTCGTTGGACGGTGCACGATGCTGGACAACGCCAACCATGCCATCATCGGCAAGCAAATCGCGCAAACGGCGCAGCTCGCTATCCGCGATATTGTTGTTGCGCATACCGTGGAGCGAGCGGAAGATCAGGATCCGATCGACCGTGCCGGCCAGCCCTTCGGGGGCTTCGTCGCTTTCAAATGCAGTGACCAAAGAGGCGGGAATACCGGTCCATTCTTCGACATTGGCGGCCATGCGCTGCGGCCAACTATCCCGGCGGGCGCTCTGCTCGGCATTCAAATCGCGGAAGGACGAGTCTGCGTTCACCGCGATGTAGCGGCCTTGCGGTGCGATATAGGGCGCTAGGACCCGCGTATACCAGCCACCGCCCGGTCCGAACTCGGCCACCGTCATGGTTGGCTCGACGCGGAAGAAGTTCAGCGTCTCGGCCGGGTTGCGATAGCGATCTCGGGCGCGGTCATCGGCGCGATAATCGGCGGCGAGAACGGCGCTAAGCCCGGTAGGTGCTGCTGGCGAAGTCGCCGTCGGTTCAGCCTGCGGCTGTTCAGCCGGACCGAGCACGCGATCCAGGACGCGATCCAGGATGGACGGTTGGGCGGCTTCTTGCTCGCCCTGCGCCTGAAAGGCGAGGACAGGTGTTGCGATTACGGCGGTGGCCGCAATCAGGAGGGCAATCTTACGGGTCATTGTCATTCTCCCCAAGGAAGTGATTGTTATTCAGATGGCGGGCGCGACGCGTCCCGAGCGGCACGAAATTCGGCGTCCGGATACCAGTTGGGCCAGGCATCCGAATTGGCCAGCTCACGGCCAATGGCATAATAGAGCTCAAGGTCCTGGATCGCGCCGTCCCAGTTCCAGTTCGGGTCATATTCGTCTTTCGGACCATGATAGCGATTGTCGCGATAATCCATCGCGGCAGCGGCGCCCGCTTCGGGCCCACCATTGATCAGATCTTCGCCACCTTCGGCATAGATCATCGGCACACCCGGGCGAGCGAGCGCGAAATGGTCGGATCGGAAGAAATAGCCGGCTTCCGGGCTCGGCTCTGGCTCAACCACGCGACCCTGCGCTGCGGAGGCTCGGGCGAGATAGTCTTCCAGCTCCGACTTGCCATAGCCAACAACCACAACATTGCGGGTTTCGCCGAGGATGTTGAGACCATCCATATTGATACCGCCTGCCGTCTGGGCGAGTGGGAAGACCGGATTGGCGCCATAATATGCAGACCCCAACAGGCCGGATTCTTCAGCCGTGACAGCGAGGAAGACCATCGAACGCTCGCTTGGCCCGGCTGCTGCATGGGCTTCGGCTAGAGCGACAAGGCCGGCGGTGCCGGTCGCATTGTCGAGCGCGCCATTGCAGATATCGTCGCCATCGGGAGCCGGAGTACAGCGTCCCAGATGATCCCAGTGGGCGGTATGGATCACATATTCATCCGCGCGTGTCGTGCCCGGCAGAATAGCGATTACGTTGCGTGAATTTTCGCGGCGGATCGTGTTTTCGACACTGGCGCTCGCGGTGATGCCGAGTGGCACCGAGGTGAAACCCTGTTCACGCGCGGCGGCGGTCAATGCATCAAGATCCTGACCGGCAGCGGCCAGCATTGCGCGTGCGGCTTCATTGGTGACCCAGCCTTCGACCGGAACCCGATCCATATGGTCATTCTCGGCCTGGATATTGAGCTGCGGGCCGGACCAGCTGCTCTCCACAACATTCCAGCCATAAGAGGCAGGCGCAGTATCATGGATTATGATCGCACCGGCAGCGCCCTGGCGTGCAGCTTCCTCATATTTATATGTCCAGCGACCATAATAGGTCATCGCCCGGCCATCGAAGATACCTTCATTGGTGGGGCTTTCAAAGTCCGGATCATTGACGAGGATCACGGCGATCCGGTTCGTCATGTCCAGGCCTTCATAGTCGTTCCAGCCGCGTTCCGGAGCGTTGATGCCATAGCCGACAAAGACAAGCTCGGCATCGGTAACGCTGATTTCAGGAACAACGCGCGGCGTACCGATCACCATGTCGCTGCCATAGGCAAGGGACACCGTGTCGCCATTTACCGTGTAGGAGAGAGCAGCGGTCTCCGGGTTGGCATCGATTTCAACAAGCGGCACTTCCTGGAACCAGCTGCCATTGTTGCCAGGCTGGAGGCCCGCGGCGGCAAAGCGCTCGGCGAGGAGCGTAACCGTCAGCTCTTCGCCCGGCGTGCCCGGCGCGCGGCCTTCAAATTCGTCTGAGGAGAGGGTTTCGGTCAGACCGCGGACAGTCTCAACAGAGATGGCAGGCGCATCGCTTGTTTGGGCGGCCAATGGCATCGTCACGGCTATCGCGGCGGTTGCAGCCAGCATTTTCATGGTTCGAATATTCAAGTGTCTCTCCAATAGTCAGTCGCACCACATCTGTGGCGGCATTGCATGCGTGTAACGGCCCGTTGAGAGAGCCGTTCTTACTTCTGTTTGCGCACCATCAGCACATCGCTGGGCGCGCCGGTCAGCATCGTGGTTGCATTGCTGCCGATTGTTGCCTGAACAAAGCCGCTATGGCCATGTGTACCCAGGACCAGCAAATTTGCATCATGCTCGCGAAGGGATCGATACACGACCGCTTCGATCTGCCCAAATCCGATATGCGGATGGAGACGGGGACGAACGGCCTCAGGCAGAGCAGGATCAGCGAGAAACTCCTCCATCGACTCTTCGGCTTCTTCACGAATTTCGCGCTCAACATCCTCCGATTTCAGCCAGCCACTATAGGGAACAGCATAGGCGTGGACGAGGTGGATATCGGCGGTCGGAAACAGGTCTGAGGCAGCGGTGATTGCGTCAATCGAGCAGCCTGAAAAATCGGTCGCGACGACAAGGCGTTCATAGCGCGCATTGGGGCGTTTCTTGACGACCAAAACCGGCACGGTGGCGCGGCGGACGATATAGTCTACGGCGGTTCCCAGTGTGATATCGCCCAGGCTGGTATGACGGGCAACACCGGTGACGATCAGGTCAGCGCCTTCGGCCGCCGCGGCAATCGTTTTGGGCGGCGAGCCGGGTTCAACGCGGATGTCGACTGCAGCGGCGCTGTCGGGCAGGTCGGCGCGAATCTGTTCGATGACTTCGTGGGTATCTCGCTCTGCTGCCGATTTTTCGAGCACATGCAGCAGCGTGACGGAGGCGCCCATCTCGCTGCCCAACATGACAGCTCTATCGAGGGCACGATCGCTGCGTGCGGAAAGATCGCTGGCGAGCAACACAGTGTGAGGCATGATAGCAAAATCCCAAAAGCGGCATTGCGGCGAGGGCGGTCTGCGCCCGCCTTGCAAAGCCACAAAACGATATCAGTACCGGCGCAAGGCGCAAGGGATACCGGTCAGGATTTCCGTGAGATTGGTCGAAATTTGGCAGATTTCTTCGCGCTCATAGATGCGAGTGCATCTCGCAATATGCCTGGTCTATCACGCCGGTCCGCTCGGACGGCTGAGGATGAAATAGGTGACACAGCTTAAGACCAGCAGCTGGATGACAATGATCGTGGTAGATACGCCCAGCGCAATGCTGACGATCGGTGCCGCGACGATAGCGACCATGGCCGCGATCTTCGCGCGTTTGCTGATCGCACCATGTTCGCGCCAATTGGCAATGAGCGGGCCGAATTGCGGATGCTCCTCGAGCCATTTCGCCAGTCGCGGTGAAGATCGCGCAAAGGCAAAGGCGGCGACGAGCAGGAAGGGTGTGGTGGGCAGCAATGGCAACACCGCGCCGATTAGACCCAGAGCAAGCGCGATGAGCCCGCAGATCAGCCAGAACAGGCGAATGCCGAGACGTTTCTCCATAGCACCGCATAGCATAGGGCGGTCATCTTACGCGCGGGAAATTGGTTGCGTTAGTTTCCACATCGCCGGTAGAAGGTTTGCGGACCTCGGGGGACTGCGAACAACAGGGGGTTTATTATGAAGATGATGACTGGCTGCTCGATCGGCCTGTTGCTTGGCGCTGCATTGACGGTACCGGCTCAGGCGCAACAGTTGGAAAATGCTGCGGAGGCCTTTGGTCAGCGCGTTGCTGTCGGCTCCATTGCGCTGTCGCCCAGCGGAAACAGGGTGGCGTATCTCGGGCCGGGGCCAGGAGAGGAAACTCGTGCCTATGTGGCCGATGTCTCAGGCGGATCTGCCAATGTCGTGACGCTAACGGATGGCGATCCGATGGAGCTGGACTGGTGTCGCTTCGTCAGTGAGCAGCGCCTTGTCTGCCAGATCTATGCGCTGACCCAGGATGTAAATCAGATCTACCCGATTACGCGCATGTTCGCGTTGAATGATGATCGGTCCGAGGTGCGGCCGCTTGGCCAGCGCGACAATCGCTTCCGCAATAATCGGCAGTTTGATGGCGTGATCATCGATTGGTTGCCGGAAGAGGAGGACATGGTTTTGATGAGCCGGGTCTACGTCCCCGAAGGCTATCGGGGCGATACCCGGATTGTCGATGACGACGAAGGGCTTGGTGTTGTTCGCATCAATACCGTGACAGGGCGCACCAATCGCCTAGAGCCGCCTATCCGGCAAAATAGCCGCTTCATCAGCGACGGCCACGGTACCGTTCGCATGAAGTCAACGCGATCCATACGCGGTGCGACGGGCATGTCAGATTCGACCCTCAACTATTATTATCGTCTCGCAGACGACAATGAATGGCGCAATTTTGGGACCTATGATTCGCTTGAGCGAACCGGCTTTTATCCTCTGGCAATCGATCGCGACCTGAATGCCGTTTATGGGCTTGAGCCCCTCGATGGTCGCGATGCGCTGTATCGCATTACATTGAACGAAACGCTCGATCGCGAGCTGGTTTTTTCGCACCCCAGAGTCGATGTTACGCGGCTTGTGCGGATTGGACGCAATCGGCGCGTCATTGGCGTGGGGTTTTCCGAAGCTACAAGCACAATTGAGTATTTCGATTCCGATTTTGATGCGCTCCACCAAGCACTAGTGAACGCATTGCCTGGTAGTCCCAGCATCACGTTTCTGGATACAAATCTTGATGAAACCAAGATTCTGGTGATGGCCGCCAGCCCCACGGAGCCGGGCCGCTATTATGTGTTCGACCGGTCAGCCGGATCTCTGAACGAGATATTGCTCGCTCGGCCTGAGCTAGAAAATACGACGCTCTCATCCGTGCGAGCCGTAGAGTTTCCGGCAGCTGATGGCACGATGATCCCGGGCTATCTGACATTGCCGCTAGATGGCCCGCAAACAGGCCTTCCCGCCATCGTAATGCCGCATGGCGGTCCAGAATCGCGGACTTACCTGCGATTTGATTGGCTCGCTCAATTCTTCGCGCATCAAGGCTATGCGGTGCTGCAGCCCAATTTCCGCGGATCAGCCGGATATGGCGACGATTGGCTCATCACCAACGGCTTTCAGGGTTGGGAGACGGCGATTGGCGATGTGAATGATGGAGCGCGGTGGCTGGTGTCCGAGGGGATTGCCAATGCCGATCAGCTCGCGGCAGTCGGCTGGTCCTATGGCGGATATGCGGCGCTGCAATCCGGCGTGCACGAACCGGGGTTGTTTCGGGCAATCGTGGCAATTGCCCCTGTCACCGATCTTCCTGCGCTGCGCCAGGATTCCATGGCATTCAGCAATGGCCGCAACGTTTCGGAGTATCTCGGCTCTGGGCCGCATATCGCAGCCGGTTCGCCAGCGCGTCATGCCGATAGGATGACAGCGCCGGTCTTGCTGTTCCATGGCGACCAGGACATCAATGTCGATATCGGCCAGTCACGGCGGATGCACGATCGTCTCAACGATGCCGGAGCGAGCACAGAATTGGTCATCTATGAAGGCGTGGATCATGGTCTTCGGGACTCCGAGGTTCGTGCACAGATGCTGGATCGTAGCGATCGCTTTTTACGCGAAGCGCTCGGCCTATAGGTTTGGCCCAAACTCCGCACATCCTTGTCGATGCCGATGCCTGTCCGGTGAAGGAGGAGATCTACAAGGTTGCCTATCGGCATGAAGTGTCGGTGACGATTGTCAGTAACAGCTTTTTGCGGGTGCCGGATCACCCGCTGATCGACCGCGAAGTGGTGAGCGACAGCTTCGATGCCGCTGACGACTGGATCGCTGAGCGGGCGGGCGCGCATACAGTTGTGATCACGGCGGATATCCTGCTCGCTGATCGCTGCATCAAGGCAGGCGCGAGCGTGATCGGGCCGAATGGCAGGCCCTTCACCGCAAATTCCATCGGCGCTGCTGTGGCGACCCGCGCGATCATGGCGGACTTGCGGGCGGGCGGAGATGCGATTGGCGGGCCACCTCCTTTCTCCAAATCTGATCGTTCGCGCTTCCTGTCTGCGCTGGACGAAGTACTCGTCAGGCTGAAGCGCGCTTAACGCGGGCAGGGGGTCCCGTCTGCCGTTTCGGCGGTCTCGCCGGGCCGGTATGTGCAGACGATATTGGCTTCCAGATCGTCAGCATCGAACCAGGTCGGTTTCATCTCCATCGCGGCAAACATCGGTACCTGATCGGCATAGTGACGGGAGTCAGGACGCGTCGTTGCAGCTCCAAACTGATGAACGCTGCGCGCGCTCACCGCGCCTTCGCTATTCCAGGTGATTTCCATTATGTAGCTGTCGCCCGCATTGCCGACAAAGACACCATCTTGCGGCTCGCCCCAATAGACGGCGCGCAGCGCGTCCGGTCCACCGGTGATCGCCACATCGGTATCGCCACGTCTCAACCGCAAAACCTCACTCAGCGGCGGATCGATCCGACCGTGATTATCCCGCAGGAAATGGACAGCGCCGGCGAAAGTGAGCTGCGGATCGGGCAGGGGATCGCCGCGATAGGCCGCCATCATCACGGACCGCAATATCGCAGCCGCCAAAGCATCCGCCCGGCCTTCGCCATCAAGGTTCCAATCCCATTCTGCGAGCAATTGCTGCGCATCAGACATCTCTCCCGGTTCGAAATTCAGTCCGGCTATCTGGCGGAGATAGGAACCGGCAGCGGATTGCTGAGAATAGCCCATGTCATATTTGATCTCGCGCAGGGCTGGCCAATCGATCGGACCGATATCGGTCATCAGCTCGACAATCCGCATCATCCGGTTGGTCTCATTGGTCTCGATACCAAGCAGCGCTGAATAATCCGCGGGGTCGAGATTGTCCTCTGCGGCGGTCGCGATCCAGGGCGTGCTGTTCGCATCGAATATATAGCCAGCCTCCGGATCGATCAGGAACGGGATCTGTTCAAACGGCGCATTCTCGGTCCATAGCGTGTCGCTCGTGTCGCCCGGCAATACACCGCGCCAATCATAGCCTTCGGCTCGATTTGGGAAACGCGCATTGTAGAAGCGCGCGATATGTCCTTCGGCATCGGCATAGATGAAGTTGGTGGCCGGGATGGCCTGCATGCGCATCACCTCCTGCCATTCTTCGAAATTCGTCGCGCGGGTTAGCCGATAATATTGCTCGACCTGGCGGATCTCTCCAATGCCGCCATAGCGGATTGCAAAGGCGCCATTATCATTGACGATCACCGGGCCGTGCACCGAGCGATAGACGGTCTCGGGAACCGGAAGGACAAGCGGCCCCATCCGGACATGCAGCCAGATGCGGCGGCTTTCGAGCGGCAGCCATTCGCCATCAAAGCGATAGGCATCACCATCCTCGTTCAGCGTCAGTTCGTAGACATCGATCAGATCCGGTCGGTTGACTGTATTCGCCCAGCCGATCGTCCGATTGTGACCGATCAGCGGGACCGGTGCGCCAGGAAACAGGCCGCCCATCACATCGAGCCCTTCATTGCTCGTCATATGGGCTTCGTACCAGGCAACCGGCCCGGTCCATGGCTGGTGAGAGTTCACGACCAACATGGTCGCGCCATCCGGATTGCGAGAAGGCGCAACGGCAAAGGCATTGGACCCGCGCTCGTTCGCGCGCTCACCGGCGCGCGGTGGGTCTTCGCTGGCGACGAGTGCGCCAAGCGTGCGATCAATTCCGAAGAAGAAGGGAGAGGTGAAGGCAAATCCGGTGGCGATATCCTGGCCAGAGACCGGGAACAGGCCGCGCAGGCGCAGTTCTTCGGGATGCTCGGAGGCATAGAGGTTGAGACCATCGGCATAGGCCTCGATCACCGCGCGGGCCTCGGGCGAAATGTCCGTCTCGTAACGAGCTTCGACATCGGCGCTCACGTCGAAAAGATGCCAGACATAATCCTGGCCTGCGCCCGGTGCGCCGGTGAGTTCTCCAGCCCTGCCGCGGGCTGTGGCAATCAGTTCCTGGATCGTCGCGAAATCATCTTCGGCATGGGCATAGGCAAGGCCGAACGATGCATCGGCATCTGTCTCACCCAATATATGCGGTACGCCCCAGCTGTCCCGGTGGATCACAACATCATATTCAGTTTCGGGAGCCGCGATGCTTTCCTGCTGCGCCCACCATTGGCTGTTGGCGGCAATATTGATCACCGCAACCACGGCGATCACCGCCGCCAATATTCCGAGAATTTTTGCCAGACGCTTCATTATGATCGCTTGCCCTCTTGTTTCAGCAGCCCCTCATCGCGGGCGGCGGGCAGGAGATCAAGCGTTGCGCAGGGTCACAAATCGCCCAGTTCGCAGCCACGGGCTTCAAGGACTGGCTTCAGCTCGCGATAGACGGCCGGGTGCCGGGTCAGCGGGATTGTCGGGTAAAGATGATGGATCAGATGAAACTCCATGCCCAGTGAACCGATCGTTCCCAATGTGCTGCGCCAGGATCGCGTGTTGCGATAGCGGCTGGTTTCCTTGGCCGGATGATGCGGAGACCAGGAGAGGAAGAAGACAATATAGACGAGCGCAAAGTGCCGCGGTAGCCACCAGAGCAGGATCGCTTCGAGCGCAAAGCCGCTCCAGGCGAGCGCGCACAATATGCCGTAAAAGATCACCTTATAGGCGAGCGCATCAACGATCACATCCGTGCGGCCGATCCGCTGCAGCACGGCTCCATAGCCATTTAGCCCTTCGGTCGCACCAGGTTGCTGGCTCAGGATCGTGCGGCGAATAGAATCGAGCGGACCTTTGGCATGGGTACCATAATCGGCATCCAGCTCTGGATCATTGGTGTGCTTGTGATGCTCATAATGGGTGAGCCGCGCGACCCGATAAGGCAGGACCAGCGGGATCAGCGAGGCGTGGCCGATGAACTCGTTCAGCCAGCGCCACTTGGTGCCCGCCCGCCCGAAAATGTCATGCTGGGCTTCATGGGATGGCAGATAGCAGAGCGTGATATTCGCACAGGCGATCAGGGCGCCGGCCCAAAGCGGGAGAATGCCAGTCATCACCAGCGGCCAGAGCGATAGCCACACGGCCAGGTTACCAAGCCCCCAGGCCACCATCAGCCAGGGCACGCCGCCCATATATTTCTTGGCGATCGCCTGCTCCTTGCGGATCAGCTCCTTCTTGCTCATGCCGTCAAGGGCGTGTGGATCGGTGGTTACAGCGTCCATGAGATCCAGCTCCCTCTAATCTGTGCGTACAGGCCCCAGACACCGCCGATAATGAACCCCGCCATCAGCGGGCTGAGCGAGAATGGCGGTGTCCAGCCGAGCAGGGTGACAATCTGAGCAAAGGCAGGCGGGATGAACAACAGGCCGAACAACAGCGGCCCCAGTCCAAATGTCAGTTTCAAGATGCGTTCGTTCATATCGCTTCCCTTGATTCTCCTAAGCAGCCTTGGCGGACGTGTCGGTCCTGCCCAGCTGTTCGATTTTTTTCACCAGTTCTGCATGGAATTCGGGCGTCGCATCGGCGGCGAGGCAGACATAGAAGCCCTGCAACGCATTGTGTCGAAACTCGGCGATCGAGATCCTTTGATGCACCCAGTCATGCAGGCACGTGCGGTAGATAGCGTACATTTGCGAACCCAGCATATCGCTGTCGATCGTTCCCCGCAGCAGACCTTCGCGTAGGCCCGCCCGGCACGCGTTCGCAGCCATCTGGGTTGAGCGTTCGTCGATCCAATGCGCGTCGAGCCGTTCGCGGCTGTGAAAACCAACCTGCTCGCCCGCAATCATTGCGGCACGATAGAAGTTTTCGTCATCGGCAAAGATGTCGGTCGACTGGATAACAACGGCTTCGGCCTGATCGATCGCCGGAGCGCTTTCGAAATCCTCGAGCTGCTCTTCGATACGAACGACTGCGCGTTCGACCAGCGCCATCAGGACCGCATCCTTGCTGCCAATCAGATTGTAGATGGTGGGGACAGTAACCGATGCGGCGTCGGCCAGGGCGCGGAGATTGAGGGCATCAAACCCTTCATCCCCGATCACACGCTGGGCTTCGCCAAGGATAGCGTCGCGGCGGCGTTGCTTGTTTATCGATCGTGTATCCGAATCGGCCATGCGCTATAATTTACACAATGCTAAAATTTAATCAACGTGCAAATTATACAGAGCTGCAGGCTGAGCCCGGTTATAGGTCTCCTAGATCACAGCCCCGTTCTTCAAGGATCGGTCGCAACTCGCGATAGGCCGCCGGTGTCCGCGTCAACGGAATGGCCGGGTGGAGATGATGGACGATGTGATATTGCATGCCCATCGAGGCGATATTTCCGAATGCGCTCCGCCAGGCCCGCGTATTGCGATACCGACCGACCGCTTTGGCCGGATGGTGCGGCGCCCAACTCAGGAAGAATTGAACATAGGCGGTGGCGATATGACGTGGCAGCCACCAGAGCAGCAGGGCTTCGATACCAAATCCGGCCCAGGCACAGGCGCACAGGATCCCGTAAAATACGACCTGATAGATTAAACCATCGCGCACGACGTCTTCACGGCCCATGCGAATGAGCGCGTCCTTATAGCCGCGTAGGCCCCGATTGGACCGCGGCTGGCGGTTTTTCAGGCTGACCCAAATCATGTGGATGGGACCGTTGGCGCGCATCGAGTAATCCGGATCGCGCTCGGGATGATTGGTGTGCCGATGATGCGCGAGGTGCGTGAGCTTGGCGACGCGATAGGGAAGGACCAGCGGGACCGTCGAGAGATGCCCGACCAGTTCGTTCAGCCAGCGCCAGCGCGTGCCGGGTCGCCCGATAATATCATGCTGTGCTTCATGCGAAGGCAGGTAGCAAAGGATCACATTGACTGTCGCAATCAGGAACCCGGCCCAGAGCGGCAGGATATCGAGCAGGACCAGCGGCCATACGGCCAACCAGATCGCAAAATTACCAAGACCCCAGGCGACTGCAAACCAGGGCACGCCGCCCAAATATTTGCGCGCGATCGCATGTTCGCGCTGCGCCAGCTGTCGATTGGCCTCGGCGGCGACGGATGTGAGTTCGTTTAGAGCTGCCATGACAGCCAGCTCCCGCGCCATTGCGCGTACAGCCCCCAAAGACCGCCCACCACAAAGCCGGCGGCCAAAGGAGTGAGGCCGAACGGCGCAGCCCAACCGACGCCGCCAAGGATCTGAGCCGTGACGGGCGGAATGAATAACAGACCAAAAAGCAGCGGGCCAAAATCAAAGCCCGTTCTCAAAATTGTAGCCACCATATTCCCCAACCGAAGTTCTGAATGAATCAGAGTCCGTTCACCACCCATTTGGGCTAGTAATGGCTATTGTTAAATAACTGCCTAACAAGGATAAAAGTTGATTGCTGCTACCGAAAAAAGGCGATCTGGTTGGTAAGCGCAATCAATGTGCCATTTGGTGACCAAATCCGCGCTTGCTGGTCGCTCATGCCGTTCCGCACCCGATCGCTGTCACTTTCGACGAGAATAGGCGCATCGCCGATCGCCGCAAGCTCGTCTTCGGTCGCAAATAGCGAGAAACTATAGGAAACCGTAGAGCTGAACCGCGGCATGTTTCCCAAAAAGAAAGTGCGCGGCATTGGCACGTCCGAAATCGTCACCAACCCCTTGATATCGAGCGGCCTCGCGTCGGATTCGCGGATCCACACGGCACTGCGCGGCACCTCCTGGGCGGTAAATGGCGCGCCATCGGCAATGCGCTGGTCGTAGTGGCCGAACCAGCGGGGTCCCATGCCAGGAGGAAAGGCGAGGGTTGTGACCTCATTTGCCGGTTTGATGTCCGGCATTGTCGGTTTGAAATCGATATCGGTCTCGACCCGTTCGGACATGACGATGTCTGCGCTGAAGAGCAGCGCGCCATCGGCCGCATCCTGATGGATATGGACCCGAAAAAAAACCGGTGCGTTTACGCTGGCTCAACACATCGACACAGACGAAAACCGTCTCGCCCTTGATTGCCGCGAGGAAAATCGCGTTGATACTGGCAAGCGTCGCATCGGGTTGCGCTTCTTGCGTCACCGCTTCGACCGCGAGTGCCAAGGCCCAGCCACCAAAGGCGCTGTCCATATTCCAAAACACATCGGTGACGGGCCTTGAATATCGGCCATCGCCATGCGCGGTCAGCATAGTCTCTTCGTCGAGCGCAAAACCCATCATGATCTCCTGAAACGGTTGGCTATTTTCATATGCAGGAGATCGGCGTTGGACAATCACCGATGCCGCGCAGCTGATCTGCAAATATGTTGATCAGATACAAAAAGGGCGACCCGCAGGCCGCCCTTCTTGATTGGGTTTTCCTCGAAACCTTAGCGCGAATAGAATTCGACGACCAAGTTCGGTTCCATCTTCACCGGATAAGGCACTTCATCGAGTGTCGGGATCCGCGTGAACACGACCTTGGATGTGCCATCGGGCACAACATATTCCGGTGTTTCGCGTTCGTTGAGGCTCTGTGCTTCAAGAACCAGGGCCATTTCCTGGGCCTTGGAACGCAGCGTGATCTCGTCGCCAGGACGGATCCGGCGCGACGGGATGTTGCACTTGCCGCCATTGACGCGGACATGGCCGTGATTGACGAGCTGGCGCGCGGCAAAAATCGTCGGTGCGAACTTGGCGCGATACACGATCATGTCGAGACGCTGTTCGAGAATGCCGATCAGGTTCTGCGAGGTATCGCCTTTCATGGCGCTCGCTTCTTTATAGGCGCGGCGGAACTGCTTTTCGGTGATGTCACCGTAATAGCCTTTCAGCTTCTGCTTGGCGCGCAGCTGCACACCGAAGTCGGAAAGCTTGCCTTTGCGGCGCTGACCGTGCTGACCAGGACCGTATTCGCGACGATTTACCGGGCTTTTCGGACGACCCCAGATGTTTTCGCCCATCCGGCGATCGAGTTTATACTTGGCGCTTTTGCGCTTTGACATTGTCTGTCTCCAATTCGCGTTTATGTCGTTCCCGGAACCGCACCGAACAGCCTGCTGCTGAACGCGGCCACCGCTTCACCGGGGTGCAGGGCCAATTGCGAAGGCGCGCATGTGGCTGCTGAACGGGGTAAAGTCAAGGCTTTTGGAGCTACCGGAACACTACGGAATTGGCGAGAAACCGGATGTAACGCTGATGGTTCAGCATGCCCAATGGAAAAAACGCCGCACATCTGGCATATAGCTGCCGAAGAATAGGGGGCTTCCAATGAAAAAGATCTTGCTTGCGACCAGCTTAGCCGGTGTTTTTGCGGTTTCACAAAGTGCAGCGATGGAGACGCGCAGTGACGGGCCATCGGCCGAAACGCTGGCGATGCTCGATCCCGTGCGCCGCGCTGTGGCGCTATGCAGCCAACGGAGCGGCATAAGCACGCTCGATACGCGTCTGAAACTCGCCACTGCGATGACCATGGCCGACGCGGGATCCGACGTGATGCCACTGTTCGATGATCTGCCCGAATTCCAACTTTCAGCAGATTCCGAGAGCGATATGGTGCGGGGCTATTTCACCCAGGGCATCATGCTCACTTACGGCTTCAACCATCACGCCGCGATCCGATCCTTCCAGGCAGGCCAGGCACTCGAACCCGACTGTGCGATGTGCTTCTGGGGCGAAGCCTTGGCACTTGGCCCGAATATCAACGCGCCGATGATGCCAGAAGCGGTGGCGCCAGCAGTTGCCGCACTAAACCGCGCTGTCGAATTGCGGGACAACGCATCTCCGGAAGGCCAGGCGCTTATTGATGCCCTGGCCCAGCGTTATTCAGACGCGCCGGACGCAGATCGCGCCGCGCTCGATCTTGCTTATGCCAATGCCATGCTCGAGGTTGCAGCACGCTTTCCAGAGAATGATGAGATCGCTGTCTTGGCGGCCGAAGCGGCGATGGATACGAGCCCCTGGGATTATTGGGAACCGGGCGGCCAGGTGAGCCGCGGACTGGTTGGCGATGGCCTGCAGCTGATCGAAACCGTGCTCGATCGCAATCTCTCGCATCCCCAGGCGGCGCATCTTTACATCCATCTTATGGAAAATAGCGGCGATCCGACCCGGGCTGAGGCGGCTGCCGATCGCCTGGCCGAATGGATTGCGCCATCCTCCGGGCATCTCAACCATATGCCGGCGCATATCTATTATCGCATCGGGCGCTATGCCGATTCCATTCGCGTCAACATTACCGCGACGCGGGCCGATGAAGATTATCTGGCGAGCGTTGGCGATGATGGCCTGTACCGTTTCGGCTATTATCCGCACAATGTGCACTTCATTGTGACGTCCGCGCAGATGGCGGGTGACATGCCCACCGCCATACGCGAGTCGGTTCGTCTGCAGCGTGTCCTGAGCGCTGACATTGCGGCCCAAATGGCCTGGGTTCAGCCGATCCATGCAGCCCCCTATATGGCCGCTGCGCAATTTGCGACACCGGAGCGGATTTTGGAGATGCGCGAAGCGGATTCGCGCCTGCCATATGTGGTAGCGATTCGGCATTATGCGCGGGCAACAGCCTATGCGCAGCTCCGCGATGCCGAAGGATTTGCCCGCGAGCTGGAGGCGCTCAACACCATTCGGGCTGAGCATGATCTGTCGCTAATGGTCGAACAGGGGGTTCCTGGCCCTGAACTCCTGACCCTGGCCGAAGCCGTGGTGCGCGCGCGGTTCGCCTATGGCAATGGTAATTATGATGAGGCAGTCACACTATATCGGGAGGCGATCGCGCTCCAGGACGCGCTGCCCTACACCGAGCCGCCCTATTGGTATTATCCAGTAGATCAGTCACTTGGCGCGGCCCTGCATCAGGCTGGGCGGCATGATGAAGCCAAGGACGCCTTCATGGCAGCACTGGTCCGCGCACCGGCCAATGGCTGGGCGCTATATGGCCTTGCAGAGACCGAACGCGCGCTCGGAAATGAAGTCGAGGCGGCTGCCGCTGATGCAGCGCTTGAACGGGTATGGCTGGGCTCGGATAACTGGCTCAATATGGATCGGCTCTAGTCGCGCGGTTCCGTTAGAATCGCTTCTCGACATTCACTCCCGACCGGTTAGAGACGCTGCCCATGACCGATGTAAAATCTGTCGACGAGACCGTCGATCCCGCCGATACGAGCACGATGGCCGAAGTCCGGGAGGGCGTGGACGCTATCGATCGCGCACTCGTCACGCTGATGGCGCGACGCTTCGGCTATATGGATGCGGCGGCACGGATCAAACCCACGCGCGATACGGTTCGCGACGAAGAGCGGAAGGCGGATGTCATCGCCAATGTGAAGGCCTATGCGGCTGAGCTCGGCGTACCGGTACCTTTGGCGGCGGCGCTATGGGAATTGCTGGTCGAGAACTCGATCGCGTACGAATTCATACGCTACGACGATATCCGGGACTAACGCTTCTTCTCGATTGCCGATAATACCCCCCGCAAGGCTTGGACGTCCGGCGCGGTCCATTCGGGCTTGGTGAGGATCGTCCGCAAATTGCGCTTGGTCGTCGGAGTCCGATCGGGCGGGAAGAAATAGCCGGTCGGTTCCAGCACTTTTTCGAGATGTTCGATCAGCGCTTCCAGATCCTTGTGCGGCGCAGGGGGAAGGCGGTCCTTCTCGGTGGGAATGGCGAGGTCGGCGCCTTTCGACCATTCATAGGCCAGCAGGATGACCGCCTGGGCCAGGTTGAGCGACCCGAATTCCGGATTGATCGGCACGGTGACGATCGTATTGGCCAGGGCGACATCTTCGGCATCGAGGCCAGAGCGTTCCGGTCCAAACAGCAGTGCTGATGGCGCGTCGAGAGACCGGATATTGGCGGCACAGATTTCAGGCGTCACGACCGGCTTGTCGAGCCCGCGTTTGCGGACCGTTGTGGCGTAGATATGGCCGCAATCGGCCACGGAATCGGCCACGGTATCAAACAGCTGCGCATTTTCGAGCACCATGTCTGCGCCAGAGGCGGCTGGAAACGCATCGGGGTTCGGCCAACCGTCCCGCGGGCTGACGATCCGCATCTCGCTCAGCCCGAAATTGAGCATCGCCCGCGCCGCCTTGCCGATATTCTCGCCAAGCTGCGGGCGGACAAGGACGATTTTGGGGAGTGGCGACCCCTTGTGACCCGCTTGTCCCGAGCGTAGTCGAGGGGCTGGGTCGAGCGAAGCCGAGACCGTCTTCTCCCTCTCTAACGGCGGTATGGCAGCACGATTCAGCGCATCCCAATCGCCATCAATCAGCGCTTCTTTTTTTGCACGCGACCATTTTTTGATCCGAGCTTCCGCGTTTTTCGCTTCATCGCGCGACGGGAAGTCTTGAGACCATACTAATTCAACGGGAAGGCGTTCGCTGGTATAGCCTTTGAACGCGCCTGATTGATGCTCGGCGATACGACGCTCAAGATTGTCGGTGTGGCCAGTGTAATAATGCTGATCGGCGCAACGCAGGATATAGGCGTAGAAGGTCATTTGGATCTCTTGAAGATCTCGGCTTCGCTCGATCTGGTCCTTCGACTACGCTCAGGATAGGCGGGGTTGGGGCGGTCAGGATAGGCGGAGTTGGGGAGTGGCGATTGCGCACCGCCCGCTTGTCCCGAGCGTAGTCGAGGGGCTGGGTCGAGCGAAGCCGAGACCCTATCCTCCCTCTCGGACGGCGGTATGGCTGTCGAGATGCTCACTCTTCGAACAGATCTTTCACCGTGCCCGCGAACTCCTCGAAATCCTTGGCCTCGCGGAAGTCCTTATAGACGCTGGCAAAACGGATATAGGCGACGCTGTCGAGCTGTTGCAGGCCTTCCATGACCATCTCGCCAATCCGGCTGGACTGGATCTCGGTGTCACCACTGGTTTCGAGCTGGCGCTGGATACCCGAGACCAGCTGGTCGATTTGCTCCAGCTCAACGCCGCGTTTGCGACAGGCGAGTGAGACCGAGAGATGGAGCTTGTCGCGATCGAAACTTTCGCGCCGGTCCTTGCTTTTGATCACGGTCAGTTCGCGCAGCTGGATCCGCTCAAAGGTCGTGAAGCGCGCCGCGCAGCTCTCGCACTGGCGACGCCGGCGGATTGTGGCGCCGTCTTCGGTGGGCCGGCTGTCCTTTACCTGGCTGCTGTCATGGGCACAGAAAGGGCAGCGCATCGATCGGCTTTAGAGTTCGGGGTAGATCGGGAAACGATCGCACAGCGCTTCGACACGCGTGCGGACTTCGGCTTCGACGGCGGGATCGCCATCTTCGCCCTTGTCGCGCAGGCCATCGAGTACATCGGCGACCATATCGGCAATTTCGCGGAACTCGGCCGGACCGAAGCCGCGTGTCGTGCCCGCAGGCGAGCCAACCCGAATGCCGCTGGTCTTTGCCGGCGGAAGCGGATCGAAGGGCACGCCATTCTTGTTGCAGGTGATCCCGGCGCGCTCCAGTGCCTCATCGGCGTCCCGGCCGGTGACGCCAAGCGGGCGCAGGTCGATGAGCGCAAGATGCGTATCTGTGCCACCGGCAATCACATCGGCACCGCGCTCTTTCAGCCGGCTCGCCAGTGCCTTGGCATTTTCGATCACGGCTGCGGAATAGCTCTTGAATTCTGGCCGCAAGGCTTCGCCAAAGGCCACGGCCTTGGCAGCGATAACATGCATAAGCGGGCCGCCCTGTAGTCCCGGGAAGACGGCGGAATTGATCTTCTTCGCGATTGCTTCGTCATCGGTCATCACCATGCCACCGCGCGGACCACGCAAGGTCTTGTGCGTTGTCGTGGTGACGATATGGGCATGACCGAACGGTGTCGGATGGACGCCTGCGGCCACGAGGCCAGCGAAATGCGCCATGTCCACCATCAGATAGGCACCCACCATATCGGCGATTTCCCGGAAACGCGCGAAATCGATGATACGCGGATAAGCCGAACCACCGGCGATAATGAGTTTCGGCTCATGTTCCTTGGCGAGGGCCTCGACCTGATCATAGTCGATCAGATGGGTATCTTCGAGCACGCCATATTGGATGGCGTTGAACCATTTGCCTGACTGGGCTGGCTTTGCGCCATGGGTGAGATGACCACCCGCATCGAGCGACATGCCGAGGATTGTGTCTCCCGGTTTGGTAAGCGCGAGCATCACGGCGCCATTCGCCTGGGCACCCGAATGCGGTTGGACATTGGCAAAGCCGCAGCCAAACAATTCCTTGGCGCGTTCGATGGCCAGCGTCTCAACAGAATCTGACGGAGCGCAGCCCTGATAATAGCGACGCCCGGGATAGCCTTCGGCATATTTGTTGGTCAGCACCGAGCCCTGCGCTTCGAGCACTGCCTTGGAGACTATATTCTCCGACGCGATCAGCTCGATCTGCTTTTGCTGGCGGGTCAGTTCGGCTTTCAACGCGCCGGCGACGTCCGGATCACTTGCCTCCACGCGATCGGTGAAGAACCCGTCCGGCTGGACATCGTTGAGATTGGCAGGGTTGGTGCTCATGCGACTTCCTTCGAAACGGCGGACGAGGGGGTTGGGTTGGACAGCTTGTCGACGCGGCGCTGATGGCGATCGCCACCAAATTCGGTCGACAGGAATGCGGCGAGGCAGTCTTTCGCGGTTTCGATCCCGATCAGCCGGGCGCCCATGGCAATGACATTGGCGTCGTTATGCTCGCGCGACAGGCGCGCTGCGAGATTGTCGGATACGAGCGCGCAACGACAGGCCGGGTTGCGATTGACGGCCATGGAGATGCCAATGCCTGAACCGCACAGCGCGACGCCGAATTGTTCGTCGCCAGCGGCGATCGCTTCAGCAAGGGCATAGCCATAATCGGGATAGTCGACAGATTGGTGATTGTGCGGACCAAGATCCGTCACATCATGGCCCTGTTCCTCGAGCCAGGCGACAAGCGCTGCCTTCAGCTCAATGGCTGCGTGATCCGATGCGATGACAATGCTGTGCGACATACGGGGCCTCCGTCGGCGGTGCGACTGCCCATTTAGTCGTGCTGGACGATCTACGCCACCACCCATTGTGGTTTTTTCCACATGAACGCGCTGTCAGGCTGGAATTAATCCTCGAACCCGACGAAGCGCACCGTCTCGTCGAGCGGCTTGCGGTGCGAATAGACGGCATTGGCCGGGAAGTCCGGATCAGGATAGCCCATCGCGACGCAAATCATGATGACCTGGTCATCGGGCACGCCGGCATGTTCGCGGACAACCGGCGACTGCATGATGCCCTGGCTGTTGATCACGCAGCCCAAGCCCCGCGACCAGGCCGCCGTGACGAGCGCGTTCGTGACCGCGCCGCAATCGAAGGGCGCGATGTCCGATCCCAGAATCACTTTATCATATGTGACAACGACAGAGACCGGTGCATCGAACTGGCGGAAGCCGCGCAATACCCAATCTTGCCGGCCTTCTTTGTCTTCGCGCTCAATACCCATTGCGCCAAACAGCTGTTTCGCAATCTCGATCTGGCGACCACGATGTTCGTCCGGCACTTTGTTGAAACTGCGGAACTCGCGAGAATCTGGTTTGCCAGCGAGAATGCCCTCGGTGTTGCCCGTGCGGATCGCATCGAGGGGATCGCCCGTCACGACGGTGAAGTTCCAGCACTGATTATTGAAGCTGGACGGCGCGCGGCAGGCGAGCTCGATAATCTCTTCCATCGTCTCGCGCGTCACGGGCTTATCGCTGAAGCCACGGATGCTTCTACGGCCTCTAACTACCTCATCATATTCCATAAATGCGCCTCTCGCTGAACCGGTTTAGATGCTCAATGTCGTTTCTTGGGGAGAATGCAAGGACGGATTGGGAATTGGGCTACGTCCGTCAGTGACCCTTTCAGGCCGCGAGGCGCAGCTCCATCCGGTCCCAAATCTCGACCAGTGCCTTGGTGAGATCGCGCATCATTGCTTCATTATGGGTTGGCCCCGGGGTGAAGCGGAGACGCTCGGTACCGCGCGGTACGGTGGGATAGTTGATCGGCTGAACATAGCAGCCATATTCGGCGAGCAGGATGTCGCTGATCCGCTTCGCCTTGATCGGATCGCCAACCATCAGCGGAACGATATGGGTTGTCGTGTCCATCACCGGCAAGCCGGCCTCAGAGAACATTGATTTGAGCATGGCGGCAGATGCCTGCTGCGCCTCACGCTCTTCGCTCGATGCTTTGAGATGTTTGACGCTGGCAAGAGCACCGGCGACAAGAACCGGTGACAGGCTCGTCGTGAAGATGAAACCGGGCGCATAGCTGCGGATTACATCGACGATCATCTTGTCGGCCGCGATATAGCCGCCCATCACGCCAACCGCCTTGGCAAGCGTACCTTCGATAATCGTTACGCGGTCAGCGACACCGTCGCGATCCGTGATGCCGCCACCGTGTTCGCCATACATGCCGACGGCATGGACTTCGTCGCAATAGGTGAGGGCGTTATATTTGTCGGCCAGATCGCAAATCTCGGAGATCGGCGCGACATCGCCGTCCATTGAATAGACGCTTTCGAACGCGATCAGCTTGGGTGTTTCCGGATCTTCGGCGGCCAGCAACTCCTCGAGATGTTCAAGATCATTGTGGCGCCAGACATGTTTTTCGCAGCCGGCGTTGCGGATGCCCGCGATCATTGACGCATGGTTGAGTTCGTCGGAAAATACGACGCAACCGGGCAGGAGTTTGCCCAGCGTCGTCAGCGTTGCTTCATTCGAGATATAGCCTGACGTGAACAGCAGGGCGGTTTCCTTGCCGTGCAAGTCGGCCAGCTCTTCTTCCAGCTCGATATGATAATGTGTGTTGCCGCCAATATTGCGCGTGCCACCGGATCCGGCGCCCACGTCATGGAGCGCTTCTTCCATGGCTTCGATCACCTTGGGATGCTGGCCCATCGACAGATAATCGTTCGAGCACCAGACGGTAATCGGCTTGGGGCCGTTATGGCCGGCAAAGCAGCGGGCATTGGGAAATGCGCCCTTGTTCCGCAGAATATCGATGAAAACCCGGTAACGGCCTTCTTCATGAAGCCGCTCAATGGCCTTCGAAAATACGCGCTGATAGTCCAAAACGATTCCCCGCGATTGGCGTTTCGGGTGATGTAATGGCTGGAATCGGCCATTTCCAGCGCGAACGACTCGCAATAAGCCTAAAGTGTTTCGAGCCGGGTCAGTCCATATTCGGCAAGCCCGGCGCGCAGCGGCTCAATGTCGCTTCCGTCAGAGATGAATATTCCTGTGCCAGGCCGCGTTTCTGCGGGCCAGGGCTGGCCCTCGGTCAGGTGTGCGACCCGGCGGGCGATCCCATCACCGCCATGGACAAAGCGGACCGGGCGGGGTGCGGCGGCGGCAAGCTCTTCTTCGATCAGCGGAAAATGGGTGCAGGCGAGAACGATCGTGTCGATATTTTCGCCGCCAGCCTGGCTGAACAGTCCGTCCAGGACCGCCGCATAGTCGCTCGCCGGTGCTGTTTGACCGCGCAGTTTCTGCTCGGCGAGCGCAACCAACCGGTGGCTGCCGTGCCGGATCACCGTGCAATCGGCCGCAAATTCGCGGGAGAGATTGTCGACATAGGGTTGGCGAACGGTCGATTCTGTTCCGAGCACGCCAATGGTGCGGGTCTCAGACAGAGCGGCGGCGGGCTTGATCGCCGGCACTGTGCCAACGATCGGGATGGCGAGCGCGGTGCGCACGGGTTCGAGCGCGATGACCGATGCTGTGTTGCACGCGATCACGGCGAGCCGTGCATCGACATGCTCGACCAGACGACCAAGCAGAGCCGGGACGCGCGCGGCGAGTTCGGCTTCCGGTTTCTGGCCATAGGGAAAGCCGGCCTGGTCTAGCGCATAGGCAATGGGCGCATGCGGCAATAGCGCGCGGACTGGCTCAAGGATTGATAATCCTCCGACTCCTGTGTCGAGTAATAGTATAGGTTGGTCTGGCTGCATCACGCCTTGCCATATGGCGAAGCGCTCCGTGCTGCAACGCATCGAATATTGCACCGCGTTTGCGCCATGGACTCAAGATGTTATGACAATGACTTACGGCGATTGGAGAAAGAATCATTTTCGATAACGCGCTCTGGCTTGCCCCTGCATCGGCCCTGCTTTTTGGTTATCTGCTCGGTTCGATTCCGTTCGGCCTGGTGTTGACCAAAGTGACCGGGGCAGGGGATCTGCGCGCTATCGGGTCTGGCAATATCGGCGCGACGAATGTTTTGCGGACGGGGAATAAGGGCCTTGCCGCGGCAACGCTGCTGCTCGATGTCGCCAAAGGATATCTCGCTGTTACGCTGGCACCTTTGCTGGGCGCCAGTCCGGCCGACGCCATGCCGCTCGCGGCGATCGGTGCCTTTGTCGGCCATTGCTATCCGGTTTGGCTCAAATTCAATGGCGGCAAGGGCGTGGCGACATTGCTCGGCATCGCCGTCGCGTTTGGCTGGATTTATCTAGCGGTCTTTGCGACCGTCTGGCTCGGCATTGTTGCCATTTTCAGAATATCTTCGCTTGGGGGAATGAGTGCCGCCTTGGCTCTACCCGTTACGGCTATATTCCAGAACAACAGCCAACAGATGTTTCTGTTTGCTGGTCTGGCGCTGCTGGTGCTGTGGAAGCATCGCAGCAATATCGGCCGCTTGATACGGGGTCAGGAACCAAAGGTCGGCGCATCCAAGAATGAGTGACGCGGAGCGGGCGGCCAAACTCAGGCTGGCCCGCTCGCGCAATATCGGCCCGGTTACCTATCGTCAGCTGCTCGCCCGTTTTCCCTCTGCACAGGACGCGATCGAAGCGATCCCGGATCTCGCCCGGCGCGGCGGCGGGCGCGCACCGCAACTTGCCGACATGCGGTTGATCGAGGCTGAAATGGCAGAGGTGGAGCGACTCGGTGCGAGTTACTTGTTCCTCCATACGCCGCCCTATCCGCCGCCGCTTGGCGAGATTGGTGCCGCCCCGCCCGTGCTGATCGTTCGGGGCGACCTGACACTGTTGGCCAAGCCGATTGTCGGGATGGTTGGTGCGCGCAATGCTTCTGCTGCTGCCCGACGGTTTGCGCGAGAGCTGGCCTTTGCCTTGGGTGATGCCGGCTATGTCGCAGCATCGGGCCTGGCGCGGGGGATCGACACCGCAGTCCATCACGGTTCGATCGATAGCGGCACTATCGCGGTAATCGCGGGAGGGATCGACATATTCTACCCGCCGGAGAATCAGGATCTCCAGCTCGATATTGCGGAGCGCGGCGTATTGGTCGCCGAACAACCACCCGGCAGCGAACCGAAGGCGCGGCACTTTCCCTATCGCAACCGGATCATTGCCGGCCTTGGTATGGGTGTGATTGTCGTTGAAGCCGCACCCAAATCCGGATCGCTGATTACAGCGCGCCAGGCCAATGAATTCGGTCGCGAGGTGATGGCCGTGCCGGGTTCGCCCCTCGATCCCAGGGCTCAAGGATGCAACCAGCTCATCCGTGATGGCGCTAACCTGATCCAGACCGTCGATGACGTGTTGGAGATTTTGCAGCCCTTTGGCAGTGCCGGTGCCGAACAGCCCGAGATACGGTATCGGCCCGAGAAAGTGTCAGCCGATGTCGAACCTCATGAACGCTCCACGGTGACGGAACTGCTGGGCCCAGTTCCGGTGACTGTGGACGAAATCATCCGGCAGTCTGGCATTGCGCCTAATGTGGTTCAGACAGTGCTACTAGAGCTCGAACTGGCCGGACGGTTGGAGCGCCATGCAGGAGGGAAGGTGAGTCTTGAACAACAGCCATGATTCAAAGTTTGAGATTTCGGATGTCCTCGAAGACACTGTGCGACTGTTTGAGGACGGCTGGCGGGTCTTGCTCGCTGTCACTGGGATTGCTGCGATCGGATATACGCTAATCGAAGTCTCGGTCGATCCGGATGACATATTCAGCGTCCAAAACCTGTTCGGTTTCGTTGTTCTCTATTTGCAGATCTATGCGATTGTTTGGATGGCGCGTAGGCGTGGACTTCTCGACAATCGCTCGCATGACGACGGCAGCCCGACAATAGGTGCCTATTTTCGCGTGGTCGGTCAGTCGATACTTGCGTCGATTGCGATCATCTTCGGCCTGGCGCTGCTCGTCGTACCGGGTATCTGGTTGATGACAATCTGGTTTGTAATCCTGCCAATACTCTTGATTGAAAACGAACCGGTGATGGATTGCTTCGGACGTAGCCGGGAATTGGTCACCCCCAATTTTTGGAAGGTGCTGGTCCTTCTGGCCTTGTGGCTAGGGGCCTATGTTGGTGCCGCCGGCGCTTTGGTCTTCTTCGCGCCATTTCCGGAAGAATATAGTTTTACCGCGAATTTCCCGCTAAATTTTTTGGTGCAAGCTGTGACCACGCTCGGCTGGGTCTTGGCCCTTGCTGCCTATATTCAACTCACAAATCTGGCTGATGAAAACAGTGTCGAAGATGTCTTTGCTTGACGAACTGGATTTGCATCCCATCCTCGTGCGCGTATGAGAGCCCGGCCAGATTTGAGAGAAACGTCCGACCTATGAAACTTGTAGTTGTAGAATCGCCGGCCAAGGCGAAGACCATCGAAAAATATCTTGGCGGCGATTATCGCGTGCTCGCATCCTACGGCCATGTCCGGGATTTACCGCCCAAGGATGGCTCTGTGGATCCCGAAAATGACTTTGCCATGAAGTGGCAAGCCTATGGCGACAAGACCAAGCAGCTCAAGGCGATCACCGACGCGGCAAAGGATGCCGATGAACTGATTCTCGCGACTGATCCGGATCGCGAAGGGGAGGCAATCAGCTGGCATGTCCAGGAGGTCCTGCAGAAGCGCAAGGCACTGCCCGGCAAGGTCGAACGCGTTGCTTTTAATGCAATAACCAAGGCGGCCGTGCTCGATGCGATCGCCAATCCGCGCGGCCTGGATAATGATTTGGTCGACGCCTATCGCGCTCGGCGCGCGCTCGATTATCTCGTCGGCTTCACCCTCTCGCCGGTGCTTTGGCGTAAGCTTCCCGGCGCTCGCTCCGCCGGCCGCGTGCAATCGGTTGCGCTCAAATTGGTGGTCGAACGCGAGCGCGAAATCGAAGCATTCACGCCGCAGGAATATTGGTCGATTACCGCTGCCATGGAGCAGGACGGTACGGCATTCACCGCACGGCTCGTCCGCTGGAAAGGCGAGAAGATCGATCGTCTGTCGGTTAGCAGTGAAGGCGATGCGATGGCCGCCAAGGCCGATGTCGAAGCCGGCGCGTTCAAGATTGTCTCGGTTGAAACCAAGCCGCTCACACGAAATCCGCCGCCGCCATTCACCACCTCGACCATGCAGCAGGAAGCGGCGCGCAAGATGGGTTTCGCCGCGAGCCACACCATGCGGATCGCCCAGCAGCTCTACGAAGATGGCGCGATCACCTATATGCGGACGGACGGTGTGCAGATGGATGGCTCGGCCATCTCGGCGGCTCGTGGTGCGATCGCCAATCGCTATGACGCGAGCTATGTTCCGGACAGTCCGCGCGTCTACAAGACCAAGGCGAAGAACGCACAGGAAGCGCATGAAGCGATACGACCAACCGATTTCTCCCGCGACAAGGCTGGCGGCGGTGATCATGCGCGGCTCTATGAACTGATCTACAAGCGCGCGCTGGCCAGCCAAATGGCATCGGCCCGGCTTGAGCGGACCACCGTGCAGATGGAAGAGGGCACCGGCCAGACGGCCCTGCGCGCTACCGGACAGGTTGTGAAATTCCCGGGCTTCATGGCGCTCTACACCGAGGGTCGCGACGATGATGGCGATGAGGATTCAAAACTCCTGCCGATGATGAGCGAAGGCGATGCACCGGCCAAGAAGAGTGTCGATGCCGAACAGCATTTCACCCAGCCGCCGCCGCGCTATTCCGAAGCCAGTCTCGTCAAGAAGATGGAAGAGCTCGGTATCGGCCGGCCATCGACCTATGCGTCGATCCTGAAAACGCTCAAGGATCGCGAATATGTCCGGGTCGATAAGAACCGCTTCTATCCGGAAGAGAGCGGTCGGCTCGTCACTTCGTTCCTCCAGCGCTTTTTCGAACGCTATGTCAGCTATGATTTCACCGCCGGCCTCGAAGAAGAGCTCGATGATATTTCCGGTGGCCGCGCGGAGTGGAAAGAGATCCTCCAGGCCTTTTGGCAGGACTTCAAACCCAAGACTGATGAGGTAATGGAACAGAAGCCGTCGGATATCACCGCCGAGCTCGATAAGTTTCTGGAACCATTGTTGTTTCCGGAAAAAGAGGACGGATCCGATCCGCGCCTTTGTCCGCGCTGTAATGAAGGTAAATTGGCGCTACGCGGTGGTCGCTATGGCGCCTTTATCGCCTGCTCTAACTATCCGGAATGCAAATTCACCCGTCAGTTTGGTCAGCGTGGCGCGAACCAGGACGATCATGGCGCGGACGAGATCCTCGGCAAGGATCCGGAAACCGATCAGGATATCGAATTCAAGACGGGGCGATTTGGTCCCTATGTCCAACGCGGCGAAGCCAAGGAAGCCAAGCGCGCCTCCATTCCCAAGGATGTCGCGCGCGCCGATGTCGATCTGGAAATGGCGCTCAAATTATTGTCGCTGCCGCGCATCGTTGGCGAGCATCCCGAGACGGGCAAGGATATCGAGGCGGCGATCGGTCGCTATGGCCCCTATCTTCGTCATGACGGGAAATATGCAAAGCTCGAGACCACGGCTGAAGTGTTCGACATCGGGATGAATGCGGCGGTGGTGAAGATTGCCGAAGCCAAGACCAAGGGCGGACGCGGGCGCGGCCAGCGCGAACCGCTGAAAATTCTCGGCAAGCATCCGCGCACCGAAGAAGAGATCAAGCTGATGGACGGACGGTACGGTCCTTATGTCACTGATGGCACGACCAATGCGACGATCCCGAAAACGGTCGACAAGGATGAGCTCACGCTGGAAGAGGCTGCGCAGCTGATCGATGAACGCGCGGCAAAAGGCCCGGCGAAGAAGCGCAAGCGCAAAAAGGCACCGGCCAAGAAAAAGCCAGCGGCGAAGAAAAAGCCGGCCGCCAAGAAGAAACCGGCGGCTGAGGACGAAGCCTAGCTGCCGAGATTTCCCATCAGCATGTAGGCGATCCAGCCGCCAAGCGCGATGATGACAAGCCATGTCAGGATCACGCCGAGCGCGCGTGGCAAAGGCGGTCCGCCGCCTTCTTTCTGCTTCATGTAAAGCCCCATGGCGTGCATGACCCGGGCGAACAGGAACGTTCCGGCGATGATCATCAGGCCCATATGATCGGCGCGGCTCATCTCCAGTAGCGCAACCATGATGATCACGATCGGCGCATGCTCGGCGAGATTTCCGTGCGCCCTACTGGCGCTTATCAAGCGCTGATCATCACCAGTGCCAAAGGCTTGCTGGGTGCGGAAGCGCGAACGTACTGTGTCGATTGCCAGCAGCAGCAGAAGCGCGGCAAGTGCGGCGGTCAGCGCGGCGGTTACGGGTAATGTCATGGGCGGTCTCCCCTAAAAAGTGATGAGCCGATCATCCCCAAGGCCGGTCATCAGGCCGACCAGACCTCCGGCTTCAACGCCCGGGCCCAGCTGACCGATCTCCAATCCTGCCAGCGCCATCCCACCCTGACAAGCGATCAGCTTGACGCCGAGGTGGGTAGATTCCAGCCGGATTTGCGCCAATGTCGGTAGGCCAGCGGCATGGCGATCGGCATCGCCGGGCGCTCCCGACGCGTCCGCCAATTGAGCGACCGCGCGACCTTCAAAGAATATCCGCGCATCGCCACCGGTCGCTGCCTGCGCCGCTGCGATCGCCAGCGCGGAATAAAAACGCTCCGGATCGGTGCTCGCAAGGATAATGGTCAGTCCGCGCATGTCGGGCATCCTGGATCTTTGGGAAGGGACAGGGTTCGGGCCCGCAAATTGAGCGCATCGAACAGCAGCAGCTTGCCGGCCATGTCCTCGCCGAAGCCGGTAATCTGCCGGATTGCTTCCATCGCCGCCATGCTGCCCATGATACCGGCGAGCGCTCCCAGCACACCCTGGTCCGCACAGCTCACATCGGGTTGATCGGGACTGCTGCCAACGAAGCAGCGATAGCAGGGCTTGTCGGCTTCCCAGCCGCGGAACACGGCTAGCTGGCCTTCGAACTGCCCGATTGCTGCTGAAACAAGTGGGACGCGAGCCTTGAGGGCCGCATCGGCGACCAGCAGGCGCGTTTCGAAATTATCGGATCCGTCGACGATCAGCGTTGCGCCCTTGAGAAATCCTTCGATCCGTTCGTCGGTAAGTCGGGCATGGATCGGTTCGACGGTTACGTCTGGATTGAGCTTGGCTATAGCCGCACTCGCGCGGCTAACCTTGGCTGCCCCGATATCATCGCTGCCGAACAGCGTCTGGCGCTGGAGATTGGAGAGGGCGACGGCATCATCATCGATTATGCGAAGCGTCCCAACACCGGCTGCCGCCAGATACTGGATCAGGGGCGATCCGATGCCACCTGCGCCGACAATGGCGATTGTGGCTTCGAGCAGCTTCTTCTGCCCGTCGCCGCCAATTTCTTTCAGGACAATATGGCGCGCATAGCGCTCCAGCTGGTCGTCACTGAGGTTCATCGACCCGTGGAGCCGAACCCGCCAGATCCCCGTTCTGTGTCGTCGAGTTCGTCTACTTCCGTCATTACAGCACGCTGGACCGGCGCCGGAACAAGCTGGGCAATCCGCTCGCCGCGCAGCGCCGAAAACGTCTCGCTGCCAAGATTGGCGAGGATGACTTTCACCTCACCGCGATAATCGCTGTCGATCGTGCCGGGTGCGTTCAAGCATGTGATTCCATTTTTGAACGCTAGGCCCGAGCGCGGGCGGACCTGCACTTCATAGCCTTCAGGGATGGCAATGGCGAAACCGCTGGGCACCGCCATGCGCTCGCCCGGTTCGAGCGAGAAATCTTCGGCGGTCACAACATCCATGCCGGCAGCGCCCGCGCTCTCATAGGCGGGCATCGGCAGTCCGTCGCCATGGGGCAGGCGCTTCAGCTGGATGGTGATATCAGGCAAGGACATCGGCGATTCTTTCGGCAAGTTTCCGGGCGACATCGCTTTTCGGCATCTGTTCCCAACTCTCAACACCGGCCTCGGTGATGATGTGGACGCTATTGTCCGCGCCACCCATCACGTCGCCTGAAACATCATTGGCGATGATCCAGTCACAGCCCTTGCGGTCGAGCTTGGCCTTGGCGTGGCCAACAACCTTGTCGGTCTCCGCGGCAAATCCGATCAGGAGCTCGGGCCGTTTATCGCTGCGGCTAAGCCCGGCGAGAATATCCGGATTCTCGATCAGGTTGAGATCCGGCGGCCCGCCGGTCTCGCCTTTCTTGATTTTCCGCGGCGAGGCTTCAGCGCGCCAATCGGCAACGGCGGCCACCAAGATCGCCACGTCCGCCGGGAGCGCGGCATCGACAGCTGCCTCCATCTCAAGCGCCGTTTCAACATCGATGCGATTGACGCCGCGCGGTGTTTCCAGCGCTACCGGTCCGGAAATCAGCGAGACATTCGCGCCCAGCCGAGCAAGGGCACCAGCAATGGCATAGCCCTGCCGACCGGATGACCGGTTGGCGATATAGCGAACAGGATCAATCGGCTCGCGGGTCGGCCCCGCCGTGATCACGACACGCTTGCCGGCCAGCGGGTGTGCGCGATCCTTGGTCGAGCTTGCCAGCCAATGCTCGATTTCTGCGAAGATCGCATCGGGTTCCGGCAGGCGGCCTTCGCCAAATTCGCCACAGGCCATCGGGCCTTCGTCTGGATCGAGAACAATCACGCCATCATCGCGCAGTTGGCCAACATTGCGCTGCGTCGCTGCATGATCCCACATCCGAACATTCATCGCGGGAACCGCCATCACCTGTGTGTCGGTGGCCAGCAGCAGGGTAGTGGCAAGATCATCGGCGATGCCGGCGGCCATCTTCGCCATCAGGTCGGCTGTTGCCGGGCAGACCACGATAAGGTCAGCTTCGCGAGACAGCTGGATATGGCCCATCTCGGTTTCGTTCTTGAGATCCCAGAGACTAGAATACACTTCCGCCTCTGAAAGCGCGGCCAATGTCATCGGGGTTACAAACTGCGCACCGCCATCTGTGAGCACGCAGGTAACCCCGCCACCGGCCTTGCGGATCAGGCGAATGAGCTCGCACGACTTATAGGCTGCGATACCGCCGCCAATCACGAGCAGGATGCGTTTGCCGTTCATGGGCAAATATGTGCGGGTCGATGGCAGGCTTGTCCAGTCATTCGCTGCCCAGAGTTAGCCAGGGTTGGTGGGGGACAGTGTCAAAACGCAGTGGATCTTCGAGGTCGAACAACATGGTTGCGCGCTTGCGTTCAACCGATGCGCCCTTCGTTTCGGCAAGGTCGACCAGGGGCCATAGAAAATCCTCAGTGGCAGTTGGCCCGGCGGACTTGTTCAGTCCCAGGAAAAGCGTCCCCGGATAGGTGAGGTGCGTGTCGCACAGATACTCAAGAAAGGATGCCCATTCCGGCACATCCCAACGCTCTGTTCGCTTATCCGGCCAGACGTCAAAGACTTGTCCATTGATCAACACGAGGTCGAAACGACCGATTGCCGTCGGCAGAGGCTTGCCCAGCATCACACTGCCCTCGATCCGATCGATCTCAAACAGTTCCAACAAGTCGCCATAGATCTGCGGTTCCGGTTGGTCGAAGGCGAGGACCTCATGGCCATAGGCTTTGGCCACTGCCAAAAATTGGCCACCACCGGTCCCGATATCGAGGATCGAACATTTCGGCCGGGTATCGATGTCGAGCAGCCGGGCAATCCGCGAATGAATCATGAACCAAGGCGCAAGATCGAGATATTTCGTGACGGCGCGTTCGTCGTTCACTTCAATTTCAGATCGGTATTTTTCCTGCAGTGCCGCATAGGCATCGCGGTCGATCATCGTGCTCAATCGGTCATACATCGCGCGGTGACGATCATCTTCGACTACGACCCGCCAAGCGTCAAAGCGTTCGTCGAGCGGATCTAATGGTCGATAGGTGACCCCATCCTTGTCCGGACGATCTGGCCGCTTGTAGGCCTTGCGGAACCGTTTCCGAAACTTTGTAATCATAACCAATACCAAGTTCCTGCAACGCCAAGGCCTGCCCCCAAGGCCGCGACGAGCCAGTATTTCCAGCCATTTCCAAAAGTCACGACCTCGACATCGCGCAGTGGCGGGGCAGGAGGCGCGGCGCCCCTGTTTGGAATCTCCGCTTCAAGCCGCCGTACCAGCTCCGGCAGGCGCGCCAGCGTTCCAATATCTTCGCGCAGCCTGTCGGCAAGCGCCGCCTCGGGACCCAATTCGCTGCGCAACCACTCACCGACGAATGGCTTCGCCGTCTCCCACATGTTGACGTCCGGATCGAGGCTCGTTGCGACGCCTTCGACCATCACCATGGTCTTTTGCAGGAGAAGAAGGTGCGGCTGGGTCTGCATGTCGAAATCGCGCGTGATGGCGAATAGTCCGTCGAGCATCTGGCCGATCGAGATGTCTTTCACCGGCAGTCCGCGAATCGGTTCGCCAACAGCCCGAAGCGCCGTCGCGAACTCGGCGACATTGTGATAGCTCGGAACATAGCCGGCTTCGAAATGAATTTCCGCAACGCGCTTATAATTACCGGTGATCAGGCCGTAGAGAATTTCCGCCAACCAGAGACGTGCGCGCCGATCGACCCGGCCCATGATGCCAAAGTCGATTGCAGCAATCTTGCCATCCGGCAGGACGAACAGATTTCCCTGATGCATGTCGGCATGGAAAAAGCCTTCTGAGATCGCTTGGCGGAGAAAGGCGCGGACCAGTTTCCCGGCCAACGCTTTGCGATCATGGCCTGCGGCGTCTAGCGCCTCGCGATTCGATATCTTGATCCCGTCAAACCATTGCAGCGTCATGACCCGGCCACCGGTGCGCTGCCAGTCGATTTCCGGCACTACGAAATCGGGTTCCGCTTGCATGCCTTCTGCCAGCTCTGACGCTGACGCAGCTTCGCGACGCAAATCAAGTTCACGGGCCGTCCAGCGTTTGAAGGTTTCGATTGTCAGGCGTGGTCGGAGGCGCGCGAGCTCACCGCCCATGGCTTCGACTTGGGTCGCCGCCCATTCATAGGTGTCTATGTCGCGCGCAAATTCTTTTTCGATGCCGGAGCGCAAGACTTTTACGGCAACTGTTCGTCCATCTGTGGTCACAGCCTTGTGAACCTGAGCGATTGAAGCGGCGCCAACCGGCTCGGGATCGATTTCCGAAAACAGCGTATCAATCGGCTTGTCGAATGACCCGGCAATAGCCTGCTCAATCTGCTTGAACGGGATCGGGGGTAGCCGATCCTGAAGCCGCATCAGATCATGGGTTGCCTCTTCGCCGACAAGATCAGGGCGCGTGGCCAAGGTCTGGCCGAGCTTGATCGCCGCCGGTCCGATCGCCTGGAAGGCATCGGCATAGGCGGGCTGTTTCGGCACCCGCGCCCCAAACCGGGCGATGCGGATCATCCGTTTTACGGGGGGAGGCGTCAGCGGATCACGTTCGATCCCGCTGAGTGCGCCATGCCGGGCCAGCGTGCGGCCCCATTTAAGAAGCCGCCAGATATGTGTTCTAGGACGGGTCAAATGCGATAGCCGCTATGGATGGCAACGAGGCCACCGAGCATCGGTTCAACGCTGCACTGGGTGAAGCCGGCATCGGCAATCATGCCTTTGAACTTTTCCATATCGGGGAAACGGCGGATCGATTCGATCAGATAGCGATAGCTGTCTTCATCCTTGGCGAGTGCCTGGCCAATCTTGGGAACGATCTTGTGCGAATAGAGATCATATGCCTCGGCAAAACCCGGCCACAGGGTCGTAGAAAATTCGAGGCAGAAAAAACGGCCGCCCCGTTTGAGAACGCGATGCGCCTCTGCAAGAGCCTGATCGATATGGGTCACGTTGCGGATCCCGAACGCAATCGTATAGGCGTCGAAGCTCTTGTCGGCGAAGCTCAGCTGTTCGGCATTTTCTTCGGCCCAGAGCAAACCTTCTATCTTACGTTTATCGGCGCGCTCCATGCCCACCTGCAGCATCTCCGGATTGATATCGGCAACCGTAACCGATGCACCACGGCGCGCGATGCGAAAGGCGATGTCTCCGGTGCCGCCGGCCATATCGAGCACGACTTCGCCAGCCCGTGGTTTCAGCCGCCGCACGAAGCGATCTTTCCATAGACGATGCATGCCGCCCGACATTGCATCATTCATCAGATCGTAGCTGGACGCCACATTGGAAAAGACACCGCCTACACGGCGCGTCTTTTCGTCGGGGGCTATGTCTTCATAGCCAAAGGAAACTGTTTCGTCGGTCATTGATATCCCCCAAATGGGAAGGCTTGATCCTCTAGCCAAGCCTTGCCGTGCTCGCAAACGCAACTTAGCTGTTTGTGATGCCGGAACTTCCAGAAGTCGAAACGACCGTGCGCGGTCTTGAGCCTGTCTTGGCAGGTCGCCGCCTCGTCTCGGTCGAGCCGCGACGGCCCGATCTCAGGCGCCCGATACCGGCTGACCTGCGCCAACGCCTAACCGGAGCGATGGTCACCGGGCTTGGGCGGCGCGCCAAATATGGCCTGATCGATACTGACCGCGGCGATACCCTGATCTTCCATCTTGGCATGTCGGGACGCTGGCGACTCGAACCGGACGAGATCGGAAAACACGATCACCTCGTTATCCAAACCTCCGAAGGCAAAAGCGTGGCGCTTAATGACCCGCGGCGATTCGGATCACTCGATCTGATCGAGACTGCCGCGCTCGATCAATTCGCACCATTTGTTGCGCTTGGCCCTGAACCACTGGGGCCGGACTTTTCACCAGCCTATCTCAAAGGCGCGCTGACCGGTCGTAAGGGAAGCATCAAGGCATTGCTTCTGGATCAGCGCGTCGTTGCTGGGCTCGGCAACATCTATGTCTGCGAAGCGCTCCACCAATCGCATATAGCACCGGGTACGGCCGGCGGACGTATTCGGATCGCGCGGCTCGAACGGCTGGTCTTAGCGATCAAGGAAATCTTGCAGTCAGCAATTGAGGCCGGTGGTTCGAGCCTGCGCGACTATGCCCGGCCCGATGGCGAGCTCGGCTATTTCTTCAAAAGCTGGCGCGCCTATGGACGGGAAGGGGAGCCGTGTGCGTGCGGGGGCCAGATAAGACGGCGTGTCGATGGCGGTCGATCGACATTTTATTGCCCACAATGCCAGCACTGAAAACGCGCCTCTCCACTTGACCTGAGCCGCGTGTGTAGCTAGGTGCCATCCGCTTTCGGTGCGGCGCGTCCGCACCTTATTATTTTGAAATGATCGAGGTTTATTATGGCCAATACATTGCAGGCCAAGAAACGCATTCGCCGGAACAACCGGGCCGCTGTTGTAAACACCAACCGGGTGAGCCGGATTCGCACGTCCATCAAGAATGTTGAGGCGGCAGTTGAAGCGGGTGACAAGAAGGTAGCGAACGAAGCGTTGCAGGCCATGCAGCCTGAATTGGCTCGCGGTGTTGCCAAGGGAATCTTCCATAAGAACACTGCGGCACGCAAATTGTCGCGTCTGTCAAAGCGCGTCGCTGCCCTCAAATAGGCCTGTCGTCGATTTGTCATGTGACCGGTGGGCCACGCCGGTCACCGAAAAAATTTTTTTCAGAAACGTTACACTTGGAATCTCAACGAGTCGCACGATCAGCGAATCGAATGGGCTTCCATTGAAGTGGCTATAACCACTTAAAAAACAAAGCTTTACTGCGGATCACAGCAGGATTGGCAGCTCTGCGTGTCAACCCCATTTATTTCAATTTTTTGACTCTCGGCCCCCTTGCTTTGAGCGCGTTAACAATTCATCAAACAGTCTCTCGGTCGGTAGCGATTCTTCCCGACCGACACAGTCGCCAGTCACGAGTGCAATGCGAAAATCCCAATTTTCGCAGAACCCTTTTTCTGTCCGGCGCAACGGGGGGTCTAGGTGTCGCAAGCAACATCAGGCCATATTGGATGGGGTTAGAAGTCGTAAGGGGAGGTTTGTTGCGTGCGGCAGGATAATGGACTCGATGGTAGTGATTCCGATTCCAACACCGACAGCGTAGATTCACACCAGCCTTTTGAGGCAGCATGGCAGGCCATTCGAAATGGACTGCGCCGCGATCTGGGTGCGCGGACATTTGATCATTGGCTCAAGCCGATGAAGCTGATCGGGTTTGAAGAGGAAGCGGGACAGGTTCGACTCGAACTGCCATCGCATTTCATGGCGGACTGGGTTCGCGAACATTATTCCGATCGCCTGCGTTATGCATGGCGCGCCACTGTTCCAAGTGTGCGTGAGATCGATATCGTCGCTGCGGAAGGCGCATCACGTCCGGCTCTGTTCATTGTCGGTGAAGAAGATGTCCTGCCTCCGACCGAACAGCTGACCGGCACGAGTGGTGACAGCATCGGTACACCACTGGAAAATCGTTACGTCTTTTCAAACTTCGTGACCGGTACGGCCAATGAAGTTGCCTTCAATGCCGCGCGCATGATGGCCGATGTCGGCGTCCCGATGTTCAGCTCGCTCTATATCCATGCCGGTACTGGTCTTGGCAAAACGCATCTCCTGCATGCGATCGGACATGAGTTTCTTCGCCAGAAGCCGCGCTCCAATGTTCTCTACATGTCGGCTGAAAAGTTCATGTATGAGTTCGTTTCGGCGATGCGCGAAAAGGATACGATCGGCTTCAAGCAGAAGCTGCGTTCGGCCGATCTTCTGCTGGTTGACGATGTCCAATTCATCGCCGGCAAGGAAGCAACACAAGAAGAATTCTTCCATACAATCAACGAGATAATCGCAACCGGCCATCGTCTGGTGATCAGCGCGGATCGTCCGCCGCATGAACTTGGCGCCGTCGACAAGCGCATTGCCTCGCGGCTCGCCGGTGGTCTGGTTACAGATTTGCGCCAGCCTGATCTCGACCATCGTCGCCGGATTGTTTCGCACAAGCTCGGCCAGATGCCGCAGGCCGATATGCCGCGCGATGTCGCCGACTTCCTGGCCCAACGATTCTCGGCGAGCATCCGTGAATTGGAAGGCGCGCTCACGCGCGTGGTTGCATACTCACTGCTCTCCAAGCGGCCGATCGATCTTGCCTTTGCGCAGGAAACGCTCGCTGATCTATTGCGCCACTCACAGCGGCGGATCACGATCGATGAGATCCAGCGTAGCGTGTGCGAACATTATGGGATCCGCCATGCCGAGATGACATCGGCACGTCGCGCACGGGAAGTTGCCCGGCCGCGTCAAGTTGCCATGTATCTCGCCAAACGTTTGACGCCGCGATCGCTGCCCGAGATTGGCAGAAGGTTCGGGGGTCGTGATCACACCACGGTGATCCATGCGATCAAACGCATCAAGGAATTGCGCGCAGCTGATAGCGAGCTCGATTCAGATGTCCGTTCGCTGCTCCGCAAACTCGAAAACTAGTTAGCGTCTAGAGATTGTCGGCATCGCCTTTGCAGGCGTGCTCTAGTTTTCTTCGGCCCAATCCATCAGATCGTGAGCCTCGAGATAGGCTTCGGCGTTGTCGGGGTTGGAAAATCGACTCAAGATGTTGTTTGAATTGCGTTTTGCTGTCCCCCAATCGCCGAACTTCCCCGCTTCTTGACCGAGGAATTCGGCTACCCGCTCCATTCCGGCGAGAGTGCGCGCTTCGTTATATTCGAGCGTCATCGTGTCGACGCCGGTCTTTTCCAATTCGCCGTTCCAGTGCTTGTCGATCTTCCTGCGTCGGGCCAGAAACAATGAAAATTCGTCGGGAACAAAATCCACCTTGGCGCGTCGGCGTTTGGCGGGATCGATAAGTGATCCCTGGCCAGTTTTCTTTGCGATCTTGCTTGACGAATAACACGCCAGGACGTTGCTCCGATCGAGAATCAGAGTTGGCAATTTGAGATCGATAATCTGTTGCGTTGATGATCTGCCGGGTTTTCCGAAATGTTGCTTGAACCCAAAGGCTCGCTTGTCGCCGTTGAGATCCTCCAGCGTTGCCAGGAGATCATCCATTCCGGACAGCCGGCGCTCAACATCATTCCATTCTGGTGCAAGCTGCGCCAGCCTCTGGATCATTTCCGATCTCGTATTCGGGTTGTCTTCGGCCCAACGCTTCCAACCCTTCTCAGTAAAGATGGCCGGCAGGCACATTATGTCTGGATGAGTCCGAAGCATACGCACGACCATGCTTGAACCTGTACGAGGCATCGAAAGGAAAACGAACTTTTTCACACTTTGCCCCCCCCAAGGCTTCCAAGCGATATTGCGTTTCGATTATTTCTTGTCAACCAAGCGTGCTCGGCGTAACCAAATTACCAGATAGGCGCAGTTTTCATAAATAAACTGAGGCCAGATAAGCCGGGACTTCCAGAATCTTCGTATTACATTTTTGATTTTGGCCGGCGGAAAAATTCGTATTTCTTATTAAAGAGTTATAGTGGGGAAAATCAATGTCCGATGATAAGAAAAAGAAGAAATCTGATAAGCGTTCGCCAGTGGCCGATTGGGCAAAGGCGGATGACAAATCTACAATGCGCAAGGAATTCGCGCTGGAAAATACGGAAAAAGCACATCGCTTTATTCGCCGGACAACAGTCGTGTCCTCCAAGGTTGAGGTGCCGGTGACGATCGACTTTGACGGCGCCAGCAAAGTCGCGATCACCTTGCCGGTCGATGACGGAAAGCCCAGCAAGAATGCACGTGTTTTCGCGCGCAAGCTTCGCAATTTTGAAGGTAGCGTCTAGAAGATTTCTCGATCAGGGACGCTGCGGTTGCTCACAGATGATCGGATGATCTTCTGGTCGTCGTAGCCCTTCTGACTATCCGTCTTCGGCTGGCATCACCGTAATACGAACTTCTTCGCCCGAGTTCCCCGGGAACCCGGTGAACATTGCTTCGATGAGATTTGGCACCAGCTCGGTCAGCGTGTCTGAGCGGGATCGTGCGCGGGCGCGTCCTTCGAATACCGGTTCGCCGGTATCTGTCCTGTCGATCCGCATGTTCAGTTCGCTGGTGTATAAGGTGTAGCTGCGGATCTCCGGGTAGCCGAAGGCACTATCGAAGAATGGGTCATGCCAGCCATAATAATATGGCGAGCGATAGCGGAGGCGACTGTAGAATGGGCTGTAACCCCAATAGCCGCGACGATAACCCGGCGTAGTGACGACCCGCTCGCGACCATTATCAACGCCATAGTCCATCGTCACGACTAGCGTTGCGTCCTGGGCAGAGCGTGCAGCGGTGTAGCCATATTGGCTCAGCTCCGCGGTGACGAGATTGGCGTAGGTTGAAAACTCAAGGCCCGCAGCCTTTTCGGAATCATAGGGCTGGACGAAGAATGTCTGTCCTTGCGGAGCGGGCATCTGCTGGAAGCGCGCGACATCTGCCCGAAACGGGGTCGTGCAGGCGGCAACAGCGAGCAGTGCGAGCGGCGCGAAAAAGGCAAGAAATGTCCGTGGCATGACGGTTCTCCGAAATACTATCCTACCAATATATAGTATTTCGTCCCTTTATACCAAATCGCCTGAACGCGATTTGAACGCGCAAGCCGCAGAAATCAGCGACCGCTAAGCAGGCCGAGTGCGCGATAGGTGTCGGAAAGGGCAGGGGCTGCAGCGGCTGCCGCTTTCTCGCCCCCCGCCTCAAGAATCGCATCAAGTGCCGTCGTATCGTCTTTCAATTCATTAAAGCGCGCAGACACGGGCTCAAGCACCGCGACCGTGAGGTCAGCCAGAGCGGGCTTGAAATCACCAAAGCCCTTGCCAGCAAACTCGCTGAGCACATCAGCGGTCGGGACATTCGCCAGCGCTGCATAGATGGTCACGAGGTTCCGCGCCTCCGGCCGTTCGGCAAGGCCCTCCATCGTCTCGGGCAGGGGTTCGGGATCGGTGCGCGCCTTGCGGACCTTTTTCGCGATCAGGTCGCTATCATCGGACAGGTTGATCCGGCTCATATCCGACGGATCGGATTTCGACATCTTGGCCGAGCCATCCCGCAAAGACATGATCCGCGCTGCCGTCTTCCCGATATAGGGTTCGGGCAGCACGAAGGTCTCGGTGTTCGTGTCCGTATTGAATTTTTCGGCGATATCGCGAGCGAGTTCGAGATGCTGTTTCTGGTCTTCCCCAACCGGAACATGTGTGGCGCGATAGAGCAGCACGTCGGCAGCCTGGAGAACGGGATAGGCGTAGAGCGCGATGCTCGAGCCTTCCTTGTTCTTGCCGGACTTTTCCTTGAACTGCGTCATCCGGTTGAGCCAGCCCATCCTGGCCGTGCCGCTCAGCAGCCATTGCAGTTCTGCATGGGCCGGGACGCGCGCCTGGTTGAACAGTGTCGAACGATCTGGATCGACGCCGGACGCAATCAGCGCGGCGGCCATTTCGCGAGTGCTCGCGCTTAGTTCTGCTGCGTTGGTCGGCAGCGAAATAGCGTGAAGATCCGCAAGGAAGAAAAAGCAATCGCCGTCTTCCTGCATCTTAACCCAGTTGACGATCGCGCCGAGATAATTGCCGAGATGGAGATTGCCGGTGGGCTGAATGCCGGAAACGACGCGCATCAGTCAGTTGCCTTTCGCTTGAGCAGGAGAGCGATCTTGGATCGATCGATAGCGCCGGTGAGCGCTGCGACGGCGAAATAGACGAGCATGCCCGTGCTGACCAGTGCTGCAATTGAAAGAACGCGTTCGATGATGCTGCCGCCAAACCAGGCACTGAGAGGTGGAATGACAAAATAGAGCGCGCCAACCATCGCAGCGGTGGCGAGCAGCTGGCCGAACAGCCTGCCCACCAGCCCGGCATTGAGCCGATAGTGACCGCGGCGTTGCAGGATTGTGTAGAGCATAACGACATTGAGCCACGCGCCGACTGCGGTCGCTGATGCAATGCCCACAATTCCGAGGCGTTCGATCATCACTATGTTGAAGGTGATGAAGAAGCCGAGCACGATCGCTGCGGCATAAACGGGCGTGCGCGTATCCTTGCGCGAGAAGAATGCCGGCGTCAGGACCTTGATCAGGACATAGGCGGGAAGACCGGCGACCAGAGCGGCCAACACGTTGCTGGTGATGCGGGCATCCTCGGCATCAAATTGTCCGCCTAGGAAGATCGCATTCACAAAAGCCGGTGCGCAGATCATCAGCGCACCAGCCGCCGGGAACGTCAGCAGCATCGCAAGTTCGATCGCGTTGGACTGGACCTTGTCGGCCTCGGCCTTGTCACCCGATCCGATATGACGCGACAGGGCAGGGAGGATGGCCGTGCCCAGTGCAATGCCAATCACACCGAGCGGGAGCTGGTTGAGCCTGTCTGCAAAGTTGAGATGGCTGACCGATCCGCTGGCAAGCTGGGTTGCGAAGAAGAGCTGGACGAGCTGGCTGATCTGATAGACGCCCGCGCCGAAAGCCGCTGGCAGGATAATGACTCCGAGTTCTTTGACATCCTTGGTCAGGCGGGGGCGTTGGAACTTGAGCCGAAAGCCGCTGCGTTTCATCCAGAACCACAACCATAGCAGCTGTACGACACCGCCGAGCGCCACACCGCCAGCGAGGAAATAGGCGACGACGATTTCGTCTCCATCTGGCCCGCGGGCAAAATCGCCGATCAGGATCGATGCATTGTCGCCGAGTAAAAGCGCGGCGATCAGCACGATATTGAGCAGGATCGGGAAGCTTGCGCCAGCGGCAAAGCGCGACATCGAATTGAGGATCGCCGCGAGCAGGGCGACCATGCTGATCAGGAAGAGATAGGGAAAGGT
Organism: Parasphingopyxis sp. CP4; assembly: GCF_013378055.1. Taxonomy (NCBI): domain Bacteria; kingdom Pseudomonadati; phylum Pseudomonadota; class Alphaproteobacteria; order Sphingomonadales; family Parasphingopyxidaceae; genus Parasphingopyxis; species Parasphingopyxis sp. CP4. The sequence goes on along the minus strand of NZ_CP051130.1, from coordinate 1,203,033 downwards.
GATCCGGGCCAACGCCACCGTCAGCTCGAACTTACCCGGGATCTCCTGGAAGCCACTGGCCATCAACCAGATGATCGCCGGCATCGCAATCTCGAATAGCGCCACAAACAGGATCAGCGTCGGCACAAATACCGAGACGACCTCGCTCGAGAATTTTTCAGCGGCGTCGAGCTCGCCATCCTTGCCGAGTTTGCGACTGAACAGGGGGACAAAGGCGGCCGCAAAGGCGCCTTCCGCAAAAAGTCGACGGAAGATGTTGGGCAGCTGGAACGCGACGAAGAAGCTGTCGGCCGCCATGCCTGGCCCGAGGATACGGGCCAGCAGCATGTCGCGCACAAAACCGGCGACGCGGCTGACCATGGTCAAGCCGCCAATCGTCCCGGTGGCCCGGAGCAGGTTCATGGCGTTCCGCCGGTTCCTGTCTCGGGTCCTGGCATGTTGGGGTTAGGCCTGGCCGATCTGCGAATCGATGTCGACATTGTCGGATCCGCCCTGCGCCAGCTGCGCCTTTTGCTGCATGTAGAGAGCGGCAAAATCAATCGGCTCAAGCATCAGCGGCGGGAAGTTCCCGTCACGGACAGTGTCGGCCAAAATTCGGCGTGCAAATGGGAAGAGCATCCGCGGCGCTTCAACCAGGAGGAACGGCTCGCGCTGATCATCCGGCACATTGGCCAAGGCAAACAGGCCCGCGTAGGAAAGCTCGACATGAAAGGCGGTGCCCTGTTCGAGCTGGGCGCTGACTTCCATCTTGAGCAATACTTCCCAAACGCCTTCACCGGCGGTGTCGCTGCCAATGTTGAACTGGACATCGATCTTCGGCGTTTCATTCGCCTGATAGACACCCGGCGAATTTGGGTTTTCGAACGACAGATCCTTCACATATTGCGCGAGGATGTTTGCGCGCGGGCCGTCTCCGCCCGTTGCTGTTGCTGCTGCTCCTGCTCCTGCTCCTGCTCCTGCCTGATCGGGAGTGGCACCCTGTTCGTCTGCCATAGTATCTAACCTCAAAAATTAATGTGTAGCTAAGGCGCTTGATCGCGCGGTTTCGCGATGCCCGCTAGCAGCCGGGCGCGTGCAGAGCAATGGCTAGCAATCGCTTGTCAGGGGAAAGGACTGGCGGCACAGTGCGGCCATGAGCATCTATCGCACTGCCCTCACAATCTTCGCGCTTGCCGCCACGGGCTCGGCTGTCCACGCGCAAAGTGATCCTGCGTCTCCACATGATCTCGCAATTGCTGCTGGATATAAGGCTGCCTTTCTGTGCAGCGGCATATTCAATGCCGGCCAGACGGTCGAAGAAGTAACGGCCGACGATCTCACGCGTATCTATTCGGCCTATCGCCCGATAATCGCGGATTTACCGGCCGAGATAGACCGTGAGCGGATGCGCGTAACGGTTCGCTTTGCCGATGATATGCCGCCGCGCGTGGCCCAATGGCGACCCCATCTTGGCTGTGCCCAGCTTCCAACCGGCGCAGATCCGGACGGCGAGATCCAGGTACCGCGATTGGTAGCCGAAATTCAGCTGCGCGATCTCTCCGGGATCGATGCGCAGGCCTGGCCGCGCGGCGATGGCGGTGCTGTACGCGCTCTCGAACCCGCAACCCAGGCGCGGCTCGATGCGGTGCTCGCCTCCGCACTTGATCGCAGCACCTATGGCGAAGGCACCGAAACAACGGCTGTTCTGGTGGTGCAGAATGGCACTATTATCGGCGAACAGTATCGCGAAGGCTATAATCTCCATCGCCCGCAACGCACCTGGTCGGTCGCCAAGAGCATTGCCGCGACCATCATCGGCTCCGCCGTGCAACAGGGGCTGGTCGATCTCGATCAACCCGCCCCGGTTCCCGCCTGGCAGACACCGGGCGATCCGCGCGCGGCGATCACCTGGCACAATCTGCTCCATATGAGCAGCGGGCTCTGGAGCCCTTTTGCCGGCAATCGCACCGACGACATCTATTTCGGTGGCCAGCGTGTCACCGCATCAATCCCGAGCCTGCCGCTCGAGACGGTTCCGGGCGCGCGGTGGCGCTATGCCAACAACGATACATTGCTGGCGATGCGGGCACTGCGCTCGACGCTGGGCGACGGAGACCGGGCGCTGGCCTTTCCGTTCACGGACCTGTTGTGGCGCATCGGCATGACGCGAACCACGCCAGAGACGGACTGGGAAGGTAATTTCATCCTGTCGAGCCAGGTCTGGACGACCGCCCGCGATCTGGCGCGGCTTGGGTTGCTCTACCTCAATGACGGCGTGTGGCAGGGTGAGCGCATCCTGCCTGCAGATTGGAATGATTATGTTGCGACACCGGCGCCCGACCAGCCAACGGGCCGCTTCGGCGTCGGCTATGGCGCGCAGTTCTGGCTGTTCGGTCCGGAGCAGGGGCTTCCCGCCGGCAGTTATGCGGCGATGGGCAATCGTGGCCAATATCTCATGATCGTTCCGGCGCGCAATATCGTAATCGTGCGGCGCGGATTCGATGCGGTGGGTGACGGCGAACGGTTCAATATTGCGCGCTTCAGCTACGACTTATTGGCCCAGCTGGACGAATAAGCCGGTTAAAACCGGGTAGCTTGCGGATTCCCTATTTGAATCGCACCGCGCGCGCGCCTATGTATGGGCCAGATTAGTTGAGTGGAGGCCTTGTGGTCGAGATTATCCTTCTGGCGATGGTTGCAGTTTTCGTGGGCTTGCGCCTGTTCAGCGTGCTTGGACAACGCACTGGCCATGAACAAGAACCGCGTATGCCGCGCCCCGTGGAAGCGCCGCCGAAACTGACACCCGTTCCGCAGAGCGTGCCGGATATTGCACCGGTAGCCGAACAAGAAAGCGATGGCCTTGTGGCACCCCAAGCGGCTGCAGGCATTCGCAAGATTTCGTCGGCCGATTCCTCGTTTGAGATCAATGAGTTCCTGATCGGCGCCCAGTCGGCCTATCGCATGATCCTCGAAGCCTTTTGGAATGGCAACAAGGACGATCTGTCTTTCCTCGTCAGCGATGAAGTTCGCGATTCCTTCAACGCGGCTATCGAC